>NZ_BAKK01000007.1 GCF_000614145.1 Bacteroides faecichinchillae JCM 17102 | reverse complement strand
TAGGAAGTAAAACACGATCGATCACTTTACGACGGTCACTCCATTGATGGCATTCTTGTTGAAGAGGAAGGAAGTTTTCAATTCCCATTTTAGTGAGACGCTCGCTTGTCTTTTTCTCATGGCAGATACGTACTATAGCCACCAACCAACGTTTTGAGCGTGCTACGCTTCTGCCAGTCACATTTGCCGGCAGAACTTGGGAATCGTCATTTTTGTTAAGAATCATCTATTTTTACCCCATGTTTATCCGTTACTTCTTAGGTAACGGATATGAATGTTGTTATCAGAAGCTAGAAGAGTCTTTTCTGACACATAACAGAGTTCATTAACATTCAAGTAATAGAAGATTCCTTGACACAATAATTTTTATTCGTGTCCAGATATTTTTTTGCTATATATTCTAAGAAAAAAGAAAAAAAGATATTTTTTATTTGCTTGCTATTTACTATTTTATCTATCTTTGCATCGAATTCATATCCGTTACCTAAGAAGTAACGGACGACATACAACATTATTATTCAATCATTTATCTATATTATATTCATCTCTATACAATTCTTTACGTAAGAATAATTCATACGATTTACTTTAGTCCTTTCTGCTAAATCGAAACCTTTTAAGTAGATCTGAGTAGTCTTGATCGACCTATGACCTAACGACTCACTGATCATTTCAATAGAAGTCCCCCGATATTTGGCAGTAGTAGCCCAAGAATGCCGAAAAGTATATGAAGTTACGGAAGAGCGAACACATAATCGTCTGGCTAAACTCTTCAGTTGATTATTGAAACGACGCAAAGCTGATTGATATTCTTTATAAGCATTTTCCTCATTTCTTTTATAATTTCCACTCAACACATGAAATAGATAATCTGGATAATCAGAATGATGAGTATGTTGTGTATTGCGAAGCTGAAAAATAGCCTCCATTGCAGTATCCAAAATCTCAAGACACATAGGAGTGCCTGTTTTCATACGGTTATATTTAAGGATGCCCTGTTTCAGGTTCGTTTTCTCCAAATGAACAAGATCGCTAAAAGGCATACCACAAAATTGAAACAATAGGCTGGCAATAGCCTGAGTACGACGGAGAGAGTCGGATTGAGGATCTTTATATAATAAGGTATGAAGTTCGCGTACGGGAAGTGCTTTCTTTTGTCGAGTCTCCACTCCTGTAAAGACATCATGAAATAAACGATAGATGTAAGGTGCCTGACCTGCATCGACTCCCTGATTGTAAATACATCGCAGCATACGCATATAAGTAGATATTGTATTAAGTTTCAATTTACGGGCTATGAGGTAATTGCTATATCGTTTCAGATTCTCGCGATTTATCTGAGAAAACGCAACGGACGGCGTTCCACAAAACTGAGTAAAAGAACGGATAGCGTTTGTGTATACGTGTGCTGTAGAGTATCGACCTTCTTTCCTTAAAGAAGCAATATAATTACTCGCACAAGTGGTAAATCTATTATTTTCCATCATCAAATTCTTTATTGGTTTATAACTACATGGGGTATATTAGGTAACTTTTTATTGTAAACGGACAAATTTAAATAAATATGTCTCTCCATTTGCATACGAAGGGGGGAGTCCCCTCAAAAAACAAACTATTTTTCAAATTACCCCCTAAAAAATAGGGGTACTTTCAGAAAAAACATATAATTTTGCACCATCAACCGATAAAAATCAGACTATTTATGTCCAAATTGAGATTTTTCGCTTTGCAACAACTTTCCAATCGGAAAGCTCTGGAAGTAACTGCCCCTTCCAACAAACTCTCAGATTATTATGGTAGCCATGTGTTCGATCGCAAAAAGATGCAGGAGTATCTTCCGAAAGAAGCTTACAGGGCTGTAATCGATGCCATTGAAAAAGGTACACCCATCAGTCGGGATGTAGCAGACTTGGTTGCCAATGGTATGAAGAGTTGGGCTAAATCACTTAATGTGACTCACTACACACACTGGTTCCAACCTCTGACAGACGGGACGGCCGAAAAGCATGATGGCTTCATTGAGTTCAGTGAAGAAGGTGGAGTAATCGAACGTTTTTCCGGAAAGCTTCTTATACAGCAAGAACCGGATGCCTCTTCTTTCCCTAACGGTGGTATCCGTAATACTTTCGAAGCTCGCGGATATACAGCATGGGATGTTTCGTCTCCCGCATTCGTCGTAGATACAACTCTTTGTATCCCAACTATCTTTATTTCCTATACCGGTGAAGCACTCGACTACAAAACTCCTTTACTGAAAGCTCTTGCAGCTGTAGATAAAGCTGCTACTGAAGTCTGTCAATTATTCGATAAGAATGTAACACGCGTATATACAAATCTTGGTTGGGAACAGGAATATTTCCTTGTAGATTCTTCTTTATATAATGCACGCCCTGATCTCTGCCTGACAGGAAGAACATTAATGGGACATTCATCTGCCAAAGACCAACAATTGGAAGACCATTATTTCGGTTCAATCCCTCCACGTGTCACCGCTTTTATGAAGGAGCTGGAAATAGAATGTCATAAACTGGGAATACCTGCCAAAACCCGGCACAACGAAGTGGCTCCCAATCAATTTGAACTGGCTCCTATCTTCGAAAACTGTAACCTGGCAAATGACCACAATCAGCTCGTTATGGACCTGATGAAACGTATCGCGCGCAAACATCATTTTAATGTACTGTTACACGAAAAGCCATACAGTGGTGTAAATGGTTCCGGCAAACACAATAACTGGTCACTTTGTACCGACACCGGTATCAACTTGTTTGCTCCGGGCAAGAACCCGAAAGGTAATATGTTATTCCTCACCTTCTTGGTCAATGCATTGATGATGGTATATAAAAATCAGGATTTACTGCGGGCTTCTATCATGAGTGCCAGCAATAGCTACCGACTAGGAGCCAACGAAGCTCCTCCTGCCATCCTTTCCTGCTTTTTGGGAAAGCAACTATCGGCTACATTAGACGAAATTGTCCGCCAAGTAGGAAACGAAAAAATGACTCCGGAAGAGAAAACAACATTGAAACTCGGTATTGGACGTATTCCTGAAATCCTACTCGATACAACAGACCGTAACCGTACTTCTCCTTTCGCTTTTACCGGCAATCGTTTCGAGTTTCGTGCTGCCGGTTCTTCTTCAAATTGTGCTGCTGCCATGATCACCATCAACGCAGCTATGGCAAATCAACTGAACGAATTCCGCGCATCGGTAGAAAAACTGATGGAAGAAGGGGTAGGTAAAGACGAAGCGATCTTCCGCCTGCTGAAAGAAACAATTATTGCTTCCGAACCGATCCGTTTTGAAGGTGATGGTTATTCGGAAGAATGGAAACAAGAAGCTGCCCGTCGTGGACTAACCAATATTTGCCACGTGCCACAAGCTCTGATGCACTACGTCGATAACCAGTCAAAAGCTGTTCTTATCGGTGAACGCATCTTCAATGAAACAGAATTGAACTGCCGTCTGGAAGTGGAACTGGAAAAATATACAATGAAGGTGCAGATCGAAAGTCGTGTATTGGGTGACCTTGCCATCAATCACATTGTCCCGACAGCTGTAGCTTATCAAAATCGTTTGCTCGAGAATTTACGAGGATTGAAAGAAATCTTCTCTCCAGAAGAATTTGAAGTATTAAGTGCTGACCGTAAAGAACTGATTCGCGAAATATCTCATCGTGTCACTTCTATCAAAATGTTAGTGCATGATATGACCGAAGCAAGAAAAGTGGCCAATCATAAAGAGCACTACAAAGAAAAGGCATTTGAATACGAAGAAAATGTACGCCCGTATCTTGACAAAATACGTGATCACATCGACCATCTGGAAATGGAAGTGGATGATGAAATATGGCCATTACCTAAATACAGAGAGCTCTTATTCACTAAATAATAAACAAGAATGAGAAAAATAAGATTGCACGAAAGAGGCCTCTTTTGTGCAATCTTTTTATAGATTCGTTTCATTTTTTCATTTTTTCTTTCTACTTTTGTGCTGTATAACACAGTTTTGTAGCACCAATGGTAAAAATAAACATATCAGATATCAATATTTCGGAGCCTTTGTCCGATTTGATAGCTCCTTTGAACAATGAGCAGAAGGAGTTTCTGATGAACAATTACACAATACAGACCTACAAAAAAAACGAAACCATCTATTGCGAAGGAGAAACACCCACCCATTTGATGTGTCTCATCAAAGGTAAAGTCAAAATCTTTATAAACGGCGTAGGAGGTAGAAGTCAGATTATTCGTATGATCAAACCGAGAGAATACTTTGCTTACCGCGCTTATTTCGCCAAAGAAGATTTCGTTACTGCCGCTGCCGCTTTTGAGCCTTCGATAGTTTGTCTGATTCCCATGAATGCTATTACTATTTTAATTTCCCAGAATAATGATCTGGCAATGTTCTTTATCCGCCAACTTTCTATTGATTTAGGTATTGCCGATGAACGTACGGTCAATCTTACTCAAAAACATATTCGCGGACGACTCGCAGAATCTTTACTCTTCCTGAGAGAGAATTATGGTTTGGAAGAGGATGGTTCTACTTTAAGTATCTATCTTTCACGCGAAGATCTTGCAAGTCTATCCAATATGACCACATCAAATGCTATCCGTACCCTTTCTCAATTCGCGACGGAACGCTTGATCACCATCGATGGAAGGAAAATCAAGATTATAGATGAAGAAAGATTAAAGAAAATAAGCAAAATTGGATAATAAGCTTTCAAAAAGCTATTTGATGATTATTTTCTTATTCTTTGTGTATTTACAATTCACTATATTGACGATAAAGGATACACTTGCAACACATGAATTAGCCTATAAAAACAGAATAAAAATCGGAAAGCAAAAATATTAATGCTATTTTTGTCTAAGTTTAATTTATAACGATTTTATTCAAACTAATTATTACTATGCAAAAGTTACTATCCTTACCTCCGAACTTAATCAATTGTTTTCATGAACTGGAAAATGTTGATCACACAGATTGGTTTTGTACATCGGATCCGATAGGAAGTAAATTAGGTTCGGGCGGTGGAACTAGTTGGCTATTACAAGCCTGTCATCAGGAATTTGCTCCGCAAGAATCTTTTAGCCAGTGGATAAGAAAAGAGAAAAGAATATTACTCCATGCGGGAGGACAAAGTCGTCGTCTACCCGGATATGCACCTTCCGGAAAGATATTAACTCCAATACCGGTTTTTAGTTGGGAACGAGGTCAGAAGCTTAGCCAAAACCTGCTTTCATTACAACTTCCTCTTTATGAGAAAATCATGCAACAGACACCGGGTGGTCTGAATACTCTGATTGCAAGTGGAGATGTATACATCCGTTCGGAGAAACCTTTGCAAAAGATTCCTAATGTAGATGTCGTATGCTATGGTCTATGGGTAAATCCTTCTTTAGCAACCCACCATGGTGTATTTGTGTCCAATCGAAAAAATCCGGAAGTGCTCGATTTCATGTTACAAAAACCTTCATTGGTAGAATTAGAGAACTTATCCAAATCACATCTTTTTCTAATGGATATCGGCATATGGATATTGAGTGACCGAGCCATAGAATTATTAATGAAACGTTCCTTTAAAGAAGGAACAAAAGAAATCAATTATTACGATTTATATTCGGATTATGGATTAGCTTTAGGGGAACACCCTAAAATCGCAGATAAAGAGATAAATGAACTCTCAGTAACTATACTTCCTCTCCCTGGTGGAGAATTTTATCATTATGGAACAAGTCGGGAGCTAATTTCTTCGACTCTAACCATACAAGATAAAGTACGCGACCAAAGACAGATTATGCACCGGAAAGTGAAACCCAATCCGGCCATCTTCATACAAAACTCTATCACACAAATATCCTTGTCGGTTGATAATGCGAATTTATGGATAGAAAATAGCCATGTAGGAGAAGGATGGAAGATTGGTTCCTGTCAAATTATCACCGGCATCCCTGAGAATCATTGGAATATCAGTCTACCAAATGGAGTCTGCATCGATATTGTTCCATTAGAAGAGAGTGACTTCGTGGCAAGACCTTACGGACTGGATGATGTCTTTAAAGGATCACTTGCCTGCGAAACAACTATATTTCTCGGTAAGTCTTTCCCGCAATGGATGAAAGAAAGAGGATTATCTTTAGATTACCTGAAAGGACGTAAAGATGATCTACAGGCCGCCTCCATCTTTCCTGTTACAGATTCAATAGAAGAACTCGGCATATTAGTACGTTGGATGATCTCCGAACCTCAACTTGAAGAGGGGAAAAGGCTTTGGATGAAAGCAGAAAAACTATCCGCTGACGAAATATCAGCAAAAGCAAATTTAAAGCGCCTTTATGCACAACGTACTGCTTACCGACGAAACAACTGGCAAGAGCTGGTTGCCAACTATGAGAAAAGTATCTTCTACCAACTGGATTTACAAGATGCTGCCACAGAGTTTGTAAACCAGAATCTGCCAACTCCCGACATTTTGAAAGGAACAACAGCACCAATGATACGCATCCATAACCGAATGCTACGGGCACGTATCATGAAACTGCATAATGACAACAATTATAAGAAAGAAGAACAAGCTGCTTTCCAACTTCTTCGGGACAGCCTGTTAGGAGCAGTTGCAGAGCGAAAGAATCAACCGAAACTCAATGTGTATTCCGATCAAATTGTATGGGGGCGTAGCCCGGTAAGAATTGACATTGCAGGTGGATGGACAGATACTCCTCCCTACTCTCTTTATTCAGGAGGAAATGTAGTCAATTTTTCCATTGAGTTGAACGGACAACCACCGTTACAAGTATATATCAAACCAAGCAAAGATTTTCATATTGTTCTTCGTTCCATTGACATGGGAGCTATGGAAATTATCAGAAACTATGAAGAATTACAGGATTACAAGAAAGTAGGTTCTCCTTTTTCTATCCCCAAAGCAGCACTTACATTAGCCGGTTTCGCACCGATATTCTCAGTAGAGTCTTATGTTTCTTTAGAAGATCAACTAAAATCTTTTGGTTCAGGACTTGAAATTACTTTATTAGCCGCTATACCGGCGGGATCAGGTCTAGGAACTAGTTCCATTCTAGCCTCTACCGTACTTGGAGCTATCAATGACTTCTGCGGATTGGCATGGGACAAGAATGACATTTGCAATTATACGTTAGTATTAGAACAATTATTAACCACAGGAGGCGGATGGCAAGATCAATACGGAGGAGTCTTTCCTGGAGTAAAATTACTTCAATCGGAAACTGGATTTGAACAAACTCCATTAATACGCTGGCTCCCCGACCAACTTTTCGTTCAGCCCGACTACCGAAACTGTCACTTACTCTATTACACAGGAATCACTCGTACAGCTAAAGGTATTCTCTCAGAGATAGTCAGCTCTATGTTTCTGAATTCAGGCATACATCTTGGATTACTTGCAGAAATGAAAGCACATGCACTGGATATGAGTGAAGCTATTTTACGGGGAGACTTCAACAACTTCGGGCATTTAATCAACAAGACTTGGATACAAAACCAAGCCTTGGACAGTGGTACCAATCCTCCTGCAGTGAAAGCTATTATAGATCAGATCCAAGATTATACATTAGGCTGTAAACTACCTGGTGCAGGAGGTGGTGGATACCTATATATGGTAGCCAAAAATCCAGAAGCAGCTGGTAAGATCCGGCGAATACTAACTGAACAAGCTCCTAACCCACGTGCACGTTTTGTAGAAATGTCATTATCAAAGGAAGGATTACAAGTGTCAAGAAGTTAATTCTTGTAAGTAATATAAATCTATAGAAACGTTATTCTATGCTGCTGATACAAAACAGATCATCCAATTAATCGTCTCTGTAATATAATAAAATCACTTTTAACAGCAAAAGCAAAGTTATATAACAACACGTGTATAAACAACAAAAGCCAACTTTTACAAGTTAGCTTTTGCGTTGTACACCCGGAGGAATCGAACCCTCATCTCAAGAACCGGAATCTTGTATTCTATCCATTGAACTACAGGTGCCTATATCGTTTTTACACTAGTTACCTTAATCTATATTTTGAACTCACAAATTGTACTCTCACAACCCAACTCAAAATATTCCCTTGCATCGGAATCTGCCACTCTATTCATTAAGCTACTAGATCATTCCCAAAATGCGAGGGCAAAAGTATAAAAAATCTTCGCATCTTCCTAATAAAATCTTCATTTTATCAGCATACCTTTATTTCTCAAATACATAGGAATAAAACCTATAAATGTTCCTATCTTTCACAATTTATCTCACTATCCCAACAAACTATTAACCAAAAAACGATGATCAGATGCTATTTATTACATTTATCATAAGTTTATCTTATATATCATATTGTTATTTTGAATACATATATGGTAAATACTTTATCAAATAGACAATATTTTAGAGAATATGCAATACATATATCAATATTATTTCTATCTTTGCCGACAAATAACATCCAAAAAACCTATGAGTTACTTGATAAAACCTAAGAACTATAAACCATTGCTCGACCTAAAACAGACCGAGTTAGGAATAAAACAGATAAAAGAGTTCTTCCAGTTGAACCTGTCATCTGAGCTGCGCTTAAGACGCGTGACAGCTCCCCTCTTTGTACTGAAAGGTATGGGGATCAATGATGACCTAAACGGAATAGAACGTCCGGTTTCATTCCCAATCAAGGACCTTGGAGATGCCCAAGCTGAAGTAGTGCATTCATTGGCAAAATGGAAAAGGCTCACTTTAGCAGATTACCGTATCGAGCCGGGATACGGTATCTATACCGACATGAACGCAATTCGTTCGGACGAAGAATTAGGAAACCTTCACTCTCTTTACGTGGATCAATGGGATTGGGAACGCGTTATCACCAACGAAGATAGAAATATTGATTTCCTGAAAGAGATTGTTAATCGCATCTATGCAGCTATGATTCGTACAGAATACATGGTTTATGAGATGTATCCGCAAATCAAACCTTGCTTACCACAAAAATTACATTTTATACATTCTGAAGAGTTACGCCAGCTTTATCCGAATTTAGAACCTAAATGTCGGGAACATGCCATTTGCCAGAAATATGGAGCCGTATTTATTATCGGCATCGGTTGCAAACTAAGCGATGGAAAGAAGCATGATGGACGTGCTCCCGATTATGACGACTATACTTCTACTGGACTGAATGATCTGCCCGGACTTAATGGTGATCTCTTACTTTGGGACGAGGTTCTACAGCGTTCTATCGAATTATCTTCCATGGGGATTCGTGTGGATAAAGAAGCATTGCAACGTCAGCTGAAAGAAGAAAATGAAGAAAAACGATTAGAACTCTATTTCCACAAACGATTGATGAGCGATACTCTTCCTTTATCTATCGGTGGCGGTATCGGACAATCTCGTTTGTGTATGTTCTACCTACGTAAAGCTCATATTGGAGAAATACAGGCTAGCATTTGGCCCGAAGATATGCGTAAAGAATGTGAAGAACTTAATATACACCTTATATAATAACCATGAATGTACAGATAGAAGAAAGTTGGAAAACACATCTACAACCCGAATTTGAAAAAGATTATTTTCGAACATTAACAGAATTCGTTAGAAACGAATACAGTAAATATCAAATATTTCCTCCAGGAAAACTCATTTTCAATGCTTTTAATCTTTGCCCTTTCGACAAAGTAAAAGTAGTTATTATTGGTCAGGATCCTTATCATGGTCCGGGACAAGCACACGGGCTCTGCTTCTCCGTAAACGATGGCGTTCCCTTCCCTCCATCTCTAATTAATATTTTTAAAGAGATAAAGGCAGATCTAGGAACTGAAACACCTGCTACTGGAAATTTAACTCGTTGGGCTCAACAAGGCGTATTATTGCTCAATGCTACTTTAACAGTACGTGCCCATCAGGCCGGTTCACATCAAAACCGCGGCTGGGAAGTATTTACTGATGCAGCTATCCGCGCGTTAGCAGAAGAGAGAGAGCATATCGTATTTATTTTATGGGGAGCGTATGCCCAACGAAAAGGTGCATTTATTGACCGTAATAAACATTTAGTACTTAACTCAGCGCATCCTTCTCCCCTTTCAGCCTATAATGGTTTTTTCGGGAATAAACACTTTAGCCGAACAAATGAATACTTGAAATCACATGGAGAAACAGAAATCGTTTGGTAAAAGTACCTCGCTTTCTTTAAACTCTATAAGATACTATATAATAAAAACGAAGCTATAATAGAATCTAGCTTCGTTTTTTATTATAAAGATAAAATTAGTTCAATTGAGCATTTTCAGTCTTTTAATTGCTGACTGTCATTTTATCATCAATGAGCATTTACTTGATAAGGTTCAAACAAAATACAACTCTCTATTTTATTAGAAAAAACTGATCTAGAATATGCTTAATACCACTGAATATTACTTTGAGTCTGGCTTCTCTGTTCGTATTTCAAATCTTGCAAAATACTTGCATTGGCACGAATAGTAACGTTATAGTATTTCCAACGTCCAAACGGAGATAGACTCGCCTGTATATTAAAACAGTGTAAGTCACGTGAAATTGTACATGAAGTTTGTGTTATTTCCTTCGCCTGAAAATCATAACCTGTATTGAACGAAAGTGACCAGTTATTGGAGATCTTTACATTTCCATTCGCATTGATATTATGAGTATAAGTAAACGGATACCGCATAGAATAACGATTAATAGGTTTTGTGCGATCTTCGCGAATATTAAAAGAGTAGCTAAGACTTAAAGACCATGGCATTTTAAATACCTGATAGCCATCTGGATCCGCTTGTGCTTTTTCAACCTTCTTTTCTTTCTTTTCTCCTTCTATATCTTCCGATTCTTCATCATCATCTTCAGTATCTTTATCCTTATCCACATCATCCTTTGGTCCAAACCATTTCTTCCAAGTATCATTATTCAAGGTATAATTGAAAGAAGAACCGTATCCTTGAAAACGACCGAAACGTCCATAAGACCATTCCGTACGATTACCAGTAACTACATTACCATTTTTATCGAATGTGTAAGCATAGGTAGCAAACGATGCGTTCATATTAAAAGTATAGTTCTTAGTCAACTTCAAACGGATGTTCATGCTCAGATCACTCCAAGGTCTCTCCTTTGCAGCCATATTGTAAGACATACCCATACCAAACTCATCAATCAAACTCACTTTCTTTAATGTATCCTTTTTCGCATCATAATACTTCATTTCCAAGTTATTCGATACAGAGAAGCTTACAGTTCCGGAACCTTCTCGTGAAGGAACTCCATAAGGTTGTCCACCAAAAGGAGAATAGTACTGTGTCACCCCATTATAATCAGTATACTCTTCCCAATATTTACTAAAACCTGGGGCACCACTCAGACTTACCTGCGGAGTAAAAACATGACGAAGTTGTATTTCCTTCTTCTTCATAAAAAGCGGTTTATACATACCGTACAACTTAGTACTCAAACTCAAACTGGCCGAATAGTTGGACACACGATAGAAACCATTGATAGTATCATTCATTAACGGATCTAACCGATGTTTTTCCATATCATACACCTGATCTATCTTACGGGTATACCAACGTTCTGTATAATTCACCGAAGGAGAAACCTGAAAATACTTGAATAAAGTAAAAGTAGCACTAACTGGAATATTATGATTCATCGAATGTTCCCATTCGTTAAATCCAGCTTTGAACAAACGATCATCTTTAGTACGGATACTATTTGTCATACGTCCGGTATAACTAACAGAAATCTTTTCATACCAACGTTCGGCTCCCGCTGCTTTCTTCCGCTTGAACGGAAACAAACGACTTAATGAAATATTAAGATCTGGCAGAGTCACTGCAATAGAAGAGTCACGCATGGTCTGCGCAATATTACTGGTTCCTGACAATGTCAAACCCAAATCCGGGAAACTACGTGAATAACTGATACTTGATGTTTTAGTATTCTGAGTCAGCAACTGAGAGTTATAAAGGTTGTTGATATTGGAACGTTCATAACTACTAGTTGAAAAGTTTACACTCGCCGAGAACGTACTGTTAGGACTAGCCTTTGCATCCTGACGATGGTTCCATACAATTTTAAAGTCTTTGGCAACAGCATAATCGGGCATTCCTTTATCTCCAGTCTTTGTAACCTGATAATCGGCCTGCAAGGTACCAGAATATTTATAACGTCGATTATAATTAGTTAATCCCGACAGTCTCCATGAACCTTTTGTGAATATATCTCCCGTCAATTTCAAATCCATCATATCGCTGATTGCAAAGTAATATCCTCCTTCAGCCAAACCGAATCCACGACTGGAGTCATCCATATAGGTCGGCATAATAAAGCCCGAAGAATAACTACTGGAAAATGGAAAGAAGAAAAAGGGTACCGCCAAGGGCAAAGGAACATCTTCAACTACAAGATAAGCCGGTCCTGTTACTACATTCTTCTTAGGACGAACTTTTGCTTTAGTCAGCTGCATATAAAAGTGCGGATGATCATGATGGTCACAAGTCGTATACCGACCATCCTGCATGAAGATTTCATCATTAGCACCTTTCTTTGCCTTATTACCTGTCACATAACCTTCTCCCTGTTGAGTAACAATATCTGTGATACCAGCTTTTTTAGACTTGAAATTATAACGAATCGTTTCTGTATCATAAGCAGTATCTCCATCCTTAAAAACAGGTTTCCCCTTTATCACTCCGACAGAGTCTTTAATACCATAGGCATGAACCGTACTACTATCCAGATTCATGGAAATTACTTCCGCAGTAAGCTCAATATTCTGATAATTAACCTTTCCACCACCATACAATGTAGCGGCACCTCCTAAAGTAAAGACAGTAGAGTCATTAGATTCATAAACAACCGGTGCATCAAGCGGTTGTTTCTTCTGTGCTGGTGGCAAAGAGTCAATTTGCACCGTCACTGTATCTGCTCTCAGGGAATCATTCCCCTGTAAGGAGTCGTTTTGTGCAGTGTTGGAGGCAATCATCCCTCTTCTTCGACGTTGGGACACAGCCTCGTCGGGAAGCATCAGTAAGACAATCAACAGTATGAATGATATAATTATTTTTACTTTCAATGGCGCCATTAACTAATAGTTTACGCTTGAAGTGGCAAAAGTACACAATCTTCATCAATTATACGTGCGAATCTTCGTTATTTAATTATTTTTTAGTGCTATAAAAAGAGAGAACACCATCTATTAAAGCGTATAAGGCCCTCTTCACCATACTTTGCAATACTTTTCCGGGCTTTTTCTACAGATTTCTCTTCATCAAGGCGCGTTTTCGAAAAGAACTTATCAGCAAAACAGATCAATTGCTCTTCTAAACTGATGGGAAGCATATCACGATGAGGAATCGGAAGTTGCTGTTCAATAATTTCCAGTAAGGACAGTCCGGCACCTGTATGACGCTCACACACTAATGCATGACGCGGAAATCCTTCACTACGCAAGAGGTCAGCACCTAAATAACCATGGCAGATATAAGGATGGGAGCCTAAACAATGAATAGCAGGAGCATCGGTCTGAAAAATACCTATATCATGCAAAAGTGCTGCTTCGCGCACAAAATTACGATCTAATGAAAGTTCCGGATGAGCATCTATTATTTTCATTGCCTTATGGACTACAGCATAACTATGTATTAGTAAAACTGACCTCAGCGCACTATCTTGCGGATAATATTTATCAATGATTTCATTTGGATTCATATTCTTTACTACTTATAACTTGTTTTCTTATGGATAAATGAATATTTTTGTGCAATATTACAAAAATTTACTGATATGCAAACCAGATTCTTCCTCATTCTTTCAATACTAGCATTCACAGCCTTTCCAGTGTCGATCTTTGGAAAAGTGATTACAGGTGCCGAACGTACCGAGCAATATTTGCCGTTGCTCAAAGGTAAACGAGTGGGAATGGTTGTAAATCACACATCTATTGTTGGTTCAAAACAGACTCATCTACTCGATACTCTTTTGAAATTAAATATTCAAGTAGTTCAGGTATTTGCACCGGAACATGGTTTTCGGGGAAATGCAGATGCAGGAGAAGAGGTAAAAGATGGGAAAGACAGTCGCACCGGAATACCAATCGTTTCGCTTTATGGAAACAATAAAAAACCTACTAGTGCACAATTAAAGAATGTGGATGTTATTTTATTCGATATACAAGATGTAGGAGCACGATTCTATACCTATATAAGTACTATGTTTTATGTAATGGAAGCTTGTGCCGAAAATCAAAAAGAACTGATTGTGCTCGATCGTCCAAATCCATGCGACTACGTAGAAGGTCCTATATTAAAACCTGCTTATCAAAGTTTCGTAGGTATGTTGCCAATTCCTATTCTCCATGGTTGCACGATAGGGGAACTGGCACAAATGATTAATGGAGAAGGTTGGATAACAACAACTAAGTCCCCTTGTCCACTTACTGTTATTTCGATGAAAGGATGGAAACATAGACAACCCTACATACTTCCCGTAAAACCATCTCCTAATTTACCTAATGCACAATCCATTCGGTTATATGCTTCTCTTTGCCCTTTCGAAGCAACTCAGATAAGTGTAGGGCGTGGAACAACCTTTCCTTTTCAAGTATTGGGCGCACCTGATAAAAAATACGGTAGCTTTACTTTCACTCCTGAATCTTTACCCGGATTCGACAAAAAACCAATGCATAAAGGGACACTTTGTTACGGAAAAGATTTACGCAATGTGACAGATGTACATGGATTTACTCTTCGTTACTTCTTGAATTTTTACCAACTATCCGGCGAAGGAGAAGCTTTTTTTTCACGTACACGATGGTTCGATTTACTTATGGGAACAGATTCTGTCCGTAAAGCCATCCTAAAAGGTGATTCAGAACAAGATATCCGTAACAGTTGGCAAAAGGAACTACAGACGTATCAAAGTATGAGAAAAAAATATTTATTGTACTAAAGACCGTTTACGCCATTTTTCTGCATTTTGTTCAAATTCCTTTGCTTTTTTACCAGTTAGCCAAGGCATTTCTAATATTTCGGGAATGTTCTGTGCACGATCTATTATCTGAATACCCAAAGCATTTTTCACAACCTGCATATCATCATACAGGGAGTCATTCTCTAGAAATGCTTGTATACGAAGAGTATCTCCCTTTACATCAATATTTTGATAAAAACGGTTGTTAGTTCCAAAACGGTCATATTTACCATTGAACTTCAATCGATATCCTTTCGGAGAAGCATGACTAACCAGATAAACAGGTGTAGTCATTTTTCCATCACCTTCTTTGTTTGTCATACGTGCATAGTTATGTTCATGTCCTTGAAGCACCAAATCAACTCCATATTCTTTAAACAAAGGATCGAACATCCAGCGCACTAATATGTTATTTGTCTTACCCTTAATAGAATATACAGGATGATGTAACATTACAATTTTCCATTTTTTATCAGAATTCTTCAATGTCTTCTCCAACCATTCACGTTGTGAAAATAAAAACCAAGGATCACGATTACTGTCAAGGACAATAATTGTAGCATCCTTATAATCAACAGAATACACATTATTATTCTTATATTCGGATTCTAACAAATATGAAAAGGAATAATTGAAACGTTGTTCCAAAGTTCTTACCATTCCTTTTACATATTCATGATTCCCAGGAGAAACTAATAAAGGCTTACTGGGAGCAATGGAATCAACACTCCGATATGCTTCTTCCCAATAACAATTCATCGGACGTTCAATAAAATCACCGCCAAGCATATAGAAATCGGTCTGCGGAAAACGATAGCGTACATTTTCCATAAAATCACGTGTCTTTCCATGTAGTGTATCCTGCACGTCACCTACAAAAATAAAAGAAAAGTGATCCGTAGAATCTTGTTGCATAGTAAATGAATACCAGTTAGAAGCCCGATCATCGTTCCATACTCGATAAGAATAAGAATCCCCGTAAGCAAGATCCTTAAACTTTGCCCAATTAGCATAGCTAAAACCTCCTAACGTTTTAAGGAATTTAGAAGAGCCATCGATAAGAAGAGTATCTCCAGAGCCTATTTTTGTATATTCTAGTTTTGCCTGTTTAGAAACTCCCCCGCATACCCAACTTACATTACGAGAAAGTTCACCATCATTTCCAAAAGTTAGGATCACTCGCTGAGGTTCATTAGTAAGCACATAACTTATTTCCGGTCTATTATAGAACCAAACTTTCCAACGTATTTTACAAATAATACCTCCTGCTATTAATATAAGGAACATAAATCCCCAGAATATTTTTTTCTTGCTCACTCTCATTGTATTCAGTTTTTATAACTAGAACAAAGATAAAGATAGTGTTTCAAAAATCTGAGAAAATGTGCTTTTTTTAACCATTTAAATGGAAGAAATATAGTATAATCTTTTATGAACGTTATTAATTAATAAATGGTTTTGAATATTTAACCATACCCCGTACGTTTTTTAGAGCATTCGGCAACAATTCAACCGCCATACAATATTCGTAAGAAACCTCAAAGGGAAATTCAATGCCTAAATCGATGGCCTTTTTATATCCAAACTTAGGATAATAATCTTTGTGCCCCAATAAAACAGCAGACCCATACCCTAATTCAACAGCACGTTTATGTACTTCACAAATTAGTGTACCACCAACCCCTTGTCCCTGATATTTAGGTAACACAGCTACCGGAGCCAAAGCTAAAGAAGACATAGCTTTAACATCTGATACTATTTCCACTTTAGTCATCAGAATATACCCAATAATTTCACCATCCTTTTCTGCCACTAAAGAAAGCTCTGGTATAAACGCTTCTGATTTACGTAAGCGTTCCACTAGAAAATGTTCACGATGATCGCTTTCTTCCATATTTCTAAAAGCAAGTTCTATTAATTCATAAACAACTTTATAATCGTTCTCTTGTTCTTGTCTGATTTTAATTTCCATATTCTTAATTATTATTTGTTTATATCCAATTCCATATTCGCTCTCGGATTTATCTTTAAAACAAAATACAATAAACGTCTTCATCATTGTCTGATTTTCCCTTTTGTACAGCCCCTTAAAAGTATAACAAAACATAATTAAACGTCATTCTTATGAAAAAAGAAGATCGAAATAGAATATAATCTTCTTGTTCGGCAAATAAGCCGAGATTTATCGAGAAGTTAAGCCTGTACACCAGATTATTATCTCACAATATCCGATATTAGTTGAAGTAATTTCAAAAATAAAAATATATTATTCCGATAATTCGGAGCAAATATATATAAAATAGAATTTCTAATTTTCCTTCTTTCTTTTCTTCCACAACTGCCAAGAATTGATAATGTTCTGCCACAGTACATAAGAACCAGGACCAACCGAAGATAGCGGATTAAGATATGTATAAGCCATCCAAATAGCCAACACTGTATTTTTTTGCCCTAAAGCTTGTCCACCACTAATACGTTCCTGATAATGCCCACCAATACGCTTTCCATAATAAAACTGAATACAACAGGTTATTAAACTAGCCAAGGCAATTAAAAGTTTCACATACCCTGACGCATCACTATTAACCAGAGAACGAACGGTCTGACCGGAAACAATTGCCAAAGCAACTCCCCATAGATAAAAAGCCAAATTACTAAAATTAGCCAAATATGTCCGTACTTTTGGCAAAAAAAAACGAAGTAAGCAAGCCGTTATAAAAGGACAAAGCAACAATGGGAAGACTTTAATAAGAATACGCGAACAGGCCGTCAAAAAACTAACATTTGAATGTATTTCAACAATAGGAAACAACAAAGGAACAATGATTGCTGCCAAAATATTAGACAGCAATGTATAAGTAGTTAAACTTCCCGCATTTCCACCTAGTTTTCCAGTTATCACAGCTGCAGCTGTAGCCGTAGGGCAAATCAAACAAACCATCGCTCCCTCAAACACGTCACGATATACTTCAGGCATGGGAACATAAACTAATACTACAGCTACAAGCAAACATGATATCAGTTGAAACAACAGCAACCACCAATGCCACAAAACAGGTTTCAATTCTTTAGGCTCAACCTTGCAAAATGTCAGCAACAACTGGAAAAAAATCAAGAAAGGAGTTAAAACAGAAACACTTAGCCACACAGCCGGTTTTACCGGAGCCAGAAACGAAACGTGGGCAAACAGGAAATAAACAACTGTCCCAACCAGCATTGCGACTGGTAATGTCCAATTTTTCAAAAACTTAAGCATGGCTGTATATTTTATCTTCGGGGCGCAAAGTAACGGAGTTTTCAGGAAAAAAGCTACCATTAAACCGAAAAAAACACAAAACTTAATAGTAAATCATAAGTTTTCTGCAAATTTCTACTACATTTGCATCGTATTAAAATATGAAACTAAATAGATCATACATATTATATATATTAGCTTGCCTCTGGCTACTTATTTCTCCCCTATGTACCTGCAATCTATGGGGACAGAGGTTTACTGTAGTTATTGATGCCGGACATGGCGGACACGACCCCGGTGCCATAGGAAAAATATCTAAGGAGAAAAATATCAATCTGAATGTCGCTCTGAAACTAGGTAATCTGATAAAGAAGAACTGCGACGATGTAAAATTAGTCTATACACGTACAAAGGATGTTTTCATTCCATTGGATCGTCGAGCAGAAATTGCTAACAATGCCAAAGCGGATCTTTTTATCTCTATTCACACCAATGCCTTAGCCAATAACCGTACTGCAAAAGGTGCTTCTACTTGGACATTAGGTTTGGCAAAATCGGACGCCAACTTAGAGGTAGCGAAACGGGAAAACTCTGTAATACTTTATGAAAGTGATTATCAAACCCGTTATGCTGGCTTTAATCCGAACTCCGCAGAATCATACATTATCTTTGAATTCATGCAAGACAAATATATGGAACAGAGCGTACATCTAGCCTCATTGGTTCAGAAACAATTCCGACATACTTGCAGTCGGATAGACCGGGGAGTACACCAAGCTGGTTTTCTTGTTCTAAAAGCTAGTGCAATGCCAAGCATCCTAGTGGAATTAGGATTTATTTCAACACCGGAAGAAGAACGTTATCTGAATTCTGAAAACGGCATGAGTACATTAGCAAAAGGTATTTATAATGCTTTCTTGAATTACAAAAGAGAACATGAACTACGTCTAACTGGAAGTAGTAAAACCATCATTCCAACTGAACAGGAAGAAACAGAAAATGATCCTGTTATCACTCAAACAGATAATGATTCGGAAAATGTTGTTTCAACAAAGGAACTTTTAGCCGAAACTAAGTCTCGTCCTATTGAGTCTAAAACAACAACTCGCCCCATTGTATCTGAGAGTGCAACAAATGATAGCGAGATAACGTTTAAAGTACAAATTCTGACTTCTTCAAAGCCTCTCTCAAAAAACGACAAACAGTTGAAAGGCCTAAAAGGAGTCGATTATTACAAAGAAAAAGGGATTTATAAATATACTTATGGTGCTTCTACTGATTATAACAAAGTATTGCGCACCAGACGTACAATCACTCCACAATTCAAGGATGCATTTATCATTGCTTTCCGGAATGGTGAGAAAATGAATATCAACGAGGCAATTGCCGAATATAAAAAGAGAAGAAATAAATAAAAATAAAATGAAGTACATTACAAAAGAAGTCAGAATAGGTATTGCAGGTATTGTAGCTCTATGTGTGCTTGTTTATGGAATCAATTGGTTAAAAGGAATCCATATGTTCCAGCCTTCAAGCTATTTCTATGCAAAGTTTCAAAATGTAAATGGATTGACTAAGTCGAGTCCTGTATTTGCAGACGGTGTTCGTGTAGGCATCGTACGCGAGATTTTTTATGATTATTCCAACCCAGGAAACGTAATTGTGGAAGTCGAACTGGATACAGAGTTACGTATTCCTAAAGGAAGCTCTGCAGAACTTGTATCAGAACTGATGGGAGGTGTCCGTATGAATATTCTTCTAGCAAACACCCCCAGGGAAAAATATGCTATAGGCGATACCATACCTGGAACACTGAACAACGGTATGATGGAAAATGTAGCCAAACTCATGCCCAAAGTCGAACAGATGCTACCCAAATTAGATTCGATCCTTACCTCTTTAAATAATACTTTAAATGATAAGAGTATTCCTGCAACTCTGCACTCAATGGAAACCCTTACTGCCAATCTTGCTGTAGTAAGCTCACAAATGAGAGGATTAATGAGCAAGGATATTCCACAGCTTACAGGAAAGCTAAATACTATTGGAGATAATTTCATCACTATTAGCAATAACCTGAAGGATATAAACTATGCTGCCACTATCAAACAGATAGACGAGACATTGGCTAATGTAAAAATACTTACAGAAAAGCTAAATAGCAAAGACAATACGTTAGGTTTACTTTTCAATGATCCATCTTTATACAATAACTTAAACGCAACCTCTGCAAATGCTGCAAGTTTATTGGAAGATCTGAAAGCACACCCTAAACGCTATGTCCATTTCTCATTATTCGGCAAAAAAGATAAGTAAGAGAACCCTCCTAATATAGAATTACTCTAAATAAAGAAATACTATATAAAAAAAGACTAATAGCCTGAAATGTCTATCGATAAACCAAAATAATATTCTTGAACATGCACAGAGAAGTAAATAACACGAATACAAATAGGATCATAATCACATAATAATCAATCACTTATAACAATACAACACATATTGTATTTAGAGTGTTTCCAAACAGTTAGATAAGTCATTGAAAGTAAACACATTATTATTTGTTCAATAAAAACAAGAAAAAATCGATTTGTTTATTTCGAATAAGATTCCCAATTTTGCAAACGTAGAAGTTTTGCTTAACTAATAAAATGTATTAAAGTCACTATGATTGAATCAAATCATGTCGTGCTTTGGAACCGCTGTTTAGATATCATAAAAGACAATGTTCCCGAAACGACATATAATACTTGGTTTGCCCCCATCGTTCCATTAAAATATGAGGACAAAACATTAATCGTACAGATCCCGAGCCAGTTTTTTTATGAAATACTGGAAGAAAAGTTCGTGGATTTGCTACGGAAAACATTATATAAAGCTATTGGCGAAGGCACTAAATTGATGTATAATGTCATGGTAGATAAAACTTCGATTCCAAATCAGACTGTGAATCTCGAAGCAAGCAATCGTTCTACAGCTATCACTCCTAAAAACATCACTGATGCCAATAAAGCGCCTAACTTCCTGAAAGCTCCTGTTATTCAGGAACTAGATCCACATTTGAACCCTAACTATAATTTTGAGAATTTCATTGAAGGATATAGCAATAAACTTTCCAGAAGCGTAGCAGAAGCCGTAGCACAAAAACCTGCGGGTACAGCTTTTAATCCATTATTCCTTTATGGTGCATCTGGAGTGGGAAAAACTCACTTGGCAAACGCTATCGGAACTAAAATTAAAGAATTATATCCCGAAAAAAGAGTATTGTATGTTTCAGCACATCTATTTCAGGTTCAATATACAGACTCGGTACGAAACAATACTACCAATGACTTTATCAACTTCTACCAAACAATTGATGTATTGATCATTGATGATATTCAGGAATTTGCCGGAATGACCAGAACGCAAAATACGTTTTTTCATATCTTCAATCACTTGCATCAGAACGGAAAACAGTTAATATTAACTTCCGATCGCGCCCCTATCCTATTGCAGGGTATGGAGGACCGTTTGCTGACTCGTTTTAAATGGGGAATGGTAGCGGAACTTGAAAAGCCAACTGTAGAACTTCGTAAAAACATCTTGAGGAATAAAATTCATCGTGACGGATTGCAGTTCCCTGAAGAAGTTATTGATTACATTGCAGAGAATGTAAACGAAAGTGTCCGTGATCTGGAAGGTATCGTCATAGCTATTATGGCACGTTCTACTATTTTCAACAAAGAAATAGATTTAGACTTGGCACAACACATTGTGCATGGTGTGGTTCACAATGAGACTAAAGCAATTACAATTGATGATATCTTAAAGGTAGTGTGCAAGCACTTCGATCTAGAGCCATCAGCCATCCACACTAAATCCAGAAAAAGAGAAGTGGTTCAAGCTCGTCAGATTGCTATGTATCTGGCTAAGAATCACACAGATTTCTCTACTTCAAAGATCGGTAAGTTCATCGGAAACAAAGATCACGCAACAGTGCTCCACGCTTGCAAAACTGTAAAAGGGCAGTTGGAAGTAGATAAGAACTTTCATGCAGAAGTAGGTGAAATAGAATCATTGTTGAAGAAAAGAAATAAGGAATAAGTGATAAACCAATATAAAAATTTCAGGCGCAAATGATATAGCAATTATATCATTTGCGCCTGATGTTTAAAATACTCCTTGCTGATATTTATTCTATAAAGCCTTGTTTACGAAGTACTTTCAACAGATTCTCAGACATAAATTCATTATCCTTCTTTGTATAACGGACATCCGTAAACACCTGTGGCAAAGTCTCCTTTTTATTTTCTTCTATAAATTGCTTATTTTCCGGCAATGATTCTTTATAAGAATAGATACGATCGATATCCTCTGGAGTGTAATCGTGAAACACCTCTTGATGCACAGAAGCATCTAAAGGCAAACGGTCCACCTGCGCAGGGATACCGTCAGGATAGCCTACGGTTATGGTAGTTATGGGAAACACTAGTTCCGGCAACTGAAGAGTATCAATAATTATTTGAGGATTATAAGTAGTAGTTCCCAAATAACAGATACCTAGCCCTGCTTCCTCCGCCAATGTACAAAAAGTCTGAGCTGCGAGCAAAGTATCCATAGAAGCATTCATAAAAGACATTAAATTATTATATCCCGGCACAGCATTCCGTTGTTCGCACCACTTGCTGAAGCGCCGGAAATCAGCACAAAAAGTAAGCACTACCGGTGCATTTTTTACCATTGGCTGATTAAAATGAGCAGGAGAAAGTTTCTCTTTCATTTCAGCGTCACGAGTAACGATTACACTATAAAGCTGCATCCCTCCCATCGTAGAAGCGCGGAAAGAGGTCTCAAGCAAATCATTTAACATTTCAGGAGTAATATCTTTAAGAAGATATTTCCGAATAGTTCTTCTATTCTTTACGGTATCAAACATATCTTTTTTTTGCAAAGATATAAAAAGAAAAAATCATTTCATTACACTTATGAAAAAGAATAATTTTCTTTTTGGAGAACTTCACCCATTAAACAAAAGCACAAATTCATTGTTAATCAAATACTTAACTAAAACAAATAGAAAACCTGCAACCTGTTAATAAAATATTTCATTTTTATTTTGATAGATAAAAAAACATTCTTAGCTTTGCAGCGCATTTGTTAATGATAAGTATACTTCTACACATTACTTATTAAATAATGAAATCTAAGACACATTGCATCGTGGAAAAACAAATTTATTCTTATGACGAAGCCTTCGAAGAATCTTTACGATATTTTCAAGGTGACGAGTTGGCTGCAAGGGTATGGGTGAATAAATACGCAGTCAAAGATTCTTTCGGAAATATTTATGAGAAATCTCCGGAAGATATGCATTGGAGAATTGCCAATGAAGTAGCACGAATCGAAGCGAAGTACTCAAATGCTTTAAGTGCACAAGAACTTTATGATTTACTGGATCATTTCAAGTACATCGTTCCTCAAGGTAGTCCGATGACAGGTATCGGTAACGACTATCAAGTAGCTTCGTTATCTAATTGTTTTGTAATCGGCGTAGATGGTTCCGCCGACTCTTACGGTGCAATTATCAAAATTGACGAGGAGCAGGTTCAACTGATGAAAAGACGTGGAGGTGTGGGACATGACTTGTCACACATCCGCCCGAAAGGTTCTCCCGTTAAAAACTCAGCACTAACTTCTACCGGCCTCGTTCCTTTTATGGAACGTTATTCCAATTCTACACGTGAAGTAGCTCAGGATGGACGTCGTGGAGCATTAATGTTAAGTGTATCCATTAAGCATCCGGATTCAGAGGCATTTATTGATGCGAAAATGACTGAAGGCAAAGTAACAGGAGCCAATGTTTCTGTAAAACTGGATGACGCTTTCATGCAGGCTGCTGTTGAAGGGAAAACTTATACGCAACAATATCCGATTGATGCAGTCAATCCCACTTCAACCAAAGAGATAGACGCTTCTACTTTATGGAAAAAAATTGTGCATAATGCTTGGAAATCGGCAGAACCGGGTGTGCTATTTTGGGATACGATCATCCGTGAATCAGTGCCAGATTGCTATGCAGATTTAGGATACAAAACTGTATCTACTAATCCATGCGGTGAAATTCCATTATGCCCTTACGATTCTTGTCGTTTGCTGGCTATCAACCTATATTCTTATGTAGTGAACCCGTTTAAGTCGGACGCTTATTTCGATTTCGAACTTTTCAAGAAGCACGTTGCTTTGGCTCAACGTATCATGGATGATATTATTGATCTCGAATTGGAGAAGATTGAACGTATCATGCACAAAATAGAAACTGATCCGGAAACAGAAGAAGTAAAACGTGCCGAGCTTATATTATGGAAAAAGATCTATGAAAAGAGTGCCCAGGGACGCCGTACTGGGTAGGTATCACAGCAGAAGGTGATATGCTTGCTGCTTTAGGACTGCGATACGGAACGGAAGAAGCTACAGAATTCTCCGAAAAAGTACATAAGACTGTTGCTCTCGGTGCTTACCGTTCATCAGTCGAAATGGCGAAAGAACGTGGTGCTTTTGAAGTTTATGATAGCGAACGTGAAAAAAACAATCCGTTCATCCTGCGACTGGCTGAAGCAGATCCGGAATTGTATGAGAATATGAAAAAGTATGGACGTCGAAACATTGCATGCTTGACGATCGCTCCTACAGGTACTACCAGTCTCATGACACAGACTACTTCGGGCATTGAACCGGTCTTTCTACCTGTTTACAAACGTAGAAGAAAAGTAAATCCTAATGATACAAACGTACGCGTTGATTTCGTTGATGAAACAGGCGATGCATTTGAAGAATATATTGTATTCCATCACAAGTTTGTTACATGGATGGAAGCTAACGGATATGATCCTTCCAAACGCTATACTCAAGAAGAAATTGATGAACTTGTAGCTAAGTCTCCATATTACAAAGCTACTTCAAATGATGTAGACTGGTTGATGAAAGTGAAGATGCAAGGAAGAATACAAAAATGGGTGGATCACTCTATTAGTGTAACTATCAATCTTCCAAATGACGTAGACGAAGATTTAGTCAATCGGTTGTATGTAGAAGCTTGGAAGTCCGGTTGCAAGGGATGTACTGTTTATCGTGACGGTTCCCGATCAGGAGTATTAATCTCTACGAAATCAGATAAAGACCAGAAAAAAGAGCTTCCTCCTTGTAAACCTCCTACAGTAGTAGAAGTACGTCCAAGAATATTGGAAGCAGATGTAGTACGTTTCCAAAACAATAAAGAAAAGTGGGTAGCATTTGTCGGATTATTAGATGGTCATCCGTATGAGATTTTCACTGGTTTACAAGATGATGACGAAGGCATCTTACTACCGAAGAGCGTAACCTCGGGACGTATCATTAAAAATGTGGATGAAGACGGAAACAAACGTTATGATTTCCAATTTGAGAACAAGCGTGGCTACAAAACAACTATTGAAGGACTGTCAGAGAAGTTCAACAAAGAATATTGGAACTATGCAAAATTGATTTCAGGTGTACTTCGTTATCGAATGCCAATTGAACAAGTGATTAAGTTAGTCGGTTCATTACAGTTGAATAGTGAAAGTATCAACACATGGAAAAATGGTGTTGAACGAGCACTGAAAAAATACATTCAAGATGGAACAGAAGCCAAAGGCAAAAAATGTCCGAATTGTGGCAATGAAACATTGGTTTATCAAGAAGGTTGTCTGATTTGTACCACTTGCGGTGCTTCCAGATGTGGATGATCCACTGATGTATGTTAATTAATATATAAACAAAAGGTTAAAGGAGTCCTTCGGGGCTCCTTTAATTTTTTATTCAAAAAGAAAATCTTATACTTGCACTTTCATAAAGAAATCTAATCAAAATCTAATTTATGAATCTATCGTTTAACATCGAATACCGCACCAATTGGGGGAAGAAGTAAGGATAGCGGACCTGTTTCATGAATCTATCCCCATGCATACAACGGACGGCATATATTGGACAGCGAACATCGAACTCGATGTCCCCAAGGAAGGTATAGCTATCAATTATAGTTACCAAATAGAGCAGAATGGAGTAGTGACCCGTAAAGAGTGGAATAGTTTCCCCCGGCAGCTACATTTATCGGGTGTAACTAAAAAGAAATACATAGTAAATGATTGTTGGAAAAACATTCCCGAACAGCTCTATTTTTATAGTTCAGCTTTTACAGAAGTATTATTAACACATCCTGAGAAAGCAGAAACTCCCATCAGCTATAAAAAGGGATTGATGATTAAAGCCTATGCTCCTCGCATAAACAATGATTATTGCCTAGCCATTTGTGGTAACCAAAAAGCATTAGGAAATTGGAACCCAGAGCAAGCTGTTCTTATGAGCGATGCAAACTTTCCCGAATGGCAAATAGAGTTAGATGCAAGCAAACTAAAGTTTCCTCTGGAATACAAATTTATCCTTTATAATAAGAAAGAAAAGAAAGCCGATTGTTGGGAAAACAATCCCAACCGCTATCTTGCCGATCCTGAATTAAAAATCAATGAAACATTGGTCATTTCCGACCGATACGTCTATTTCGACACTCCGATATGGAAGGGGGCAGGTATAGCCATCCCTATCTTTTCTTTGAAATCAGAAAAGAGTTTTGGTGTTGGAGATTTTGGTGATTTAAAAGATATGATTGACTGGGCTGTCAGTACAAACCAGAAGGTAATACAGATTCTACCGATCAATGATACGACTATGACTCATAAATGGACAGATTCTTATCCTTACAATAGTATTTCCATTTATGCTTTCCACCCGATGTATATAGACATTACGCAAATGGGAGCACTAAAGGATAAAGCAGCGATGTCCCAATTCAGCAAACGCCAAAAGGAGTTGAACAACTTACCGGCTATTGATTATGAAGCTGTCAATCAAATAAAATGGGATTTTTTCCACCTGATTTTCCAACAGGAAGGAGAAAAAGTTCTCGCATCCAACGATTTTAAAAGGTTCTTCAATGCCAACAAAGAATGGTTACAGCCTTACGCTGTATTCAGTTATCTACGAGATATTTACAAGACTCCAAATTTCCGTGAATGGCCCCAATATACGGTTTATAATCAGCAAGAAATAGAGAAGATATGCCAACCCGGATCGACTGATTACCCACATATTGCTCTCTATTATTACATTCAATACCACCTTCATCTGCAATTACAGTCAGCAACACAATATGCCCGTAAACATGGAATTGTATTAAAAGGCGATATTCCAATCGGCATTAGCCGTAACAGCGTTGAAGCATGGACAGAACCTCATTATTTTAATCTTAGCGGACAGGCAGGAGCACCTCCTGACGACTTCTCTATAAACGGACAGAATTGGGGATTTCCAACATACAATTGGGATGTCATGGAAAAAGATGGCTATCGCTGGTGGATGAAACGATTCCAGAAGATGGCAGAGTATTTTGATGCATATCGTATTGACCATATCCTCGGCTTCTTCCGCATTTGGGAAATTCCCATGCATGCTGTACATGGATTATTAGGTCAATTTGCTCCTTCCCTTCCTATGAGTAAAGAAGAAATTGAAAGTTACGGGCTCCCTTTTCGTAAAGAATATCTGACACCTTATATCCACGAATCATTCCTCGGGCAGTTATTTGGTCCACATACTGAATATGTAAAGCAAACTTTCATCCAACCTACAGATACTCCGGATATCTATTGTATGAGACCGGGATTTCGGACACAAAGGGAAGTCGAGACTTTCTTCATGGAAAAAAATGATGAAGACAGCATATGGATACGCGAAGGACTTTACACATTAATTAGTGATGTCTTGTTTGTTCCGGATAATAAAGAAGAAGACAAATACCACCCACGAATCAGCGTACAACGTGATTTTATTTTTCGTTCACTGAATGAAGAAGAAAGAAATGCCTTCAACATACTTTATAACCAATATTACTACCATCGTCATAATGAATTCTGGCAACAACAAGCCATGAAAAAGTTACCTCAACTTACACAATCTACTCGTATGTTGGTTTGTGGAGAAGATCTTGGAATGATTCCCTCCTGTGTTGCTTCAGTCATGAATAATCTCCGTATTCTTAGTCTTGAAATCCAGCGAATGCCGAAGAATCCAATGTATGAATTCGATCACCTGAACGAATATCCATATCGCTCGGTTTGCACTATTTCAACACATGATATGTCTACTTTACGTGGGTGGTGGGAAGAAGATTATCAACAAACACAACGTTATTACAACTTAATGCTTGGACATTACGGCACAGCTCCCACTGTTGCACCTCCCGGGATATGCGAAGAAGTGGTTCGTAACCATCTGAATAGCAGTTCTATTCTTTGCATTTTATCCCTACAGGATTGGCTATCTATTGATGGAAAATGGAGAAATCCCAATGTAGAAGAAGAACGGATTAATGTACCCTCCAACCCACGAAATTATTGGCGTTATCGAATGCATCTAACTTTGGAGCAATTGATGAAAGCCGATGAACTTAATAAAAAAATATGCGAACTGATAAAATACACCGGAAGAAATCCTAAGAAGTAGAAAAAACAAAGAGTTCATTATAAAAAGCTCATAGAAAATACTTCTAGATTAGTTTTAGAATTCCTTTTCAAGTGCAGATTTTGTATGATTCATGTGTCCTAAGGTCCATGTTATTTTACAAAATTTGCACTTTATATAATTCTATATTCGGTTGTTTTTCAACTTGACACAATCTTTTATCTACACTGCGTCATTTCATTGATCTTCAGAACGAGAAAAAAGTTCAAACATAGTCACTAAACACAAATTAATACAGACAATTCTGCCCATTTATTTTCTTCCGATTCCTATTTATTCTTAATTAATCAAGTATCTTTGCACCGAAAACAAAACAAAAAGAAGCTTAATGGAGGACAACAAACACGAACGTATTGATTTTGTAGATTTAACGAAAGGAATTTGTATTATTCTAGTAGTTATGTCACATATTGGAGGAGCTTTCGACCAGCTCGACTATGATTCCATGTTGTCATGCTTCCGTATGCCTCTTTACTTTTTTATTTCAGGAATATTTTTTAAGTCCTACGAAGGATTGTTTGGCTTTGTTATTAGAAAAATAAACAAACTGATTATTCCTTTTCTCTTTTTCTATATCAGTTCGTTTTTGCTTAAATATATTGTATGGAAAATAGCTCCCGGAGTTTTCCATCTTCCAGTGTCGTGGAAAGAATTACTAATTGTTTTTGAAGGACATGATCTAATCAGATTCAATCCCCCACTCTGGTTTTTGATAGCTTTATTCAATTGTAATATACTATTTTATTTTGTACATTTTCTACGCGACAAACATTTATTTACAATGTTTATAGTGACTCTGTTGATAGGAAGTACCGGATTCTACCTAGGAAAACAACAAATCGTACTTCCTGTATATTTAGATGTTGCCATGACAGCACTCCCCTTCTATGTTGCAGGATTCTGGATTCGCCGATACAACTTTTTTCTTTTTCCCCATCATCGGTTCGATAAGATTATCCCTGCCTTTATATCTTTAGCGTTAGTTGTGATGTATTTAACTGCTACCCCATTAGGAATGCGCACAAACAATTACCCAGGAAATATTTTCCAAGTGTACATTGCCGCATTTGCCGGAATATTCACAATTATGCTATTATGCAAAAAAATAAAAAAGCTAGCTATTGTTTCATACTTAGGACGATATTCAATTATCACCCTCAGTATCCATGCTCCTATCTTGCACTTTGTCAGTCCTCTATTAGACCACTATATTCATAATAGTTGGTTACAAGCCATCGTACTATTATTACTGACACTGGCTATCTGCCTTTTGCTGACACCCCTTCTTTTAAAAGTAATTCCGCAATTGGTAGCACAAAAAGATTTGCTAAAAATCGACTTCTGTAAAAGGAACTCCCTGTAATTTTGCAGCTCTTTTAGCAAAACCACTCTTGTACATTTTCCCAGTAACTAGTAAATAGATCTTTCGGGAATGTGAGAGTACAAAGAAATCAAGAAATGTTTTCATGTGTACGTTAATATCTTGTTCCGAACGATGATCCATATGTCCCACTTTACCGGGCAGTACATATACAAAATCCAATTTCGATATTTGTTTCAGGAAACATTCACTATCGGCAGTTATCAAAACTTTATTCGCTTCAGGATGTGCTTCATGCAAAGATTGTATCTTTGCTATGCATTTATCAAGTAGTTCCTTTTGTTCTTCTGGCGAATAAACTGTACTTCCATCAGGAAAATCACCAAACAAATTCTGGAAACGGAAACTTAAAGAAATATAATTGTCCCCCAATTTTAATAAATTCTCATCAATCCACGCCTGTAAAGCAGGTGTCGGTTTAAACAATTGATTAAACAAAGGTCCGAATTCATCATCAGCAAAATACATATTAGTATACACATGAATTTGCTTATAATTTTTACTCAGCATTTTCTCTGCCATTTTACGCTGGAATATCCTATCGGCTTCCGGATAATGACTGGAATCAATATATACAGGGAGTGAGAAGGACGAATTATAAGAAATCTCATCATTACGAATCCGCCAATCATATTGATTGGGAACAAGCAAATCTTCTAATTCAAAAGGAGATGTGAAATGAATACGAAACTCCAATTTATGCTCCTGACAATATTTAAAGGTTGAGATCATACCACGAAGACGATCTGCCAATCCACCATGTTTTTTTCGCCCGTCCGCCATAAAAATAATTATTTTCTTCTCATTCTTTCCAACGGGCTCTTGTTCGTTGTAGTAAGGAGATAAATGTCTTTTCACTTTCCGATTCAATCGATATTCACGATATAACAGATTATTCAAATCCGATTTTATAAAGTCTTTCAGTCCCATAAAATTATATTTTAGCGAACAAAAATAGTGAAAATGTTCTATAAAAAGAAATAAAGCTTTACCTTTACTTCGACAGAAATAAAAAGATATGAGAATAAATAGCAGTTACATTTTCTTAGAAAACATTCGTTGCTATGCTTATCACGGTGTAGCACCACAGGAGAATCTTATCGGTAATGAATATATCATCAATATAAAACTAAAAGTAGATATTAGTCTTGCCACCGCAACGGACGAGGTAATGGACACCGTCAATTATGCTGAAATACATGAAGTCATTAAGAATGAAATGTCTATTCCGGCTAAACTTTTAGAACATGTGTGCAAGCGAATAGTATCTAAACTTTTTATTGCATTTCCTCCCGTTGAAGAGATTGAAATCAGTCTTTCCAAAAGAAATCCGCCCATGGGAGCTGATATAGATACAGCAGGTATCACATTACATTGTAGTAGGTAACTTTCTTCCAATTCGTACAATACTTTTCTAGTTTCATTGGGTGAAACCTTTAGTTTATCAGTGTGAAACCTTTAGTTTCATGCCTTGAAACCCAAAGTTTCAGGCTATTGAAACTAAAGGTTTGAGGCAATGGAAACTATAATACCAAACTAGTTAAATAATAGATTACAATAAAAACAAAGAAATAATGAGAGAGCAAAAGAGACTTTCCAGTTACTCATTACTATAAAAAAGTGATTTATTGCCCCAAAAGAAGGATATCAGGAAAAAAAGAGAAAAAAAAGGAAATAGTTATTTTACATTGATAATCAGACAAATACATCAACACATTAGAATAAAAAGTGACAATAGACTTTGCTTTAAAACCTATTGTCACTCTATTATCACCTTGCTATTGTCACTTTTATCCTTCTGATTATTAGTTTATTAGCTTCAAAAAGTGACAAGTGACAATAAAACAGGCTTTTTATAACACTAAGAAGTAGAATTAGATTCTCGTCCCTGCGTGATCAATTCTTTTTGAGTAAACGTCAAATAATTCCTTTTTCCGAAAGGTAACGTTCAGCCTCAATTGCAGCCTTACAACCACTTCCTGCGGCTGTAATAGCCTGACGATAATGCGGATCGGCCACATCTCCGGCAGCAAATACTCCTGGAACTTTTGTACGAGGACTATTACCTTCAGTAATAATATATCCTACTTCATCCGTATCAATGTAATCCTTAAATATATCTGAGTTCGGTTTATGACCGATAGCCAAGAAGAAACCATCAATAGGCAAACTATAACGTTCTTCATCAGGTTCTCCCCAACGTTTCACCAGATTCACACCTTCCACTCCGTTATCACCAAACAATCCCACAGCGTTATGTTCGTAAAGCACTTCAATTTTCTCATGCTTCATCACACGTTCCTGCATGATCTTTGATGCACGCAAATAAGGCTTACGGACAATCACGTATACTTTTGATGCCAGACCAGCCAAATAAATAGCTTCTTCACAAGCAGTATCACCACCACCAACTACAGCTACAACTTTCTTACGATAGAAAAAGCCGTCGCAAGTAGCACAAGCACTTACACCCATACCAGCATATTTCTTTTCGTCATCCAGCCCCAGATACTTAGCTGTAGCTCCGGTAGAAATAATCAAACTTTCCGTTTCAATTACTTTTTCTCCGTCAATCGTTATTTTATATGGGGCTTTACTTAAATCAGCTGCTGTAGCTATTCCAAAGCGGACATCCGTTCCAAAGCGGGAAGCTTGGCTACGCAAATCCTCCATCAACTGCGGACCACTGATTCCTTCGGGATATCCCGGGAAGTTCTCTACATCCGTTGTTGTAGTCAGCTGACCGCCGGGTTGCAATCCTTCATAAAGTACAGGGCACAAATTGGCACGACCTGCATAAATAGCTGCCGTATATCCGGCAGGTCCTGACCCGATAATCAGGCATTTTACTTTTTCTGTTTCCATCTTCTGATCTCTTTTATCTTAAATCTATAATTTCTGCATTCGGATATTGTTTCCGATCGAAAACAAATTCAGTATCAGGATAGTTCAATCCTGTCTTATAGCTGGTAATCGTGATTTCACTTCGATTTTTTGCACCACGCTGTTGAAGCATTATGAAAACAGGCTGATACGTACCCGAAGTAACATAAAGAGTAACAGACTCCCAATCCTGTTTCTTGCTAGTTGCCGTCAGAGTCACTTCCGTTATCGATTTTCCTCCGAAGCTCTTAATAGAACCCAGCTTATATGAAAACCCCTTCTGATACATATATAATAATGTATATGGATTGATAGATTGCAATTCCTCTTGAGTAGGAGTAGTGATGTTCACTTCTTCACTATTTTCCAGATAACTCCACTGTGTTTTCCCATCAAACCATGTAGCCGCTTCAGGAGTTTTCAGTTGAAACCTCTCTCCTTTCAAACAAATTACCCCACTGGAAGTTCCTGCAAACTGCCCGTTATTATAATATTTCACACTAAACTCTGCCTGTATTCCACCTGCTTTCCGAAAAGCTTCGGCAGTTTTGTCTAAAACAGCTTTAGCCTGTGATTGCTGAGCAACCACAGGCCATGACAGTAAAGCTATTAAAACACTAAAAATGTATTTCATCATTTACTTATATAACGCTCTTTTATTGCAAATTGTTCAAACGCATTTCAAGATCATTCTCATCCATACAAAGTACGTCACGCGCTTTGCTACCTTGGGTAGGTCCTACAATTCCAGCCTTTTCAAGCTGATCCATGATGCGTCCGGCACGATTGTAACCGATTGCAAATTTACGTTGAATTAATGAAGTAGACCCCTGCTGGTGAATCACAATCAAGCGGGCAGCATCTTCAAACAACGGATCAAGACGTCCCATATCTATTTCACCCACATCATTACCACTATCTTCACTGACAAACTCAGGCAGGAAGAACGGAGTAGGATAACCTTGCTGACGGGCAATAAACTTCGTAATTTCTTCTACTTCCGGCGTATCGATAAAAGCACATTGCACACGTACCGGATCAGCCCCTTGCAAGAAAAGCATATCCCCTTTACCTATCAGTCGATTGGCTCCCGGACGGTCAAGAATAGTACGAGAGTCCATCATAGCAGAAACGCGAAATGCAATACGAGCCGGGAAATTGGCTTTAATCGTACCGGTAATAATATTTGTAGTCGGTCTCTGTGTAGCAATAATCATATGAATACCAACTGCACGTGCCAACTGTGCAATACGGGCGATAGGAAGTTCAACCTCCTTACCGGCAGTCATAATCAAATCTCCAAACTCATCGATCACCACCACTATATAAGGCATAAACTTATGCCCTTTTTCAGGGTTCAGACGACGATTGATAAATTTATCATTATATTCTTTCACATTACGCACATGAGCCATTTTCAGTAGGTCGTAACGCGTATCCATTTCCACACAAACCGAATTCAATGTCTGAACTACTTTTGTCACATCGGTAATAATTGGTTCGCCTCCATCAGGAAGCTTCGCCAGGAAGTGATTTTCAATAACCGAATAGATACTGAACTCAACTTTTTTGGGATCGACCAATACAAACTTCAACTCAGCCGGATGTTTTTTATATAATAAAGAGGTAATGATAGCATTCAATCCAACAGACTTACCCTGACCGGTCGCACCTGCCACCAACACGTGTGGCATCTTGCAAAGGTCGAACATAAATACCTCGTTAGTAATAGTTTTACCCAGTACAATCGGCAAATCAAATTTAGATTCTTGGAATTTCTTGCTTCCGATCACGCTCTGGCCGGATACTATCTTCGGATTCTTATTCGGAACTTCAATACCGATCGTACCTTTACCCGGTATCGGAGCAATGATACGAATACCGTCAGCAGACAAACTCAATGCAATATCATCTTCCAAACCGCGAATTTTAGAGATTCGTACTCCTTGTTCAGGAGTAATCTCATACAGAGTAACCGTAGGCCCCACCGTTGCTTTAATCGTACTAATCTCAATGCCAAAGCTACGTAATGTATTGATAATACGGTCCTTATTTGCATTTTGCTCATCCATATCAATAGTAGGATCATCATTCTCAAAATGCTTCATCAGGTCGATAGTCGGGAATCGGTAATTCTCCAAATCTTTAGTCGGGTTATAAGGTTCTACTTCAGGACCTTGGTATTCTTCTTCTTCAGGAGCCGATTCTACATCAAATCCCGGTTCAAATCCATTGCCGGAGTCTTCTGTTGATACAACTGTTGTATTGGGAGCTGCCGGTTCAAAAACCATTGTTACTTCATCTTCATTAGTTTCTTTAGAAACTGTCTCCGATTCTGAAGTGTATAAGAATGAATCATCCTGCGGTTCTTCAACTGGTACATCTTTTATCGGTGCAGGAGAATTTTGTTTATAAGTTCTCTTCAGGTTAAATTCCACTTCCTGTGGCTGAGAGGTAGTAAACTCTTGTGTTTCTCCCATCGGTGGCACTTGACCTTCTTCTTTTTGCTTCCGTTTCAAGAAATTCAACGCAAATAATTTGCGTAGCCAAACAACAGTTCGTGCACTCATATATATAAAGAAACAAATCGCTGTGACCAACAAAAGCATCCATACACCAGGTACACCTATTTGAGATATCAGCCAACGACTCACATTATAACCATGCATACCTCCCCAATAGAGAAAAGAATCCTGATAATGGTTCATAAAAGCAAATCCGAAAAAACGGAAGAACCAAACCAGTAAGAGAGTACAGCCAATAAACCACTTCCATAAACGGACAATGCGTACTCGCATCAACTTCAATCCTGCCACTGCCAAAAAGACAAGGATAAAGAAAGAAGAGACTCCGAAACAGTCATTAATTAAATAGCTTGCCAACTGCGCTCCACGCGAACCGGCATAGTTCTTCACATGGTTATCTACTGCTGCCAAATCAGCGGGATTTCCGCTATCAATGATACTCTGATCAGCCGCTCCCGTAGCAAAGAACGAGGAAAATGCCAACAATAAATAAACAGAAAAGATAACTAACATCAATCCAATCACAAAGTGGATCGTCTCATTCTTAAAATACGCAACAATCTTACTAAGGGAAGATGGAGTTTGATCTGCCTCCTTATCTAATTTCTTTTTTGCCATGAACATTATAACTTTTAATAAATTGGAATCTGAATCTAAGCCGCAAAAATAATAAAAAAATAACGAGCGCTGCGCTCATTCAATCCTTTTTCTTACCTTTGCGTTTCAAATCAAGCTGATTATGGAAAAAGAGAGCCGAACGATATTTGAAAAAAATGTGATTGAATTTGTAACGGTGGCTGCCGAGTTTTGCAGATTTCTCGAACGTGCCGAAAGTATGAAACGTAGTGCTTTCGTTGATACGTCACTAAAAATATTGCCCCTACTTTATCTAAAAGCTTCCATGCTTCCCAAATGCGAAACTATTGGAGACGAGGCTCCTGAAACGTATGTCACTGAAGAAATTTATGAAATTCTACGTATAAACCTAGTAGGTTTAATGGGGGAAAAGGATGATTATCTGGATGTATTCGTACAGGACATGGCTTATAGCGATCAGCCCATCAAGAAATCTATTTCGGAAGATCTGGCTGATATCTACCAGGATATTAAAGATTTTATTTTCGTCTTCCAACTTGGATTGAATGAAACGATGAACGATTCATTGGCCATCTGCCAGGAAAACTTCGGAATGCTCTGGGGACAGAAACTAGTGAATACACTACGTGCACTTCACGATGTGAAATACAACCAGAATGATGAGGAGGATGAGAATAACGAAGAAGAATATAACGAACCAGACAATGACGATTATTGTTGTGGAAAAGATGATTGCCATTGCCACGACTATGATGAAAGCCATTGCGATGATCATGATTGTCACTGCCACGAAGACGGCTGCCATTGTCATGATGATGAATAAACAAAATGATATTAAAAAGAACTATAAATAAAGACGAAATAAAAGATCTCCCGAAAACTATTTTTCCGGGACGAATTCATGTTATCCAGTCGGAAATGGAAACAATCAAGGCGGTTGCATATCTCCAGTCCCAACCCATATTGGGTATTGACAGCGAAACACGTCCGTCTTTTACCAAAGGACAATCTCACAAGGTAGCTCTCCTTCAGATTTCTTCTGATGAATGCTGTTTTCTGTTCCGCCTCAATATGATGGGACTTATACAGCCGCTCATTGATCTATTAGAAAATCCGAATATTATCAAAGTGGGACTTTCGTTGAAAGATGATTTCATGATGTTGCATAAGCGGGCTCCTTTTAATCAAAAGAATTGTGTCGAGTTACAGGATTATGTACGCCAATTTGGAATACAAGACAAAAGCTTACAGAAAATATATGGCATCTTGTTTAAAGAAAAGATCTCCAAATCACAACGGTTATCCAATTGGGAAGCTGACGTATTAAGTGACGGACAAAAACAATACGCCGCTACTGACGCTTGGGCATGTCTTAACATTTATAATCTCTTGCAGGAACTGAAACGTACAGGGGATTATGAAGTTGAGAATCTTCCTTCACCCGAGGAAGAAATAATTACCAATTCACCGGCTACAGCTAACAAATAATTGAAAAATAGTATTTTATTTCTATTCTATCTAAAATAAACGACCATGCATAAAGTATATCTCAAACCCGGCAAAGAAGAGTCTCTTAAAAGATTTCACCCCTGGATTTTCTCCGGAGCTATTTCACGTATCGACGGAGAACCAGAAGAAGGTGAAGTAGTAGAAGTATATACCTCTAAAAAAGAGTTTATAGCCGAAGGTCATTTCCAGATTGGAAGTATAGCCGTACGAGTGCTTTCTTTCCAACAAGAACCTATTAATCCGGATTTCTGGAAACGTAAACTGCTATCGCCTACGATATGCGCCGCAGCATTGGTATCGCTGTCAATCCGACAAACAACACTTATCGTCTGGTACATGGAGAAGGTGACAATTTACCTGGATTAGTCATCGACATTTATGCAAAAACCGCTGTCATGCAAGCACACTCTGCCGGAATGCACATAGACCGTATGGTTATTGCGGAAGCATTGTCCGAAGTAATGGGGGATAAAATCGAGAACATTTATTATAAATCCGAAACAACTCTTCCTTTCAAAGCCGACCTTTTCCCTGAAAACGGTTTCCTGAAAGGAGGGAGCAGTGATAACGTGGCTCAGGAATACGGTCTGAAATTTCATGTAGATTGGTTGAAAGGACAGAAAACCGGTTTTTTGTAGACCAACGAGAGAATCGCTCATTGCTAGAACGTTACGCAAAAGACCGTTCTGTATTAAATATGTTTTGCTATACCGGCGGTTTTTCGTTTTATGCTATGCGTGGAGGAGCTAAACTTGTTCATTCTGTAGATAGTTCTGCAAAAGCAATCGACTTAACGAATAAAAACGTGGAGTTGAATTTTCCCAATGATCCGCGTCACGAGGCTTTTGCCGAAGATGCTTTCAAGTATCTCGACCGCATGGGAGATCAATATGATTTGATCATTCTTGACCCACCGGCTTTTGCCAAACACAAAGATGCACTGAGAAATGCACTGCAAGGCTACCGAAAGTTGAATGCAAAAGCTTTTGAGAAAATAAAACCTGGAGGTATCCTGTTTACATTCTCTTGTTCGCAAGTAGTCACCAAAGATAATTTCCGTACAGCAGTATTCACAGCAGCAGCTATGTCAGGTCGTAGCGTTCGTATTCTTCACCAGTTGACTCAACCTGCCGATCATCCGGTTAATATTTATCATCCGGAAGGTGAATACCTAAAGGGATTAGTGCTGTACGTTGAGTAATCCTTGATACTTTTGGATTACATAACAGAATTAAAGCACCAACAAAGTTAATTAGAGTTAATAAATAGAAGATTTTCATCAAAACATTATGTTCTATAACATAAAACGCAGTATATTTGCACTGTGTTTTTCATGGTATTAGATTTAAGGTTAACAAAGATTGGCTGTCTGGGATAGATAGCCTTCTTTTTTATATACCTTTCTTTACGATTTTACCCCTTTTTATCCCATTATATTACCTTTTTATCGATTTACTTAACCATTCAATCAACGAAAATATTATATTTGCATCTATTATTCAATAAAAGAGAAACACAAATTAAAAAAGTTATGAGTGTAAAAGTTCGTTTGATCATTATGAATTTCTTGCAATTCTTTGTATGGGGTTCATGGTTAATTTCATTAGGCGGGTATATGGGTAGAGAACTTCATTTTGAAGGAGGACAAATTGGAGCCATTTTCGCCACTATGGGAATTGCTTCCCTGATCATGCCCGGCATTATCGGCATTATTGCCGATAAATGGTTCAATGCCGAACGCTTATACGGATTTTGCCACATAGCAGGTGCCGCATGTCTTTTCTACGCTTCTACAGCTACCGGATACGACCAAATGTATTGGGCTATGCTACTCAATCTGCTGGTATATATGCCTACTTTATCACTTGCGAATACCGTCTCGTACAATGCATTGGAACAATATAAATGCGATCTGATCAAAGATTTTCCTCCAATCCGCGTATGGGGAACTATCGGTTTTATCTGCGCCATGTGGGCGGTAGACCTTACTGGTTTTAAAAATTCAAGTGCCCAACTTTATGTAGGTGGTGCATCTGCTTTATTGTTGGGACTGTATTCTTTCACTCTCCCAGCCTGCCCTCCTGCCAAGACTGAAAGAAAATCACTTCTTTCCTCTTTTGGGCTGGATGCACTGGTATTATTCAAAAGAAAGAAAATGGCTATTTTCTTCTTATTCTCCATGCTTTTGGGAGCGGCACTACAGATTACAAATACTTATGGAGACCTCTTCCTCGGCAGCTTTGCCAATATTCCGGAATTCGCAGATTCATTTGGTGTGAAACATTCGGTAATCCTGTTGTCTATATCACAGATGTCTGAGACATTATTCATTCTTGCCATACCCTTCTTTCTGAAACATTTCGGAATCAAGCAGGTAATGCTTATCAGCATGTTTGCGTGGGTATTCCGTTTTGGATTGTTCGGTTTCGGAGATCCGGGAAGTGGCTTATGGATGCTGATTCTTTCTATGATTGTTTATGGCATGGCTTTTGATTTTTTCAACATTTCAGGTTCGTTATTTGTTGAACAAGAGACAAATTCTTCCATCCGTGCCAGTGCACAAGGATTATTTTTCATGATGACCAACGGATTAGGCGCGATTATAGGAGGATATGCCAGTGGTGCTGTTGTAGACGCTTTCTCTGTATATGCTAATGGCCAGTTAGTTAGCCGCGAATGGGTTGATATATGGCTTATTTTTGCAGCTTATGCCTTAGTTATAGGCATTTTATTTGCACTAGTATTTAAATACAAGCACCAACGAGGAAAGCTAGAAAATTAAGTTAAAGAACAATGGATAAAAAGATAGAATTACAAGTTAGAAATATCACAAATAGCCAGGCACAAGTCGGTGCTTTTGCCATGTTGCTGGGTGAAGTTAACGGTGAACGGCAGTTGCCCATTATCATCGGTCCCGCAGAAGCTCAAGCAACAGCTTTGTACCTAAAAGGAATCAAAACCCCTCGCCCTCTAACTCATGACTTGTTTATGACGAGTCTTACTGTAATGGGTGCAAGTCTCCTCCGAGTATTAATCTACAAAGCAAAAGAAGGTATCTTTTTTTCTTATATTTACCTTAAAAAAGACGACGAAATTACACGTATTGATGCACGTACTTCAGATGCTATTGCTTTAGCTGTGCGTGCAGACTGTCCTATTCTTATATATGATTCGATCCTTGAACGGGAATGTCTCCATATGTCAGATGAAGAAAGGCCCCGTAATGAAGATTCCGGCAATAACAAAGAGGAGCAGGAAAACCCAGTACCTTCCAATGCCACTTCCATATCACTTGAAGAAGAATTAGAAAAAGCGATCAAGGCCGAAAATTATGAACTGGCGGCTAAAATACGGGATCAAATCAATGTAAGAAATCAAAATCAATAAATTATTATGCACGTATTTTATACTCCCAATATACAGACCAGTAATGAACTTCCAGAGGAGGAAGCTCAACACTGTACACGCGTTTTGCGCCTGAATACCGGGAATGAGATAACTCTGACAGACGGAAAAGGATTTTTTTATAAAGCAGAGATTACGGCGGCAACAAACAAACGTTGTCTCGTTGCCATAAAAGAAACTATTTTTCAGGCACCACTTTGGCCCTGCCATTTACATATTGCTATGGCACCCACCAAAAATATGGATCGTAACGAATGGTTTGTAGAAAAAGCGACAGAAATAGGATTTGATGAACTGACTTTTCTTAATTGCCGGTTTTCGGAACGGAAAGTAATTAAGACAGAGCGCATTGAAAAGATTCTGGTTTCCGCCATCAAGCAATCTCTAAAAGCTCGTCTGCCCAAACTCAACGAAATGATTGACTTTGATAAGTTTATTACTCAGGAGTTTCAAGGACAGAAGTTTATTGCTCATTGTTATGAAGGGGAAAAACCGTTTTTAAAAAATAAATTGAATTCCGGAGAGGACGCTCTTGTTCTGATTGGTCCGGAGGGAGACTTTAGTGAAGAGGAAGTCAGGAAAGCTATTGAACATGGCTTTATCCCAATCAGCCTCGGGAAATCTCGACTTCGAACAGAAACAGCCGCATTGGTAGCTTGCCACACACTGAATCTGATGAATCAATAATTGCTTAACATTAAAAAAATATAGTATGGTAAAGAAAATGATTTCACAACTCTCAGCACTGGCAGTACTGATTGTTTTTCTCGCAGCATGTTCCAAACAATCGGAATATACAAACGTAATACCTTCTGATGCTTCGGCTGTAGCAGCTATCGATTTGAAATCGTTAATTGACAAAGCCGGATTAAATGATAAAGAAAATGAAGCAGCTAAACAAAAAGTACTGGACGCATTGAAAAGCGGAATGAATGCAGCGACCTTCCAGCAACTGGAAAAAGTGATAAAGTCTCCCAGTGAATCGGGAATTGATGTGGGATCGCCATTCTATATATTTACTTCTCCTACTTTTCCTTATCCTACAGTGGTAGCCAAAATAAATAACGAAGACGACCTGAATTCTTCTTTAGACATAATGCTTAAGGAACAACTTATTCAACCCATTACAGAAACTGAAGATTATAGGTTTACTACCATGAATGGTAGCTTAATTGCTTTCAACAATTCTGCAATCATGATCGTTGCAGTAAATGGACACACACAGACAGAAGAAGCTAAGAAAGCAATCGGAAACTTGATGAAACAAACGCCCGATAGCAGCATTGTTAAATCCGCTGCTTTCCAGAGAGTAATAAAGGCAAAGAACGATATCAATTTCTTCGTTTCTATGATGGCTACTCCAAAAAAATACAGAGAACCAGTCAGTTTAGCACTTCCTCCTAATATTAAATTAGAAGACATCACGTTGTTAGGTGGACTGAATTTTGAAAAAGGACGTATTGTGCTCAAGACTGAAAATTATACAGAAAATGATGAAGCAAAAGCTCTGATTAAGAAGCAACAAGAAGCTTTTAAAAAATCAAATAATACATTTACGAAATACTTCCCGGCATCTACATTAATGTTCTTCAATGCAGGAGTCAATGGAGAAGCAATATATAATATAATCAACGAGAATGCAGAATTTCGCGACCAAGTATCTATCGCAAAGGCTGCTGAAATAAAGGATTTATTCAGCTCCTTCAATGGCGATATCTCTGGTGGGCTGATCAATGTAACTATGACCAGCATGCCTACTTTTGCAGCTTATGCAGAAATGAAAAATGGCTCTGTACTTGAAGCTCTCTATAAAAACAAACAAAACCTAGGATTAAAAAAAGGAGAAGATATTATTGAATTAGGCAAAAATGAGTATGTTTACAAAACGAAAAATATGAATGTATTCTTCGGAGTAAAAGATAAATTTATGTACGCCACTAATGACGAACTGCTCTATAAGAATATTGGTAAGACAGAAGATAAGTCTATCAAAGATACTCCGTACGCTTCCGGCATGAAAGATAAGAATATGTTTATAGCTGTTAATGTAGAAGCTATTCTGGACTTGCCTATTGTAAAAATGGTAACAGGCTTTGGAGGCAAAGAGGCTAAAACATATTTTGATTTAGCTTCTCAGATTTCCTATTTGTCTTCTAGTTCAGAAAGTGAAGTCAACGAAGTTGCTCTTTGCCTGAAAGATAAAAATGTTAATGCACTTAAACAAATAGTAGATTCTGCCAAACAATTTGCCGGCATGTAATCTGCAAATGAACGGTATGAATAGTATTCACCTCCAGCAAACACTGCCCCAAGTGTTTGCTGACCGTAATTCGGTAACCTCAGATGTATGGCATCAGAATCTCACCTTTCAGAAAGGTGAGATGTACTTGATAGAGGCCGCTTCCGGTACCGGAAAATCATCGTTGTGTAGCTACATTTATGGCAATCGCAACGACTATCAAGGGATTATCAATTTCGATGATACCAATATCAAAGCATACTCTGTGAATCAATGGGTTCACCTGAGAAAACATTCATTGAGTATGCTTTTTCAAGATTTACGCATCTTTACTGAGCTTACTGCTCTTGAAAATGTACAATTAAAAAATAACCTGACGGGATATAAAAAGAAAAAAGAAATTTTATCGCTGTTTGAAAAATTGGGCATTACCGATAAATTGTACGTGAAAGCAGGGAAACTTTCTTTTGGGCAACAACAACGAGTTGCCTTTATACGTGCACTCTGCCAACCTTTCGACTTTATTTTTCTGGATGAACCTATCAGTCATCTCGATGATGAGAATAGCCGAATAATGGGCGAACTCATCATTGCTGAAGCTGAAATGCAAAGTGCCGGAGTGATTGTAACCTCTATTGGAAAGCATATTGAATTGCCTTACAATCGGGTGTTGCAACTATAACACACTTTCCAAAGTAAAATGCTTGATGAACCCTTTATATGTAAACCATAAATAAGAAGATTGTAAATGAACACTCTTGTCTGGAAACTTCTCCGCCAACATATAAATATCGGTCAATTAGCCGGTTTCTTTTTAGCCAATCTGTTCGGTATGATGATCGTATTGCTCAGCGTGCAATTCTACAAAGATGTCATTCCAGTATTCACAAAAGGAGATAGTTTTATGAAAAAAGATTTCATTATTGCTACAAAGAAAGTGAGTACGCTTGGCACTTTTATCAATAAAAATAATGCTTTCTCTCCTGAAGAAATTGCCGATCTGAAAAAACAACCGTTCACTAAAACGATAGGTGCTTTCACTCCTTCACAATTCAAAGTCTCGGCAGGTTTAGGAATGCAAGAAACAGGTATCAACCTCTCAACTGAGATGTTCTTTGAATCAGTACCCGATGAATTTGTAGACATCAATCTCGACAAATGGCACTTCGACAAAGAAGTACAAGAAATACCGATTATTATTCCCCGCAATTATCTGAATCTATATAATTTCGGATTTGCCCAAAGTCGTAGCTTACCCAAAATTTCGGAAGGATTAATAAGCCTCATCCAAATGAACATCATTTTACGTGGCAACGGGCAAGTAGAACAATTCAAAGGAAATATTGTCGGTTTCTCAAACCGCTTAAATACCATTTTAGTTCCTCAATCATTTATGGATTGGGCAAATAAAAAATTTGCACCGAACATAGAAGCACAACCGGCACGTTTGATTATCGAAGTAAATAATCCTGCCGACTCGGCCATCGCCAACTATTTCCAACAAAAAGGCTATGAGACAGAAGACGGAAAACTGGATGCAGGAAAAACAACTTATTTCCTTCGCTTGGTCGTTGGTATTGTACTAGGAGTAGGATTATTTATCAGTGTTCTGTCATTCTATATTCTAATGTTAAGCATCTTCCTATTACTTCAAAAGAACACCACCAAACTGGAAAGTTTGTTGTTAATCGGATACAGTCCTGTCAGGGTTGCTTTACCATACCAGATATTGACAGTAGGGCTAAACGTCATTGTACTCTTATTATCTATTGGCATTGTATCCTGGATACGTACCTATTATATAAACAGTATCCGTTTGCTCTTTCCTCAATTGGAAACAGGTTCATTATGGGTAGCAATCAGCATGGGAATTTTCTTATTTCTTATCGTCTCCATGATTAATATATTAGCAGTCAGACGAAAAGTTATCTCAATCTGGATGCATAAAAATTAAAATACAAATACACTATGACAAGCAAAATCATCTCTTTGCCCAAAAGAAGCAGTATAAAGATAGCTCTTGGAATGTTGCTATGCTTCTCATCGTTATCAGCACAAGAAATGCAAGATACGATTATCGCTAACTTCAATATCCGGGAAAAAATACCCAATGAAAAGTTATATCTGCATTTGGACAAACCTTATTATGGAGCAGGTGAAAAGATATGGTTTAAAGGATATCTTGTAAATGCCACTACTCATCAAGATAACTCTCAAAGCAACTTCATCATTACTGAACTAATCAATCGTTCTGACTCAGTTCTGGAACGCAGGAAGGTTCGACGTGACTCCTTGGGATTTCATAATGCTTTTACGTTACCCGCTACTCTCCCAGCCGGAGATTATTATCTGAGAGGATATAGCAGTTGGATGTTGAATGAGGATCCTGACTTCATCTATTCATGTAATCTGAAAATCGGAAATTCCATCGACAATACGATTATTTCAACCATAGAATACCAAAAGGAGGATGAAACGCATTATACTGCAAAAATAAAATTCAGCAGTAATACGCAAGAACCTTTCATTAACACCAATATTCGTTATCGTTACATTGAAAACGGAAAAGTAAAAGATAAAGGGAAAAGACAAACAGACTCAAAAGGTCTGATATCTATTTCTCTTCCCGACTTGAAACCAACTGCTAACCGTAGTATTGAAGTAGTGTTTGATGATCCGGAATACATTTATAAGAAAGTTTTCTATCTACCTGTTTTTGGGAAGGATTTCGATGTTACATTCTTCCCGGAGGGTGGTGCTTTGCTTGCCATTTCTCATCAAAATGTAGCTTTTAAAGCACAAGGATCAGATGGTTTCTCCAAAGAAGTGGAGGGTACTCTCTTTAATTCCAAAGGAGACACCTTAAGTTCTTTTCGTTCAGAACATGATGGAATGGGAGTTTTCACATTGAGTACGATTGTTCCGGACGCTTATTATGCCATGATCAAGAGCAGTGACGGAATCACGAAACGTTTTAATCTCCCCACTGTAGAAGAAAAAGGTATTGCTCTTTCTATGACACATCGTCGCGATGACATACGTTTTGAAATTCAAAAAACAGAAACCACTGAATGGCCTCAAAAACTATTTTTAGTTGCCCATACCCGGGAGAAACTTACGATCTTACAACCGATCAATCCACCCAGTACTTTCGGAAGAATGAATGATAGTTTGTTTCAGGAAGGAATTACTCATTTTTTATTAATCGACGGAAGAGGAAATACTCTTAGTGAACGGTTAATATTCGTCCCCGACAGAAAATCCGGTCAATGGCAGATTGTTACTGACAAACCTTCTTATGGCAAAAAAGAAAAAGTATCTCTACAAATTTCAGGAAAAGACTATAATAACAATCCTATTGCTGGTAGTTTTTCTATTAGCATTACAGACCGACAAAAAGTTCAACCCGATTCTCTTGCCGATAATATTTCATCAAATCTCCTGCTAACTTCTGACTTGAAAGGATACATAGAAAATCCTGGATATTATTTCCTTAACCAAGATTTTAAAACACTTCGTGCATTGGACTTCTTGATGATGACACATGGATGGAGAAGACATATTCTCAAAAATCTCGTTATCCCTCCTTCATTAAATTTCAAGAATTATATAGAACAGGGACAAACAATTAGTGGCCGAATCAGGGGTTTCTTTGGCAATAATGTAAAAAAGGGACCTATTTACGCTTTAGCACCCAAAGAAAACATATTTGAAACGACCATTACTGACGAAAAGGGAGAATTTGTTATCAACACTTCATTCAAAGATAGTACTACGTTTGTTGTCCAAGCACGTACCCAAAAAGGATTTCCCGGAGTTGAAATCGAAATGGATACACTCCAATATCCAAAGATATATCATAAGAGTCCGTTCTACAACGGAATGCCTACTTTAATGCAGGATTATCTGCTCAACACTCGTGACCAATATTACATGGAGGGAGGTATGCGCGTTTATAACCTCAAAGAAGTTCTTGTAACTGCCAAGCGCGAAAAAGCCAGTTCCAAAAGTATTTATACAGGCGGTATCAATACCTATACTCTTGAAGGAGACAGACTAAAACAATATGCAGGACGAACAGCTTACGATATTGCCATCAATCTTCCGGGAGTTACCGTTTCAAATGGAAGTGAATTACATATCCGAAATAATGCCGATCAACCGGCAATCGTTATTAATGATATCATTTATGACAATGATGATTATATATTAAAAGATATTTTTGCAGATAATATATCAAGCATAAGCCTTCTTCGTGAAACAGATACAATGATTTTGGGTCCTCGTGCTGCAGCAGGTGCTATCGTCATCACTTTAAAAGACCCGAAAAACATTCCAAGGAAACCAGTACCAGGCATTGCAACCTATACCCCATTAGGATATTGTGATACTGTAGAATTCTACCATCCGACTTACGCTTTTCCTGAAAAAACGGACCTCGCGAAATCAGATCTACGAACTACTATTTACTGGAATCCATCTTTACAATTCGATAACGAAGGGAAAGCCACGATAGAATACTATACAGCAGATAGCAAGGCTCCTCAGACTATCATCATTGAAGGAGTGGATAAAAATGGAAAAGTTTATCATGTTCAACAAACGATCAATAAATAACCTAAAAACATAGATACAGGAACGCCTTTATATCAGATAATTTCGTAATTTTGCCCGACATTTTAAAGAATGAAACTATGCCGGACTATGATTTAATTGCCATACTCGGGCCCACCGCTTCGGGCAAAACACCATTTGCCACCGCTCTGGCTCACAAATTAAATACAGAAATTATCAGTGCCGACTCCCGTCAGATTTATCGGGGTATGGACCTAGGTACCGGAAAGGACTTGGCCGATTACACAATTAACGGACATACTATTCCGTATCACCTGATCGACATTGCCAATCCCGGATATAAATACAATGTATTCGAATATCAACGGGATTTCCTTATTTCTTACGATTCTATCAAACAAAAACGCTGTCTCCCCGTTTTATGTGGAGGAACAGGAATGTATCTTGAAGCTGTACTGAAAGGTTATAAGCTACTGCCTGTACCTGAGGACCCGAAATTACGTGCCCGCCTAGCTAATTATTCCCTTAAAGAATTAACCAGTATGTTAAGCCAATATAAGACTCTGCACAACTCTACGGATGTAGATACCGTAAAACGTGCAATACGCGCCATAGAAATTGAAGAGTATTATATGGCTCATCCAGTCCCTGAACAGGAATTTCCAAAGCTGAACAGTCTTATTATTGGTGTAAACATCGATCGGGAATTAAGACGTGAAAAAATTACCCGCCGTTTAAAGCAACGATTGGCTGAAGGAATGGTGGATGAAGTACGGCATCTAATCGCGCAGGGAATCGCTCCGGATGATCTGATTTATTACGGTTTGGAATATAAATACCTGACATTACATGTCATAGGAAAACTAACTTATGAAGAGATGTTCACAGGTTTGGAAACAGCTATTCATCAGTTTGCCAAGCGTCAGATGACCTGGTTTCGTGGCATGGAACGGAGAGGATTTACCATCCATTGGATTAGTGCAGAGTTACCTATGGAAGAAAAGATAGCATTTGTATTAGATAAACTGCAAGAGTTTTAGTATCTTTGTCGCATATTTATTAGTTTTATATGAGTGTAGAACCAGGAAAATGGGGAGTTATTTACAACCCTAAAGCCGGTACCCGCAAGGTACAGAAACGATGGAAAGAGATCAAGGAGTATATGGACGGTAAAGGTGTCAATTATGACTATGTACAATCCGAGGGTTTCGGTTCAGTGGAACGCCTATCCAAAATTCTTGCTAATAATGGTTATCGTACAATTGTTATTGTAGGTGGTGATGGTGCGCTGAATGATGCTATCAATGGAATTATGCTCTCTGATGCTGAAGATAAAGATAATATCGCTCTTGGTATCATTCCGAATGGAATTGGAAATGACTTTGCTAAATACTGGGGACTTACTACCGAATATAAAACAGCTGTAGATTGTATTATCAATCATCGTCTCAAAAAAATAGATGTAGGTTACTGCTCTTATTATGATGGGCAAGATCATCAACGTCGCTATTTCCTCAATGCTGTCAATATTGGTCTAGGTGCACGAATCGTAAAAATCACTGATCAGACCAAACGTTTTTGGGGAGTTAAATTTTTATCATACTTAGCTGCACTATTTTCGTTGATATTTGAACGGAAACTCTATCGCATGCATCTTCGGATCAATGACGAACATATCCGCGGACGTATCATGACTGTCTGTGTAGGTAGTGCATGGGGATGGGGACAAACACCGAGTGCTGTACCTTATAACGGCTGGTTGGATGTATCTGTTATCTATCGGCCGGAATTTTTGCAAATCATTTCTGGACTATGGATGTTGATTCAAGGAAGAATTTTGAATCATAAGACGGTGAAAAGTTACCGGACACGAAAAGTTAAAGTCCTACGTGCACAAAATGCTTCCGTAGATTTAGATGGTCGTCTTTTACCAAAACATTTCCCGTTAGAAATAGGTGTACTTTTAGAGAAGACAACACTGATTATTCCTAAATAAGCGATAAATAGAGTAAAATGAACCTATCTGTTTAATCCTATTAATTAGAAAGACTGTAATTTTGTAACTCGTAATTTGTAAATACTAAAATGATAGAACTTAAAAACAATCCTGCTAATAATTTCTTTTTGCTGGCAGGTCCATGTGTGATAGAAGGCGAAGATATGGCAATGCGTATTGCAGAACGTGTAGTCAAAATCACTGAATCTCTGAAGATTCCTTATGTATTCAAAGGTTCTTACCGCAAAGCAAACCGTTCACGTATGGATTCTTTTATGGGCATCGGTGATGAGAAAGCACTCAAAATTCTGAAAAAAGTGCATGATACTTTCGGTGTTCCTACCGTAACAGACATTCATGCAGCCGACGAAGCAGAAATGGCCGCAGAATATGTAGATATACTCCAGATTCCAGCATTTCTTTGCCGTCAAACTGATCTTCTGATTGCAGCTGCAAAAACTGGGAAAATCATAAATATCAAAAAAGGACAATTTCTCTCTCCTATCGCTATGCAATTTGCAGCAGATAAAGTGGTGGAAGCTGGAAACAAAAATGTGATGCTGACTGAACGTGGTACGACTTTCGGTTATCAGGATTTAGTAATTGATTATCGTGGTATTCCTGAAATGCAATCATTCGGTTATCCTGTGATATTGGACGTTACTCACTCATTGCAACAACCGAATCAGACCAGTGGCGTGACAGGTGGAATGCCACAACTGATTGAAACTGTTGCAAAAGCTGGTATCGCCGTAGGCGCCGACGGACTATTTATTGAAACTCACGAAAACCCGGCAGTAGCCAAAAGTGATGGGGCTAATATGCTGAAACTGGACTTATTAGAAGGATTATTGACTAAATTAGTAAGAATACGGGAAGCTGTCAAATAATATATCAAGCGATGAAACATTTACAATCAGTCTCAGCAATTAATAACCTGTTGAAAATATAATGGCAAAGATGCTGCAGACTTTGTTAAAAGTTTGATCGATGAAGGAAAGCAATTAGAGTTTTTAATGATCAGCCCGGAATAAGAAAAATCGGAATAAAATAAGTTATCACAAAGAATAATACATTATTGGTGATTTAACATTTATGATTAGCGAAACTAATAGAACAAGAATATTTTTTTTAACTAAATATAAAACATGAAACATTTATTACGTGGATTATTTATTGCAGTTTTAACGATATGCTGCAATTTCCAATTCGTGTTTGCACAGCCCATGCAAACGCTACCTGTGGACAAAGATGTCCGCATAGGTAAACTGGACAATGGGCTTACTTATTACATTCGTCACAACGCACTTCCGGAAAAACGTGCGGAATTCTACATTGCACAAAAAGTAGGTTCTATTCTCGAAGAACCACAGCAACGTGGTTTGGCACACTTTCTGGAACATATGGCTTTTAACGGAACTAAAAATTTCCCGGGTGATGAAAATGGATTAGGTATCATCCTTGGTGTGAAACCAAAGGTATTAAATTCGGCACTAACCTGAATGCATACACCAGCGTTGATCAAACAGTTTACAACATCAGCAATGTTCCTACTGAAAATATAAATGTAGTAGACTCTTGTCTGCTTATTCTGCACGACTGGTCAAGCGCTATCAAATTGCTCGACAAAGAAATCGACAAAGAACGTGGTGTGATTCGTGAAGAATGGAGAAGCCGTAACAGTGGAATGCAACGTATCATGACTGATGCTCTGCCTACCTTGTTCCCGGATTCTAAATATTCAGATTGTATGCCTATCGGAAGCATTGATGTTATCAATAACTTCCCTTATCAGGACATCCGCGAATATTACGCAAAATGGTATCGTCCGGATTTGCAAGGTATTGTAATTGTCGGTGATATTAATGTAGACGATATCGAAGCCAAATTGAAGAAGGTGTTCGCTGATGTAAAAGCTCCGACAAGCCCGGCAGAACGCATCTACTATCCGGTACCTGACAACCAAGAACCTCTGATCTATATTGGTACGGATAAAGAAGTAAAAACTCCTTCTTTCAACATCTTCTACAAACATGAAGCCACTCCGGATTCAATAAAGAATACGGTCAATTATTATGCAACTCAGTATATGTTAAATATGGCAATCACCATGTTGAACAATCGTCTAGCAGAACTGATCCAGACAGCTGAACCTCCTTTCACAAGCGCAAATGCCGGTTATGGTAACTTCTTCCTTGCCAAAACCAAAGAAGCCTTTACTTTGAGTGGTAGCAGCAAATTAGACGGTATTGAGCTGGCTATGAAGACTGTACTACAAGAAGCTGAACGCGCACGTCGATTCGGATTCACTGCAACAGAGTACGAACGTGCACGTGCCAATTACCTGCAAGCTATCGAAACAGCTTATAATGAACGTGATAAGAGAAAGAACGGCGGTTTTGTAGACGAATATGTCAACAGCTTCCTCGACAATGAACCAATTCCGGGTCTTGAAGCTGAATGTGCGATCATCAAACAATTAGCTCCGCAAATTACAGTTGAATATATCAACCAAATCATGGGACAACTGCTCACTGACAACAATCAGGTAGTTATGATGGCAGGTCCTGAAAAAGAAGGTATGAAATATCCAACTAAAGAAGAAATTGCTTCATGGTTGAAAGAAACTAAAACACTCGACGTTAAAGCGTATGAAGATAAAGTTTCTACTGAGCCTTTGCTTTCAGAAGAGCCAAAAGGTGGAACAATTGTTTCTGAAAATAGTGGAGAAATCTATGGATCAACAAAATTAGTACTTTCTAATGGTGTGACTGTATATATCAAACCGACAGATTTTAAAGCTGATCAAATCTTAATGCAAGGTATTAGCTTCGGTGGTACCAGCTTATTCCCGGACAATGAAATTCTGGATATCTCTCAGATTAACAGCGTAGCAACAGTAGGTGGTCTCGGCAACTTCAATAAAGTGGAATTGAGCAAAGCTCTTGCAGGTAAACGCGCTTCTGTAGGCACATCGATAAGTTCATTGACAGAATCTGTTTCAGGAAGCTGCCCTCCAAGAGACTTTGAAACAATGATGCAACTGACTTATCTGTCTTTCACTGCTCCACGCAAGGATAACGAAGCATTCGAATCATACAAGAATCGTCTGAAAGCTGCTTTACAAAATAAAGATGCTAATCCGATGAAAGCATTCCAGGATACTGTATCTCACATTCTATATGGCAACCATCCTCGTATGTTGGATCTGAAAGAAGAAATGGTTGATAATATCAATTACGATCGTATCATCGAAATGTATATGGATCGCTTCAAAGATGCGAGCGACTTCAAATTCTATTTTGTAGGTAATATCAATATCGAAGAAGTTAAACCTTTAATTGCTAAATATCTGGGAGGTCTGCCTGCTATCAATCGTAAAGAGACTTTCAAAGATACGAAAATGAATATCCGTAAAGGTGGATACAAGAAAGAGTTTGCTAAGAAACAGGAAACTCCAATGGCAACTATTATGTTCCTATTCAGCGGAAAATGCAAATATGACCTGCGTAACAACATAACTCTCAGCTTCCTTGAACAAGCATTGGATATGGTTTATACAGCCGAAATCCGTGAAAAAGAGGGTGGTACATACGGTGTAAGTTGTAACGGTAGTCTTAGCCAGTATCCGAAAGAAGAACTTACTCTGCAAATCGTATTCCAGACTGATCCTGATCCGGTTAAGAAAGCCAAATTAGCAAATATCGTAACCGAGCAGCTTCAAAAAATGGCTAAAGAAGGCCCGTCTGAAGAACACATGCAGAAGATCAAAGAATATATGCTGAAGAATTACAAAGATGCACAAAAAGAAAACAGCTATTGGCTAAGTAACTTGAATGCATATTTCTATAGTGGTATTGATTCAACAAAAGGGTATGAAGAATTGATTAACAACATGACAGCAAAAGACGTAAAAGAATTCCTTGCTAAATTGCTGAAACAGAAAAATGAAATTCAAGTTACAATGACTGTACCTGAAGAAGATATTAAGAAAACAGATAAATAATATTCTTCAACAATCAACTGTATGATGATATTTAACGAATTACGCAGGCATGGACGGCTTGCTGCCAAGCGACATCCAATGTATGAGGAGAATTTAGCGGGTAAAATTATCAGCTATGTAATGGCGGCCGGTTGGGCTGGTTACTTGATACTCTTCGGTACAATACTTGCCTCTTCGTTTACAAATATGGTTCCCAATTGGGAACCATATCATGTAATGAACGGCATCGCCCTGATTTTTATTCTGGCACTGGATTTCCTGTTGCGTATTCCGTTTCAAAAGACACCGACTCAGGAGGTAAAGCCTTACCTCCTGTTGCCGGTTAAAAAAAAACGTATCATCGATTTTTTACTTTTACGTTCCGGACTAAGCTTATTCAATCTATTCTGGTTGTTTCTTTTTGTCCCTTTTTCCTTCCTCACAATTACAAAATTCTTTGGTGTTTTAGGCGTTATCAGCTATCTTATAGGTATCTGGCTCATTATTCTTATTAACAACTACTGGTATCTGCTTTGCCGCACACTTATCAATGAACGTATTTGGTGGATATTGCTTCCTGTCGCTTTTTATGGCGGAATCACTTTTCTACTTATTATTCCCGATAGTCCTGTATCTTCTTTCCTAATAGATTTGGGAGACAGATATATGGAAGGGAATATCCTTTATTTTATGGGCACGATATTTATTATAGCTATTTTATGGTGGATTAACCGCAGAGTCATTTCCTGTCTAATCTATGTTGAACTGGCAAAAACAAACGATTCAAAAATCAAACACGTCTCCGACTATAAGTCTTCGAACGCTATGGGGAAGTAGGAGAATATATGCGACTGGAATTAAAAATGCTTTTACGCAATCGCAGTTGCAAAGGTTTGCTACGCAATACTTTCGTTTTAATTCTAATGTTTAGCTGTGTACTAAGCTTTTCAAATCTTTACGATGGAGGTTTTATGCCCACCATCATTGCCATATACAATTTCAGTGTATTTGGAATGATAATTCTCATACGAACAATGTCGTTTGAAGGCAACTATCTGGATGGAATGATGTCTCGTAAAGGGTCCATCCTGAGTTTGCTAAGAGCTAAATATTATGTGTATAGCATAGGAGAAATCATACCATTTACATTGATGATTCCGGCCATCATAATGAACAAACTGACTTTACTGGGAGCTTTCTCTTGGTTTTTCTACACAATAGGATTCATCTATTTTTGTAATTTACAGTTAGTTGTTTACAACAAACAAACAATTCCACTGAACGAAAAAGTGACAACTCGCCAAAGCAACGGCGGAATTCAGATAATCATAAGTTTATGTGCTTTTGGAGTCCCCTTACTTTTATATAGTGCATTGAATGCATTGTTTGGAGAAACAATAGCTTATATCACACTTTTAATAATTGGACTGGGATTCATTCTGGCTTCACCATACTGGATAAAAAACATATATCAGCGCTTTATGAAACGCCGTTATGAAAATATGGAAGGTTTCAGAAACAGCCGCCAATAAATATACATGAAACAATAACCACTAAAATACTGAAAACCGTGATTAACATTGATAATCTTAAAAAGAACTTTGGTTCAAAGGTAGCTATTGATATAGAACATTACGAGCTTAATCAAGGTGATATGCTTGGTCTGGTAGGAAATAATGGTGCTGGTAAAACAACTCTTTTCCGGTTAATGCTGGATTTATTGAAAGCAGACAAAGGAAAAGTAATCATCAATGGTATTGAAGTCAGTCAAAGCGAAGACTGGAAAAACTTCACCGGAGCTTTTATCGATTATAGTTTTTTAATTGATTATCTTACTCCGGAAGAATATTTTTACTTCATCGGTAAGGTATATGGATTAAACAAAGAAGAAGTAAATGAGCGACTCCTCCCCTTCGAGCGTTTCATGAGCGGTGAAATAATCGGGCAAAAAAAGTATATTCGTAACTATTCGGCCGGTAATAAACAAAAAATCGGTATTATCGCTGCCATGCTTCATCATCCGCAATTGTTGATTTTGGACGAACCATTCAATTTCCTCGATCCTAGTTCGCAATCTGTCATCAAGCATTTACTCAAAAAATATAATGAGGAACATCAAGCTACTGTCATTATCTCCAGCCATAATCTAAATCATATTATAGACATATGTCCACGCATTGCTTTACAGGAAAATGGTATTATTATAAAAGATATCATTAATGAAAATAATTCTGCCGAAAAAGAGTTAGAAGATTATTTCAACATAAAAGAATAACCCCAATAACAGCGAAAGACCATGAAAAGACTCTTTTTACAATCAATTTTACTACTAGGACTGATCATAAGTTTAAGTTCTTGCCGTACTTCCGCCCCTCATCTGGATTATAAAGCATTAGCAAAGGCTTCTATCCGTTTAGGAGTTGATATTAATCTTGAAGATAATCATAAACTTTATATGGAATCGGCCGATTGGATAGGTGTTCCTTATCGTGGCGGTGGAGATTCAAAAAGAGGGACAGACTGTTCAGGGCTTACTTATCAAGTCTACCGGAAAGTCTACCGCACCCAACTTCCACGAAATACGGAAGATCTGAAAAAGAAAAGTTATAAAGTCAGCAAACGGAATCTCAGAGAAGGTGATCTCGTATTCTTTACCAGCAGAAACTCCGGGAAAAAAGTAGCTCACGTGGGAATTTATCTAAAAAACGGCAAATTCATCCACGCCAGTACCAGTAAAGGAGTTATTGTCAGTAATCTAAATGAAGATTACTATACCAAACATTGGATATCTGGTGGAAGGATACAATAATCATCAGCTTATAAACAGTAAGAGTCATGAAATCATTCATTGTAGCAGTTATTTTGATAGGCATATCGCTTAGCGCAAATGCACAACTGTTATGGAAAATATCAGGAAACGACCTTGAAAAACCTTCCTATATAATAGGTACACACCATTTAGCTCCACTCAGCATCAAAGATAGCATTGATGGTCTACAAAAAGCATTAGACGAAACGTTACAAGTATACGGAGAATTGAAAATATCAGACACACAAACACCTGCAGCTATGCAAAGAATGCAAAAGATGATGATGACCGAAAGCGATACGACATTAATGTCGCTTCTTTCAGCTGCTGACTTCGAAACTGCTAACAAAATTTGTAAGGAATACCTAAGGATGGACCTAACACTGGTACCTAAATTAAAGCCATCCGCTATACAAAATAATATAATAGTAATAGCCTATATAAAACACATTCAGAACTTTAAGCCACAAGAACAACTCGATACCTATTTTCAGAACCTGGCTATTCAAAAAGGTAAAAAGGTAGAAGGCTTAGAAACAGTAGACTTCCAATTTAACTTGCTATTTAATGGTACTTCATTAAAACGCCAGGCACAGTTATTAATGTGTGTACTTAATAATATGGATGAATCAATAGATATCTTGAAAAAGGTGACAGATGCCTATTCAAAACAAGATCTGGCTTCTATGCTCAGCCTCAGCGAAGAGCGTAAAGGAGATCAATGTGATCCACTCCCCGGTGAAGATGATGCCATGATTTACAACCGCAATCAGGCATGGGCAGAGAAATTACCCAATATTATGAAAACAACTCCAACTTTCGTAGCTGTCGGTGCTTTGCATCTTCCGGGTGAAAAAGGAATACTAAACTTACTGAAAAAACAAGGATATACAGTTGAACCTGTAAAATAGAAATGGGATTTTAGTACTTTTGCAGAAAAGTTTTCCTATGGACTATAAAACCTATTTATTCGACTTTGACTATACATTAGCCGATTCGTCACGCGGCATTGTTACCTGTTTCAGAATAGTACTTACCCGTCATCAGTACACTGATGTAACTGACAAAGCCATCAAACGGACAATCGGTAAAACGTTGGAAGAGTCTTTTAATATCCTCACTGGCATTACAGATCCCGAACAACTAACTGCTTTTCGACTGGAATATAGAAAAGAAGCGGATATACATATGAATGCCAATACTATTCTTTTTCCCGAGACATTGCCTACGCTGAAAGAACTTAAAAAACGGGGAGCACGTATCGGGATCATTTCTACTAAATATCGTTTCCGAATACTGGACTATCTGAATAATTACCTTCCGGAAGATTTTTTTGATATTGTTGTCGGTGGAGAAGATGTAAAAACGGCAAAACCATCAGCCGAAGGAGTACAGTTTGCATTAAAACATCTAAAAAGTACTCAAAAAGAGACTTTATATGTGGGAGACAGCACTGTAGATGCCGAAACTGCCCAAAATGCCGGAGTAGATTTTGCCGGAGTTCTCAATGGAATGACTACCGCCAACGAACTTAAAGCATACCCTCATCGAATCATTATGAACTCTTTGGCAGAGTTACTAGACTAATATTTCTGCCACTACGGTGGCAGAACCTTGTCAATGGAATGGCACAACAGTGCCAAGCCTTTGGCACAACTGTGCCAATAAATTGGTAAAGAGTGTACAAAGGTTAGAAAGATTACAAAGAAAAAAACGACGAAATATTTGTCACAAACAAATAAAAATAGTACTTTTGTGCCCGATTATTCCGCAACGGGTTTAACCAAGAGTTCTTTAAGAGATTAAAGACCACCCGCCGGAGCTAACTTATACATTTATTATAAGATGTACGCAATTGTAGAAATTAACGGTCAGCAATTTAAAGCAGAAGCTGGTCAGAAGTTGTTCGTTCACCACATCGAAGGTGCAGAAAACGGTTCAACTGTAGAGTTTGAAAAAGTTCTTTTGGTAGACAAAGACGGAAATGTTACTGTAGGTGCCCCTGTAGTAGAAGGTGCTAAAGTTGTTTGCCAAGTTATTTCCAACTTGGTTAAAGGTGACAAAGTTCTTGTTTTCCACAAGAAAAGAAGAAAAGGTTATAGAAAACTGAACGGTCACCGTCAGCAGTTCACAGAGTTAACAATCACAGAAGTAGTAGCTTAATCAATTTAAAAGTAAGAAGAAATGGCACATAAAAAAGGTGTCGGTAGTTCTAAGAACGGCCGCGAATCACACAGCAAAAGATTAGGCGTTAAGATATTTGGTGGCGAAGCTTGCAAAGCAGGTAACATCATCGTTCGTCAAAGAGGTACTGAATTCCATCCGGGTGAAAACATCGGTATGGGTAAAGACCACACTCTTTTCGCTTTAGTAGATGGTACAGTAAGTTTCAAAGTAGGTAAGGAAGATAGAAGATATGTTTCTATCGTTCCTGTATCTGAGGCATAATCGTACAACTGAAAATAGTTTTAAGAAAGGAGATGTAATCGTTCGGATTACGTCTCCTTTCTTTTTCTCATCCGAGAAGCATGATGCTATCCTAAACCAGAATCTCTTTTTTAAATCTTATCCATTGTTCAGCTTCTTCAATACTTATTTTCAATTCAGCACGTTTCAAATTACTATAAGAATTCTTTCCCCCAAAAAAGAAACTCTGATAGAATTTTATACAATAAAAATGAAAAAATAGAACCAAAATTACAATAGGTCAGAAATGGTCAGCAAAAATAGTAGATTTTCCCACTTTTATTTCCCATTTTTGTCTAACAACATATTTTAAATAGTTCAGAAAACATGCATCATTCATCAATATTATAGCTATAATAGAAAGGAGGATAACAAAAAATATTGTATGAAAGTAACCATTTTATAACTCAAAATCATGAAAAAGATTATCAAAGTAACATTTTTATCAGTAATTACGTTAATAGTGGGATATAATGTTTATCGCACACAACTGGTAAAACCAATATCAAAGCTAATATTAGCGAATATAGAATCATTAGCCCAAGAAGAACACTTCAAATGCGACAATTCAAACGGATACCGCAGAATATTGAGTGGAGAAGAAAGAATCTATGATTGTTGCTACAAAGAACAAACTGGAAAAGGAAAAGAAGATTGTAAAAGATGGTAAATAAAGCATTCCACCTAAAAACATCAAGGCTAGTGTATACACTTGCCTTGATGATAGTTTTCTTTTCTAGTTGTACGCAATCACAAAAATCAAAAGAAAAAATTCCCGTAATTGCGAAAAACCTAAAAGATAAATTATCAATCGAAGTTGATTCCTTAAAATTACCATTTATATTCTATCCAGAAAGATGGTTTTTAAACAATAATCAGCTTTATGTACTTAACAATAAAGATTCTTCCTTTCTTTCCATCTTCGACCTATATACACAGAAGCTCATACAATGGGGAAAAATCGGTAATGGACCAAATGAGTATATTATCCCATCTTTATGCCGTATGAAAAAAAATGGAAATGTAGGCATTTATTCAAATGCTCTGAATATAATGAACATATACCAAACAAAGGCAGATTCACTCATTCACACACATACATTCCACTTCCCTATTTGGAGTAAAGAACATGGAATTCCCAAAGCATATACCCGAATGCAACAATATGATGACAGCTTGTTTATAGGAACAAGTTTTATGCCTAAGGAAATTGCAGTAGAACTATTAAACTTGAAAACAGAAAAAGTAGTAGATGCAATAGATTTCTCATTAAAACCTTCTGAAAATGATTATTCTGGTCCTTATGAATGCAAGATCTCAGTAAGTGATAACTATATGGCTATCGCTTATAGATATATTAATCGTTTGGAAGTTTATCAAATTTCCTCTCTTGGTTTTAATCTAAAATTAATTATTGGAGACGACAAACTCCAAAACGATTTATACAATAAAGATCGGGATGATGAAATGATTTACTATTATTCAGATGTGATTTGTGGAAAAAATACGATATATGCAATCTATCAAGGAACACAAGTACAAAATTTATCAAATGTTCGGAGTTCATTAGAAATCTACAATTTAGAAGGTGAAAATCTAAATACAATCAATTTAGGAAGATACATCAGCGACATCGTCATTGACGAAACAAGCAATATTGTATATGCTTGCGATAAAAATATAGAAGATGATTATCTATATTACTACCAACTTCTTCCATCTTAATAACCATTTAGTGGAATGAAAATATCTGAATTTTAGAACTAGCACATTGATTATCGAACAAAAAATGAGATGTAATTCAGGCTATTACATCTCATTTTATCCTATATAATAGCAAAAGAAATTCCCATACAAGACTCTTGAGCAACAAGGCACATTTCTATTTCTTTTTCCGCGTACTCTTTATTACATCTTGATTTATCTGTTTCACCTTATCAAGATCCATCTTTTCCACTTTTCGATCATAAGTAACCAGACCGTTTATCTCATGTTCCACATCCGTAGTTTGTGTGTAGATAGCTGTACTCAATCCAAAATATTTAATCATCTGCTCTAATTCAGTAGCCATCAATACATAAGTATCCGTTAATTGGTCCTTATTCAACATCATCTCATAAGCATCATTACGTACAGGCCACATATGTCCACGCACAAATAAACCTTTTCCTCCGAATTCTCCAAGGGAAGCCCCTCTCTTATCAGTTGGCCGAGGCATTGCCTGAGGTTCTATCTTACCATAATGGTGCATGTCTACAAAATCACCATTACCGGGATCTCCGTATGCTTTACGATATCCGGGAGCATAGTTGTATCCGGACATTCCATTTACCAGACGGCTGGAATCATATTTCTTCACCCAATCAGTAATGTCGGTTGCTTCAAAAGCTCCCCAATTCTCATTAAACGGAACCCACATTACAATAGATGGTGAACTAACATGTTGGTCAATCATCACTTTCAATTCATCACGAAACTGTTTGCGAACAGCCACAGAATCTGCATCATCAGGCTCCCAAAGGTTAGGCATATCTTGCCAAACCATCAAACCAAGTCGGTCACAATGATAATACCAGCGTTGAGGCTCAACTTTAATATGTTTACGAATCACATTAAATCCTGCACGTTTAGCTAGCTCAATATCATACAACAAAGCCTGTTCTGTAGGAGCAGTAAATGCACCATCAGGCCAATAACCTTGATCCAAAAGACCGATGTGGAAAACAAATTCTCCATTCAACAAAGGACGAAGCACCCCATCTACCTTACCCATAGTAACCGACCGCATACCAAAATAAGAAGATATTTCGTCTATTATCTTTCCTTTCCGGTCTTTCAACTGCAATTTCAATTCGTATAAAAAAGGATCATCCGGACTCCACAAACGAGGATTCTGAATAGGCAGATAAAAACTGGTATTGGAACTTCCATTTGATTTTGCAACTTCCGAATTACCGTTACTGGCAATTGCAGTCACTGTCAATCCCGGATTATCACTATAGGCTACTACTTCCAGACGGTTATTCTTCACATCAGGCACAAGCTTTATATGAGAAATATATTGTTTCTCTACCGGTTCAAGCCAAACTGTCTGCCAAATACCAGAAGTATAAACATAATCACCACGAGGTCCGTTCTTTCCCGAAGCAGCCCGACCATCATTCGGGTCGTAGGCACCTACCACGAGAACGTTTTCGCCCGATTTCAAGTAATCAGTGATATCAAAGCTAAAAGCATCATAACCTCCCGTATGAGTTCCAACTTTCTTACCATTTACAAACACTGACGAAATACGATCCACCGCACCAAAATTCAGTAGCACATTCTTGCCTTTCCATTCTTTCGGAACAACAAAACTACGTCTATACCACAAGCAAGTATCCCCTTTACGAGCTATACCAGATAGTTCTGCTTCAGGAGGAAATGGTACACGTATTTTTTCTGTGTTAGCAGGAAAGACAGGAGGGGTAGTAGCAGTAACGGGATCAGATAATTTTTTACCACCCATATAGTCCCACATTCCATTCAAATTCAACCACTTGTAACGCACCATCTGTGGACGAGGATATTCTGGAAAAGGAACTTTAGTAGCTAATGCTTCCGCTGTCCAAGGTGTAGGCAATGTAAACTTTTCCAAGTTTTGTGCCTTTACATTAAAAACGCCTCCAGATAAAAGCAAGAGGCAAAAGATAAACCAAGTAATGACATTTTTTCTCATAATAATAGTTTTATAATGTATTTGATGAATACGTTGATAACAAGATCATTCCCCAAAGAACGTCATAGCATTTTCATTAATCAAGTCTCAAAGATAATATTTTGTAAGTAATATATCACTTTTATCAAAAGATATATTTAGATGACAGATGAAGACAAATATTCACTTTATGGATAAAAAAGCATATATTCTTAGATTTTACGGCAATTATTATACGTAAAATGTATAATAACTATGCCTACATATCTTTTTGCTCTATCTTTGTAACTCGAAACAAAGAAAGTTCAAAAAAAGTATATAGATATGCTTACTATTAAACAAATTACAGAAAACACAGAGGCGGTACTCCGCGGACTGGGAAAAAAGCATTTCAAGAATGCAAAAGAAACGATCGATCAGGTTATCGCTTTCAATGACAAGAGACGTAACACACAAAATCAATTAGATAAGAATCTGGCAGAGGTTAATTCCCTTTCACGTACTATCGGACAACTAATGAAAGAAGGTAGGAAAGAAGAAGCCGAAACAGCCCGTGCTCGTGTTGCCGAATTGAAAGACATCAATAAAGAGCTGGATGCTACAATGACAGAAGCTGCCACTGATATGCAGAACTTACTTTATACCATTCCTAACATACCTTATGATAGTGTACCTGAAGGTGTAGGTGCCGAAGATAACGTTGTGGAGAAAATGGGTGGAATGGAAACTGAACTTCCTAAAGACGCACTTCCTCATTGGGAATTAGCAAAAAAATATGATTTGATTGATTTTGATTTGGGTGTTAAAATCACTGGTGCCGGTTTTCCTGTATATAAAGGTAAAGGTGCCCAACTTCAACGTGCACTTATTAATTTCTTTTTGGATGAAGCTCGTAAATCAGGATATACTGAAATTATGCCGCCGACTGTGGTTAATGCAGCTTCCGGTTATGGTACAGGACAGCTTCCTGACAAAGAAGGACAAATGTATCATTGCGAAGTAGATGATTTATATCTGATTCCTACAGCAGAAGTTCCTGTTACCAACATTTACCGTGATGTAATTTTGGAAGAGAAACAATTGCCAATCATGAACTGTGCCTATACTCAATGTTTCCGTCGCGAAGCCGGGTCTTATGGCAAGGATGTACGCGGCTTAAACCGTCTGCACGAATTCTCTAAAGTGGAACTGGTCCGCATTGACAAACCGGAACACTCCAAACAATCTCATCAAGAGATGCTGGACCATGTAGAAGGTTTATTGCAGAAACTAGAACTTCCCTACCGTATCCTTCGTCTTTGCGGTGGTGATATGAGTTTTACAGCTGCTCTCTGTTTTGACTTCGAAGTATATTCTGAAGCACAAAAACGTTGGCTGGAAGTTAGTTCCGTATCCAACTTTGATACGTATCAGGCTAACCGCCTAAAATGCCGTTACCGTAGTGCAGAAAAGAAAACAGAACTTTGTCATACATTGAACGGCTCAGCACTAGCATTACCCCGCATCGTTGCTGCTTTACTAGAAAATAATCAGACACCGGAAGGCATCAAGATTCCGAAAGCATTGGTTCCGTACTGTGGTTTCGATATAATTGACTAATATCTTTTCATATTCAATATCAAAAAGCCACTCATCAAAAGAGTGGCTTTTCTTTTTTATATTTCAGAAATAAGATGTATCTTTGTCGAAATTTACATCATTCTGATAGCAGTTACGTAATAATTCCAACAAAAATATTAGATAATGAACAAAATCATTAGCAAAGAACGTTTTTCAGAAAAAGTTTTTAAACTTGTAATTGAAGCTCCTTTAATTGCTAAATCCCGCAAGGCCGGGCACTTCGTGATTGTGCGTGTGGGTGAAAAAGGAGAACGTATGCCTTTAACTATTGCCGGTTCTGATATAAAAAAGGGTACTATCACTTTGGTAGTACAGGAAGTCGGCCTCTCCTCTACCCGTCTTTGTGAATTAAACGAAGGTGATTATATAACAGATGTAGTAGGTCCGCTAGGGCAAGCTACCCATATTGAAAACTTCGGAACTGTAGTTTGTGCCGGTGGTGGTGTAGGTGTTGCTCCTATGCTTCCTATCGTACAAGCCTTGAAAGCTGCCGGAAATAGGGTAATTACTGTATTGGCAGGTCGCAATAAAGACCTCATCATCTTGGAAAAAGAAATGCGCGAAAGTTCAGACGAAGTTATTATCATGACTGATGACGGTTCTTACGGTCGTAAAGGTCTGGTTACAGAAGGCGTGGAAGAAGTGATCAAACGCGAAAAAGTAGATAAATGTTTCGCTATCGGTCCCGCCATCATGATGAAATTCGTTTGTTTACTTACTAAGAAATATGAAATCCCAACTGAAGTATCATTGAATACAATCATGGTAGACGGTACGGGAATGTGTGGTGCTTGCCGTATCACTGTTGGAGGAAAAACTAAGTTTGTTTGTGTAGATGGCCCTGAGTTCGACGGTCACCAAGTTAACTTTGATGAAATGCTGAAACGTATGGGCGCGTTCAAAAACATTGAACGTGAAGAAATGCATAAACTGGAGCCCGAATGTGAAGCCACCAAAGAAATAGACGAAAAAAGCCGTAACGCTGCATGGAGACAGGAATTGCGTAAATCAATGAAAGCGAAAGAACGCACTGCTATTCCTCGCGTTGAAATGAATGAGCTTGATCCCGAATATCGTTCACATAGTCGTAAAGAAGAGGTGAATCAAGGATTAACTGCTGAGCAAGCAGTCACCGAAGCTAAACGTTGCCTTGACTGTGCCAATCCGGGATGTATGGAAGGATGTCCTGTAGGCATTGACATTCCTCGTTTCATCAAGAATATCGAGCGTGGTGAATTCCTCGAAGCAGCAAAGACATTGAAAGAAACAAGTGCACTTCCGGCTGTTTGTGGTCGTGTTTGTCCACAGGAAAAACAATGTGAATCCAAATGTATTCATTTGAAAATGAACGAAAAACCGGTAGCAGTCGGTTATCTGGAACGTTTTGCTGCAGATTATGAACGCGAAAGCGGTCAAATCTCCGTTCCCGTCATTGCAGACAAGAATGGTATCAAAATAGCTGTGATAGGTTCTGGACCTGCCGGACTGTCATTTGCAGGAGATATGGCTAAATACGGTTATGATGTAACCGTATTCGAAGCACTGCATGAAATCGGTGGTGTATTGAAATATGGTATTCCAGAATTCCGCTTGCCCAATAAGATCGTTGATGTTGAAATTGAGAATCTCTCTAAGATGGGAGTCAAATTTATCAAGGACTGTATTGTAGGAAAGACAATCAGTGTAGAAAATTTGCAAGAAGAAGGATTCAAAGGAATATTTGTGGCTTCCGGAGCCGGGTTACCTAACTTTATGAATATACCGGGAGAAAATTCCATTAATATCATGTCTTCTAACGAATACCTGACTCGTGTTAATCTGATGGATGCAGCCAGTGAAGATTCTGATACTCCGGTAGCTTTTGGTAAAAACGTAGCAGTTATTGGTGGTGGAAATACAGCAATGGATTCTGTACGTACTGCCAAACGCCTAGGTGCTGAACGTGCCATGATCATTTATCGTCGTTCGGAAGAAGAAATGCCGGCACGTATTGAAGAAGTAAAACATGCCAAAGAAGAAGGTATTGAATTCCTCACCTTACATAATCCGATCGAATATATTCCGGATGAACAAGGCCGGGTAAAACAAGTTGTTCTTCAAAAGATGGAGTTAGGAGAACCGGATGCTTCGGGACGCCGTAGCCTATAGCTATTCCGGGAGCAACAGAAACAATTGATATCGATCTGGCTATCGTTAGTGTCGGCGTATCGCCAAACCCAATTGTTCCAAGTTCTATTAAAGGTCTGGAAGTTGGCCGTAAAGGTACTATTACTGTCAATGATAATATGGAGTCTTCCATTCCGATGATTTTTGCAGGTGGTGACATCGTACGTGGTGGTGCAACAGTAATTCTAGCAATGGGTGATGGCCGCAAAGCTGCTGCCGCTATGAATGAGCAATTACAAAAATAAAAGCTAGGCATTATCAAAATTGATAATCGCTAATATTAATATTAATATTAATGATAGAGTGATATGCTATATTTAAATATAGCATATCCAATATATACTCATAAAAAATCCTTGACTGCTTATGCAATCAAGGATTTTCTTTTTCATATAAAAGAATTGTTCTCTCTTACTTCACTACCTTGTTCGTTGCCGGATCCGGGAAAATCACAGTCGGTTTAAACGACTTCGCTTCCTCAAAATCCATTAGTGCATATGACATAATAATCACAATATCATCTGGTTGCACCTTACGGGCAGCAGCACCATTCAGACAAATCTTACCGGAACCGCGCTCACCTTTGATAATGTAGGTTTCAAAGCGTTCGCCGTTATTGTTATCAGCGATATACACCTTTTCTCCCGGAATCATGTTCGCTGCATCCAGTAGGTCTTCATCAATCGTGATACTACCCATATAGTTCAGATTGGCCTCTGTGACACGTGCACAATGAATTTTCGACTTCAACACTTCAATCATCATAAGGTTTCGTCTTTTAAGTTTAAAGTTCGTTATATTTAATATTATCAATCAGACGAACTTCACCACAGAACACTGTAATACAGCCAACTGCATATGAAGTATCCTCCCAATTGCTTATCTTCTGCAAAGTGTTTCCATCTACAATCTCGAAATACTCCAAACGTAAACCCGGAGCATCCTCTATCGCATCTTCCACCATTTTTTGCGTCTCACTTACCGTATGAGAGACTGCAAAGGTACGACTTTTAAAGATTGCCTGAGAAATTTTTAAGGCATTTTCACGTTCTTCAGCAGACAAACGTTTATTCCGGCTACTTAAAGCCAGTCCATCTTCTTCGCGAACAATCGGACAGCCTACAATTTCCAATTTATATTTCATCTGACGAACCATCTCACGAATAATCGCCAACTGCTGAAAATCTTTCTCGCCAAAGTATGCACGATCCGGGGTTACCGCATCAAACAACTTGCTAACAATCTGGCAAACGCCATTAAAATGTCCCGGACGGAAAGCTCCCTCCATTACCGTATCCAATGGAGCATAACTAAATTGACGAGTATCCGGTTGCGGATACATTTCTTCTACAGACGGAGCAAAAACAAATGTCGCTCCGCAATCATCCAACAGGCAGCAATCAGCATCCAACGTACGTGGATATTTTGCTAAATCATTTTTATCATTAAACTGAGTGGGATTTACAAAAACACTCACTACTGTTATATCATTCTCATTTGCACTACGCTTTACCAGCGACGCGTGTCCTGCGTGTAAAGCGCCCATTGTGGGTACCAGTCCTACCTTCTTACCCTGGGCTTTCAGAGCTGTCAATTCAGTCTGTAAGTCCTTGATAGTGTGTATTACTTTCATTTTCTTTAATTGGTTTATGTTTGGGTCTTTTGCAAAAACTCTGCAAAATAAACTAATATTTGCCACATAAAGAAAGAATATGCTATTTAAAGTTCCTTTTTTTTGCTATCTTTGCAGAATATTATAGTGAACTATTGTTATTATGACAAAGGCGAATAAAGTTTTATTTATTACACAAGAGATTACACCTTACATTTCAGCATCCGAAATGGCCAACATAGGTAGGAACCTGCCACAGGCAATCCAGGAAAAAGGCCGTGAAATCAGAACCTTTATGCCTAAATGGGGAAATATCAATGAACGCAGAAACCAACTGCATGAAGTGATTAGACTCTCGGGGATGAATCTGATTATTGATGATACTGACCATCCACTTATCATAAAAGTTGCTTCTATCCAATCTGCTCGTATGCAGGTGTATTTCATCGATAATGATGATTATTTCCAAAATCGTCTGCAAACAGCGGATGAAAACGGCGTAGAATATGATGATAACGACAGTCGTGCTATTTTCTATGCACGAGGAGTGTTGGAAACAGTGAAGAAACTTCGTTGGTGTCCAGACGTTATTCATTGTCACGGTTGGATGACAGCATTAGCACCTCTTTATATAAAGAGAGCTTATAAAGACGAACCTTCTTTCCGCGATGCAAAAATAGTATTCTCTGTATACGAAGATGATTTCAAGAATACATTTAGTGAGGACTTTGCTAACAAACTAATGTTAAAAGGTATCACAAAGAAAGATTTGGCTTCTTTAAAAGAACCAATAGACTATGCTACTCTTTGCAAACTAGCAGTCGATTATTCTGACGGAGTAATCCAGAACAGCGAGAAAGTAGATCAATCCATTATCGAATATGCCCGTCAATCAGGCAAATTGGTACTCGATTACCAGAATCCGGATAACTATGCAGATGCTTGTAACGAATTCTATGATCAGGTATGGGAAGCTACAGCAAACCAAATAGAAGAATAAAAAATCAAGAAACGATGATCATGAAAGCAAAATATGCCTTGATAACCTTATTAGCAATCACATTTTGGGGATGTGATGATAGCACTGCCGGACTGGGATTAGGAATGTTTCCAGAAAGCGATCAAAATATTAGCGGAAGATTAACAGCCTTTGATGTAACAACAAACTCCGTTCCCACTGGTCAGATCTATGCAAAAACCAATATCGGTTATGTAGGGAAATTTACTGATGATTATTTTGGAGCTTATCAGGCTGGTTTTCTAGCGTCCATAAACTGTCCGGAGAAATTAACTTTTCCGGGAGTTTATAAAAATAATGCTTTAAATGATAAAGGTGAACCATACAATTATATGGTAATAGAACCGAGCGACGATATCCAATTAATTTACGACAATGATAAAAACGAGCCAATCGGAGAACCCATTGGTAATATCCATACTGTTGAACTTTATTTATGGTATAACAGCTATTTTGGAGATTCATTGACGGCCTGCCGTTTAAGTGTTTATGAATTAAACAAAAAATTGGAACTCAAAGACAAGCCCTATTATACTGATATTGATCCGAATAATTACTATGATAAAGCAGATCTATTAGGAAGCAAAGCTTATTCGGCTGTTGATCTGTCTGTAAAGGATTCTATTCGTAACCTAGATGGTTATACACCCTACGTATACCTCAATTTCGACAAAGACATTTCTTATAAAGTCGGTGGAGAAATCTTAAGAGCCTCAAGACAAGCAGATAAAGCAGGTGCAATTTTTGATTACAATAAATTCAGCGATGTTTTCAAAGGCGTCTATATAAAAAGTGACTATGGGGACGGAACAATACTCTATGTATTCCAAGTTGAAATGAATGTGGTTTACAAATGTTATGCAGTAGACGAAACAACTGGTATAAAGCTTAAAAAATCGGGTAGTACAGCAGACTCTACCTATTATTATAAACGCAGTTTTATATCTACTCGTGAGGTAATCCAAGCAAATCAATTAAGCAATGATCCTGTAAAGATACAAGAATTAATTGATCAGGATAATAATACCTATATTAAATCTCCGGCCGGTATCTTTACTCAAGCTACACTTCCTATTAATGAGATTAATGAGAAACTGCAATTAGATACTTTAAATGCTGTAAAACTAACGTTCTCTAATTACAATCAATCAAGTGAAAATAAGTTTGGAATGACTTATCCGTCTACCGTAATGCTGATACGTAAGAAATATAAAGACTCATTCTTCGAAAAAAATCAGCTGACAGATAATAAATCATCTTACTTAACTACCCATTCCAGTACAAGCAATCAATACGTTTTTAATAATATTACTAATTTAATAAATGATTGTTTGGACGATGGAGAGAGAGAAGAAGCAGAAAAGAAGTTTAAGAATCATGAAACAATAACACTCAATTTCACTAATTCTAAAGGTGAGACAGAAACTGTAACCGTTAATAACATAACCGATTGGGAGAAATATAGCGACTGGAATAAGGTGTTACTCATTCCTGTTCTTATTACTTATGATGATGCTACCTCACAAAACAGACAAATTATCAGTGTACAGCATGACTTAAAGCCCAGTTATGTACGTCTGAAAGGTGGCAGCAAAGGTATTGATGATCCAAACTATAGAATAAAACTTGAAGTCGTTTCCACTAACTTTGGAAACTAATATATAAAAGAAACCTATCATTTCCCTATAAAGAACAGCTCAAAATCCCAAAGCGAGCTATTCTTTATAGGGATTTTTATTGACTCATCCTGCAAATTAAGCAATTGATATATTAACAGTGAAGAAGAATCAATTATAAACTTTACTTATCTATATAATTATTTAATTTACCTATACAATAAAAAGGTTGCCTCTTTTTCTATACAGAAGCAACCTTTCTCTAAATTCTATTATTATATATTTATTCTTCTTTTTTCGCAGTTTTCTGTGGACGCGTAATAGCCTTCTTAACCGCTTTCTTTGTTGCCGACTCTTTTTTCGCAACAACCTTTTTAGAGGTCTTCACAGCTTCTTTCTCTGCTTTATTATGCCATTTAGCAACTTCTTTTTGCAAATCAGCAATTTCTTCTCCCTGATTCTTAATAGTAGTCAGTAGAGAATTAAGCTCTTCATTATCCACATCAATGGGATACAATGAATCTACTCGTTTAATAAAGTCACCCAAGATATTCATGTAGTTAGTAAAAGCATCGTAAGGAGAATCATAAATACCCCGATTTAACCAGATCCCCGTATTCTTAGTCGTCATGAAACGGAAATTATTGCTGGCTTGCAAATAATCCCAGTCCTGTTTGATACGACGATCATCACAAAGATGGACACGTTCTGCCACACTATACAACTTATTGAAAGCCTCACGTTGCAAAATGTTACCCAGCCAAGAGCTAGTATCTCTCTCCTCATCTACCCATGACATCGGATAAGGAACATCCAATTGTGAAACAGACTTTAATTTCGTTACAATCTCAGTCGGAGTAGAGAAGGTAATACCTTTAGCTTTTGCACATTCCGGCAAAGCCTTCAGGAATTCAAGAATATTAGAAGACAAAGGCTGAGCCATACCCAATGCGGCCAATTCCATAAAGATATTAATCACTTGTTCTTCTTGCGGCAATGCATCAATCCAACTAATATATTTATCAGCAAACAATGGATATTCCGCCCATTCCGAGTTAGAGAAACGCAAACTAATATCATCAGATAATTTGAAATCCCTCAATAACAATTTTAAGCTGGGAGCCTGATTACAATGATATACATAGTGAGGACTCTTCCATCCCAAAACAGGTTTAGCACCCTCTGTCAGCATTCCTTTAAAGCCCATGGAAGCTACCATACCACCAATCTCATCCGAGTAAATCAAACTAGAGTTACGGAACACCTTCGGTTCTTTGCCGAACATTTGTTTCATCTTATCACGCTGGCGAAGTACCTCTTCGCGGAAGCAATCTTCATTAGCCAATGATGACAAACCATGCGAGTAAGGTTCGCAAAGGAATTCACAACAGCCTGTATCATTCAATTGATGAAGCAAGTCGATCACAGCCGGAGCATGGATTTCAAGCTGTTCCAAAGCGACTCCCGAAATGGACAATGCGACTTTAAAAGCACCTTCCGATTTCTTTGCCATCTCAATCAACGTATTGAGCGCAGGTATGTATGAACGTTCGGCAACTTCATTCATGCCGGTTTCATTCGCATAGTCATCATAATAATAATGATCAGTACCAATATCGAAGAAACGATAACGTTTCAAATGTATGATCTGATGTATTTCGAAATAAAGACAGATAGTTCTCATAGTCTATAATCTTTTATTGTTTACCATAATTTTTTATAACCTCGTCATAGATACCGCGTACCTTGTATCCGACATTCTCCCATTTAATCTCGTCCACTTCACGCTTACCCTCTTCTTTCAGGTAATTGTACATTGCCGGATAAGTACAAATAGAGTAAATGGCATCTGCCATCGCATGAATATCCCAATAATCCGTTTTGATACAGTTTTCCAGAATCTCAGCACAACCGGATTGTTTGGAAATAATAGTAGGTACACTACACTGCATAGCTTCCAACGGAGAAATACCAAACGGTTCGGAAACAGAAGGCATAATATATACGTCACTGGCTTTCAGCACTTCATATACCTGATTTCCTTTCATGAATCCGGGGAAATGGAAACGGTCGGCAATACCACGTTCAGCAACCAGACGAATCATCTGATCCATCATATCACCGCTACCGGCCATTACAAAACGGACGTTACGTGTACGATGTAATACCATAGCAGCAGCTTCTACAAAATATTCCGGTCCTTTCTGCATCGTGATACGGCCCAAGAAAGTCACCACTTTTTCATTCGGTTTCTTTAACGGAACAATATCCTGAATCTCCTGCGATAGCGGAGAAACAGCATTGTGTACAGTAGACACCTTCCTAGGATCTTGAGAATACTTATGAATCACCGTTTGACGGGTTAGTTCACTCACACACATAATATGGTCGGCATGATCCATTCCATTCTTCTCAATGGCGTACACTGTCGGATTTACATTGCCACGACTACGGTCAAAGTCGGTTGCATGCACATGAATCACTAAAGGCTTACCGGACACTTGTTTGGCATGAATACCTGCCGGATAAGTCAGCCAGTCATGGGAGTGAATAATGTCAAACTCTTGTTGACGGGCTACTACACCTGCCACAATAGAGTAATTATTAATCTCCTCATGCAGATTGTCCGGATAGCGTCCGGAGAACTCGATACAACCCAAGTCATTAGTATGAAGATAATTGAAGTCGGCATAAATATGATCACGCAAATCATAATATAATTGCGGATCCATATAACCACCCACACGGCTTTTCACATAATCCCAATCGACATTTCTCCAGACTACAGGCGTACTGTTCATACCGATAATTCTCAAAAAACTCTGGTCTTCGTCTCCCCATGGTTTGGGGATGCAAAAAGTGATTTCCAGATCACTTTGCTGAGACATTCCTTTCGTCAGACCATAACTGGCAGTTCCTAAACCTCCTAAGATATGCGGGGGGAACTCCCATCCAAACATTAAAACTTTCATCTTCGTTCCTCCTCCTTTTAATAATACTTAGACAACAGCTTTAGAATACGCAGCACTTCGGCAACATTCATAGCAAACGAAACAGCTCCACGACCTTTGAAAGGCGGGTTACCATCAAACAATTCGGGTAACGAACTAATACAATGAATGGTTAGTTCATCTTCCAGTCCGATGAGCTGACGCTCTACGAACGATAAACCACTCATTTTATAAATACGAAGATAGGCTTCCATATAGAATCCCATCAACCACGGCCAAGCTGTACCCTGATGGTAAGCATAATCACGCTGTATCTGAGGACCAACATAATTCGGGTTATATCCCCCACTCTTCGGACTCAATGTACGAAGCCCTTTCGGAGTCAGCAACTCTTTAGTTACAATATCAAGCACTTGTTTCTTTTGTACCCTATCTAGAGGTGAATAATCAAATGCGACGGCAAAGATCATATTGGGACGTACACTCCAATCCATCATATTTCCGTCTACATAATCAAGTAAGTAACCGTATTCGTTACGGAATACTTCTATAAATGATTGAGCTGTTACTTCTGCTTGTGCATCGAGCGAATCGGCAAGATGAGCATCGCCTCCTTCGCGAACCAGATCAGCAGTGAAACGCAACGCATTATACCACAATGCATTAAACTCAACAATATATCCTGTACGGGGAATTACCGGGCGACCGTTTACTGTAGAGTTCATCACGTAATTGCCTTATCCACGCCGTTAGCAAAAAGCAAGCCATTCTCATGTAAGAATAGATTCTCATGTTTCCGCTGACGGATAAATTCCATGATATCAACCAACAATTTGCCATATTTCCGGCGGCATTGTTCGCGGGAAGTTTCCTTAGCATATTGCTGCAAAGCCCAAACAACCCACAATAATACATCCGGATGATCCATTTCATATATCTTATATCCTACCGGTTCATCATTGATAAAATTACGAATTACCTTTTCCGCAGTTTTCATCACATCTTCAAATTGATCAACCTCGTCGATAGCAAGGGTCAATCCCGGCAGAGAAATAAACATATCGCGAGCACGACACTTAAACCAAGGATAACCGGCAAGAATATAATGTTCATCTCCCTGTTGATTGTGGAATTGGTGAGCCGAATTCTTCAAGCAATGATAGAAACTATCTCGTGGAGTACGGTCGGCAACTTCCGCATCAAATGTTTGTTTCAACTTACGGGGAGTGATCTCAGATGTTCCGGCAGAAAAGACAATACTTTCACCTTTCTTGATATCTACCTCAAAATACCCAGGCACGTAGAGATCTTCATTAAAATCGTATCCACGTTCCTGCTCTTTAGGATACTCGATTCCCCGATACCAGTCAGGCTGAAAAACAAATTCACATTTCTTATTCAACTGCATAAACAGCTCCGGATAACCGGGATACATACAAGTCTTGATACCATTCTCCACAATCTGATAATCGCGGCTCGCCTGCGAGTTCTCATGCGTATATTCACGCACACTGCGGAAAGCTAGAAAAGGTCTGAAACGCAAGGTGGTAGCCGAATGCGCGTCAAGTAATGTATAACGAATCAGAATTCTATTCTCATGGTGTACAAAGATTTTTTCTTTTCGTAGAACCACACCTCCAACACGGTAAGTTGTCGCCGGGATATGTTCACAATCAAACTCACGAATATACTTATGTCCATTCGGACTAAAGTGGTTTCCTTGATATTTATGTAAACCCAAGTTAAACTCCGCACCGTGTTGAATTACCGTTTCATCAAGAGAAGATAGCAGCACATGATTTTCATCGTCGAGATTTGGCACAGGAATTACCAACAGCCCGTGATATTTGCGTGTGTTACAATCAACAATCGTTGTACAATGATAAGCTCCTGCTTTGTTCGTCCGGAGAATTTCCCGTTGCAGGGATTCTTCCAGATTCGTCATGAGGGTCTTGTCAAATCGTAAATAACTCATAGTTGTGCATTATTTAAAGGTTAATTATTTGGTCCATAGCATATAAACACCGCTCAGAGCACTGTCTACATAGGTATAATGCCCAAATGTACAAATTATAGATAAAAACAAAAATAAAAAGGCTTTTTATTTTCAGATTTTGTGTAAATATTCGTAGTATTGTGTAAAATATCTAAAGAAAAGAATGTAATGAAGCAGGACATTCAGCGTATCATGCTAGCTGCAGCCAGATCTTTGTTCCTTATTTTTATCCTTTACTTACTTAAAACGATTGAAGTAGGAATGGACTGGGACTTCTCTCATCTGGGAGTTTATCCTATGGAGAAAAGGGGGATAATAGGTATTCTGACTCATCCATTGATACACAGTGGTTTCAGTCATTTATTTGCAAATACCCTCCCCTTATTCTTTTTATCATGGTGTTTATTTTACTTTTATCGGGGAATATCCGGTAGAATTTTCATACTTATCTGGCTTGGTTGCGGAATACTCACATTCTTCATTGGCAAACCGGGATGGCATATTGGTGCAAGTGGACTGGTTTACGGCCTTGCTTTCTTTCTCTTTTTCAGTGGTATTCTTCGCAAATATGTTCCACTAATTGCCATATCTTTATTAGTCACATTTCTATACGGGGGAATTGTATGGCATATGTTTCCTTATTTTTCTCCTGCCAATATGTCGTGGGAAGGACATCTCAGTGGTGGTATTATGGGAGTCCTCTGTGCATTTGCTTTTGTAAACTATGGCCCCCAACGTCCGGATCCTTTTGCAGATGAAAATGAAATAGAGGAAGAGAATATTGAAAAAGAAAACTTTGAGGAAGATACAGAAAAAAATGACAAAGAAGATACGGAAAGTCTATAGTTAGATATCGTCTTATGCACTATAGACTTACCTGATATTCAATATTTCAATCAATGTTTTTGCAACGCTTCTATTAACAAGGTAATATTTGCAGTAAATAGCCTTACAGCAATAGCTAAAAGAATAATCCCGAAAAACTTACGAATAATATAAATACCACCCTTACCCAAAAAGCGTTCTACCCGTCCGGTCATACTTACCACAAAATAAACCCAGATCATATTTAGTATCAAGCTATAATTATGTTGATATCAGCATATTCTGCCCGAAGGAAAGTAACATAGTAAAAGCTCCGGCACCTGCCAATAAGGGAAAAACAAGAGGTACTAAAGTAGCCTCTTTAATAGGACCTTGATTCTTAAAAATTTCAATATCCAGAATCATCTCCAAAGATAAAAGAAATATAACAAACGCACCCGCAACCGCAAATGATTCAATATCTACCCGAAAGAGCTTCAATAACATATCTCCTGCATAAAAGAACCCTATCAATAATACAAAAGAGATTATAGTAGCCTTCATTGCATTCACTCCCTTACCTTTCTCTTTCAAGTTTATGATAATAGGTATAGAACCAATAATATCTATTACAGCAAAAAGTGCAATAAATGCACTGAACATTTGCTGCCAATTAAAGCCTGCAAACATAATATCCTCCTTTTTTATTGCAAATATACTCTATTTTTAGGCTTTCAAACAATAAAAAAAACAAAAAGTAAGGTCAGATGGGATTAGTAATATCGTATTATGAGTAAATTTGTGAAATTAACAAAAGATTTTAGCTCATGGAAACAATGTTCGACACTTTACTCCAATTACCTTTATTTCAAGGTCTTTGCCATGAAGATTTTACCAGTATATTGGATAAGGTCAAATTGCTTTTTATCAAACATAAAGCAGGGGAAACAATTATAGAGAGCGGTAGTCCATGCAAACAACTCAGTTTTCTGCTAAAGGGTGAGATTTCTATAATAACAAGGGCAAAAGAAGATATATATACAGTAATAGAACAAGTGGAAGCTCCTTATCTGATCGAGGCACAGTCTTTGTTTGGTATGAGTACGACTTATAAATCTTCTTATGTAGCTAAAACCGAAGCACATTCTGTTAATATCAGCAAATCCTTTGTGCTAAATGACTTATTCAAGTATGAGATTTTTCGTCTCAACTATATGAACATTATCAGTAATCGTGCTCAAAATCTTTATGCTCGTCTATGGGAAGAACCTACACCGGATTTAAAAAGTAAAATCAATCGTTTCTTCCTGTCGCACTGTGAAAAGCCACAGGGTGAAAAGATCTTTAAAGTGAAGATGGACGATTTGGCACGCTGCTTGGATGATACGCGGCTCAATATTTCCAAAACACTGAATGAATTGCAGGATTGCGGTTTAATTGAGTTGCATAGAAAAGAGATTGTTATCCCGGATGCACAAAAGTTACAAAATAGTAATAGCCTCCTATAAATAGTATACATCATTGCCCTCATGCTCTCACTATCCTCACCAAATCCCCTATTCATCGTGATTTCAGCTATGAGAGATCCGATGGTAGTAGAGTGAGAACAACTGTTTGCCCTCACTCTATGCCTCATTTACTCCATTTTCATCAAATGATAAAGTGTCCCCTTGCTAGATTTCCGGCAAGGGATATTTAACTTCTGAAGTGTCCGGCCAAATACTGCCACCTTATTGATAGCCAACTTATCGCGCGTCCTCGTCTGCAAATAATTCAAAATTTGCATGGATGTCATCCATTCGCCATCCTCCTCCTCTTCCGCCGGACGGAGAAAGCAATGAAACAGCTGTTCTAAAGGACTCATCTGTTCAAACTCTCGGTTCGTCTGCTTCAAGATATTCTCATCTTCGTCATCCAGCCAGTAACGCTCACCTTTGGAAACAGCCTCCATTGCTTGGGCATAAAGCTGTCTATAGTTGATGGTAGCATTAGTTTTGATAGGAGCTATCACCTCAATACAAATGAAACGACGGCTACCACTGGGGTCGGTAAGCAAATCTTTCTGATTACTGGTACCAATAAAAGAAGCATAACGACGTATCTCTCGGATCGTGTTACCATGAGGCTTACGCAAGTTAGCGACAGGCTTTTGCAACAAATGTTTCAGAAAACCCTGCTGACTAACATTGACCTGGTCGAACTCATCGATGTTAATCAGGAAAAAACGTCCCAAATAACGTTCCGCTTCTTGCTTACTCTTAAAATCAATGCTATCCGTATATCCGAAACGTAACTCTGGCGGCAAAATCATACGGCAAAACGTCGATTTGCGATAACCCTGCGCACCGACAAGCAGAGGCGAAGTACTGTTGCCATGTTGCCGGTCCATTCCTCTCCAATGAGCCACCATGCTAAGAAACCAACGATAGAACAACTCCCTCCAATATGGATTAGTACAGGAAACCAAGTCTGCCAATGCACGAATACGGTCTTTACCGTCCCAACGACCTACATCATAAAGATATTCTTCTACAGGATTGTACAAAGGGACAAATTCTGAATTCAGGAAGCGGTCTACATCACGGTCCCATGCATTGATACCTTCTTTTAAAGCACAGATAGAAATACTGTTACGCACCCGCTTATCTACAACTTTAAAATAGAAATGAACGGAATCACGTTGGCGATATTCCAAATCATCCAGCACTGTGTTATAACGGAATTCATAACGGCGGTTCATAAACTCCTCCAACAAAAAAGCTGTTTCCTGTTCCCTGCCCACGCTACTTTTCCTCCCGAATCCCTTGCATTCCTGATAAAGATTATGAAATACCGGGCGTATCAGCAATATGTCTTCCTCTCTATAATAATGGATAAGCGTCTGACGCACAGCCTCCTCCTCGGGTATACCAGCTTTAAAACAATGTTCGGCAAGATGTACCAATAAAGGTTGCAAGTCATCACCACGTTTCCAATTCTCCATTTCCTGAAGCGATCGGTTTAATGCAGCCTCGTAAATCTTCGTGAAAGTTTTAGCCGACTCAAATCCCGGTTTCAACCGCAATAAAAGATTCTTCTCTCCCTGTTTCCGTTGCCGGAATGTTTCTTCACCCGGCATTGCCAGCGGTTGTTCCAGGCAGAACGGTGCTGCATCGGAATTATAATAAGGATTCTCGTCCAATGTCATACGGCATTTTTGCGTCAGTACCGGTTCTTTTAGATCAATGTCGTAAGGAAGCATTGGTTGATAACATTTCACAGCCAGCAAATAGGCATGTGCATGAAACAGTGCTGCCTCTGCTTCTTTCACAGGCAGTCCTCGATCATCCGGCAATGCAAAACGTACCCATATCTTCACACTACGGCCACTAGAACCGCAAAATGCAGCAAAAGTCTGGGGTAACAGTGCTACTTGACGCTTTACAAGTTCCATTTCGGACAAGCCGGCCAATCGGTTTACCTCCAACTGTACCAGTCCGTTATACTGTTTCATTCTTCGTCCACCTCCTTTGATACGGGCATATTCCATGGCAGGATAAACGTACGGCAATTTATCTATATGTTCGTACCGGGCATACGTCCCCTCCAACATCGGTATCAGTTCGCGCAAAGCCGTGACATATCCCGGTTTAGTTTCTGTCTTCATTTTGTCGAACAAGGCATTGGCTTCACATACACTCAGAGCCTCTTTCCCATTCGATCCATCTCGTCTGATTAAAGAAATCTTCATTTTACTTTATCTATTTTTCTACTATTACAATTTATTACTTAATACCCGTAAAGGTACACTATTAATTCTCAGAATACAAGCTTTTATAGATAACGGATGACTTTTAAATTCTTCATTAATAGATATTCTCCACTTCATTAATAACAAACTTCCTGTTATTTAATGCCTAACTTCTTTTCCTCTAATAGAGAAATTATTCTTTATTAGATATAAACTATAAATGCAAGTTGCGTTTATAAAAACAGGGCTTTCGTTTATATAAATGCAAGTTGCATTTATATAAACGAAACTTGCATTTATAGATTTCAATTAATAAAGAATAACTTTACTATTAATAAGAATAAAGTTTATAATAGGAGAAGGAGAACTAATCTATTAATACTTCTGCTCATTACTTATAATAAAGTCAGGGCAGACGCATTATACTTTTTACTATAATCACTGTACATCTCCACATTAATCACGCAATTTAACTACCTGTATTACAATTGAATGCACATTTATCTACTTACATCTGCAAGAAGATTAAAATCAGAATATAGAGTGAGGGCAAAAGGTTGCCACCACTCTGCCACCATCATTGCTCTAACTGCTGTAACTCCGATGAACAAAGAGGTTGCAGCAGTTAGTGAGGGCATGAGGGCAAAAAGTAATATAATTTAAATTTGAATTCAGTAGTCCTTGAATACAAACAGGGGGGGTACGCAAAGTCCACAAATCGACCAGCAACTGAGAAGCACAACTGATATAGGGCCTATCCATAACCAAACACTAGTTTCTTCTCAGGTTCTGTTGATTGTACCCAATCCATATTAACACTTGACACATTATCTCCTTTAAGCTTCCATTCATATAGAAGATATTTCATGAATGGTTCATCGTTCGGATCTATACATCTAGCAGTTACTACATATTGACCATCAATAGACCATTCAAGCACAAATGGCGGGAAACCGACCATAACTTCTTTATGGAACTTAGTCGTTATGTTATTAATTACACAATTTGCAGTAATAGTAATAATTCCATGCTTCTTCATTGTCAGTGTACCCGTATTATCAATAGTAGCCACCGATTCATCAGAGCTATTCCAATTTATTGCATAATTTTGAGTGTTATTTCTGATCACGTATTTACTTCCGTTTGTAGCTACATTGGGACCATCTATTTTCACCTTCATTTGTTCCATTAACCATCTGAGATAGCTCGCGCTGCCACGCATTGTGGACTGAATTATCAACATCGCCATTGCTATTTACAAAATTGATAAACATTTGTTTGGCGGCATCACTATAAAGAATCGGAGCTAACTTCGACTTAACATCACCAAAATCCAATCTCCCAAAGATTTTATTCTCATAATAAAAACTTAAAAGACCATTCATTCCTTGCAATATACCCATGGGAATATGAGCACCAAGATGCGGAGTATCCTGGAAAAACAAGAGAGAGGTATAGTGAATTTTGCCTTGGTTCTCCATCTCCTTTAATCCATATCTAGCAATTAGACCTCCCATACTTTGAGCAAAAACAATGTTCTTCTCCGTACAACCTTCTTGAATTTTCCTCTCATTTATTATTTCCATAGCACGTTCAAACAATCTTGCATTTGCCTGAATACTACATTTACAGTCAAATAAATCAATATAAATAATGTCGTATTCACTTGTAAGTTTATAATATGCAGAATATCTATCTTGCAGATATGTTACAAATGTTTTTAAATTGGTAGTCCCATATTTTATATCTCCGCGGTATGCTTCTTCCTTTTTCACAAGTTCGATAGGGTCAAATCCTTCCATAATAATAAAAGGTTTCTTTATCTTTTTTTCAGTGTTTGCAGCAAATAAATAGGAGATTCGTCCTTTGGTTATTATACCATTATAGGGTAAGGTTACCTCAAAATCTTTCGTTTCATCAGGTTCTATCACACCATCTTTTATTGCTCTCGTTGAAATTTCTGCATCAGAAATGATTTTCGCCAAGCTGTGGCTATATAAACAGTAACCATTCGAAAGTTTTGCTCTCATTTTCAAATGTTTGACTCCATCATTACTATAAGTTACAGAATGACTTCCTCCCTTTGTTATAAGTATATAACCTCTACCGTCATCTGCATCAAACTCAACACTACTTGCTGTAATATTGCTCTTCCAAATAGTAGCAGGGAAAGAATAGGTAATGGTACTACCATATAATGTGCTATCTTGAACAGAAAATCCTAATGTATATCCTGTAGCATAAGGATTTTGCCAAACGCCATTGATTACATTATCGAATACCTGCTCATTTTCTTATCTAATAAGGTTATTGGTTAAAGCATCTTCCTTAATATATGAATATTGATACAGAACAATTCCCATAACACCTTTACCTTTTTCATTAAAGGCATATTGCGCTGCTAATACTTCTTCAGCATCAAAAGGTTTTATTCCTACAGCAGAAGAACGGATAGTTCTCAATAGATTCTCATAACCGACTTTATTTACATAATTGCTATCATTAAGTTCTTTACCATTATATATCCAAATCAGCCAATTCGAAAGCATAATCACGTAATAAACCATGGGGAACTTTAGTCTTATCAAGATGTTGGAACATTTTATCTAACCAGCTTCTTACTTCTGGATTATCCTCTACCGATTGCGCCCATATCGGAAAAGATACCAGGCAGCATATAAAAAATATAATATTTCTCATAAGTGTGGTAATTTAATATATAATGTCAGTATCAAATAAGAATTCCTTTCCGTAATAAGTCCTATCTTTTTCTACTAATAGAGCTTCAAATTTGCCATTAGTTACTGATGCCTTATATGTAGCTTCGGGTACATCCTTGCTTACACCTGATGCCTCAAACTCAAACAAACCCGCCAGTTCGTTTTTCTTGACGTCTATTTTAGTAAATTCAATATAGCCACTAGTTGTAGTATTCGTTCTTAGCGTTATCCTTTTTTTTCTAATTTCTTTAGGTATCAAAGAAGTGTCTGCACATTGATAGAGATAAGGATCAACTCCAACTGTTGCAACGTAAAAATCATCTTCAAAACCATAGATCTTTGTATTATCAACTTCTTTTCTGAAGTAATACTTTTCTCCTATTATTGGTAATTTTTTCTGAGCAAAAGATATTTTGAGATCAAATCGTTTACCATCTTTGGAATCCATATATTTACTAATATTAAAAGTAAAGATATCATCTTTAAAACTATATGAATAATTCATGTGAAATGTCGGCGGAACTTCAAAAGCTTTACTCAATCCTTCACTTCTAACAAATTCACCATTAATATAGCATTCCACGAAACTTTTATTTTTAAACACCGCATCATAGACTTCTTTTTCACACTTGCTAAACGTCGTAGTAAAAAAGATAATCAGAATAAATATAGAATATTTGATTTTCATTGTAGTGTATTTAATTCATTTACTAATTGAGTATAGACATTATATAAGCTATCCGGAATATTCAGATCTGCTGCTTCCGCATTAAGATTTAATATGTACATAGAATCCCGGTAAATAACCTGATCCATTAGCATGTTTCCAAAGTCAGACTGTGCTTGATGTTTGGACTCATCTGAAATAGTATTAACATTCCTTATTGTTGTCGTTGGTGTTTCAGCAACAGGCTGTTCTTCTACGATATCTAAATCCTTGCAAGAAAATAGCATTAATAAAAGAAATGAAGGAAATAGTTTTAATTTAGTTTCTGTTTTCATAAAGCATTTGATTTTATATGGTTAAACGATATTTTAATTTAGTAACCGGAAACTAAATCTAATCAACACCTTTAGATATATAGAAAATGGTATCAATTGAAATATAATATGAAAGTAAATAAAAATATCGACTATTAAAATATTTTGAAAAATATTTGTAATAAGAAGACAATAATCAAGTTTTACTATTGATTAAAATTGAAAAAGAAAAAAATGAATAAAGAAAAAATATATCTGTTCAGACACAATTCGGACTGCATTGAATTTAATAAGCAGTCACCCGATATCATATTTCGGTTCTTTGTCCGCCGGGTAAACTACTCCTATTTGTCTGCGTATCTCATCGATGATCTCTATCGAGATAAGTGAATGGTTGTGACTGTTTATTTCAGATTCAAGCTTGCCTTGCTCTATCAAATTTATAAACTCTTCCACTTCATAGAAATATTTATCTTTATCCAATTGAACACCGATCGATTCAGAGGCTATAGCTGTTCCTCTGTCCAATATAGCAGTTTGGCGCGGAAAATATGTAACTTCTTGTATGGTCTGGATTTTATCTAGAAGTAAATTACCTTCTTCACCTTCAATTTCCGTAGGGAGGAAAGAGTTTACTATTTTTGAGTAAAGCACAGTTGCATTCATGCCCTCATATTGAAAATTGACAACTCCCTGTCCGTCTACCCCTGTCGAAAGTAGAATACCACTCGCATCAATCTTATGAGGACGACCGAAGAATGCTACCATTGGATAAATAGTATAAATCCCGATATCCATTACTGCACCATTTGACAATTCAGGCTTGAACGCATTCAGAACAATTCCTTCTTTGAATTTATCATAGCGGGAAGAATACTGGCAATAACATGCAAAATAACGGCGAATAGTTCCTATTTTTTCCAAATACTCTTTTACGATACGAAAATTCGGATTCAAGGTTGCTATCATGGCTTCCATTAAAACCACACCGTACTTATGCGAGGTCTCAATCATAGCTTTAGCCTCCACCGCATTCGAAGCAAGAGGTTTTTCACATAGCACATGCTTTCCATGACGCATGCACAACATGCTTTGAGAAGCGTGCAAATAGGTTGGAGTCGCTATATATACGGCATCGATCAGCGGACTCCTTGCCATATCCTCCAATGAAGTAAAAGTGTATGGGATATGGTGTTTTGCTGCAAACAAATTCGCTCTTTCTTGTGTGCGTGAACATACAGCCACTAACTCAAACCGGCTATCTTGCCGGGCACCGACAATTACCTTATCAGTAATAGTATTTGTACCGACTACTCCAAAACGTACTTTCTTTTCCATAACCTTATTGATTGCCGTTTAAGGCCCGTAACGCTAATCGTATATTTTAGTGATATAAAATGGATCTTGAAAAAAATGTGTTGTAGATAAAATATCCGCAACACATTTAATATAACTTCTGCAACACCAATAAACTACTTTATATCAAATTGTCAATGAGCATTTACGGTAATTGCACAATAAAAAAACATCCGGATTTTACTCCCACTCAATTGTTGCCGGTGGTTTGGAACTGATATCATAGGTAACGCGGTTCACCCCTTTTACCTTATTGATGATATCATTCGAAACTTTACCAAGGAATTCGTAAGGCAAATGTGCCCAATCAGCAGTCATCGCATCAGTAGAAGTAACAGCACGCAATGCTACCGCTCTTTCGTAAGTACGCTCATCTCCCATAACACCGACAGATTGAACCGGAAGCAGAATAACACCGGCTTGCCATACCTGGTCATACAATCCCCAGTCACGCAATCCCTGAATATAGATATCATCAGCATCTTGCAGAATACGTACTTTTTCAGGAGTGATATCCCCCAAAATACGAACAGCCAAGCCCGGTCCGGGGAACGGATGACGAGTAATCAAATGTTCCGGCATACCCAATTCACGACCTACACGACGAACTTCATCTTTAAACAATAAACGAAGTGGCTCACAAAGCTTCAAGTGCATCTTCTCCGGTAGACCACCTACATTGTGATGACTTTTAATAACCGTTCCTGTGATAGACAATGATTCAATACAATCCGGATAGATAGTACCCTGAGCCAACCATTTCACATCTTTTATTTTGTGAGCTTCTTCATCGAATACATCAATAAAGCCCTTACCGATAATCTTACGCTTATTTTCAGGTTCTGTCACGCCAGCCAATTCAGTAAAGAACTTTTCACTAGCATCTACACCGATCACATTCAAGCCCAAGCATTCATAGTCATTCATCACATTCTTGAACTCATTCTTACGCAGCATACCATGATCAACAAAGATACAAGTCAGATTTTTGCCAATCGCACGATTTAGCAAAACAGCAGCAACCGACGAATCAACCGCCACTCAAGCCAAGCACTACTTTATCATCCCCCAACTGGCTTTCAACTCGGCAACGGTACTTTCAATAAAAGAAGCCGGAGACCAATCTTGCTTACAACCGCAAACGTCTACAACGAAATTCTTCAAAATCTGAGTGCCATCTTCACTATGGAATACTTCCGGGTGGAATTGTACTCCCCATACATTTTCTCCCTCAACCTGATAAGCAGCAATGTCCACCTTATCAGTAGAAGCTATCTTCTTGAAGTTTTCAGGAATAGCAGTAATCGTATCTCCATGACTCATCCATACCTGTGTATTCTCACGTACTCCTTTAAAAAGTACATTATCTTTGCAGAAAGAAGCCAGATGCGCACGACCATATTCACGTGTACCGGCCGGCTCTACTTTCCCATTATTAATATAAGCCATAAACTGCGCACCGTAGCAGATACCTAAGATTGGATATTTGCCACGAATCTCGCTCAGATCAACCTTGAAGGCATTTTCATCGTACACCGAAAAAGGACTTCCGGAGAGGATAACTCCTTTAATTGTTGGATCTTCTTTAGGGAATTTGTTGTAGGGAATAATTTCACAATACGTATCCAATTCGCGTACACGACGTCCGATGAGCTGTGTTGTCTGCGAACCGAAATCAAGAATTATTATCTTTTCCTGCATATAAATGGATCGATTTTAAATAAATGATTTGCAAAAATAGAAAAAAGTACGCAAACAGCCAGAATAATAAAAAGAAAAAGTATTCGGTGAGGAAGGAGTACCCGGAAGCGCACTTTCTTTAGTATTAGATCATTTTTTTACAAAACAGCAAATAATAAGCATACCTACCTTATATAAATGTGGGGATACAAAAACAAGATTATTTGCTGTTCTAAAAATAGGTCCCAATACAGGACATGCTGTCACTATAATAAATATTAGTAATGGCTTTGCACTTTACCGAGATGATCAAAACAACTGTATGGATACATGTATGATTTCTGAGATCAGAAGTTCATATACCATAAGCGGAGTTAATGCTGACATTAATTATAATTTGTAACATCAATAATATGAAAAAACGAAGAAGTATACATTTATTCATTCTTTCTCTCATTACATTATTACTATCGGCATAAAATGAGAAGAGATGAAACATTAACCCAAAACCAAATGATAAATGACATAAATACTGCCCTAGGTTTAACTAACAAAGGAGGTATAATCTCTAAAAATCAGGACACTGATATCAAAAAGAGCATAAAAACATTTACTGATAAAGATGCAAAAAACTGTTCAATGCAGATATTGTTTTTATTGCACCAATATCAAATACATATCTGGGTAAATACATTTATTATACGGGAGTTTACATCTACAAAGCAAAAAGACCACCTAATAATATTTATTAAATGCTTTTTCAACGAGAAGGGGAAAAATAACGAAAAGAAATACCTAGATATACTTTATAAAACAATAAGATATCGTAATGACAATTGGACATTAAATAAAGATAACTATCTAAAAGAGCTAAAGGAGTTTTGTCCTCAAACTGAATAGACCTTTTCCTATTTTTAGCTCCAAAGTAACTTGAATAGAATACATAAACAAAATAAGGTCAGACTTACTGAAAACATACAGTAAAATCGACCTTATTTTTTGTTAGTCTTTTATCGTTTCTCTTTCAGCAAATCACGAATCTCCGTCAACAATACCTCTTCTTTAGTGGGTTCCGGCGGCACCGGAGGAGCAGCCGGAGTTTCCTCCCGTTTCTTTGCCATCAAGTTGGTAATCAAACGTATAAATAAAAATATAGAGAAAGCGATAATCAGGAAATCAAAAGTTGCCTGTAAAAATTGCCCGTAATCCAAAGTTACAGCAGGAGCAATCTCTTTCCCATCGGCTCCGACTTTCGCCGCTTTCAATACCCATTTCAGGTCCGTAAAGTTCACACCACCAACTAGTAAGCCAATTGGAGGCATGATAATATTAGCCACCAACGACGATACAATTTTCCCAAAAGCCCCACCGATAATGATACCGACAGCCATGTCAATCACGTTTCCTTTCATAGCAAACGCTTTAAAGTCTTGCAAAAATTTACTCTTTCCCATCTTTTTCAATATTTAATGTGAATTTAATATGCGAATATAAAAACATTTTTGTAATTTTGCACCGCATTTGAGAATAAAACAAATGCGGAGGCCGAGAGATATTTGAACAAATATTATAAAACCCTTAAAAGTTTAAACAAAATGATTAAAGTAGGTATTAATGGATTCGGACGTATCGGACGTTTCGTTTTCCGCGCTGCAATGAAGAGAAACGATATTCAAATCGTAGGTATCAATGACCTTTGCCCAGTTGATTACTTGGCTTACATGTTGAAGTATGATACAATGCACGGTCAATTTGACGGTACTATCGAAGCAGATGTTGAAAACAGCAAACTGATCGTAAACGGTCAAGCAATCCGCATTACTGCAGAAAGAAACCCGGCTGATTTGAAATGGGACGCTGTAGGTGCTGAATACGTTGTTGAATCTACAGGTTTGTTCTTGAGCAAAGACAAAGCTCAGGCTCACATCGAAGCTGGTGCAAAATATGTTGTAATGTCAGCTCCTTCCAAAGATGACACTCCGATGTTTGTTTGCGGTGTAAACGAAAAAACATACGTTAAAGGTACTCAATTCGTATCTAACGCTTCTTGTACTACTAACTGTTTGGCTCCTATCGCTAAAGTATTGAACGACAAGTTCGGTATTCTTGACGGTTTGATGACTACAGTTCACTCTACAACTGCTACTCAGAAAACAGTTGACGGTCCTTCTATGAAAGACTGGAGAGGTGGTCGTGCTGCTTCTGGTAACATTATCCCTTCTTCTACTGGTGCTGCTAAAGCTGTAGGTAAAGTAATTCCTGCTTTGAACGGTAAATTGACTGGTATGTCTATGCGTGTTCCTACTTTGGACGTTTCTGTAGTAGACTTGACAGTTAACTTGGCTAAACCGGCTACTTACGCTGAAATCTGCGCTGCATGAAAGAAGCTTCTGAAGGCGAATTGAAAGGTATCCTGGGTTACACTGAAGATGCAGTCGTTTCTTCTGACTTCTTGGGTGACACTCGTACTTCTATCTTTGATGCTAAAGCTGGTATCGCTTTGACTGATACTTTCGTTAAAGTTGTATCTTGGTATGACAACGAAATCGGTTACTCTAACAAAGTTCTTGACCTGATCGCTCACATGGCATCAGTAAACGCTTAATTAGAAGCCTGAACATATATGAAACCGCTGCGGGAAACCGTAGCGGTTTTTTTTATCTTTCACTTTATATATTGTTAAAAAGCAAGAGATTATCAGTTGAATAACCCACAAAATTAGTATTTTTGTGTTTTTATGGAGAGAATATTAATAACATTGATACTAGTTTGCATCATGAACAATATATTGAGCGCTCAAAATCCATTCTTCGAACAATATCAGACCCCGCACGAAACAGTGCCGTTCGATCGTATCCAAACGGAACATTACGAACCTGCTATTCTTGAAGGGATCAATCAGCAAAAGGCGGAAATAGAAGCTATAATTCAGAATCCGGAGAAAGCAACTTTTGCCAACACTGTGGAAGCTTTCGAACAATCCGGAAAGTTGCTGGATAAAGTTACCACCGTTTTCAGTAATATGCTCAGCGCAGAAACGAATGATGAGCTGCAAGCGTTGGCACAAAAAGTGATGCCGTTACTCAGTGAGCACAGCAATAATATCACGCTAAACGAAAAGCTATTCGATCGCCTGAAAGAAGTCTATAACCAAAAAGAAGACTTGCAACTGACACAGGAACAACACCGTTTATTGGATGATATATACGATAGTTTTGTACGTCACGGTGCCAACCTCGAAGGTGAAGCCCGCGAACAATACCGTCAATTAACTAATGAATTGAGTATGCTGACACTTTCTTTCAGCGAAAATAACCTGAAAGAAACCAATCATTACCAAATGTTACTGACGAACAAAGCCGATCTTGCCGGATTACCGGAGATTGTTATGGAAACAGCTGCTGAAACTGCAAAAAGTGAAGAAAAGGAAGGATGGGCATTTACTCTTCATGCCCCGAGCTATGTTCCTTTTATGACTTATGCTGACAATCGCGAATTACGTCACAAACTTTATTTAGCATACAATACCAAATGTACTCACGATAACGAATATAACAATATCGATATCGTAAGAAAGATAGCGAATACCCGTATGAAAATAGCCCAGTTACTGGGATATGACAATTATGCAGATTACACGTTAAAGAAGCGAATGGCAGAAACCAGTAATGCTGTATACAAATTATTGAATCAATTATTGGAAGCCTATACTCCTACTGCGCAACAAGAATACCAAGAGATACAGGATCTGGCACGTCAGGAACAAGGCGACGACTTTGTTGTAATGCCATGGGATTGGAGTTACTATTCAAACAAACTAAAAAACAAGAAATTCAATCTTAATGAAGAGATGCTCCGTCCCTATTTCGAACTGGAACAAGTGAAAAAGGGAGTATTCGGTTTAGCTGAGAGGCTATATGGAATCACCTTTAAAAAGAATCAGGACATTCCGGTTTATCACGAAGAAGTGGAAGCTTACGAAGTATTTGATAAAGATGGAAAATACCTGGCAGTTCTTTACACGGATTTTCATCCTCGTACTGGAAAACGTGCCGGAGCCTGGATGACAAGTTACAAGGAACAATGGATCGACCGGAAAACAGGTGAAAACAGCCGTCCACACGTCTCTGTCGTAATGAATTTTACCAAACCAACAGCAAATAAACCAGCTTTACTTACTTTTAATGAAGTAGAAACATTTTTGCATGAGTTTGGCCATAGTTTGCATGGTATGTTTGCCAACTCTACTTACCAGAATCTGAGCGGCACCAATGTATATTGGGATTTTGTGGAACTTCCTTCCCAGATTATGGAAAACTTTGCCATTGAAAAAGAGTTTCTTCATACATTTGCCAAGCACTATCAGACAGGTGAGTTAATTCCTGATGAACTGATACAACGTATCGTAAACTCCTCTAATTTTAATGCAGCGTATGCTTGTCTCAGACAAGTCAGTTTCGGATTGCTCGATATGGCATGGTATACCCGCAACACCCCTTTCGAAGGTGACGTCAGGGTATACGAACAAGAAGCTTGGAAGAAAGCACAGATACTACCGGTTGTGAGCGATGCCTGCATGAGTACTCAATTCTCTCATATCTTTGCCGGAGGATATTCAGCTGGATACTACAGTTATAAATGGGCTGAAGTCTTGGATGCAGACGCCTTCTCACTATTCAAACAAAAAGGCATATTCAACCAGGAAGTAGCAGACTCGTTCCGCAAGAACATCCTCTCTAAGGGAGGCACCGAACATCCGATGGTACTTTACAAACGTTTTCGCGGACAAGAACCAACCATAGATGCCTTATTAAAAAGAAATGGAATCAAATAAATAAAAACAGTAAATATGAAAGTGATATATAAAATAGTATGCCTGTTTATGCTCTTACCTCTGTTTGCTGGTTGTAATGACACAGATGACGTAGCCGCTATCTTCACAGGAAAAACCTGGAAACTGTCCTTTATAGCCAGAGAAGGGGAAACCAGAATGTACGAACCATTTTGGGGAATCTCAAAAGAAGAGACTATCAAAAAACTGAATCTAGCCAATACCTATACAATCAAATTTGAAGGGATAGTAGAAGGAGACGTCATTGAAGGAAAAATAAATGGAACAACAGTCACCAGCAATCTGAGTGGTACCTGGAGTGCCAATGCTAAAAACAACGGATTCAATGCTACTATCAAAGGGCAAAGCGACAATGATAAACTTGCTGAGAACTTTCTGGAAGGAATAAATGCTGCTGCTTCTTATCAAGGAGATGAGAACAATCTATATCTTATTTACAAAAATTCAAAAGGAACATTCCGCATGTTTTTCCGCGTGTTAAAGTAAGCAGAAAGGAATCGACAAGATGGACACAGAAAAGAAACAATCAGAACTTGACAAACGTTACATACGTATGGCCAGTATATGGGCAGAAAACTCATATTGTCAGCGTCGTAAAGTAGGAGCATTGATCGTAAAAGATAAGATGATTATCTCCGATGGATATAACGGAACACCTTCGGGATTCGAAAATGTATGCGAAGACGAAAACAATCTCACAAAACCGTATGTTCTTCACGCTGAAGCAAATGCCATCACCAAGATAGCCCGCTCTAACAACAGTAGTAACGGGGCTACGATGTATGTAACTGCCTCACCATGTATTGAATGTGCGAAACTCATCATTCAGGCAGGAATCAAAAGGGTAGTTTACTCAGAGCACTACCGTCTGGAAGATGGAATAGAACTATTAAAACGAGCAGGAATTGAAATTGTCTATACAGAACCGGACGATCATTCCTCACCTAACAAATAATAAAGAAGAACGTTAAAAAAAGGAATAGACATGAGTACAAAAAACTCTTCACGTTTTACACCTGTCATCATAGCTATCAGCGTGGTTATCGGGATTCTTATCGGTACTTTTTATGCCAAACACTTTGCAGGCAACCGTCTGGGTATTATCAACGGCTCATCCAACAAATTGAATGCCTTGTTACGGATTGTAGATGATCAATACGTAGATACCGTAAACATGGCTGATCTTGTGGAAAAAGCGATGCCACAAATCCTTGCAGAGCTCGATCCACATTCAACTTATATTCCTGCTCAAAATCTGGAAGAAGTCAATTCAGAACTTGAAGGAAGTTTTAGTGGAATCGGTATTCAATTTACCATACAAAATGACACGATCCATGTAAATGCTGTGATCCAAGGTGGTCCATCCGAAAAAGTAGGACTGATGGCTGGTGACCGTATCATCATGGTAGACGATAGTTTATTTGTTGGTAAACAGGTGACCAATGAACGCGCCATGCGTACATTGAAAGGCCCGAAAGGTTCTCAAGTAAAATTGGGCGTGAAACGTATGGGTGAGAAAAACTTATTGGATTTCTCCATCACACGTGGGGATATTCCTCAAAATACGGTTGATGCAGCTTATATGCTAAACGATAGTATCGGTTATGTGAAAGTCAGCAAATTCGGACGTACTACTCATGTTGAATTACTCAATGCACTGGCTCAACTGAACCACAAAAACAGCAAAGGTCTGATTATCGACCTTCGTGGCAATACTGGAGGATATATGGAAGCTGCCATCCGCATGGTGAATGAATTTTTACCCGAAGGCAAACTGATTGTATATACTCAGGGTAGAAAATATCCTCGTGCAGAAGAATTTGCCAATGGCACAGGAAGTTGCCAGAAGATACCTCTGATCGTTTTAACTGACGAAGGTTCTGCATCTGCCAGTGAAATTTTCACCGGAGCTATACAGGATAATGACCGCGGAACAGTTGTAGGACGTCGTTCATTCGGAAAGGGTCTTGTACAACAACCGATTGACTTTAGTGACGGCTCTGCCATCCGCTTAACTATTGCACGATATTATACGCCATCCGGAAGATGTATTCAACGCCCTTATGAAAGCGGCAAAGACCGGAACTATGAATTGGATATATACAACCGTTACGAACATGGTGAATTCTTCTCTCGTGATAGTATCAAGCAAAATGAAAATGAACTCTATTACACCAGTTTAGGACGTCCGGTATATGGCGGTGGCGGTATCATGCCGGATATATTCGTTCCTCAAGATACAACAGGTGTTACGACTTATCTGTCTACGGTTATCAGCCGAGGACTGACTAATCAGTTCACTTTCCAATATACAGACAATAATCGTCAGAAACTCAGTCAATATGAGACTGAAGAAGAATTATTGGATTACTTGCGCCGCCAAGGTTTGATAGAACAATTTATCCATTATGCAGAAAGCAAAGGAGTAAAGAGAAGAAATATCTTAATCCAGAAATCACATAAGTTACTCGAAAGAAATATTTACGGTAACATTATTTATAATATGTTAGGTCTGGAATCCTATATCAAATACTTCAATCAGACAGATGCTACTGTCAATAAAGGAATAGAGATCCTTCAAAAAGGAGAAGCTTTTCCTAAAGCTCCCGAAACAACGGAGGAAGAAGTAACAAAGGATAAAAACGATGGAAAGGAAAAAAGAACTGCGAATGCATATATCATCCATGAAGATCCAACTGAAATCTTCAGATATGCAGAAGCAACACTCTGCTAAAATACTTGCCGCTCTTGAAGCTCATCCGACTTTCAGAGCGGCAAAAACCGTATTGCTCTATCATTCATTGAATGATGAAGTAGATACACATGACTTTATCCGGAAGTGGAGTAATAAAAAACAGATTCTGCTACCGGTAGTTGTAGGTAATGAGCTGGAACTGCGGTTATATACTAACTCCGAAGATATGCAAATTAGTAGTTATGGTATCAAAGAACCAGTGGGTGAAGCATTCACAGACTATGAATCTATAGACCTTATTGTCGTTCCCGGTGTAGCCTTTGATCAGAAAGGAAATCGGTTAGGACGGGGAAAAGGTTATTATGACCGTCTTTTGCCGCAAATCCCGTCAGCCTACAAGGCCGGCATCTGTTTTCCATTTCAATTAGTAGAAGAAGTTCCGGCAGAACCACATGACATCCGAATGGATATTATTATAACAAACAATGAGAACAAATTATCACACCCACACCATCCGCTGCCATCATGCAACAGGAAGTGATGAAGATTTTATTATAAGTGCCATCAAAGGTGGTTACAAGGAACTTGGTTTTTCTGATCACACCCCTTGGAAGTACGATACAAATTATGTATCCGATATCCGCATGCTTCCTGAAGAATTACCGGAATACATTGAAAGTCTCCGCTTGTTGCGAGAGAAATATAAAAATCAGATTAGTATCAAAATCGGGTTGGAATGTGAATACTTTCCTAACTACCTACATTGGTTAAAAGGTATAATCAAGGAATACCAATTAGACTATATCATCTTTGGAAATCATCATTTTCATACAGACGAGAAATTCCCCTATTTTGGTCGCCATACCGATACGATAGAGATGCTCGAACTTTATGAAGAAAGTGCTATTGAAGGAATGGAAAGCGGATTATTTGCCTATCTGGCTCATCCTGATCTTTTCATGCGTTCTTATTCCGAATTCGACCATCATTGTAAATTAGTTAGCAAACATATTTGCCGGGTGGCTAAACAATTAAATCTGCCATTAGAATATAACATTGGTACGCAGATTATAATGAGACAAACGGCATCACAAATATCCCTCATCCTGAATTCTGGAAAGTAGCAACGCATGAAGGCTGCACTGCCATTATCGGAGTAGACGCACATCATTATCAATATTTAGAAACTCCTGTTTATTATGACCGCGCCCGTCAAACGCTCCAAAATCTGGGAATGAAAGTAATTGATAAAATCCCTTTCCTTAACGAAAAATAATGTTGGTAATCACTGTTGCTCCGACTTTCTTATTCAATGTGCGTATCAAAACTTCGCGCCCCATCAACAACTCCTGGCGAAGAGCAGCAGAAGTCAGATGTACGTATAACGTTTGATTACGGATATAAAGATTGCTGGTATAACTTGCTGCAGGTCCCAACACTTGAGGCCAGGCGTCCATCAATCGTTGTTCATTCAGCGGAGATTCAAGCTCTCCTGACGAAGAAACTGTTGAATCAATTTCCCAATTTGTTCCGCATTATTTCTTTTCATGGTTCCACCTCCATTTCACGAATGACGCCTTGTTCTACAATGAACATTTTATAATCACTTCCTACTTTATATAAAATACGATCCAGATGTTCCCTGTTAGTATCCGTAATAAAGATCTGACCAAAATTATCCCCTGCTACCAGTTTCACAATCTGTTCTACACGCGAAGCATCCAACTTATCAAAAATATCATCCAATAACAAGAGAGGTATGGTCCTCCCCGTACGTTTCAAGAAATCAAATTGTGCCAGTTTCAGAGCAACCAGATAAGTTTTATTCTGTCCCTGCGATCCTTCTTTCTTAATAGGAAACTCACCCAGAAGCATATTTAATTCATCTTTATGAATGCCACGCAATGAAAATCCCATAATCTTATCCCGTTCCCGACTCTGCTTCAACACTTCCAGTAATGAGGTATCCTTTGCATGCGACTCATAAGTCAGACCGACTTGCTCCTTATCTTGAGAAATAAAAGAATAAAAGGACTGGAAAATAGGAATAAATTCGCTGATAAAAGCCTCACGCTTATGAAATACAATATCACCAGCTTGCGCCATCATCTCTTCCCATACCAGAAACAATTCTTCCTCCACCGGGAACTCACTTTTCAACAAGATATTGCGTTGTGCCAATGCCTTATTGTATCGAATTAAAGCATCCAAATATTCCTTATCATACTGAGAAATCACAACATCCATAAAACGGCGACGTTCGTCACTTCCTCCTGAGATTAAATCCGAGTCAGCAGGTGAAACCATCACCAATGGAAGAAAACCAATGTGATCGGAGAAACGACTATATTCTTTTTTATTACGTTTAAACTGTTTCTTCGAACGACGTTTCATTCCGCAATAAATTTCTTCCGGTGTTCCATCCTCCGCCTCATAAAATCCCTGAATCACAAAAAAATCTTGTTCGTGACGAATATTCTGAGAATCAATCGGATTGCCCGAACTTTTACAGAAAGACAAGAAGTAGACAGCATCCAGCAAATTCGTCTTCCCCATTCCATTCTGCCCGAAAAAACAATTCAGTTTAGCAGAAAAATCCAACTCTACTTGTTCCAGGTTCTTATAATTTAATATGGATATCCGTTTCAGTATCATTGCACACACGTTAATTTGTTCACAAAAGTAGCAAGATTTTCGTGGTTTTCGAGTGTAATATAAAAAAAGATGCCTCTAAATTTCGTTGGTAGATATAAAAAAACTAATTTTGCGAGTCGAATTATCAAACAACGAATAATAACAAAAAGAATCATATAAAAATGGCAGAACAAAAGAATCAGAACGAACATCTGAACGTAGAAGATGCACTGACACAATCGGAAGCATTTCTTATCAAGTACAAAAATGCAATCATCGGTGGTGTTGCGGCTGTAGTCATCATCGTAGCAGGTTTTATCATGTACAAGCACCTCTATGCAGAGCCACGTGAAGAGAAAGCACAAGCAGCACTTTTCAAAGGACAAGAATACTTTGAACAAGATGCTTTTGAACAAGCTTTAAACGGTGACAGCATCGGTTTTACAGGTTTCCTGAAAGTAGCAGATGAATACAGCGGAACAAAAGCTGCTAATCTGGCTAAAGCTTATGCAGGTATTTGTTATGCACAACTTGGTAAATATGAAGATGCAGTTAAAATGCTGGATAGCTTCAGCAGCAATGACCAAATGGTAGCTCCTGCTATTTTGGGTGCTACAGGAAACTGTTATGCACAACTCGGACAGTTGGATAAAGCTGCTTCTACTTTGCTATCGGCAGCAGCCAAAGCTGACAATAACACATTGAGCCCTATTTTCCTGATGCAAGCAGGTGAGATCCTGGTGAAACAAGGAAAATTCGACGACGCTGTAGAGGCTTATACGAAAATCAAAGATAAATATTTCCAGTCTTACCAAGCTATCGATATCGACAAATATATCGAACAGGCTAAATTGATGAAGAAATAACATACTTTATTATATAGAGAAACTTGAGCACGGATTACACGGATTAAGCGGGTTATATTCAGAACCGTGATATCCGTATAATCTGTGTTTTTTTTAAATCATTTATTAACTCCCTTTAAATTTACACATTATGGCAACTGCATATCATAACCTGTCCGAATACGATTTTAATTCTGTTCCTAATGCTGAAAACATGAAATTCGGTATTGTTGTATCAGAATGGAATTTCAATATTACCGGTGCTCTATTAAACGGTGCAATCAATACACTGAAAAAACATGGAGCCAAAGAAGAGAACATTTTGGTTAAAACAGTACCGGGAAGTTTCGAACTGACTTTTGGTGCTAACCAAATGATGGAAAATTGTGAGATTGATGCTATCATTGCAATTGGTTGTGTAATTAAAGGAGATACTCCACATTTTGACTATGTTTGTATGGGAGCAACTCAAGGAATTACCGAATTAAACGCAACTGGCGATATACCAGTGATTTATGGATTAATTACCACCAATACAATGGAGCAAGCAGAGGATAGAGCCGGTGGTAAACTAGGTAACAAAGGAGACGAATGTGCAATTACTGCAATAAAAATGATCGATTTTGTTTGGAGTTTAAATAAATAGTTGTATCTTTGCACCGCAATTGAGAAACAAACCTCCTCAAAAGCAAAAAAGGGCAAATACCAGAGTGGCCAAATGGGGCAGACTGTAAATCTGCTGTCTTTCGACTTCGGTGGTTCGAATCCATCTTTGCCCACTAAAATTGCGGAAGTAGCTCAGTTGATAGAGCATTAGCCTTCCAAGCTGAGGGTCGCGGGTTTGAGCCCCGTCTTCCGCTCTCAAGAGAATCTGAATATCAGATTCTCTTTTTTATTTCCCTCCTTCTCTTCCTTTTATTTGAAATATTCCGAAATAAAAGCAATTAATTTATGATTAATTACTATTTTTGGCTTTTGTAAGAAAACACACTAATTAACCCTTTAACCCTCTAAAAAAATCATGAAAGAACTGCTAATTTCATTGGCTATTGGTTTTACCTTATTAACCTGTCAAACTAGTTGCTGCACTCAAAAAGAAAAAGAAGTATTCAAACCTATTCAAGTAGAAACACCTGATCGTCCTTCCGGGCAAAAAGACGTTATTCAGTTAGTAACCCCAAAACTGGAAACAGTCCGGGTCGGTTTCATCGGTTTAGGAATGAGAGGTCCTGGAGCAGTAGAACGTTTTGCCTATATTCCGGGCACTAAAGTGGTCGCTCTTTGCGACATCCGTCCTGAATGCGTAGAAAAATCACAAAACATCCTGAAGAAAGCCGGTTTGCCAGAAGCAGCTTCTTATACTGGCACAGAAGATGCATGGAAACAATTATGTGAACGCGATGACATTGATCTTGTGTATATTGCTACAGATTGGAAGCATCATGCTGAAATGGGCGTATACGCTATGGAACATGGTAAACATGTAGCTATCGAAGTCCCTGCCGCTATGACATTGGAAGAAATATGGAAGCTTATCAACACATCTGAGAAAACTCGCAAACATTGTATGCAGCTGGAGAATTGTGTATACGATTTCTTCGAAATGACAACTTTGAACATGGCACAACAAGGAGTATTCGGTGAAGTTCTCCATGTGGAAGGTTCATATATCCATAATCTGGAAGATTTCTGGCCTTACTATTGGAATAATTGGCGTATGGACTACAACCGCTTACATCGTGGAGATGTTTATGCTACCCATGGCATGGTCCTGCTTGCCAAATTCTTAATATCCATCGTGGTGATCGCATGAAAACTTTAGTTGCTATGGATACGAAGGCAGTAAATGGTCCGGCATTTATTAAGAAACAAACTGGAGAAGATGTGAAAGATTTCCAGAACGGTGACCAGACTACAACTATTATTCGTACAGAAAATGAACGTACTATGCTTATCCAGCACAATGTAATGACACCACGCCCTTATAGTCGTATGTATCAAGTAGTCGGAACCGATGGCTATGCCAGTAAATATCCAATTGAGGAATACTGTCTGAGACCTTCACAAGTGAAAGGTGACGAGATACCCAACCATGAAAATCTAAATGCACACGGTTCTGTTCCGGCAGATGTAAAACAGGCATTGATGGCTAAGTATAGAAGTCCTATTCTGGATCAAGAACTGGAAGAGACTGCAAAAAAAGTAGGCGGTCACGGTGGCATGGATTATATCATGGATTATCGCTTGATATACTGCTTGCGTAACGGTTTGCCATTAGATATGGATGTATATGATCTCGCAGAATGGTGCTGCATGGCTGAACTCACCAGACTTTCTATCGAAAACAATTCTGCTCCTGTAGAAATCCCCGACTTTACTCGTGGTGGATGGAACAAAGTAAAAGGTTTCCAATACGCCTTTGCTAAATAAATAGTGATATACTTAAAAGCAAAGTCAGAAGTGTACACTTTGTATTTTGGGACGCGGACGACGCAGATACTACGAGTTTATTTTAGATCCGTAGTATTCGCTGAATTCGCGTCTGGTAAATTATACAATGACAGATAATCAACCTTCTGAATAAGACACTCACTCGATAATTACACATTATCTTTATATGAAAACAGCAGCTTTAAAACCCTCTAGACAGACTATCCTTCAGGAAGCAAAAGACTACGTAATGATTGCTATCGGTATGATTCTCTACGGTATCGGATGGACTGTTTTTCTCCTCCCCAATGATATTACTACCGGGGGAGTGCCAGGTATTGCATCTATCGTATACTGGGCTACAGGATTCCCCGTACAATTTACTTATTTCAGCATTAACTTCTTTTTGCTACTATTGGCTCTAAAACTATTGGGATTAAAATTCTGCATTAAAACAATCTTCGGAGTATTTACCCTAACCTTCTTTCTATCAGTGATTCAGAAAGTATCATCAGGTATCACTCTTCTTCAAGACCAACCTTTCATGGCATGCGTTATTGGTGCATCATTCTGTGGAAGCGGTATCGGAGTCGCCTTTTCGGCCAATGGAAGTACTGGCGGTACGGATATCATTGCAGCCATCATCAATAAATACAGGGATATCACTTTGGGAAGGGTCATGTTAATTTGTGATCTTATCATCATCTCTTCCAGCTATTTTGTCTTAAAGGATTGGGAAAAAGTAGTATATGGTTTCGTGACACTCTACATTTGTAGTTTTGTGCTCGACCAGGTGGTGAATAGTGCACGCCAATCCGTTCAGTTCTTTATCATATCCAACAAATATGAAGAAATAGGACGGCATATCAACGAATATCCTCATCGCGGAGTAACAATTATCAATGCCACAGGTTTTTATACTGGTAAAGAAGTAAAAATGATGTTTGTATTGGCAAAGAAACGTGAATCAACCATCATTTTCCGACTCATAAAGGATATTGACCCAAATGCTTTTGTTTCACAAAGTGCGGTCATTGGAGTATACGGAGAAGGCTTCGATCATATCAAAGTAAAATAAAAAGCCAAGATTAAGAATAACCTTAGTATAAACTATTTAAATAAAAGATTCATGAAAGACTTATCGCAAATTGTATCAAAGTTCAAAATCCAAGGTACAGTAGAAAATATTAAACCTTTGGGGACAGGACTTATCAATGATACTTACAAAGTAAATACAAAAGAAACAGATGCCCCCGATTATGTTCTCCAACGAATTAATCATGCTATTTTCCAGAATGTAGAGATGCTGCAACTCAATATTACTGCTGTCACAAGGCATATTCGCAAGAAACTAATGGAAGCTGGTGAATCAGATATAGAGCGTAAAGTCCTGAATTTCCTGGAAACAGATGAAGGAAAAACTTATTGGTTTGATGGTGATAGTTATTGGCGTATTATGGTATTCATACCACATGCCCAAACATTTGAAACTGTCAATCCGGAATACTCTTGCTATGCCGGAAATGCATTCGGTAATTTCCAGGCAATGTTGGCTGATATCCCGGAAACATTAGGTGAAACTATCCCAGACTTTCACAATATGGAATTCCGTCTTCAACAACTTCGCGATGCCGTTGCTGCCGATGCAGTCGGGCGAGTAGCAGAGATGCAATACTATTTGGACGAAATAGAAAAACGTGCTGATGAAATGTGCAAAGCTGAACGTTTGCATCGCGAAGGCAAACTTCCCAAACGTGTATGCCACTGCGATACTAAAGTAAATAATATGATGTTCGATGAAGATGGGAAAGTATTATGTGTAATCGATCTGGATACTGTAATGCCTAGTTTTATCTTCTCTGACTATGGTGACTTTTTGCGCACAGGCGCTAACACGGGAGATGAAGACGACAAAGATCTTGATCGGGTAAATTTCAACATGGATATCTTTAAAGCATTTACTAAAGGCTATTTGAAAGGAGCCAAATCCTTCCTTACTCCTATCGAAATCGAAAACTTACCTTATGCAGCAGCGTTATTCCCATACATGCAATGTGTACGGTTTCTTGCTGACTATATCAATGGAGATACTTACTATAAGATCAAGTATCCCGAACATAATCTAGTCCGTACCAAAGCACAATTCAAATTACTTCAAAGTGTAGAAGCACATACACCAGAAATGATACACTTTATCGAGGAGTGTTTGAGCAAATAGTTAATTGAGAATAAATAATGGACAATGAACGGTATTATTTGGAGAATTTACCGTTCTTCCATTGATAAACAATAGGACGGCGGAGAAACGGCTTCAATTTTTCCGCCGTTTCTCTTGACATATAGTCCGGAGTAGCTAAAATAAATACCAATTCCGTATTTTCTTTGTTAAAGTCAGCTTTCATCAACAATATATCGGCTGTACGACGAGCTTCGTCATAATCATATATTTCTACCGAATCGGAAGCTACGAGAAAATCATCCATCACTGGGAGAGAAATGAACTGAGAGGCTGGTAGAGGTTCCCAAGCCGTTGTATAAAAGCTTATATTACTATCACAAGCAGGTGCACAAGCAGTATTAATTACACAAACAACATTCGTCGAATCACTCAATGCCAACAATTTCATCTGCCAAGTAGTTTGCGGAGACATTTGCATGCGAATATAATCTTTGCTTAAAGCAGTCATTTCTGATTTTTTACCAAATCGATTCTCAACTTCTGCTTTCATTTTACTTTCCAGAAAATCAATACAATCCTCCCGATTTACCTTCGTCAGAATAAGGTTCAGAGAATCCGGCATATTTATAAACAAAGTTTTAGCTTCCTGAGCCTGCAATGAGGCAAATGAAAATACTCCGATAACCCAAAAAGATATGTTAAAAAACAATCTGTTTACTTTCATATTATTTCAAAATTACTTTATAAAAAACAACAAGTTACAACAGAGTTTCCCCTCCATAACCTTATATTTTTAAACATTTCACGATTTCGTTCCCAAATATAAGAATATCATTCCGATTAACACTAGTATAAGGTCAATCGCTTTACTTTTTAAATTCTTTTCACGGAAGAAGAGAGCACCGAAAATGAAGGAGACAATGACACTCCCTCTACGAACCATAGAAACAATAGAGATCATGGAGTCATCATAACTGAGTGCATAGAAGTAAACAAAATCTGCTGCCGAAAGAAAAATGGAAATCAGAATGATGGTCCAATCCCAATGGAACGGAGTTGTAGATTTGCGTTTAGGCCACCAAAGCAATAATAAGATAGGACACATAATAAACACTTGATAAACATTATACCAAGACTGTACCAGCATCGGATTCAATTGTTTCATCAGATATTTATCATAAAGCCCACTGATAGCCCCCATAATAGCAGCAAGAACGATGAAATAGATCCATTTGTTATGTTTAAAGTCAATTCCTTCTTTCTTTCCCGAACGGCTTAACATAAAGAAGGAAGCAACAGCTAACAATACACCTATCCACTGATAATAATTCAATCGTTCGCCAAATACTAACATTGCCCCGACAAGTACCATCACCGGACGAGTAGCATTGATTGGTCCCACAATAGTAATCGGCAAATGCTTCATTCCAAAATAACCGAATATCCAAGAGGATAACACAATAAACGACTTAATGATAATATATTTATGTTGCTCCCACCCGGCTACCGGTACGTTAAATATGGTTCCTTCCAATAAATTGGGTCCACAGGCAGATATAAAAATAAAAGGCAGAAAAATAAGACTGGAAAAAAGTGTATTTAGAAACAACACCGGTAACACCGCATTATCTTTCAATGATTGTTTCTTGAATACATCATAAAAGCCCAGCAAAGTGGCTGATAGAAAAGCTAATAATAACCACATAATTCGTCATCTATATACTAAAAAAGATATCCTCGGGATATTCCACATTTACCAGAAACAAAGCATGTCCGGGAGCTGATGATCCGGCTTGGCAACGATCTTTCTGTTCTATGATTCGTCGAAAGCCCTCTAAAGACAATTTTCCGCGACCAACTTCGAGTAATGTACCGACAATGGCACGCACCATATTTCTCAAAAAACGGTCGGCGCGGATAGTAAACACCCAGGTATTATCTTCCTCTTGTGTCCATTCTGCATGAGTGATATGACAGATATTAGTCTTTACATCCGTATGAAGTTTACTGAAACTTGTAAAATCACTATATTCAAAAAGTAAAAGTGCCGCTTCATTCATACGTTCATAATCCAACGAATTATAAACCCTGCAACGGTATTGCCGATTGAAGGGATATTTAGCTGTTGTAACGTAGTATTTATAAGTCCGAGCCACAGCATCAAAGCGTGCGTGAGCATCCGGTTTAACCCGACATACCCGATAAACTGAAATGTCCGGAGGTAATAATCGATTTAACTTGTCAGTAACAGAATCAATATCAAGCCATTCTTCGTAATCAAAATGTGCCACCATCAGAGAAGCATGTACACCTGCATCCGTACGCCCCGCACCTATCACTTCAATATCATGACGTAGGAATGTGGACAATGCTTTCATCAGGCATTCCTGCACACTGATTCCATTAGGTTGAATCTGCCAACCGTGATAATTGGTCCCGTCATAAGCCAAATAAATAAAATACCTTTGCACGTTCGTTCCTACTTTTAAGAGTTTTCGCGTGCAAAAGTAGTCATTTTTTCATTCATAAGTAGAAGGAGTCGTGCCAAATGCGTCCACAAAATGCTTTCTAAAGGTCGGAATATCATTATACCCCACCATTTCAGCGACGTCCTGCACTCCATGTTTCTTCGTTTTCAATAAGACTGCTGCCCGGCGCATACGTACTCCGCGGATAAGTTCTATAATGGTATAATCAGTACTTTGTTTTACCTTGCGATATAATGTAGGCTGGCTCATGTTCATCTCCGAAGCCAACTTTTTCACACTGAAATCAGCTTCACAGATATTATCTTCCACAATCTTGATCACTGAACTGATAAACGGATCTTCTACTTCCACCTCATCCTTGACGGTATCTACTTCATTCTTTTCCGTTACACTATCCGTTCCCGGCAAAGTAAATAATCTTGTATATGTCTGCTTCAAAGTAATCCGCCCATTAATAAGATTATGTATCTTCGCCTTCAATATACCGGGAGTAAACGGTTTCAAAATATAGTCATCCGCTCCCATCTCCAAGCCATGAATAATATCTTCATCTTCCACCTTCGCAGTCAGCATAATAAAAGGAATATTACATGTTTCCAATCCCTCTTTCACTTCCCGACAACATTCAAATCCATCTTTCACTGGCATCATCACATCACAAATGATCAAATCCGGAAGCTCCTTTGTAGCAATATCTACCCCTTCCTGACCATTCGTTGCCATCAGTAAATTGTATTCCTTACCTAATAATACTTTCAGATAAAGACGGATATCTTTATGATCTTCCACAATCAACAGTGTCTTCTTAGATCCTGTCACAGAAGAAGTCTTCGTTTCTTCGGGCATAGATATCTCAGCAGGCACCACGACTCCCTGTTTCAAAATTTCATCTGTTGCCATATCTGCTAACAGCTGTTCCTGTTGTGATTCGAACATGCCATTCTTAGGCGTATCCGGATTAACAAAGACAACATTCGGATCATTTTCAAAGACCGTCTTTCCCAATGGCAAACTCACAACAACCTTCGTACCTTTTCCTTCTATGCTTTCTAATGAAATAATACCATGATGCATCTCCACAATATGCTGCATGAAAGTAAAGCCTAGCTGTACCGAAGGTATGTCATTCTCCAGTACCTTATCGTCCATCAATTGCTCGGTAGTCTTGACCAAACCCTTCCCATCATCTTCAACTATGATCGTAACATAATGCATCTGTCTTTCCATTGTCTCACAAACAGTCATTGACACAGTCCCGGTATAGTTTGTATGCGTAAAAGCATTCGACAACAAATTATGCAAAATTGTTTCCAACTTCTTTTTATCCACATAACATTTCAGATCCTTTTTAATCCGTTTTTGAAACTGAAATGTAATCGGATGTGCTTTTAATAACTCCCTGTAATCAAACAAATTACTATTAATTAACTTTTCTATCTGATAAGAAGCAACTTCCAGCTTTTCATTCTGGTTTCCCTGTTCGTAAATAGCCAGCAACTGATTGCAGACATCGAGCATTCGAAGTGAATTTCTGTAAGCCATCTGCGCACGGGAAGCAAAATGCGGAATAAGAGACTGTTCTTCCAGCAAATCTTTCAATGGTGCAATTATCAAAGAGAGAGGAGTCCTCAATTCCTGAACAAACAATGTCAGCAACCGATTCCTCATAGCATCTATTTCCAATTTCTGTTCATGTTTCATCTTTTCCAAATTCAAATTCTCTTTCAATATCATTTCCCGGTCACGATGCACTTGCCTGCGAATATCTCTGACCCTGAAACGGCGAAATATAAAAACAACCAAAGCAGTAACCAGCAATCCATAAATTACATATGCCCATATCGTATAATACCACTTAGACTTCACCACAATGGGAATTTCAATCGTTCCACTTTCTTTTGCATCGGGGAAAATCAATTTTGCCTCTAATATATATTTTCCCGCAGGAAGCCTATTATATCCCAATCCTTCGGATAAAGATTTCACATGCCAATCTTTATCTTCCGGTAGCAAGCGATAAGCTATCTTCCGTTGCATGGTTTCAAAGCACAGATCAGAAAAGTACAAACGGAAATCATTATTATCCGAATTAAACACCAATTCTTTCTGTACATCCGGTGAAGATGAAAGAATCATTTGTCCGTTTCTTGTCTCCCCTGCCATAATAGATTCTCCATTTACCTCCATATCTGTCAGTAGCAACTTCTGGCTACCAGTATTACTTTTTACCACCTCCGGATCAAAATAGATCAATCCTTTGGAGTCTGCCCACAACAACTGCCCGTCATGTAACCTGCAGACAGCTATGCACCCCCCTGCAGACAGATAATTATAAAAAGAATCACCTCCATTCCTGATCGTAATGATTCCCACATTATTTCCACCCCATGTATTACCCACCTGATCATCTACCATACAACTCACGTGCCCGCAAGTCAAGCCATTTCCCAGTGTATATATAGACTCAAACTTCTCCTTATCCCTACCGTCAATACGAACAATCGCATTCAGATACACTGCGTAGATCTGATTATAATTATTCACGAATACAGTCCGTACAGCAGACTCTTCCAGCCTATTCTCGCGCTCATAATTCCCCGCCAATAATAGCTGTTCACCTTGCCATTCCAATCTTTTCAGCCCCTTATTGGTTCCTAGCCAGATATTTCCTTCCTTATCTTCTGCGACCGACAACACATCGTCAATTTTTTCATTCACCGGTTCCATCTTTCTACAAACACGAGTCATCGGATCCACCTGCATCAATCCATGCGAAGTAGCCACCCACAAACGTTTACGCGAATCCATACAAAACTGATAAATGGCAACATCCAGTTTTTCCCCTTCTTTAGTCTGAAGATGAAAAGACTCTTTCGTATCCGTAGCAGGATCGATCTGTACAACTTCCCCATGATTATTTCCCAACCAGATCTTTTCATTTTTATCTTTATAAATATGATAATGCCCCAAGAAATCAGATGACTTTGTCCATACTTCAAAAGAAGTATTTATAGAAAACTCCGGAGTAGTGCTCTTCATTATTTTACCATCATTCATCACCAACCAGACATACCCTTTAGCATCTTCTACCATTCCATGTATCTGCGATTTAAACTCTTGTTTCACCCGGTTGTACATATTGTTACTAATGTCGAATTTTACAATTCCACCGCCAGCCCCACTTGTCCACAAGTTCTTTTGGTCACTATCCCAGCATACACTCATCATTCTGGTATCCATACAAAGTCCAAAACGACCCTCATTTTGCACCACCGCTTCTAAAGAATAAGGACTTTCACTAAGATTCTCATTAGCAAATTCCAATCTGAATAATCCTTCTAAAGTAGTCAAATAATAAACCTTCTTATTCTTATATGTTAAATCTGTTATAAACGAAGTAGAATAATCAACTTTATCAATTGTTCCAATTGAAATCATCCGTTCTTTTCCACTTTTCAGATCACAACATACCAAGTCACTCCACGACTTGCATATCCATAAATAACCGTTCATCAGAAATAAACGATTCACGATATTTCCTTGTTGTAGCAAGGAGGTTTTCCCAGTCGCAAGATCATATCGTACCACTCTATCCCCGTCAATGACAAGATAAAGATTCGTTTTACCATCCGCACACAAATGAGTTATATTGCCTTTCACCAGCGGTTCTACTTCCATGGTACATGACACAATTTCTTTTTTATCATCTTTTGCACGTTGGGAAGTCGAAGAGAATAACCCTTGAGTAGTAGCTAAATACATAGTATCGCCATTCCAACAAAAATCCTGAATTCCCCGAATATTGAAAGGCTTATTGAAATGAAGCGGTAAATAGATCTCCTTTTTTTTATCAAAACAAGCCATTCCACCTTGGTAGAGTTGAAGATACAGTAAACCATCATGAGATTCATCAAGAGACTTTACAACCTGATTTAAAGGCATTGAGGTTGAATCCAAACTAGTAACCAGCGGATAATTACGAAAACGAAAGCCATCATAGCGGGTAATTCCTTCATCCGTTGCCAACCATAAGAAACCTTCTTTACTAGAAGAAATATCATAAACAGTACGGTCACTTATTCCGTTCTTAATAATCACCGGTTCCGGATTCCAATGAATATCCTGTGGAAATGCCCCGCATATTTCATACAGGACCAATATTGTAAAAATTACTCCCCTCATAACTTGCTCAATGTTTGTTTATGTGCAATTATTTGTTAAATATAGAAATATCTAATTATAACAAAAGTATGTAGATGTTTTTTTTAGGAATAATTCACAATAAAATAACTCTGTCAATCCTATATAAGAATCAACAGAGTTATTCAAAATAAATCCCCAGCAATATAAGCTTACATCACATTTTGTTTAACATAACATTTTACGTTTCAACCTCTTACCTGTATTGTCTTTGTTTGTTGTTTGGTTCCTCTTTCAGACTCCTTTGAGAATAACGAACATCCCAGAGTCATTAATATTTTTCTATACCTATTGTTATTGTTTTTATCGAACAGCATCAATTCGCAGCTTTTGAAAGTGTAAAATTATAAGTACCCTGGGCAGCATCAAAATCATAGCTACCTTTGAAGCTAACCGGCACTTTCACTAAACAGTTACCTTCGTGCTTACGCGGAAATAGATGTAAGAAGTAGAAGTAAACACTGTACCACCTTCAGGAGTTGCAGAAATTGAAGCACCGTATCCCTTCCAAACGAATAAGTCAGTCACACAGTCGTAAGAAGTACCCACATAATATACTGAGTTTTTATCGATATTGAATTTCAATGATACGCAAAGTGCGAAGTTTTCCAGAAAAGCACCCGACCTTGTGCGAGCTTTATACTCAGCAGTCATCATCACAGTTTTCTTATCATTACCGGTTCCATAATATCCTTCCACATCTTCCACTTTACAGTCATAAGAAGTATCACTATTTTTACGAAGAGCTTCTAAAACGCCACGCATTTCTTCTGCTGTAACAGAAGGGATATTTTCAGATTGTATTTCAAGAGAAGCAACCTCAATTCCATATAAAGATCTCATGGATTCAAAAGATGAAGAATTATCTTCAAAACCATCACTTTCAGCATTTGAACATGCAGTGAAAGCTAACACAAGTACACAAGCTAAAAAGAGATTAATTGACTTCATAATATTTCCTCCTAAATTTTAATTCATTTTAATAATTTATTTATGAATTGTTTTTCAATTCATTGGTCACTTCATTGTTTGTTTGTTCATGTTCCTCAGGAGGGAATCTTAAAAAAATAATTATTTAATTTGGTTTCTTAGCACCTTATTTTGTTTGTCTGACACAAACATAGGGTATTTAATTCATATTAAAAAGCGTTTTCAAAGGAAAAATGAACGATTTACCACTCTTTAACGAATGAAACACAACCTATTCAAGTACTTGATCAGAATATGCAAGTATTAAATACCTATCATATGTGATTAATTCACATATGATGATAAAAATAGCACCTATTAAATACATGAATGATATGCCACTCAAAATGAAAGATATACCACACACCTTATTAATTTCCACTGAAATGGGAGAAAAGAAAGATGAATCTGCCCTTTAACGGATATTTTGAATATCCCTACTTTTGTATCGATCAACAAACAAAACCCATCATACGATGAAAAAGAAAAGAATCATAATCTTAAGTGTTGCTTTGTTTGCCTCCACCTTATTATATAGTCAGGTTGTTGGCGTAAAGACAAATGTTGTAATGGACGCGTTGAAAATCATTAATCTTGGTGCCGAAGTGGGTCTGAGTAAAAAGTTAACCCTAGATTTGTATGCCAATTACAATCCCTGGAGCTATAAAAACCAGAAGATGATGAAGATGCTTGCTTTCCAACCGGAACTCCGTTACTGGTTCTGTGACAAATTCAATGGTCACTTCGTTGGAGCACATCTTCACGGAGGCGTCTATCAGGCTGCCGCCATTGATATGCCTTGGGGCATTTGGCCGGAATTGCAAGACCACCGCTTCAAAGGGCATTTCTATGGCGCAGGTGTATCCTACGGTTACCAATGGATTTTGGGTAAGCACTGGAATCTAGAAGGGAATATCGGTTTCGGGTATGCACGTGTCAAGTATGAACAATTTGAATGTAAGACTTGTGGTGAGAAGAAAGGCGAAGGACACAAAAATTATGTGGGGCCCACCAAAGCTGCTATTAGTTTAATTTATTTATTCTAAAAACAAAACAAATATGAAAAAGATTCTATATATCCTTTTCTGCCTGCTGCCTGTACTAGGCGGAAAAGCGCAGACAATCTATAAAGATCAGATACGCATAGAAAACGAATCGGCTACACGTAGTGACGACAACCGTCTGACAGTAAGTATGGACTTCGTTCTGCAACCGAATCTAAAAATGGGTTCCAACAATGCCACCACCCTGACTCCGTTTCTCGAAGCTAACGGACACACGAAAGAACTACCTTCCGTAGTTATCTATGGTCGCAAACGCCAACTCATCAATCAACGAAACCATCAGACTCCTGAATCGGCTTACACGATTGTACGCCGTAAAGGTAAAATGGAACAAACCGTAAACTATCTGGTGCAGATCCTTATGAGGGATGGATGCGTCAGGCTAATATGAAGTTGCATGTAGATGTATGCGGTTGTTGCGACATCATAGAAGAGAATAGTGGCGAGAAAATCGCCCAATTAAATATCGCTCCTTTGAAACTTCAACCTGCAGTAGCATATATCACGCCTCAAGAAGAAGCAGTGAAACATCGCGCAGTGGAAGGCAGAGCCTTTTTGGATTTTCCGGTTAATAAATTCATCATCTATCCGGAATATCGCCGGAATGCGGATGAGCTCGCCAAAGTACGCGCTACCATCGATACAGTACGTAATGACAATAATATTAAACTTACCGGTATCAGTATTCACGGATATGCGTCTCCTGAGGGAAGTTATACACATAACACGTACTTAGCAAAGAATCGTACTCAGGCGCTTGTGGATTATGTGACCAGTTATTACAACTTTGACCACAAACTCATCACTTCAGATTCAACTCCGGAAGATTGGGAAGGTTTCCGTAAATTTGTCGTTGCCTCTACAATGGATAAGAAAGATGAGATAATTCGCTTGATGGATGATGCAACTATGGATGTAGATATGAAGGAACACAACATAGCAAAACTAGTCGGTCCACAAGCTTATCAATATCTCCTGCAAGAATGCTATCCGGCATTACGTCATTCAGACTATGTAGTAAGCTACACAGTACGCGGTTTTGACTTGGAAGAATCAAAGAAGATCATCGACAAGCATCCACAGCAATTAAGTCTGAAAGAGCTTTATCTCATTGCCCAGAGCTACAAGACAGGAAGCGAAGAATTCAACCATGCTTTCCAGGTGGCTGCCCTAATGTTCCCGAACGATCCTACTGCCAACCTGAATGCTGCCGCAGTGGAGATTCAGAAAGGTGGAGATCTGACTGTTGCCAAGAAATATCTGGCAAAGGCTGACCAAAAGGCTGCTGAAACACTTAATAATTTAGGTATCGTTGCGATGATGGAAGAAGATCTGGAAACAGCAGAAAAATATTTCAATGCAGCAAAAGCAGCAGGACTGACAGAACAAGCCAATGCCAACTTGAAAGAACTGTCAAAGAAACGAAGTTATCCTACAAAATAAAAAGTCAAAATACGATATTATTTAGAAATTCCCCTAAACCCATATAACCCAAGATGGGATAATAAGCGCACTACCTGTGAAGGCAGTGCGTTTTTATTCATCAAAAGTCAAATTATTCAAGTCACTAATGTTTGAAAATAAATGATTTATGCTATCTTGTGTATCACAAACGACTTCAACGACGATAAGAAATGGGAAGATTTATTAATCCATTTACCGATTATGGATTAAAAAAAATATTCGGCCAAGAGATATCAAAAGATTTATTGATAGACTTTTTAAATGATTTATTGAAAGGAAAGCGAGTAATAACAGACTTACTTTTCTGAACAACGAGCAACTACCGCAATATGATGAAGGAGGCGGAATTATTTACGACATCTATTGCTGTACTGATACAGGTGGAAAGATTATTGTAGAAATGCAGAACAAATCACAGTTGCATTTTAAAGAACGTGCTTTATTCTATCTGTCCAACGCAGTAGCACAACAAGGCGAAGCCGGAACAGAATGGAAGTTTAATTTAAAGGCAGTATACGGAGTGTTCTTTATGAACTTTTTGCTCAATGACAATGTTCAGTTACGTACGGACGTGATACTTGCTGACCGTGAAACAGGCGAACTGTTTAGCGACAGAATGCGCCAAATATTCATCGTTCTACCACTTTTCCGCAAAGAAGAGCATGAATGCGATACAGATTTTGAACGTTGGACTTATACATTAAAAAATATGGAGACACTGAAACGGATGCCTTTCAAGGCACGCAAGGCAGTCTTCGAGAAGTTAGAAGAAATTGCCGATGTAGCTTCTTTAAGCAAAGAGGAGCACGAACGTTATCAAAATAACGTGAATGTGTATCGTACGCATCTATACGTAATGGATGCAGCAAAAGAAGAAGGACTTAAAATGGGCCTTGAAAAAGGTCGCGAGGAAAAGCGTCTAACAATTGTCCGTAATTTAAAGTCTGCCGGAATGTCCGACGACTTCATAGCTAAAGCAACAGGAATATCTATAGAGGAAATAAGGAAATTATAAGATCTCTCTCATCTTGTCTTCGTTCTTGGAGAAAATAAAGTGGTTATTTATCGTCACTTGTCACTTTCTAACATTAAACTTCTGATAATCAATATTATGTTAGTGACAATAGCCAGTGATAATAGAGTGACAATAAGAGTTCCGGACATTTTTATTGTCACTCGTTAAATTCCTCCATATCTATATTTCCGACTATACTATAAGTCATAAGCATAAGTATTAATAGATTAGTTCTTCTCCTCCTATTACAAACTTTATTGTCTTTAATAGTAAAGTTACTTCTTATTAATTACAAGCTATAAACGAAGTTGCGTTTACATAAACAGAAGTTGCATTTATATAAACACAATCTTTGTTTGTATAAACGCAACTTCCGTTTATAGACTACTTCTAACAAAGAATAACTTCTCTATTAAAAGAAAAGAAGTTAAGTATTAAAGAACAAAAAGTTTGTTATTAATGAAATAGAGAATATTTATTAATAACAAATGGATTTCATGAAGCCAGTGTATTTCATCAATATATAAGAGCTGATATGTACCCCAAGGAGAAACATCTGTAATTCATTCAAGAAGCATAAGAACCTCTTACTCTCAAAAGAAGATCAAAATCCATCTAGTTCAACAAGAAAATAATAAAAAGCAAAGAAGAAACACCTGTGTTAAATCATAAACAAAGAGGGTTATTCATTCACAGTACATGCTATTTTATTCAATAAACGAACAAAACACCCATCTCAAACAACAAAATCAAAAGTTTGCAGAAACCACCCTGGAAATTGAAAAAAATGCCAATCTTCAAAACTACAAATCCCCCATATCTTTGCAACGTCGATAAGGGACAGACAAGTTCCTCGAAACGATTAAGAACAAAACAATTTATAAAATAACAAGTAGTAAAAAACAAATAAACAAACATCGCCTATCGAAAAAGAAAAAACAATCCCCCCTCTATGGAAGTAACCTCTTATATAGATAAGGACTTCCAAAAGTTCCTCCCGGAACTCGAACTCGCAGATGAAACAAGCTCTCACATTATTATTAATTCCAAATTCGTAATAATGACTCTCTTCTCAATAAAAGAAAGAAAAAACAAAAGTATTTTAGTATAAAAAAAGTTCAAACAATTATCATTAAAACATATCATTATGAAACTTAGAAATTTATTTTTAGCAGGTATCGCTGCGTTTGCTATGGCATCTTGCAGCAATGAAGTGGAAGGCGTTGATAACGGCGGAAACAGCAATACAGAGAAAAACGCAACTATGAGTTTTAGCATTGGCTTTCCAACAGCACCAAGAGCTGCCACTATTGACGTGGGTACAAAAGAAGAACAAACTGTTCAGAATGTCACAGTTGTATTGGTATATAACAATGGTTCTCCTATTCAAGTCTTAAAATTCTCCACAGAGAATGAGAACGACTTAACTCAAGAAGGTACAAGCATTAAAACTGCTTCTAGAGAGGTATACGCAGGAAAGGGAGTTGCTTATGTCTACATCAATCCAACTATCGAAATTAATGCAAGTAACTATTCATCAGCAACAGTAAAAGCAGCTTACACTACTACTTTGGATGGTTTAACAAATAATATTGCACAAGATAACAATTTCGTAATGTCCGGAAATGACGTCTTCGAAGCAGAAGCTGGTAACTCAAACAATAGAGCAGGCGTAAAAGTTTCTCGTGTAGCCGCTAAGATTATAGAAGAGTCACCAGAAACAGCTTTTACAGCAACGGATAACTCAAAATTGAAAATCACCCTACTAAGCTACACGTTCACTAATTTAAATAAAGAAAGCAATATGCTTCCTGGTACAATTTTCAAGCCAGAAGTAGCAAGCACCGGATACTTCCAAAACTTTGTAAGAGAATACAATTTTCAGACATTCGAAAGTGTAGGCATGGCTAAAAAAGATATTAAAGGAGAGAACGAGGAAATAGACAATGTTACTTACTGTCTGGAAAACGATAATAGCAGTGCTACTACTCAGGTATTGTACAAGGCACAAGTTGTTTTTGAAAACGAAAATGTAAAGAACCTGTATGAAGTTGTAAATGGAGATAAAGCAGGATTATATGCAAGCTTTGATGACTTAAATGCCGCTTATGGTGGTCAGTTAGAGACTGATGCTTATGGAAATTTGAATGACGGGGCAGATTACGCCGATTTCAATGAGTACGGTATTCGAAAATACACAGATGGAATATGCTACTATGCACAAGATATTATAACAACTAGTGATAATAAGGCTAAGATTGTACGTAATAACATATACAAACTGGAAGTTATGAGTATCAGAGGCATAGGTGAACCGGGAATCGATACTCCAACTCCAGGAGACCCTATTACAATGCTGGCACTTGATATTACAGAAGAGGCTTGGACAATAAACGAAAACGGTTTCTCTCTCTAATCTGCATCCCACACAGACAAACTTAATAAAGGAGGGGAAGGGACTTCCCTCTCCTCCTTACTAAAAAACAACTTTGGCAAACAAAGCATAACAAGAAATTCAATAGAAAAACTTAAAAGCATGAAACGGATATTCACTAACATACAGAAAGAAGTAAGCAAACTTATGCTACTCACCGTATTGGCTGGTGCAATCGCATCTTGTGATTCTGTCCTCGACTACGAGGATGGCGATTGTGACATCAAATACCGAGTAAAGTTCAAGTATGACTACAACATGGAGAAGGTAGATGCTTTCGCACAGAATGTGAAGTCAGTCACGCTTTATGCTTTTGATGATGAAGGCAACTTCGTCTACCAGAAAACCGATCAGGGCGAACCGTTGGCAGACGGAAGCTATGCTATGGACGTAGACATCGACCCGCAAAAATACCATCTTGTCACCTGGGCAGGACTCGACAATGAATCGTTCGCTGTTCCTGTGATGAACAAACAATCAGAAATAGAAGACCTCACCGTTCTCACGCTACGCGATGCAGTGACGCGCGCTGCCGAAGGGGACGAAGGCAAATATATTGTGAAAAAGAAAAACCTCTCACCCTTATGGCATGGCGAAGCCATCAAAGGGAAGAGCGTACTTTACACCACGCCCGCTACAGGCAATAGTGTTCGTGAAGAAGTGACCACCATCGGACTGATGAAGAACACCAACAATATACGCATCGTAGTGGCGCAAGTAAACCAACACCCGGACACTGAAATTCCGACTGCAAGGGCTATCAAAGATGATATGTTCACTTATGCCATCTACGACGATAATGGAAAAATGAACTATGACAACTCACTGATGGAAGATGTTTTGCTAACTTACGAACCGTTTGTGACAGAAACAGACAAAGTAACCACCCGCGCATTCAGCGCAGCCGATGAAGAAGCCAACACCTATCCGGCAGCAGTGGCCGAAATCAGCATAGCCAGACTGGTAGAAACCCAGAACCCGAAATTGAAAATCTACAATAAAGAGAACGAAACGGAATTGTTACCCGACGGATCATTGATCCGCTACCTCGGATTGCTAAAAGAACAAAACTGTATAGATATGCCGCTACAGGAATATTTCGACCGTGAAGATAATTATGGCATGGTTTTCTTTGTTGATGAGAACCTGACACTAATCAAAACTGTCATTCAAATCAACGACTGGGTGATAAACATTAATGATTTCGAACTCTAAATAAAAAAACAATGAGACTTTTAAAACTAACATATTATCTTTTTTTTGCGCTGGCATCAGCCATCAGCTTATTCGGATGCTCACAGGATGAGTATATGGAAGAGCAAGATGTGAAACAGTCCCAAATAAAAGCTCAGCTAATATTATCTGTTAGTACTCCTCAAACAGGTGTACGTGCTGGAGAAACGACACTCACAGGAAAAGATGTCGAGAATGAATGTCGCAAGCTCACATTGTTTATAATGAATGCTGATGGAAGTGGTATTCAGGATTACTCTGTCACTGGAGATAATTTACAAAATAAGAATTTATTTTTTAATGTAGTAACAAGTCAAGGTCAGAAAAAGATATTTGCCGCAGTGAATATGCCTGATGCTCAGATCGCTAAGATAAAAGAAGCAACAGATCATAATCCAGTACTAACAATAAGTAATATTACAGATATCACTACAGATAACAATTTCCTAATGACAGGGCAAGCTGCAACTGAAGATGGCAATATAATAATAAATATCGAGGCAGAGAAAACAACAAAAGTTAAAGCCACTCTGACACGCATCATGTCTAAAGTATTACTGACTTGTTCAACTAAAGAAGATAATGACGAATATGTAAAGTTGATACAAGATAATGGTTATATACGTTTGGATAATGTTCATTATGTCTTGGACACAACCAATAAAAAGTTCTTCCCTTTTACAAAATCAAATAATGAAGATCCAAACTTCAATATGAGTAAAACAGATGCTAGCGATTTCTTTCCGGCAACCAGTAAACCGGAAGAGGGAGCAACTGCTGTGAAATATAATGCAAGCAGAGTGCAAGAAGGCGCAAATAAATACACAGAAGGTCTCTACTGCCTGGAAAATACATTCAGCATGGATCAAGAAGATTTGACGCGTGCCAAAGAAATAACCACTTATTTGAAAATAGCAGCCAAATTCACTCCCAAAAATATTGATGGAAGCAAAAACTTACCAGAAGCTGATGCAAACAGCAAACTAACAAATGGAACTTTCTATACTTGCAAAAAAGCTCCGGAAAGTGCAAAAGAAATGTGTTACAGTACTATACAGAATGGGATTAACTACTTAAAGAATACCTATAACATTACTGTTGATAACGAAGATTTTACTACTCATGCAGGCGGATGGCAATATTACGAAGCATTTGTAAATTCACCGGTTTTCAGTGATGGAGCCAATATAGTACGCAATAATTATTACATCATCAACATAACGTCATTCACTGCTCCGTTATTAGAGAAGACGATAGAAGTGAATACCATAATATGTCCTTGGAGTATCAAAGGAAAAACCACTATTGATGTTGAAACAGGAAACAATAAATAATGGAGGAAAGAAAATGAAACAAAGAAAATATACCATATTCAGTTTACTGTTTCTGACAACAGCTATTTTCATCAGTTGTGATAGCGTATTGGAGGACGAATATACTATCTCTAACGAACAGAAACAGATAGAAGTGAGATTTGCAAAATCCTCACTGGATGGTAGCTCATTTACGTCTGCATCTGGAGTATTAATATTCTGGAAGAATACACTCGATGATTTCTTTCAGTCTAAGATTGACGATTTAGCCCAATATAGCAACAGCAAATACAATACTGGGAAATCTTATCCAAATGACTATTCTACAGTATTTGCCACCGGATATTCGCCTGCAGACATGCAGAACAGCAGTGATTTTCAAGTAATATCTTTACCTAACAAAAGTTCAGGAATTACGGATGTCTGTGTAGCAGAAAAAGTTATCAGTGGTAGCCAGACCTCTCTATTCCACGAAACAATGGAATTTGAGCACACACTAACTAAGGTCTATTTCACTGTTCAACGTGACAAGACAATGGAAGGAAGTCGTGATGTAAGAAATATCACCATCAACATCCCCAAGAGTTATTTGCCTATAGAATGGAACTATGACACTAAGGATAATAAGTACAAAATAAATTATAAAAAAACAGCAACTGACAATTTGCAATTCACACATTCAGATATTATCCATAGTACTGGTACAGAGGAATTAGGAACAGCTTATCTAATGTTGCCTACCGACAATGAAGGCAAACTAAACAATTTACATCTGACTGCAGAGATCCTGCTTATCGATGAGACTCAGATTGAAAGAAAGATTGATAGCCCATTAGATATACAGTTGTATGAGCAAGATAATGTAAGTCCAATTTCAAATGCCAAACCCGGAGAAGCATACGAAGTATGCTTCCAGTTCCAACAAAACTCATTCACGCTCATTGCCCGTCAATTGGACAATTGGGAAAAAGGAGGATTAATCTATGTACCGGTAAAACCTGGAAAATAACAAAGAACAATCAAAACAACAAATTATAACCGATAGTAAGATGAAAAAGAACCTAATATATACTATAATCTCAGCGGTAGCACTTTTTTTTACTTCATGTACAATAGATGAGGCAACCGAAGTAGAAAGTAACGGTACATTCCGGTTATCTTCTGATAAGGGAACATTTACTCGCGCAGCAAACGAATCCACTTTTTCTGGAGGAACTATCTATCAGATTTATGCAGTAGATGCTACAGACAATGATTTTAGCAAGAACTATTTAAAAAATCCTGCCGGTATTGGTCCCGTTACAGGTACAGAATCTGAGGATCATGCAAGCATTCAAGGTATCCAAATCAATAAATTTAATGGCAAGACATTAAATTTCTATGCGGTTACAAACAGTACAGAAGAAGCCGTAAACATTATATCCAATGGTAAAAATGCTCCGACATGTAATATTCAATATAAAGCAGACGGTAGTGCTTTGACTGATGTTATGTGGGCTAAAAAAGAAAGCCAAAGCTATCTAAACTCCGGGTCCATTAAGTTATTGTTCGGGCACACTTTAGCAAAGTTGAACCTATATGTAATGAAACATTCTGACTATAAGAGCACAACAGTTACCCTAAACAGTATCTCCTTAAAAGATTATCCAAATGGTGCTTTGAATATGCAAACCGGTAAGTACAATCTGGAAAGTTCCGATGCAAGAAACCATGAATGCACTGTATATACTGGGACACAGAATATTACTCCTACAGCAGAAGTGGTTAAAAAAGATAATATTGCTGTAACTCCGATGATATTCCCCACAAGAAAAGAGAACTTAAAGGAAAGCGACAAAACTAATCATTCGATGTGGGTGAATGTAGAAGTAACTATTGGCGGTCAAAAAACGACTAAAGAAATCGAAATTACTTCTACATTGGCAGGAGATGCAGGTAGTACTCCAACAACAAAGGAAATCCCATTTGAATTCAAGAGTAATCACGAATATGATATGATTATCACTATCACAAAGAGTTCATTAATTGTAACCATTGTCCCAAGACTTTATGACTGGATCCCGGAAGAGGAGTTGAAAGAAGACGATGAAGTAAATGGTTCTATGACTATCGGTGGTATCACATGGATGGACCGAAACTTAGGAGCTACAAGTGGCAACCCATTGGCAGGAGACCAAGCATGGGAGAATAGTCGTGGATATTATTATCAGTACGGAAGAAATATACCATATTATATAAATACAAAAACAGATAAATACGGAATAACATATGCACTTTCAAATGGTAATTGGCATTTGAAAGAATCAATGCCATATCCGCATGTGCCAGGACATATGTATGATGAACCGACAACCGAGAACTCTGATATGGCTCAAAAGCCAACAGATAACGAAAACTTCAATTTCTGTTATGGCTCCTCTAACTGGAATAGCACTTCTAATTGGAATAATAACAATGAGCAACCTTGTCCTAAAGGATGGCGTGTACCAACAAGTGATGAATTTAAACTTATTATTCCTGCAACGGCAAAAGCGGGAGATATTCCATTTCTATTAACGAAAACATATAATGGCAATACATCTAAATTACATCCAGACAACACTTATCTTGAGAATGAAAACAATGATCCAGAAAAAAATTCGGAATCAGTTTATGTAGGTGTTAAGAAGGATATATGGAAGGAAACAACCGTAGGTATCACCAATTCTATTTATGCTTTGAAAAGAAAAAATACTAACAAAGCATATTTTTGAGATGGCATATAGAAAGAAGTGGTATATATAAAATAGAAGATAATAAATGTACTGGAGATAAAGGAGATCCCTACCGCAATGTATTGGTAATATCCCGATATCCAGCAACAAGAAATAGTACATTATCTCAAGAAAATGTAAAAGACGCCGCCAAATGGAGTAATCCGGTAGAACAGATTAAATTGCCTATTTCTGGATATATACATATTGGAGCAGAGCATGCAAATCAAGGTGATACCAATTATCCTGCCTTGATCTATAGTGGATCTGAAGCTGTCTACTGGACAAGTGAAGATAAACATACAGTTCGTATGAAATTTGCAGGCGATGCAGCCTCCAATCAGATCATGATGTATTCATCTGAAATCCGCAACAACGGCTGTTTAATTCGTTGCGTTCGTGACACTAAAGCTAACTAAAAACAAACAAAAAAATGAAAGTTATGAAATCAATACATAAAACCATAATCCTTTTTACGATGTTAATCGTATTTGTTACTGCATGCGATCAAAATGAAGAGCAAATATCAAATGAAGGTACGGTTGCTATCATACCCGAGTTATCTGGCATGTATGCAGTTTCGCCAGGAAACTGGAGCAATGCACGTGCTGTTCATCCCGATTTAAATAAGATCATCAACTTGTCGGAAGGAACGACATTGAGATTGATTGCCAAAATAGGGAATAATACACCTAAAACCCAAGATTATGTAGTTCGCACACCGGATGGAGGTTCGCAATCCCTTTACCCCTGCGTAATAGATAATAATACAGGAAAGATTATAAGCGAAGGCAAAACCCCTCTTTATTTGGCTCCCGGAGATTATACATTCAGCGCAATATCTCCGGCACACAAATATTATAACAATAAAATCATAATAGACAATGGTGAGTCTGTTATTGCAAATAATAGCCATTGGAATCAAACAGCACCGACTAAAATTACAATTTCAGACAATGATGTAAGTAAAGTGATACCTTTAAATCCATTAATGCAACTTACTGCACGCATGACTTTTACACTGAAAGGAGATATAGCAAACGGAGTGTCGTCTTTATCAGTAATGCAAGATGGAATTGAGATAGATAGAATAAGAGAAAATACGGTAGAATTAGGGAACGTAGGAGATTCTATCAAAGCCGAAATCGTTTCTAATTATAATCGTATTTATATTAAAGAACAAGATATCACCATACAAGAAGATAAAAGTCTAAGAGCTGAAATATGTCTTTTACCAATAGACAATCGAGCAACTCCAATGACTATTATCATGAACTTAATGGTAAACGGTGTTCCAACACAATTTACCTATTCAATCGTCAATAAAGTACTCTATGCAGGATACTCGTACGACTACATAGTAAATGTAAAAATTAAAGATAATATTTCGGTAGCGAACTGGCAAGAGACTTCATGGTCCACAGAAGTCAGTGGAAAATAACAAATTAAACAAATAAAACCAATAATTATGAAAGCGTATAAATATATATTTCTGTTAAGCTGTTTATGGTTGGCTGCCTGTACTCAGGACAACGAATGGATTGATGAGAATATAGAGGGTGAAACTGCTTCTGAAGGAGTGGTACACCTGAACTTGCAGAGTGCAGAAATAAGTGTAGACACTCGCTCTATCACTCCACAAGATCCTATGACGGATAACCCGATATACGATCTTTGTCTATTACATTATAGTTTTGAAGGACAACTTAAGAAAGTAGAATATCTAGATTTTGGAACTAATGCACCTCAACTTAGTTGCCAGTGGAATCCTACTTTAACAATTGACGTTCAGAATAGATCGGAAACTCTTTGCTTGGTAGCAAACATGAAAGGCAACTATCCTACTTGGCCCAGTCGATTGGCCGAATTAAAGGAAATGACTGTAGGTTTAAAATTTGGTAGCAATGGTCTGATTGCCGACAAAAAAATGTATATGTTCGGTTATTATGAAGGTACTATTCAATCAGGCATGTATATCAATATCATGTTGGGACGTATGGCAGCAGCTGTTAAATTTGTAATCTCAGGAAAAGATGTTGGAGAAAAAGTTAATTATCAAATTAAGAGTATTGAGATTCAAAATGCTGCCATAAAGAGTTATCTTTTCCCTCACAATTCAACAAATGAGCTTTTTGGGAATAATATCAAGGAGTTATTCACTCCAGTATCTGATTATCAAATTAGTAATAGTAAACCTGAATATGCATTCTACTATCAGGTAGGAGAAAACATATCGCCTAATGATGCTCATCGAACTAAGGTAATTATTACAGCACATCGAGGGACTAAAGGGGATTCTTCTACTTGGACTTGGGCGGCAGACAAAACATATACCGTCGAATTAGGCTGTGACCAACCTGAAAGTAGCAATCGGAATTATTCATTATATCGCAACAATAATTATACATTCAATATAGTTTTGAATAACTAATTTAATACTAAAATATTATGAAACCAAATGACATCCTGCAACTGGAATCATCAGATATGCGACAAGCCTATCTGTTTGAAGAAGACGGACACTGGTATGCTTACGAGCATTCTGCCAACCGTATTGAGAAATTTGTGAAAGGTTTTGTAGATTTCAAACACAAAGTGCAAGATGTCTGCGGACGAATGAAAGTAGAAATTGACCTTGGCATTTTGGAGCAATGCTCCATTACGCTGTGTGAAGATTCACTACTTGTGCTCGATTGCCCCAGGGCAACAATTAAAAAATAATTAAATGGTGTGTAACTTTCCGTAAGCGTACGGATCATTCCCACATTATATTAGATTTACACAAAATTGTTTGTTTTGTTTGTGTTCCTCATTCCACTCAGACACTGCCTGTGAAGGTGGTCCTGAGTGGGTGGGGATTTTTTTGCATATATAGCTAAAAAACGTGATCATATAACTTACACGTGATAACTTTCTTACTTTTCGTTTGTTTGTTCGAATGGAAAGACTATATTTGTACGATAAGTACGATTCACTAACACAATAAACATTATGAGCCACACAATTTTTCTCATCATCGCTCTTGTAACAACTGGTATATTTGCCATTCAATTCGTTCTGTCCATCTTCTTTGGAGATATGGACGCGGATGTAGATGTGGACGCAGATATCAGCAGCGTTGTTTCCTTCAAAGGACTTACCCACTTCGGAATCGGTTTCGGATGGTATATGTATCTTGCCGGTAACACTGAAGTACAGAGTTTCGTTATTGCTATCCTTATTGGTTTGTTTTTCGTATTTGCTGTTTGGTTCCTTTACAAAAAGGCATACCAACTACAGCAAGTCAATTCTTCTGAACAAATAGAACAGCTAGTGGGACGAGAATGTACAATATACTTCAAACAAAGTGGAAACAAATATACTGTACAAACTAGCCGAGATGGCGCTATGCGTGAAGTAGACGTAATCTCCGAATCGGGTAAAACATATCAAACGGGAGACAAAACTATTATCAGTAATTATAAAAACGGAATATTATTTATTCAATAAAATAACCATTTTAAAACACACTATTTATGACACAAGAAATGCTCATTATGGCTGCTATCTTAGTAGCGGTCATCCTGCTCACCTTCATCGGTATCCTGTCACGCTACCGTAAATGTAAGAGTGACGAAGTACTCGTTGTATACGGTAAGACGGGAGGAGATAAAAAATCTGCTAAATTATACCACGGAGGTGCTGCTTTCGTATGGCCTATTATACAGGGATATGAATTCCTGTCAATGAAGCCACTGCAAATTGAATGTAAACTAACTGGAGCTCTTTCCGCCCAAAATATACGCGTGGATGTTCCTACCACTATTACCGTAGCTATCAGCACCGATCCCGAAGTGATGCAAAATGCTGCTGAACGTATGTTGGGATTGAACATGGACGACAAGCAAAACTTAATTACCGATGTCGTTTATGGTCAAATGCGTATGGTAATTGCTGACATGACCATTGAGGAATTAAATTCCGATCGTGATAAATTTTTGGCTAAAGTAAAGGATAACATTGACACTGAACTCCGCAAATTCGGCCTTTACCTGATGAATATTAATATCAGTGATATCCGTGATGCTGCCAATTATATCGTGAACTTGGGTAAAGAAGCTGAAAGTAAGGCCTTGAACGAAGCACAAGCCAATATTGAAGAACAAGAAAAACTAGGTGCTATCAAAATTGCCAATCAAATTAAAGAACGTGAAACGAAAGTTGCCGAAACCCGCAAAGATCAAGACATTGCTATAGCTGAAACAAAGAAGTTACAGGAAATTTCTGTTGCCAATGCAGACAAGGATAGAATCTCGCAAGTGGCCATCGCAAATGCAGAAAAAGAGTCACAAGTTGCAAAAGCTGAAGCAGAAAAAAATATCCGTATCGAACAAGCTAACACTGAAAAGGAAAGTCGCATTGCCGAATTGAACTCTGACATGGAAATCAAGCAAGCAGAAGCTGGGAAAAAAGCTGCCATCGGACGAAATGAAGCACAAAAAGAAGTCGCATTATCTAACTCTGAGTTAGCAGTAACTCAAGCTAATGCTGATAAACAGGCAGGTGAAGCTGCTGCTAAATCAGAAGCTGCCGTACAGACTGCACGAGAAATTGCACAAAAGGAAGTAGAGGAAGCAAAAGCCCGTAAAGTAGAATCGTCTTTGAAAGCTGAGAAAATCGTGCCGGCGGAAATAGCTCGTCAGGAAGCGATTCTTCAGGCAAATGCTATTGCTGAAAAAATTACTCGTGAAGCGGAAGCACGTGCTAAAGCAACTTTAGCACAAGCGGAAGCAGAAGCTAAAGCTATCCAACTGAAGTTGGAAGCGGAAGCGGAAGGTAAGAAAAAATCATTGCTTGCCGAAGCAGAAGGTTTCGAAGCAATGGTAAGAGCTGCCGAATCAAATCCGTCTATCGCTATCCAGTACAAGATGGTGGATCAGTGGAAGGAAATTGCCGGTGAACAGGTGAAAGCTTTCGAACACATGAATTTAGGAAATATCACCGTATTCGATGGAGGAAACGGCAGCACAAGTAATTTCCTGAATACGTTAGTGAAAACTGTTGCGCCGAGTCTTGGAGTACTCGATAAATTGCCTATCGGAGAAACTGTGAAAGGTATTCTTAATCCGGATAGCAAAAACGAAGAGAAGCCGGAAGTAAAAACTGAAGAAAAGAAGAAATAATAGCTTTTAGCATGTATCTGGTATAACATTGAGGCTATATCAGGAACTAAATAATGAATTAAGCGCAGATGGATGCTAATTTTATTTTCGCATCAGTCTGCGCTAATTTGTGTTTTTCAGGAGAAATTCACTACCTTTGTTTGGTATTACATAAACAATAGACAATGAATATCACAATACCTTATGCTGTAGCCGATTTCGCAGACTTACGTGAACGGGGATTCTATTCATCACTCTGGAAAATGCTAAAGAAATTGCTTGATGCACTAGTGATGACAGGCATTCCCGGTACGGATTTCCATAATGATTGCCATATCATAAAATTCAAATACTTTAAATCCAAAGAAGTTACCGAAGTAAAAAAATGAATATGCTGCAGACGTAAATCAAGCAAAGAATTACGCTACAGATATCAATAATCAGTTCCCCACTTACCGGATACGTGCTTATGTAGTATTATAGAAAGGTGTGCAATACGTGGGAAGTATAAATAGTAAAAACATAAAGATTTATATAACAACAATGAATGCCCGTAAAAAAACGATTTTATTACCAATTACTTTTATCATTGCTTTACTTACTCTTACTGCCGGTTGCAAGAAAAAGGATATGTCACTTAAAGTAAACGAGCCTCGCAACATCCACGGTGTAATTAGTTACAAACGTTCTTTCCCCGATTTAAACGAAAAACATTTGACCATTGCTCAAAATATAGGTATCAAACCATTGGAAGATCGCGAAGAGGCCGAAAATATGAAGGGACAATTGATACATATCACTGACAACAAGTTCTATTCTGTTGATTCACTGACGTACTCTATCCCCTATCTCATCCCCCGTGCCAGCGAGCTGCTTGATACAATCGGTTCTAACTTCCTCGACTCATTAACTTCCAAAGGTTTAAATCCTAATCAGATAATTATTACTTCTGTACTTCGCACCAATAAAGATGTAAAACGTCTTCGCCGCCGCAATGGCAATGCTTCTGCAAACTCCGCACACTGTTATGGCGCTACTTTTGACGTCAGTTGGAAACGCTTCAAAAAAGTGGAAGATGAAGACGGACGTCCTTTACAGGATGTAAGTTCAGATACGCTAAAACTCGTTTTGTCTGAAGTGCTAAGAGACTTACGACAAGCTGAAAAATGCTATATAAAGTATGAACTGAAACAAGGGTGTTTCCACATTACAGCGCGATGAATAGAATTCTCTAATGTATTTGACAGGATGAGATTAAACCATTCGTTTTAATTTTGTGTTATGCAAAGAAACTTTTTGTAGAAAATACTATGTGAAAGCTGAGAATCATACTTCACAAGGACAAATTGAACTTGTCCTACAAACAGAGCGTTTCATTTATATAATAAAATTCAAACTGGAAGGAACGGCTGAAGAAGCTTTAAAGCAAATTAATGAGAAGCATTACGCCCAAGCCTTCTCTGCTAATGAACGAAAACCCATTAAAATAGGTGTAAACTTCAGCAATGAGACAATAAACATCAAGAAGTGAGTAACAGAATAAAAAGAGAACTAAAATTCATCCCTAAACAATCTAAGAATCCAAAACGTTTCATTAAATTTGCAGAAATTTTTCTTTAATACGATTCAATGATAGAGAAGCTGATTGTTCTTGAGGATATTGACCCAGTTATTTTTTACGGTGTAAACAACGCCAACATACAGTTAATTAAAGCTTTATATCCGAAGCTACGCATCGTTGCACGCGGTAATGTTATCAAAGTGCTGGGCGATGAAGAAGAGATGTGCGCCTTCGAAGAGAATATCACCAAACTGGAGAAATATTGTGCTCAATATAATTCACTGAAAGAGGAAGTCATTATCGACATTATCAAAGGCAATGCCCCACAGGCAGAGCAAACAGGAAATGTAATCGTTTTCAGTGTTACAGGTAAGCCAATTATTCCCAGAAGTGAGAATCAATTGAAACTGGTAGAAGGGTTTTCCAAGAATGATATGGTATTCGCTATCGGTCCGGCAGGATCAGGAAAAACATATACTGCTATTGCACTTGCTGTACGTGCTCTGAAAAATAAAGAAATCAAAAAGATTATTCTCAGCCGCCCCGCTGTAGAAGCCGGAGAAAAGCTCGGATTCCTGCCCGGCGACATGAAGGATAAGATAGACCCATATCTGCAACCATTATATGATGCCCTACAAGATATGATTCCTGCTGCCAAATTAAAGGAATACATGGACTTGAATGTTATTCAGATTGCTCCATTGGCTTTCATGCGTGGACGTACGCTGAATGATGCAGTGGTGATTCTAGACGAAGCACAGAATACGACTCCGCAACAAATCAAAATGTTCCTTACCCGCATGGGTATGAATACCAAGATGATTGTAACAGGTGATATGACACAGATTGACTTACCATCCTCACAGACATCAGGACTGGTCCAAGCACTCCGCATCCTGAAAGGAGTAAAAGGTATCAGTTTCATAGAACTCAACAAGAAAGATATCGTACGCCACAAATTAGTAGAACGCATCGTAGACGCTTATGATAAATTTGACAAAGAGGTGAAGATTGAACGGGAAAACCGGAAGAAAGAGCAACTGATCATCAATGGTGAACGTCAGTCAAAACCAATTGGCGAATAACTAGTGTGTTGTAAATGGGAACTTGTAATATATAATTATATAAAAACGATGAAAGCATTAACAAAAACAGATTTCAACTTTCCGGGACAGAAAAGTGTGTACCACGGAAAAGTGCGTGATGTGTACAACATCAATGGCGAAAAACTTGTTATGGTAGCAACTGACCGTATTTCGGCCTTTGACGTAGTATTGCCTGAAGGTATTCCTTACAAAGGACAAATGCTGAACCAAATTGCAGCAAAATTCCTCGATGCCACTACTGACATCTGTCCGAACTGGAAACTGGCTACTCCAGATCCAATGGTTACTGTGGGTGTATTGTGCGAAGGTTTCCCGGTAGAAATGATCGTACGCGGTTATTTGTGCGGTAGTGCTTGGCGTACTTACAAAAGTGGTGTACGTGAAATCTGCGGTGTGAAACTGCCGGATGGAATGCGTGAAAACCAGAAATTCCCGGAACCAATTGTTACTCCGACTACTAAAGCAGAAATGGGCCTTCACGACGAAGATATCTCTAAAGAAGAAATCCTGAAACAAGGTCTGGCTACTCCGGAAGAATATGCTATTCTTGAAAAATACACATTGGCTCTTTTCAAACGTGGCACTGAGATCGCTGCTGAACGTGGATTGATCCTCGTTGATACTAAATATGAATTCGGAAAGCACAATGGTACGATTTATTTAATGGATGAGATTCATACTCCGGACTCCAGCCGTTATTTCTATTCAGAAGGTTATCAGGAGCGTTTCGAAAAAGGTGAACCTCAAAAACAACTTTCTAAAGAATTCGTTCGTGAATGGTTAATGGAGAATGGCTTCCAAGGCAAAGATGGACAGAAAGTTCCTGAAATGACTCCGGCTATTGTACAGGGCATCAGCGACCGCTACATCGAATTGTTCGAGAATATCACCGGTGAGAAATTTGTGAAAGAGGACACCAGCAATATTGCTGAACGTATCGAAAAGAATGTAATGAATTTCCTGACTAAATAAGAATGGATTACCCACAACAACATATCAAACCTTACAACGAAGAAGGCAAAAAGACTGAACAAGTAGAGAAGATGTTTGATAACATCGCTCACGCTTATGACAAACTGAATCATACCTTATCTTTAGGTATTGACCGCAGTTGGCGCCGTAAAGCAATTGCCTGGCTCCGTCCTTTCTGCCCGCAACGTATAATGGACGTCGCTACGGGAACAGGAGATTTTGCGATCCTTGCGTGTCGCGAATTACAACCTACCGAATTGATAGGTACGGACATTTCGGAAGGTATGATGAATGTGGGGCGTGAAAAAGCTAAGAAGGAAGGACTCTCGGACAAAATATCTTTTGCCCGGGAGGACTGTACTTCTCTCTCATTTGCCAACAACAGTTTTGATGCTATCACCGTAGCTTTCGGCATACGTAACTTTGAAGATCTCGACAAAGGACTCTCGGAAATGTGTCGTGTACTAATCCCCGGCGGTCATCTTGTGATTCTCGAACTGACCACTCCGGATCGGTTTCCGATGAAGCAGTTGTTCTCTATTTACTCCAAAGTTGTCATCCCTTTGCTTGGTAAACTACTCTCTAAGGATAATAGTGCCTATCACTATCTACCGGACACCATCAAAGTATTTCCCCAAGGGGAAATCATGAAGGAAGTTATCACTAAAGCCGGTTTCAGCGAAGTGAATTTCCGACGATTAACTTTTGGTATCTGCACACTTTATACAGCTACTAAATAAGGTTCAAGCAAAACTTATTAATTTAACTCTTTCGTATTATGGAAAAATATGGTTTAATTGGCTACCCCCTAAAACATTCGTTTTCTATCGGCTACTTCAACGAGAAGTTTAAATCAGAAGGCATTAATGCGGAATACGTAAACTTCGAGATTCCCAGTATTAATGATTTTATGGAGGTCATCGAAGAGAATCCGAATTTATATGGGCTCAACGTTACCATCCCTTATAAAGAACAAGTTATTCCCTTTTTGGACGAATTAGATCCTGACACTGCTAAAATCGGTGCTGTAAATGTGATTAAAATTATCCGCCAGCAGAGAGGCAAAGTTAAACTAATCGGTTATAATTCTGACATTATCGGATTTACCCAATCTATCCAACCATTACTGCAACCTCACCACAAAAAAGCCTTGATTCTTGGCACGGGAGGCGCCTCCAAAGCTGTGTATCGCGGACTTCAAAATCTGGGAATCGAAAGTGTATTTGTATCCCGTACTCACAAAGCGGACGGTATGCTAACCTATGAAGAGCTTACTCCTGAAATCATGGCGGAATATACTGTAATAGTCAATTGTACCCCATTAGGTATGTATCCAAAAGTGGACTTTTGCCCAAACATTCCGTATGACCAACTGACTCCGAACCATTTACTTTACGATTTGTTATATAATCCAAACATCACTCTCTTCATGAAAAAAGGAGAAGAGCAGGGCGCCGTTACTAAAAATGGATTGGAAATGCTATTATTGCAGGCATTTGCAGCTTGGGAGATTTGGCATAAGTAAAGCCTCTTCTCCACTCCTTTTCTAAGGAGAAAGAAATAAAAGTGAAAAGAGATTCTGGCTTATGAAGAAGTATATTTATATCATGATTATCATTTTGCTGGTTCTTACCGGCTGCACAATCGGAGGAAGTTTTTATATGCTCAACTTTTCTTTAACTCCGAATGCTAAGATATTATCTAAAAATGCAGACTCTTATCCTTTTATGTACAAAAACTATCCATTCCTTCGTTCATGGGTAGACAGCCTGAGGCAAGTGGATGCACTTAGAGATACTTTTATTATTAATCCGGAAGGAAGACAACTGCATGCATTTTATGTTGCCGCTCCACAACCTACCAATAAAACGGCCGTCATTGTGCACGGATATACGGATAACGCTATTCGTATGTTTATGATCGGTTATCTTTATAATCGGGATTTAGCATATAATATTCTCTTACCCGAACTACAACATCAAGGAGATAGTGAAGGCCCTGCCATTCAGATGGGTTGGAAAGACCGACTTGATGTGTTGCAATGGATGAACATTGCGAACCATATTTTCGGAGACAGCACACAAATGGTAATACATGGTATATCGATGGGAGCTGCCACAACCATGATGGTATCTGGTGAGAAACAACAACCTTTTGTAAAATGTTTTATAGAAGATTGTGGTTATACTAGCGTTTGGGATGAGTTTGCACACGAATTAAAATCAACCTTCCATCTTCCTCCTTTCCCACTGTTATACACTACTAGTTGGCTGTGTGAGAAAAAATACGGTTGGAATTTTAAAGAAGCCTCTTCGCTAAAACAAGTTGCAAAATGTGACTTACCTATGTTCTTTATTCATGGAGACAAGGATACGTATGTACCTACCTGGATGGTTTACCCACTCTATGAAGCCAAACCAGAACCCAAATTTCTGTGGATTGTCCCAGGAGCGACTCATGCCGTTTCATACAAAGAGAATAAAAAGGAATATACCGAGAAAGTTCGTGAATTCGTCGGACAGTATATTCATTAAAACAATTACGACAGAGAGTTTGAAATTCGTACTAAAAAAAGTCTATATATTTGCAAAAGTAAAACAACTGTTATGAAATCAATATTCACACTGTTATTTATTACTTTTCTGCTGACACCCCTGCAAGCTCAAGAAAAAGTATATACGGTAGACAATCTTCCGAAAGTACATCTGCAAAATAGAATGCAGTATGTTTGTAATCCAACAGGTATACTATCGCAAGCAGTTTGCGACTCTATTGACGCTATGCTTTACGCCTTGGAACAACAAACTGGAATTGAAACAGTAGTAGCTGTCGTTCCTTCAATTGGAGAAGAATCCTGTTTTGATTTCTGCCATCAGCTACTGAATAAATGGGGAGTGGGGAAAAAAGATAAGGACAACGGATTAGCCATTTTACTAGTGACAGATCAACGTTGTATCCAATTTTATACCGGCTACGGACTGGAAAGCGTACTTCCTGATGCAATCTGTAAAAGAATCCAGACCCGATATATGATTCCATATTTAAAAGATGGGAATTGGGATGCAGGAATGTTGGCCGGGTTAAAAGCCACTTGTCAGCGTCTCGACGGTTCTATGGAAAATGATTCAGTTTCCGAGCCAGAAGGAAGTGGGTCTAATGATATGATTATTGCTATCATTTGTTTTATTGCCTTTGGTATCGGAGTAGCTTCTATGCTTCATGGAATCAGAGCCGTTGTCCCAAATGTGGCAAGCACAAATTGCAAAGGAGTAGCAGCAGACCTATTTCAAATGTAAATGGAATCAAGACAGAAGAGGTTGTTTACACATGTAGAAATTGTGGACATACAGTCAAAAGACAACAGCAAAGTTATGATGATGACTACCGTCACAGAGGAGGTGGCGGAGGTGGTCCGTTTATTGGTGGCTTCGGTGGAGGAAGAGGACATGGCGGAGGCTTTGGAGGCGGTTTCGGCGGAGGAAGCTTTGGAGGTGGTTCAGGAGGAGGAGGAGGTGCCGGTTCACGGTTCTGATTCTAATTATGATTATAGAGAAATTAATTTGAACTCAACTAATAAGAAATCTGATTTTCAAACTTAATAAAAGCAAGAAACATGAAAAAGTCAATTATTATCATTTTAGCTATTGTAGTAATCCTTGTTATCTGGCTGTCAGTGTATATAATGGGCTGGTGGCAATGGAAGAAAATGTAAACGGGCAATGGGCAAATGTAGAAACTCAATATCAACGTCGAGCAGACTTGATTCCAAATCTGGTAAATACAGTAAAAGGATATGCAACTCACGAAAAAGAGACACTGGAAGGTGTGGTTGAAGCACGTAGTAAAGCCACGCAAATCAAAGTGGATGCTGCCGATCTCACTCCGGAAAAATTAGCGGAATATCAGAAAGCACAAGGCGCTGTTACATCAGCTTTGGGTAAATTACTTGCAATCACAGAAAACTATCCGGACTTGAAAGCTAATCAGAACTTTCTGGAATTACAAGCTCAGTTAGAAGGCACGGAAAACCGTATCAATGTGGCTCGTAAAAACTTCAATGATGCTGCACAGGCATACAATACTAATATCCGTCGTTTCCCGAAAAACATTTTTGCAGGAATGTTCGGTTTTGACAAAAAGGCCTATTTTCAGGCGGAAGAAGGAAGTGAAAAAGCTCCGAAAGTAGAGTTCTAAAACTAGCATTACTTAACAGATATTTATTGCCTAAAAAGTTTTCGCATTCAGTAAGATACGAAACTTTTTTAGGCAATGCCATTTCTATAAAGATAGTTGTCTGTCCAAAAAAAAAAGCCGTACTTTTGCAGCCGTATACAAAATTCTATAACTCATGAGTAATCAACGATACATGATGCGTGGCGTAAGCGCATCAAAAGAAGATGTGCACAACGCCATCAAAAACATAGACAAAGGTATTTTCCCGCAGGCTTTTTGTAAAATCATTCCTGATATTTTAGGCGGTGATCCTGAATATTGCAATATCATGCATGCTGACGGTGCAGGAACCAAATCCTCATTAGCGTATATGTATTGGAAAGAAACAGGTGACCTTTCCGTTTGGAAAGGTATCGCACAGGATGCTTTGATTATGAACATCGACGATTTGCTTTGTGTAGGAGCCGTAGACAATATCCTTGTTTCCTCTACCATTGGACGTAACAAATTATTAATACCCGGAGAAGTGATTTCCGCCATTATCAACGGAACTGATGAATTACTAGCCGAGCTCCGTGAAATGGGTGTAGGTGTATACGCTACCGGTGGCGAGACTGCTGATGTAGGCGATTTAGTACGCACCATCATCGTTGATTCAACCGTTACTTGCCGCATGAAACGTTCGGAAGTTATCAACAATGCTAATATCCGGCCAGGTGATGTAATTGTCGGTTTAGCGTCTTATGGACAGGCAACTTATGAAAAAGAATATAACGGAGGAATGGGTAGCAATGGTTTGACTAGTGCCCGTCACGATGTTTTCGGCAAATACCTAGCCAATAAATATCCTGAAAGTTACGATGCTGCCGTTCCCGAAGAATTGGTATATTCCGGTAAGTTAAAACTGACTGATAAAGTCGAAAATTCTCCGATTGATGCAGGAAAGCTAGTTCTCTCTCCTACCCGCACTTATGCACCGGTAGTGAAGAAATTACTCGATGCTCTCCGGCCCAATATTCATGGCATGGTCCACTGTTCCGGTGGTGCACAAACTAAAGTACTTCATTTCGTAGAAAATGTACGTGTCATCAAAGACAACCTGTTCCCGGTTCCTCCTTTGTTCAAGACTATTCAGGAACAAAGTGGTACGGATTGGGCTGAAATGTATAAGGTATTTAACATGGGACACCGTATGGAAGTTTACTTGTCACCGGAACACGCAGAAGAAGTCATTAAGATTTCTGAATCATTCGGGATTCCAGCACAGATCGTAGGTCGTATTGAGGCATGTGATAAGACAGAGTTAATTATTAAGAGCGAATTCGGAGAATTTAGATATTAAAGAATGGCAGATAACAATACCATATTAGAGAAACTGGACGGACTTGTAGCCCGCTTTGAAGAAATATCTACTCTTATTACTGACCCGGCAGTCATTGCCGATCAAAAGCGTTATGTCAAACTAACGAAGGAATATAAAGAGCTGGATGATTTGATGAAAGCCCGCAAGGAATATATCCAATTATTAGGAAATATCGAAGAAGCTAAAAATATTCTGGCAACCGAGTCAGACTCCGAAATGCGTGAGATGGCAAAGGAAGAAATGGACAACAGTCAGGATCGTCTTCCACAATTAGAGGAAGAAATCAAACTAATGCTTGTCCCCGCTGATCCACAAGATGGCAGAAATGCGATTCTTGAAATTCGTGGTGGAACAGGGGGCGATGAGGCTGCCATCTTTGCTGGTGACCTTTTCCGAATGTACGCCAAATATTTCGAAACTAAAGGTTGGAAAATGGAAGTTTCCAGCGCCAATGAAGGAGCAGCAGGCGGATATAAGGAAATAATATGTAGCGTCACAGGAGATAGTGTTTATGGAACATTAAAATATGAATCAGGTGTTCACCGCGTACAACGCGTACCTGCAACAGAAACTCAAGGACGTGTACATACTTCAGCAGCTTCTGTTGCCGTACTTCCCGAAGCCGAAGAATTTGATGTAATCATCAACGAAGGAGAAATCAAATGGGATACTTTCCGAAGTGGTGGTGCCGGCGGACAGAACGTAAATAAGGTAGAGTCCGGTGTACGTTTGCGATATATATGGAAAAATCCAAATACAGGAATAGCAGAAGAAATCCTGATCGAATGTACCGAGACTCGCGATCAACCCAAAAATAAAGAACGTGCTTTAGCTCGACTTCGTACATTCATCTACGATAAAGAACATCAAAAATATATTGATGACATTGCTTCCAAACGCAAGACAATGGTATCAACCGGTGACCGTTCAGCAAAGATCCGTACCTACAACTATCCGCAAGGACGTATCACCGATCATCGTATCAACTATACTATTTATAACCTTGCAGCCTTTATGGACGGAGATATCCAAGATTGTATCGACCATCTGATTGTAGCTGAAAATGCAGAACGATTGAAGGAGAGCGAGCTTTAAATGATTAGTAATTTGTAATAATAGATATGGATAAACAACAACTATTTGAAAACATAAAACGCAAAAAATCATTCCTTTGCGTAGGTTTGGATACGGACATTAAAAAGATTCCTGAACATCTATTGAAGGAAGAGGAGCCTATATTTGCTTTTAACAAGGCTATTATCGACGCTACAGCCGATTTATGTATCGCTTACAAACCTAATCTGGCTTTCTATGAGAGCATGGGTGTAAAAGGTTGGATTGCTTTCGAAAAGACAGTGCAATATATTAAAAAGAACTATCCTGATCAATTCATTATCGCTGATGCAAAGCGCGGTGATATCGGGAATACCTCAGCCATGTATGCGCGTACCTTTTTTGAAGAATTAAACATAGATTCAGTAACTGTAGCCCCTTATATGGGTGAAGACAGTGTGACTCCATTCCTTACTTACGAAGGAAAATGGGTTATTCTGTTAGCACTGACTTCAAACAAAGGTTCTCACGACTTCCAATTGACAGAAGATGTAAACGGTGAACGTTTGTTTGAAAAAGTACTGCGTAAATCACAAGAATGGGCCAGCGAAGACCGCATGATGTATGTGGTAGGTGCTACTCAGGGGCGCGCTTTCGAAGATATTCGTAAGATTGTTCCTAATCATTTTTTATTGGTTCCTGGTGTAGGTGCTCAAGGTGGTTCACTTGATGAAGTATGTAAATACGGCATGAACAGTACTTGTGGACTGATTGTTAATTCTTCGCGGGGTATTATCTACGTAGATAAAACAGAAAAGTTTGCAGAAGCTGCCCGCAAAGCTGCACAAGAAGTACAGGCACAAATGGCTGAACAACTAAAAGCGATTCTCTAAAAAACGAATGCCTTACGAAAGAAAGATAATCAATGACCCGGTATTTGGGTTTATCAATATCCCAAAGGGGTTGTTATACGATATTGTACGACACCCCCTTTTGCAGCGTCTCACCCGTATCAAGCAAGTAGGACTCTCTTCAGTGGTGTATCCTGGAGCACAGCATACCCGTTTCCAACATTCCTTAGGCGCTTTTTACCTGATGAGTGAAGCCATCACACAATTGGCATCCAAAGGAAACTTTATCTTTGATAGTGAAGCGGAAGCAGTACAAGCCGCTATCTTGTTGCATGATATAGGTCATGGTCCTTTCTCACACGTACTTGAAGATACCATCGTCAAAGGGGTTTCTCATGAAGAGATTTCCTTGATGCTTATGGAGCGAATGAACAAAGATATGAATGGACAACTCAACCTTGCCATTCAAATTTTCAAAGATGAATATCCGAAGCGTTTTCTGCACCAGCTTGTTAGCGGTCAATTGGATATGGACAGACTTGATTATCTTCGTCGGGATAGTTTTTACACAGGTGTTACGGAAGGGAACATCGGTTCTGCGCGTATTATCAAAATGCTCGATGTAGCTGATGACCGGTTGGTTATCGAATCTAAAGGAATTTATTCCATCGAGAACTTTCTTACAGCGCGCCGCTTAATGTACTGGCAAGTATATCTGCATAAGACTTCAGTAGCCTATGAGCGAATGCTGATCAGTACATTGCTTCGTGCCAAAGAACTAGCCTCTCAAGGAATAGAATTATTTGCTTCACCTGCATTACATTTTTTCTTATATAACGATATTAATCATAAAGAATTCTATAGCAATTCTGCCTGTCTGGAACAATTTATCAAACTAGATGACAATGATATTTGGACGGCATTAAAAGTATGGAGTTCTCATCCGGATAAAGTTCTTTCGACTTTAAGTTTGGGAATGATTAATCGTAACATCTTTAAAGTGGAGATTTCTTCCGAACCCATCGGTGAGGACAGAATAAAAGAGTTGACTTTGCAAATCAGTCAACAACTAGACATACCCTTTTCCGAAGCGAATTATTTCGTCTCTACCCCCAGCATCGAAAAGAATATGTACGACCCGGCCGATGACAGTATTGACATTATCTATAAAGACGGCACTATCAAAAATATTGCCGAAGCATCGGATATGCTAAATATCTCTTTGCTATCTAAAAAGGTAAAGAAATACTATCTCTGCTATCATAGATTGCATACATAAGTATAAAATATTCATTCAATAGTACGGAAATCTGAAAAAAAAAGTCCGTTATTTGTGAACTAATTAAATTTAAAATAAAGACATGGAGTTCTCGGCTAAGCAAATTGCAGCATTTATCCAAGGGGAAATCGTAGGAGATGAAAATGCAACGGTACATACATTCGCCAAGATTGAGGAGGGAATGCCCGGAGCTATTTCTTTCCTATCAAACCCTAAATATACACCTTACATATACGATACACAATCCAGTATTGTATTGGTAAATAAGGACTTTGTTCCCGAGCAAGAAATTAAAACAACTCTTATCAAAGTAGACAATGCTTATGAAAGCCTTGCAAAGTTGCTTAATCTCTACGAAATGAGTAAGCCTAAAAAGCAAGGAATCGATTCATTAGCTTTTGTTGCACCTAGTGCCAAAATTGGTGAGAACGTATATATAGGTGCTTTCGCATACATCGGCGAAAATACCATTATTGGTGATAATACCCAGATTTACCCGCATACTTTCATTGGAGATGGCGTGAAAATAGGCAATAGTTGTCTGCTTTATTCTAATGTAAATGTTTATCATGACTGTCGCATCGGTAATGAATGTATTGTACATTCAGGTGCTGTAATAGGAGCTGACGGGTTTGGTTTCGCTCCCACATCAAACGGTTATGATAAGATTCCGCAGATTGGTATTGTCATTCTGGAAGATAAAGTTGATATAGGCGCCAATACTTGTATAGACCGTGCAACAATGGGAGCTACAGTGATACATAGTGGTGCTAAAATAGATAATCTTGTGCAGATTGCACATAATGATGAAATCGGTTCGCACACAGTTATGGCTGCTCAGGTAGGTATTGCCGGTTCAACCAAAATTGGAGAATGGTGTATGTTTGGTGGACAAGTAGGTATTGCCGGACATATCAAAGTAGGCGATCGTGTTAATTTAGGAGCACAATCCGGTGTACCAAGCAGTATCAAACCGGATAGTGTACTTATCGGAACACCTCCTATGGAACCCAAACCCTACTTCAAGGCTGCTGTTATGGCAAAGAAATTGCCGGATATGTACACAGAACTGAATAATCTACGCAAGGAATTGGAAGAATTAAAACAACAATTAAATAAGTAACCAATGCTGAAACAAAAAACGCTGAAAGATAGCTTTTCACTGAGCGGGAAAGGTCTTCACACTGGACTTGATCTCACTGTTACATTTAATCCTGCCCCGGATAATCATGGATATAAAATACAACGTATTGATCTGGAGGGAGCACCAACTATTGATGCAGTAGCCGACAACGTAACAGAAACGACTCGTGGTACTGTGTTATCAAAAAATGGAGTTAAAGTAAGCACTATAGAGCATGGTATGGCAGCCCTTTATGCATTGGGCATTGATAACTGTCTTATCCAAGTCAATGGTCCGGAATTTCCCATTCTGGATGGTAGTGCACAATATTATGTTCAAGAAATTGAACGTGTAGGAACAGTAGAACAAAGTGCTGTTAAAGACTTTTATATCATCAAATCGAAAATTGAATTTCGTGACGAAGAGACCGGTTCCTCGATCATTGTACTACCTGACGAGAATTTTAGTTTGAACGTACTGGTTTCGTATGATTCAATGATCATCCCGAATCAGTTTGCTACACTTGAAGATATGAACAAGTTCAAAGACGAAGTGGCTGCCAGCCGTACATTCGTCTTTGTTCGCGAAATAGAACCTCTTCTTGCTGCAGGCTTGATCAAAGGAGGTGACTTGGACAATGCAATTGTTATCTACGAACGCAAAATGTCGCAGGAAAGTTATGATAAGCTGGCAGATATCATGGGAGTACCTCACATGGATGCTAGCCAACTGGGATACATCAACCACAAACCACTGGTTTGGGCGAATGAATGTGCCCGTCATAAACTGCTAGATGTTATTGGTGACCTTGCATTGATTGGTAAACCAATCAAAGGCCGTATTATCGCGACTCGTCCCGGTCATACAATCAACAATAAGTTTGCCCGTCAGATGAGAAAAGAAATCCGTCTGCACGAAATTCAGGCACCAACTTACGATTGCAATCGTGAACCAGTGATGGATGTAAACCGCATTCGTGAATTATTGCCCCATCGTTATCCATTCCAATTAGTGGATAAGGTGATCGAAATCGGTGCTAACTACATCATAGGTGTTAAGAACGTAACAGGTAATGAGCCCTTCTTCCAGGGACATTTCCCGCAAGAGCCCGTAATGCCGGGAGTACTTCAAGTTGAAGCAATGGCACAAACTGGTGGACTACTTGTTCTGAACTCTGTAGACGAACCGGAACGTTATTCTACCTATTTCATGAAAATAGATGGAGTTAAATTCCGCCAGAAAGTAGTTCCCGGAGACACATTAGTTTTCCGCGTAGAATTACTAGCTCCGATCCGTCGAGGAATCTCTACAATGAAAGGGTATGCATTTGTTGGCGAGAAAGTAGTTTGCGAAGCTGAATTTATGGCACAGATAGTAAAAAACAAGTAATTCATAATTAAGTATTTAAGATGATAAGTTCCTTAGCGTATATTCATCCCGAAGCAAAGATCGGAGAAAACGTAGAAATTGCGCCTTTTGTATTTATTGATAAAAACGTGGTAATCGGCGATAATAATAAGATTATGGCTAATGCCAATATTTTATATGGTTCACGCATCGGTAATGGAAATACAATCTTTCCGGGAGCCGTTATCGGAGCCATTCCTCAAGATCTGAAATTCCAGGGAGAAGAAACCACCGCGGAAATAGGAGATAACAACCTGATTCGTGAGAATGTAACGATTAACCGCGGTACAGCCGCTAAAGGGCGTACAATTGTAGGTAGCAATAACTTGCTGATGGAAGGTATGCATGTTGCTCATGATGCATTAATCGGTAACGGTTGCATCATTGGTAATTCGACCAAAATGGCAGGAGAAATTGTAATTGATGATAACGCTATTATTAGCGCTAACGTACTGATGCACCAGTTCTGCCATGTGGGTGGTCATGTGATGATTCAGGGAGGATGTCGTTTTAGCAAAGATATTCCTCCGTATATCATTGCGGGACGTGAACCAATTGCTTTCTGCGGGATCAACATTATCGGTCTCCGTCGTCGGGGATTCTCTAATGAAACGATTGAAAGTATCCACAATGCTTATCGTATTATCTATCAAAGCGGTCTGAATACGACTGATGCATTGAAGAAGATCGAAAATGAATTTGAAAAGAGTCCGGAAATTGATTATATTGTCAATTTTATACGCAGCTCAGAGCGTGGAATTATAAAATAACATAGTTCAAAATAGTCATATTATGATATACAGATTTACCATTATATCTGATGAAATTGACGATTTTGTCAGAGAAATACAAATTGATCCGGAAGCTACATTTTATGACTTCCATGAAGCAATACTAAAATCAGTAGGTTATACCAATGATCAGATGACTTCTTTCTTTATCTGCGATGAAGATTGGGAAAAAGAAAAAGAAGTGACTTTGGAAGAGATGGACGATAATCCTGAAATGGATAGTTGGGTAATGAAAGAAACTGCTATTAGTGAATTAGTGGAAGATGAAAAACAAAAACTGCTTTATGTATTCGACTACATGACAGAACGCTGTTTCTTTATTGAATTGACCGAAATCATCACAGGAAAAGATATGAATGGTGCCAAATGCACCATGAAAGCTGGTAATGCTCCCAAGCAAATTGTAGATTTTGAGGAAATGGCTACCAGCAGTGGATCGCTCGACCTTGACGAAAACTTCTACGGTGATCAAGATTTTGATATGGAAGACTTTGATCAGGAAGGTTTCGACATAGGTGGTGATGCAAACACTTCTTTTGACGAAGAAAAGTTTTAACAAGCAAGTACCAATCCATTTGGGTACTTCTAAAATCACAAAATAAGTTACGAATTACACGAATAATGTCTCAAATTTATTCGTGTAATTCGTAACTAAAAGATATTAAGTTACTTTTCCTCAGTTTCACCCTCAACTCTCATTCTTCATTTATTTTATGCCCACTCTCATTGTATTAATCGGACCAACCGGTGTAGGAAAGACAGAATTAAGTCTACAACTGGCAGAATATTACCATACTAGTATTATCTCTGCTGATTCAAGACAATTATATGCAGAGCTTAAAATTGGAACAGCTGCACCCACAATCGACCAACTCCAACGTGTACCTCACCATTTGATAGGTACTCTTCATCTGACCGATTATTATAGTGCAGCTCAGTATGAGGCAGAAGCGATGGTAATTCTGACTCGTCTATTTACTCAACACGAAGTCGTGATTCTTACCGGAGGTTCAATGATGTATGTAGACGCTATATGTAAGGGTATCGATGATATTCCTACAGTTGATATGGAAACCCGGCAGTTAATATTGAAGAAATATGAAGAAGAAGGACTTGAAAGGCTTTGCGCAGAACTACGTTTGTTAGATCCGGAATATTACCGTATCGTAGACTTAAAAAATCCCAAACGAGTGATCCACGCTTTAGAAATTTGCTATATGACTGGCAGAACCTATACATCTTTCCGTACTCAAAAGATAAAACAACGCCCTTTCCGTATTTTGAAAATTGGCCTGACTCGTGATCGTGAAGAACTTTATGACCGTATCAACCGACGCGTTGATCTGATGATGGAAGAAGGACTATTGGAAGAAGTAAAGTCTGTTCTCCCCTACCGTCATCTAAATTCACTTAATACCGTAGGCTATAAAGAGATATTCAAATATCTGGATGGAGAATGTGAGTTACCTTTTGCTATTGAAAAAATCAAACAGAATTCCCGCATCTATTCTCGTAAACAAATAACTTGGTTTAAAAGAGATGAAGAAATACGTTGGTTCCATCCGGATCAAGAAACGGAGATACTCGAGTATCTCCGTCTAGAAATCGGAAATTAATGTTCCCATGGATCTACTCCAATTAAACTCTCAATAGCCAATCATAAACTTTCCCTTTATTTATCAGAAGCCTTTTTACTTAATGTATTTTTCTCATCTGTTACCAATGTGATAATAACAACTCCATCCTTTCCTTTTTCACCATAAATAGACATAGCAGCCTCATCTTTCAAAATAGAAATAGAGTTGATTCTATCTACGGTTATCTTCGACAATTCAACTTGAGAAACCTTTTTATCATCGACTATAAAAAGAGGTTCTTTGTCTTTTGATGCTAAAGAAGCGACTTTCTTTGGGTCTAGATTTTTTCCATTATTACTCTGAAAAAGATTCATTTCATTCGCTACACTTACCATAGAACGTTCCTTTTTCAAAACATTTATAGACTTTTGATTAGCAATCGTCTGTATTAGCCAAACACCATCTTTCCCTTTCTCTCCATACATTTCAAGTGCAACTTTATCCTGTAACACGGTCAAACTCGCTATACTATCCTGAGAAATTCCAGACAATGGCTCATCTCCCACTGCTTCTTTTCCATTAATGATAATCAACGGCTTTTTACCATCTGATTTCATCTTATTTATGGTAGGAGCATATAATACACATGACTCTTCACTGACTGCGAGCGAATCTGCAGAATAGGCCAAAGGCATATGTGATGGTAAACCTGCAATTTTTTGCTTTAGTGAATCCTTATCATTACTTATTTTCTCCACTTTTGCTTCGATAATTGCAGCCAAATCATTAACTTTGACGGTAGAAATTTCTTCAGCTTTTTCTGAGATTTCGGAACGGGCAAAAGCTGTCACTGCAAAGGCTGCTAATGGAAGTACATATATATACTTCAAACGTGCCCATGGACTTGATTTTTCTTTTAACATCATAGTGATACGTTTTTTAAGTTTACTGTGATTAAAGCTGTTGGCCATAGAGTAGAGCCTTGTGCCAACAGCTTTTTTGATTAATAATAATTGATATTCTCTTATATCTATCCCTTTTTTGATTACTGTTTCGTCTGCTTCATATTCATGAATATTCTGCATTTCCTGTTTCAGCAACCACGCACTAGGATTGAACCATTGGAAAAAAATACAAATATCAGCGAGAAGTAAATCTATTGAATGTCGATTATGTAAATGCGCCATTTCATGAAGAAGAATAGCTTTACCATCCTCTTCTAAATCTCTGCGAGAGATAACAATATACTTCATCCAACTGAATGGTGAAATCTCACGCTCATGTACAATTAATGTAATACCTCCTTTTAATTCTTTCCGTTTTCCTGATTTAATCAATAACAATAAACGTGATAAAGAATATAAATTCCGGCATGTGAAATACAAAATCCCGACCCAATAAATGACTAATAAAATTTGTGTCCAAGCTATAGTAATATCCTCCGATTGCGTAGTTACAACATCTACAGAATGTATAGTATCCACCATCACCAATAACTGTTCAACGGTTTGTACAGCTTGATGAACCTCCGTCTCCTGAGTTGTTGTTAGTACTATAATAGGAATGGATAATGATAAAAACAATATTCCCAATAATGCCATCCGGTTGAGTCGATGAAACGTCTCCCGACTTAACAGTAAGCGGTAGAACAAATAAAATAATGACAAACAGATTGCCGATTTCAGAATATATGTATAAAATGAGAGTTCCATAGCATTACTTTATACTTAAGTAAATTCCTTATTTCTTACGATGTGCTTGTTCTACTTCAGCAATTAGCTGCTTCAATTCCTCCAATGAAATATTCTCTTCCTTCACAAGTGAAGAAACAGCGCTCAAATAAGAGTTATTAAAGTATTTGCTAACTACATTTCGTAATGTTCCTTTCCGGAACTCTTCTTCACTAACAATCGCATAATATTGATAAGTATTACCAAAAGTAAAATGAGCTAGAAATCCTTTATCTTCCAGTCCACGTACAATGGTAGAGAGTGTATTGAAATGCGGTTTAGGTTCTTCATAGAACGCTAACATTTCTTTCACAAACAGGGGGCCTTTTTCCCAGAAAAAACCCATGATTTCTTCTTCTTTTGCTGTTAGTCCTTTCATATATTCTACTTTGTTTTTTGCAAAGAACTAGATTTTTTAGTTCACAAACTATTTTTTATAGTTAAAGTAAACTAAAGCTTTTAGTTTATCTATTTAGTTTAATCCAAGTTGAAAAGATTATGGTATAAAATATAAATATGTATATACCTAAAAATGAGACAAACAAAGATTATATTTTAGTAATATTGAACACACCATAAAAAATAATACGCTCAATTTATTTGATATTTATTGCAATACAATGTACAATTAGCATCCCTGGATCTTATCTATAATAAAATCTCCAATAAAAAACAGATCACCAATAAACACTACTCCAAATACTAAAAACGTAAAACAAGTACTCCAACGAGCTTTCACTCCTTCTTCCCCACTTTTTATACGAAGCAAAGAACTATGCAAACAATCACCTGCAATAAATAACACAAACAAACTAGGAATCAAATCACCCCATGAGACTAGCCACAAATTATCCCCTTTCCCCATCAAGAAAGTCAATACTACTGCCAATAGAAAAACGGAAGCATACTGCAAATCTTTTCTTTTTGAATTCATAGCGGTCATTATTTAAAGTACTTTTCACAAAGATATTGAATCTCTTTTATAATCCACACTGAGTTTTTATAAAATTCAGTCACATTACAAAAAAAATCAAAAGTCATCACCGCCAAATTAACTAAACAGCCGCAATTGGATACTAAACAAACATAAAAGTAAAGAAAACAAGAGGTTATCACAAACTAAAAAAGAGCTTGTATTTTGAGGTATCTAAGTTTATTGTTACATTTGCAACATTGAATTATACCATATCCACTACTATAAATAAAATATAAAACGATTCATAAAATGAAAAAAATAAATTTGGCTCTGCTCTTTTGCCTGCTCAGTCTCGCCGGAATGGCACAAGGACAAAAGGCACTTGATCTTAAAGATATCACCACCGGACGTTTTCGTACGGAAAACATCCAAGGAGTAATCCCAATGCTTGATGGTGAACATTACACACAAATGAATGCTAACAGAACACAAATCATCAAGTACTCTTTCCGTACAGGAGAAAAAGTAGAAGTTATCTTTGATGTAAATACCGCTCGTGAATGTAATTTCAAGAGCTTCGACAGTTATCAATTCTCTCCGGACGGAAAACAATTATTGATTGCAACCCAAACAACCCCGATTTATCGGCGTTCTTATACAGCTGTGCATTATATTTACCCTTTAAAACGCAATGATAAAGGAGTTACGACAAACAACATAATTGAACGGCTGTCGGACGGTGGGCCTCAACAAGCCCCCGTCTTTTCTCCGGACGGAACAATGATTGCATTTGTCAGGGACAACAATATTTTCCTCGTAAAAATGCTTTATGGCAACAGTGAAAGTCAGGTTACTGAAGATGGGAAAGTAAACTCAGTTATCAACGGTGTACCGGATTGGGTATATGAAGAAGAGTTCGGATTCAACAGTGCTTTAGAGTTCAGTGCGGATAATACCATGATCGCTTTTATCCGTTTCGATGAATCGGAAGTTCCCTCCTACTCTTTTCCCCTTTTCGCCGGAGAAGCTCCCCGTATTGATGCATTAAAAGATTATCCGGGACAATACAGTTATAAATATCCGAAAGCCGGATATCCCAACTCTAAAGTAGAAGTGCGTACTTATGACATTAAGTCTCACGTTACCCGTACTATGAAACTCCCGATTGATCCAGACGCATATATTCCCCGTATACGCTTTACAAAGGATGCCAGCAAATTGGCTATTATGACATTAAACCGTCATCAGGATCGTTTCGATCTTTATTTTGCAGATCCACGCTCAACACTCTGCAAGTTAATTTTACGCGATGAATCACCTTATTATATAAAGGAGAATGTATTAGATAATATTCAGTTCTATCCGGAAAATTTCAGTTTGCTTAGCGAACGCGATGGATTCAGTCATCTGTATTGGTATAGTATGGGCGGAAACCTGATAAAGAAAGTAACGAATGGTAAATTCGAAGTTAAGGACTTCCTAGGCTATAGTGAAGAAGATGGTTCTTTCTATTTTACTAGTAACGAAGAAAGCCCATTACGTAAAGCAGTCTATAAAATAGATAAAAAAGGGAATAAGATAAAACTTTCTCAACAGGTGGGAACAAATACTCCACTTTTCAGTAAAACGATGAAGTATTATATGAATAAGTTTTCGAACTTAGATACTCCATTGCTTATCACGCTCAATGATAACACTGGTAAAACATTAAAAACACTCATTACCAATGATCCATTGAAACAGGCTTTATCTGGATATGCCATACCGAAAAAGGAATTCTTCTCTTTCCAAACAACAGATGGTGTATCACTCAATGGCTGGATGATGAAACCTGTTGATTTCAGTGCTTCAAAGAAATATCCAGTGCTTATGTACCAATATAGCGGACCTGGTTCTCAACAGGTTCTCGACACTTGGGAGATCAGTTGGGAAACTTACATGGCAAGTCTCGGTTATATCGTAGTATGCGTAGATGGTCGTGGAACCGGAGGTCGTGGAGAAGCATTCGAAAAATGTACTTACCTAAAAATTGGTGTAAAAGAAGCGAAAGATCAGGTGGAAACAGCTCTTTATCTGGGCAAACAACCATATGTAGACAAAGATCGTATTGGAATCTGGGGCTGGAGTTACGGTGGTTATATGACTATCATGAGTATGAGTGAAGGAACTCCGGTATTTAAAGCAGGAGTAGCTGTTGCAGCTCCAACCGACTGGCGTTTCTATGATACAGTATATACCGAACGTTTTATGCGTACTCCGAAAGAAAATTCGGAAGGTTATAAAGAATCTTCTGCATTCACTCGGGCCGACAAGCTACATGGCAACTTATTGCTCGTACATGGTATGGCTGATGATAACGTTCACTTCCAGAACTGTGCAGAATATGCGGAGCAATTAGTACAGCTCGGGAAACAATTCGACATGCAGATATATACGAATCGTAACCATGGCATATATGGTGGAAACACTCGCCAGCATTTATATAACCGGATAACTAACTTCTTCCTGAACAACTTGTAATGACTGATAGAGTACGTAAGCCTGAATGGCTGAAAATCAATATCGGTGCTAACGAACGATATACTGAAACAAAACGAATCGTAGACTCCCACTGCCTGCATACTATATGTAGCAGTGGGCGTTGCCCTAATATGGGTGAATGTTGGGGAAAGGGAACAGCAACATTTATGATTGGAGGTGACATCTGTACCCGTAGCTGCAAATTCTGTAACACGCGAACAGGTCGTCCTCAACCTTTGGACAGTAGCGAACCTACTCATGTTGCCGAATCTATCACTTTGATGAAACTCGACCATGCAGTCATTACCTCTGTCGATCGGGATGACCTATCCGATTTAGGAGCTAACCACTGGGCAAAAACAATCCGGGAAATTAAACGTCTGAACCCTAAAACGACTATTGAAGTGCTTATTCCTGATTTTCAAGGAAAGATGGAATTACTAGATTTGCTCATTGAATCCTGCCCCGACATCATCTCTCATAACATGGAAACGGTACGACGTATCAGTCCATTAGTACGTAGCGCAGCCAATTATGACACTAGTTTAAAAGTCATTGAGCATATTTCACAAAGCGGCACTAAATCGAAAAGTGGTATTATGGTAGGTTTAGGAGAAACTCCCCAGGAAGTAGAAGAGTTGATGGACGATTTATTAAAGGTCGGTTGCCAGATACTTACTATTGGACAATACTTACAACCTAGCCATCGTCATTATCCCGTTGCAGAGTATGTCACCCCTCAACAATTCGCTATTTATAAAACAATCGGTTTAGAAAAAGGATTTAACATTGTAGAGAGCGCTCCACTTGTTCGCTCTTCCTATCATGCAGAGAAACATATACGATAGAAAACAAAACACATTCGCTATTTGTTCTATATGTATAACACCGGCAAATAATGATACAAGAGAGATGAAGCATAAAGGAGTACTATCTTCAGCGTTTAACATGTCATTGGGTTTTATCCCCGTTATTATTTCCATTTTACTGTGTGAATTTATAACGCAAGACACGGCAATTTACATTGGTACAGGTTTGGGTATCGTGGGTATCTATCTATTGCTTCATCGCAAAGGTACACTAATGCCTAATTTCATTCTGTATATATCCACTGGGATATTATGCTTGCTGACGCTTGCCACGTTCATTCCAGGCGACTTTGTTCCTAACGGTGCTCTTCCACTTACATTGGAAGTAAGCGTTCTTATTCCCATACTGATACTCTATATGCACAAAAAAAGATTTATCAATCATTTTTTGCGACAAATAGGTTCTTGTAGCAAACGTTTATATGCCCAAGGGGCGGAATCATCCATAGTCTCTGCTCGTATTGCTTTAATACTCGGAATATTACATTTCTTAATTATCAGCATTGTAGTTGTTTTCCAAGATACTGAGACTCGGACAAGTATGCTTATTCTTTATAAGATACTTCCCCCCTGTGTCTTTATTATTAGCATTTTGTGTAATCAAATTGCCATCCGGTATTTTAATCATTTAATGGCTCATACCGAATATGTTCCTATTGTAAATACCAAAGGAGACGTTATAGGAAAAAGCCTTGCCATCGAAGCAATCAATTATAAAAATGCGTATATAAACCCTGTTATCAGAATAGCCGTTACCACTCACGGAATGTTATTCCTCTGTAACCGATCGATGACTGCCATATTGGATAAAGGAAAAACTGACATACCCATGGAATGTTATCTCCGTTTTGGTGAATCTCTATCAGACGGTGTCGCCCGTTTATTCAATAACGCTTTTCCTCATGTGGATCAATCAATCAAACCTAAATTTAATATCGTCTATCACTTTGAGAATGAAGTAACCAACCGCCTTATTTACCTATTCATAGTAGATATAGAAGACGATTCCATACTTTGCAGCCCACGCTTTAAGAACAGCAAATTATGGAGTTTCAAACAGATAGAGGAAAATTTGGACAAAGGCTTCTTTAGTAGCTGCTTCGAAGAAGAATACGAGCACCTTAAAGATGTTATTTGTATAAGAGAAAAATACAAGGAATCTTAGATAAGTCAGGAAGATTTCCCTTCCAATCCTTTACTGCACGGGTTTGTATATATTCATCGTCACAAGTGATATTAGCAGCAATACAGAGTTTAGTCTGAGGACGACAATTCTGTAAGATATCTTCTATCATCTTATGGTTACGGTAAGGTGTCTCAATAAATAACTGTGTCTGGTTTTCAGTATAAGCCCGTTGTTCCAAAGCTTTCAGTTTTTTCGAACGCTCTCTCGGTTCAATTGGCAGATATCCATGAAACGCAAAGCTTTGTCCATTAAATCCCGAAGCCATCACAGAAAGAATGATAGAAGAAGGTCCGACTAAAGGGACCACTTTCAATTTTTTACGCTGTGCAATGGCAACTACATCTGCTCCCGGATCGGCCACTGCCGGACAGCCCGCTTCGGAGATTACTCCCATAGAAGCGCCATCAATCAATGGTTTCAAATAGCTGGAAATATCTTCAGGAGATGTATGTTTGTTTAATGGATAGAATGTCAATGAGTCAATATCGATATCATGATCAACCTTTTTCAGAAAACGACGAGCCGAACGGATATCTTCGACTATAAAATGCCGGATACCACGAATTATTTCTGCATTATAAGAAGGCAACACCTTCTCAATAGATGTATCACCCAACGTAACAGGTAACAGATAAAGAGCAGTTTCCATTTTTTAATAAAGAGTTAAGAATGAAGAATGAAACTGGATATAGTTAAGAAGCCAGATAACCGGATTCTTTGAACAATTTATGATAATCGGTTATTTCCAGCAAGTCTTTCAGTTTAAGTTCTTTATGTTTCTTCATATAAGAAGCAATAATCTGCGCTCCCATCCAAGTGCCAATTGATGCCGGAGCTTGTTCCCCCAACATATCGATAGCTGCCGCCGGTTGCATATAATACCGGATAATCATCGGGTCGCGTGCATATAGGTGATCATTTGTCAGAATGTAATTCCAAATATCCTTTTCATGTTCCTTACACCATTTATGCTCTTCTTCAGAATATCCTATTGCCTGGCCGATATTATTATACTCCAACAGACTCTGCATCACAAAATGAATCTTTCCATAATGCAGCATCCTGTCGATCAAACATATGCCCTCATGATAATCCAAACCATAACGACTCAAGAGATAAAACACAAAACAATCCGGAGCAATTCGTTCCGGACGCATGGAACGACACTGATAATCGTAATAAAAACGCTTATAAAGAGGATAATCTTCCCCCATATATTTATCAAGGCTGATTCCCAACAAGGTATCCACTACAACGATGGACTCGTTAAATGCCGACACTTGTGAATAAATAAACGGCACTTTCATCTCAGGAACTTCCTTTTTTAGTTTCCGAAAGCCTTTATTCAAATCTTTCTCCACTGCATCCAGATTAGGAAACTTCTTATCTACATCGTTCAGCAAACGAATCAAAATAGTATCCGAATAATAACTCTGTAAGCGTTGAGAAATAGCATCATCTCTTACTTGACCTATCGACAACACATCTTCTATCAAGATTTTGGTAGGTTGCTGATAGTTCATTATCAATTTTTGTTTAGCAGAAAAGCTGTTAGAGCGAACATATTCGCTCAACAGCTTATCATATCTTAGAACAGAAATCTCTTCTTCCTTCTGCCCGTTCGTCCATGTGCTTATTCCACAGGAGGTAAAAAGGATACATATTAATACAACCAGAAGAGAGATCCGTAGTTTCATCTTTTTATCCGTAAATAATATTACCGTTTTCGTCCATATATTCATCCAGACCTTTCTCATAAGTGGCCATTGCACGAAGACTCATACCTACACTAGAGAACCCGCCATCATGGAAAAGATTCTGCATTGTAACCTTACGGGTAAGATCAGAAAACATAACGATGCAATAATCAGCACATTCGTCAGCAGTTGCATTTCCCAATGGAGACATACGATTTGCAAAGTCATACAACTTATCCATACCTTTTACACCCGAACCGGCTGTAGTGAAAGTAGGCGACTGAGATATTGTATTCACACGTACGCTATGTTCACGTCCGTAAATGTAACCAAAACTACGTGCAATAGACTCCAGCAATGCTTTTGCATCTGCCATATCATTGTATCCATAGAATGTACGCTGTGCAGCCACATAACTCAATGCCACGATAGATCCATAATCAGCAATAGCATTCAACTTCTTAGCAGCCTGAATCATTTTATGAAATGAAACAGCTGAAATATCCAATGTTTTATCCAACATTCCATAATCAAGGTCATCGTAAGTACGTTTCTTGCGCACATTGGGAGACATACCGATAGAGTGAAGAACAAAGTCTATTTGCCCATTCAATATGTCCATAGAGGTTTTGAATACATTCGACAAATCCTCCACGTTAGTCGCATCTGCAGGAATGACCTGACAATTCAATTTCTCTGCCAATGCATTAACTTCACCCATACGGATAGCCATTGGAGTATTTGATAATGTAATAGTTGCACCTTCTTCTACAGCACGCTCTGCTACTTTCCAAGCAATTGACTGGTCGTTAAGAGCACCGAAGATTATACCTCTTTTTCCTTTCAACAAGTTGTAACTCATATCTTATAACAGTTAAATTTTGTGCAAAGATAGAAACTTTCTGCATAAAAACACGCAAAGTGTGTAAATAAGTGAACACCCTGCCGGTTTTTCAATTATTTTTGCATCATAAAAACATAAAAGTATTATAATCATCTTCCGAATCATGATAAATAATTTCATCATCACCACACTTTTAATAGGCTGTTGTTCACTGCCACTGAATGCACAAAAACAAGAAAAGTCACTGACCATAGAAGTCAGCAATAACTGGGAACATGCAAAGACAGATGCAGCCGTTGTTATCAATCTACAGAAACTAAAAGTAGGATTTAAAATAAAATCAGCCGTTGTAACGGAAGAGAATATAGAAATACCTTCTCAACTTGATGACATGGACAGAGATCACAAGATGGACGAGCTCGTGTTCGTTACCGATCTTCCGGCTCAAGGAAAAAAGACTTTTAAAGTTATGCTCTCTTCGGAAAAAAGTTCCAAGACTTATCCGGCACGTGTTTACTCGGAAATGTTTATTGCAGAGCCACGAAAAAACAGACACCAATCGGTACAATCTATCACAGTGCCCGGTTCAAGTGAGATCTATAATATGATACGTCCGCATGGTCCGGTTCTGGAATCCGAATTGGTGGGATATCGTCTTTACTTTAACGAGAAACAGACACCGGATATTTACGGTAAGTTCAACAAAGGTCTTGAAATCAAAGAGTCTCAGTTCTATCCTACAGACGCGCAATTAGCAAAAGGATTCGGTGACGACGTACTCCGCGTATTTGATAGTTGCGGACCAGGAGCTTTCAAAGGTTGGAATGGAAAGAAAGCAACACATATCACTCCCGTGGATACCCGTACCGAACGTATTATATCTTACGGACCTGTTCGTGTAATTGCAGAGATTGAAGTTACAGGATGGAAATATCAAGGTGCTGAACTGAACATGATGACACGTTACCCCCTTTATGCCGGACATCGTGACCTGCATATTGAAGCCTTTTTTGACGAGCCATTAAAAAATGAAACTTTCTGTACAGGCGTACAAGATATTATCGGATCTGTTTCATACTCAGACCACAAAGGATTAGTGGGCAGTTGGGGAACGGACTGGCCCGTAAATGATACTGTCAAATATGCCAAAGAAACGGTTGGGCTGGGAACATGTATTCCTCAACGTTACGTTCAATCGGAAGAGAAAGACAAAGATAACTATCTGTATACGGTTGGTGCACCGCAGGCCAATTATTTCGATTATTACACTACTTTCACCTCTATGAAAGAGACTTTCGGATATAAAACACCTGAAGCGTGGTTCGCCTATCTTCTCCAATGGAAAGAAGAATTAGATCATCCGATAAAAATCAAAGTTAAGTAAATGAATCTTTAGTTACACATAATTGACATTCAAAATCACAATGAAAAAACTAGTTATATTCGACTTAGACGGTACTTTACTCAATACAATTGCCGACTTGGCACATAGTACTAATTATGCTTTAAATAAATTAGGATATCCTACTCATGAAATTGACCAATATCACTTCATGGTAGGAAATGGAATCAATAAACTCTTTGAACGGGCACTTCCCGAAGGAGAGAAAAGTGAAGAGAATGTACTTCGTGTCCGCAAGCAATTTATCCCTTACTACGATCAACATAATGCAGATGATAGTTGCCCTTATCCCGGTATTCCCGAATTATTATCCAATTTGCAAACTGCCGGTATTCAGTTAGCCGTTGCTTCTAATAAATATCATTCGGCAACACAAAAGCTGATTGAACATTATTTCCCCGAAATCCATTTTACAGCAGTGTTTGGTCAACGCGAAGGAAGGAATGTGAAACCTGATCCGACCATCGTTTTTGACATACTAAAAATAGCCAGCGTAGACAAAAAAGAAGTGCTCTATGTGGGAGATTCAGGAGTAGATATGCAAACAGCCGCTAATGCCGGAATTACTGCCTGTGGAGTTACATGGGGATTTCGTCCACGAACTGAACTGGAAAAGTTCAATCCCTCTTATATTGTAGATTCCGCCGAGAAGATTAAGGAATATATCTGATAACTCAATAAGGAAATACACTTTTTCAATGGCTTCTCTCTAATATTAATTTTCTATACTAGATTATAAACCAACAGTTACAACTTGAACTCAAGGCACTCTATGATTTATAAGTCCTTTTTATTGTCACTTGTCACTTTTTATAGTTAAGTCACTAATAATCAACAGAAAATTAGTGACAACAGGCAGTGACAATAAAGTGATAATAGAAAAATATCAGTTTCTATTGTCACTTTATTGCCACTAATTTTTATATTATCATTCACTCATTTTACAACTTAACTACCCGATATACAGTCCCTTTGTTGGTGTGTCTTGAAGGTATTCCGGCTTTTTGAAGCAATCTTCCAAAGTGATTTGCTTTGCCGGAAGACAAAGAAATAGTCGTCCTTTTTTGCAAATAATCCAGAATTTCCATCGGAGAAAGGAACTCTCCTTCCCGATCATCTCCTGCAGCCTTGAAATAATGATAAAACAACTGAATAGCAGGAGGCGTCTGCTCAAACTCCCGGTTACTTTGCTTCAAAATATCCTCATCTTTCTCATCAAACCAATACCGTTCCCCATGATAAATCTCATACATCGCCTGTGCATACAACTGCTGATAGTCAATCGGGCGAGTCGTATCAATAGCATCTTTTACCTCAATACAGATAAAACGACGACTACCCGAAGGATCAGTCAGCAAATCCTTTTGATTGCTAGTGGCAATAAATGAAGCATAACGTTGCAGTTCCTGTACCGAATTTCCGTAAGGTTTGCGAAGATTAACTACCGGCTTTTGCAAAATATGTTTCAAGAAACCTTGTTGCGTAAGAGTTATCTGATCAAATTCATCAATATTAATCAACGCAAAGCGATTCAGATACATTTCCGCATCCCGCTTTCGGCTGAAATCAATGCTATCGGTATAATAACCACGAAGTTCGGGTGGTATCAAATCTCGGCAAAAGGTAGATTTATGAGTTCCCTGTGCCCCCACCAATAAGGGAGAAGTACTGTTTGCATACTGTTTATCAAGCCCTCGCCAATGCAACACCATATTCAGAAACCAACGATGAAAAAGCATGTTCCAATGTGGATTATCACAAGGAACACGGGCTGCCAATTCCGTTATCCGATCTTTCCGATCCCAATTGGGAAGATGAAAGATAAATTCTTCTAACGGATTATAAACAGGTACACGATTTGAATACAAATAACGATCCACATCACGATCCCATACCGCAATACCTTCACTTTGTGCATCCAATAGGATACTATTCTGCATCCGCTTATCCAACGGCCGGAAACGAAAATAGAACGAACAACGATCCCGATATTCAACCTCTCCTATCTGTGTGTTGTACCGGAATTCATAACGTCGATTCATAAATTCTTCCGTTTGCAAAGCAAGGTATTGTTCTTTTGTCAGTCCATCCTTCTTACCGAAACCTTTGCACTCCTTATATACATTTCCTATCATCGCGCGGACCAGCATTGCTTGTGCGGCAACATAATACCGATGAATAGTCCTTCGAGTCACCTCTTCTTCAGGAATACCGGAAAGAAAACAATTCCTAGCCAGCTGTATCACCAAAGATTGTAAATCTGTCTCCGGTGTCCACCCATCCTTCATTTCTTCCAACGTTTTCCGCAAAGCTGCTTCGTAAAGTAATGCTAATGCGTCTTTTGCATCATACCCGGGTACAATACGTTGCCAAGGAGATTTCTCTGCAACTGCTTTTTCGCGGTAAGTTGTTTCCTTAGGCATCCCCAAAGGTTGAGATAGATAGAAAGCGACGGAATTCGCCCGATAAAAAGGTTCGGGATCATAACTCAATCGCGAATATTGTTCCAAGGTAGGTTCTTTCAACTGAATGTCGAAAGGAATTTGGGGTTGGTAACACTTCACAGCCAACCGATAAGCATGAGCCTGAAAGATTTCCGCTTCCTCCAAAGTCTGAGGTAATGTTCCATCCGGACGAGTGAAACATGTCCATATCTTAACCGATTTTCCACTCGACCCCATGAAGGAAAACATGGTTTGCGGCAGTTCCGCCGCTTTTCTCTTCACCAACTCGACTTCTGCCTTTCCAGCCAACGGACCGACACTTAGTTCAACAACTCCATTGTATGTTTTCATACGCCTTACGCCATTAATACGTCCGAAGACGGCAGCAGGCATTACTTTAGGAAGCTTTTGAGCTAACATACAAGTATCTCCGGGTAAAACATAATGCAGGGCCTGGCGTAATCCGGTGACCGGACATGTCTTTATCTCTGTTTTTATTTTCTCCTTCAACAAATCAAACTCTATTATACTCAACGCTTCTACGCCTTCTTTCTCCCTGATTTGTGTTATCTTCATTTTTTCTTATTGAATATTTATATATCCTTCAAAGATAGATAAATTAATAGCACAAAACCAATCTTTTCACCTCTTTATTTTAGTTGAATAAATTCAGCATATAAAATTGCGAAATTCCCTTTATTTAAAAGAAAATAAACCATTTATTTAGTTGTTTTAAAGCTTCAATTAATGTATCTTTGCAATGATAAAAATCGTTTTACGTACATAGTCCCATCGGCCCACGTACGTGATCCTTTGAGTTCACGTACATCATCCGAATGGTTCACGTACATGAAACGAGAACGTGCACCTTACAAAAAACATTAGTCGAGCCTTGTCAGCACATTAAGGTTACTAGTATTTGTTCTACTACACGCAGTATCAGTTGAATAACAATTCTATTAACTAACAAAAAACAAGTAATGCAATGGCAGCAGATTATGATTTTCGAAGAAAACCAAATGAGAATGGAGACGGGGAAATCCAACCTTTATATCCCCGAATTGTATCGAAAGGAACGATAGATAGCAAACAACTGTTTCGTGAGATAGCAGAAGCTTCTTCTTTTACGGAGGGGGATTTAGCTGGTATCATGGTATCTCTCCAAGAGAAAGTTTCTTATTATTTAAGTGAAGGTTATCATGTCAAACTGGGGGAATTCGGATATTTCTCCGCAAGCCTGAAAGCACGTCCGGTGATGGATAAAAAAGAGATTCGCTCAGTATCGATTTCTTTCGATAATGTGAATTTCAGAGCTACAAGATGGTTTCGCAGACGTAGTTCGGGAACGGTATCCCGTGCTAAGTCCGGTTTTCAACAATCATCGGATATACCGGAAGAAACAAGACATTCCCGACTTAAAGCGTTTTTAACCAAGAATCATTTTATCACCCGCAGAGAATATACTCAAATAACAGGTTTATTGAAGGGGAAAGCACTGCGGGAACTCAATAATCTAGTGGATAAAGGGATTCTTACCACTCGGGGAAGCGGTAATAGAATTGTCTATTTAATGGCTGACAATCAAATATTTAAATAACAAATTTGCTAAATAGTAGTGACAATAGAAATGTTATGAATCTCTATTGTCACTCTATTGTCACTTGTCTATTATCACCAATTTACTATTGATTATCTGATACTTAATTCCGAAAAGTGACAAATGACAATAAATAGTGGCTTTATATTCCCTAGAACTTAGATCATACATGAATCTAGCCACACCTAACTGCTACGCAAAAGTAATATGTTAGCATTAGTTTCTTTTTACTTAGCACAAGCACCCAAAGTTTAGTTCCATCCTCATTTTCACCTTTTTACATATCCCCTACCCTTCCTATGGCAACAACCTCCCTTATCCTTTCTTATCTATTATCACTTACTAGTAAACATCAACAGTTATACACATATTAGTTAAATGATGTCAATATACTAACCCGCCTGTTATTTCGCGGAATATAGTTAGTATATTTGTACCATTCAATACTTTTTTAGTATAAATAAAAGAAAGGGGTGTTTGCTAGACGCAAACATAC
>NZ_BAKK01000008.1 GCF_000614145.1 Bacteroides faecichinchillae JCM 17102 | reverse complement strand
ATGTACGATAGAATTCATAAAATTCACGTTCTATCGGGGTAGATTCTTTGGTCAGTTCATGCACTGTACCACTGGTATATTTAGTCTTTCCCCCTATAAATTCCACATACCGTTGATTGGCTGCCTCAACAAGAATTTGTTTTCTCTGTTCCAAAGTAAGTGCGCGCTTCAATCCATTACGATTGGCTGTTCCCATATCGTACATGCTTACCGTTGCGATAGCTTTGAGGCGAGGATCGATTTTTGCAGCACTGATAGCAAAACTTCCACTACCACAAATTCCAATTACCCCAATACGATTCCTGTCAATAAACGGACGTGTACCTAAAAAGTCCATTGCTGCACTGAAAGTTTCTGCATAGACTTCCGGCAAGACAGCATTACGAGGCTCCCCTTCACTCTCACCCCAAAATGAAAGGTCAATAGATAAGGTAACATAACCACGTTCAGCCATCTTAGTCGCATAAAGATTCGCACTCTGTTCTTTGACCGCTCCCATTGGGTGACCAACAATGATGGCTGGGTATTTATCCCCTTCTTTCATACTTTTAGGCAGGAAAAGGTTTCCGCTCACTTTCATCTTATACTGATTGGAAAAAGACACTTTCTCTGTATTCAACAGATCACTCTTATAAAAATTATCCGCATCTGTCTGCGCAAAGGAAAAGCTGATGCCTAATGACGTTAGAAATGTTACTAGCAATAATAGTATTCGTCTCATATCTTACCTATTTTAATGATTAATATATTGATTACCTAATTTCGACATTGCAAAATTCGAAAGAATAGAGAAAAATCATTGTAGACATATTACGGCTATTATTACCCAAATTACAGAATTTGATGTTTTACCCGGAAGGGAAGAAAAAAAGTTATACCCCAATTACAGATAGTATAACCTTAATTGCGTTTTTACCCAAACCCATAAAATAAAAAACAGTCAACTATATCCAAATGACTTATGGGCTCTTCTATGCGTCCTTCCTAAAACAGTCCAAAAGTTGCGAAATTAAATATGGACGTAAATTCTATGGCTATTAGGAAAATACACATTAGTACCAAACATTCAATTAAATATTCACTATAAAAAGCCAGAAGTTAAAAGACTTACAAGGTACGAGAATAAAATGTATAAATAGAGAAAATCGGAGCACATGCCAAAAACATTCGATGCGTGTATTGATTCTCACATTGCTGAAAGATAATCCGAACTGCCGCATAGTGGTCATCGTGATTTAGCAACAGTTATGGCGAAATAGAACCAGAAGAATGGACTAAAGCTTACCCTTGCTTTGATGCAAAAGACTGGAAATTGCTTTAAATAGGACAGATATAACATAAAATCCCCGGTAATGCCTTAGACACTTGGCATTCCAGGGATTTTCCTTACACACAAAAGTTATTATAGAAAATTGAAAACTGTTCTGTTAAAAGCGCAAACCTACAGTGAGGACTACTTTATGATTGTTATTCTTTAATTCTGTTCCTTCCAAATACTTATTATAGAAAGCATAGAAATCTTCTTTGTATTGACTATATTGATAAGCCATATCTACATAGAACATCTCTCCACGATAACCACAACCTAAAGTGTAATTGTTAGTTGCCCCAGCATTTGAATACTCCGTATCTGTACGGATTGAGTTGTCCTGCAAATATTTAAAGGCGCTTGATTTCATTGAAGCTGTAACATGATTATACCCCAGACGGAAAGCAAATTCGGGAGCTAACTTGAACTCAACTCCTGCACGAAGTGTATGAACTCCATCCATCATTGTTTTCACGTCATCAGTCTGTTGCAACTCCTCTCCATCGGGAGTTTTTATTTTAGCGGATGAGTAATCCATATATTCATATTCCAATCCTACAGCAGCAACCGAACCAAATGTATATCCTGTACTCAAATTAAACTTCCAAGGCGTTACCAAGCGATACTTAAATTCACCATCCATCGGATTACTATTACGATCAACAGGTTCGGCAAATCCGGGTGCTACACCTTCTACATTCAAATCATAATCAATAAATGCACGGTTACTCTCAGTTATGGAATAGAAAGTTGGAGTATGGATTGCACCCCCAATACGGAAAGAAGAACTTTCAATCGGACGCCAAATAAATCCTAACTTTAAATCAACTCCACTACCATCAGACCAGAAGTCATTACCTAGATCATAACCACCTTGTTCATTACCTTGCTTATCAGTAAAGTCCTCTTTATAAAGGCTTGTACGTTTATAGTCTATACTATATGCACCAATAGTTGCACCCAGATAAAACCGATCATAGAAATTGAAAGAGACATTGAAATCATAAGAATGTAGACCTCCTCTTTCACGAGCTGTATAAGCTTGTCTTACCTTATCACCATTGTTAAAATATGAAAGATAACCATTGAACAACTCTCCTTCTTCGGGATTTTCTGTATTCTCAAGATATTCCGGAACAGCTAAATGTGCGTCATATCCCAATAATCCAAGCCAAGGTATATCCGGATTTGTATAGGCATCTTTCCGGTTCAGAGTTTCAACAGGGAATGGAGCATACTGCCCCTTATCATTATAATTCAACATTCCTGCCATAGTCTCTGTTTGAGACGATCCGAAGATTCCATTCATTACCATATTCTTATCAAAAGATTTCGTACGGCGATAATTAAAACCGAAATTTACAAAACGTAAAGAGGAATAATTTCCTATTTTCGTTGAGAGTATAAATCCCGCATTATCAAAGGAACCGCGAAATTTATCTACGCTCGGTCCACCTCCTGATTGTTTGGAACCTATATTGGTAAAGCCAAAAGATAACATCGCATCATTACTACGATATATACCGATGCCGGCAGGATTGGTTCCCATAGTTGAAATGTCACCTCCTAATGCTCCCATAGCGCCACCCATACCAATAAAACGTGCGGTTCCATTTAAGTCGCTTCCCATCCAACGATTGGCATCATAGATAGTAGGCTGTGCATACACGCTACCCATGCAAAAAAGAAGTACACCGATTAGGGTTAATTTACCTATATTTTTCATAACTTTATATCTTTAGTCAATCATTTATCTGCTTGCTATTTTCTTCCCTATGCTATCTTCTACTACCACCGCCAGATGAACGTGAAGAGCCACCACCAGAACTGCGAGAAGAACCACCGCTACTACGAGAACTTCCACTAGAAGAAGGGCTATAAGATGGGCTACTACTACGAGAAGGAGTATAGGATGGACTACTGCTTCTGGAAGGAGTATAAGACGGTGATGAACTGCGACTAGAACCCGGTGAATACGTTGAACTACTACGTGAAGAAGATGAACTTCCACGAGAATAAGTCGAGCTGCTACGAGTAGAGGAAGAGCTACCACGAGTATAGGTTGAACTTCCACGGGAAGATGAAGAAGAATTACCACGAGAGTAAGAAGAACTTCTACGAGTTTCCGTAGATGAACTTCGACGATATGTAGATGGTTCTCTTGTAGTAGTTGACGTATTAGCACGTGTACTACTAGGACGCGTATAGGTAGATGAACCACGACGAGAGGATTCACCTCGAGTACCGGATGTACCTCTATACGGGAATTTGTAGGAATCCGAGTACCTACGACTCTGCCATTGGATGATCCACGAACAGAACTTCCCTGATAGTTGGAACGGCTTCCCTCACCTCGTCTAGAATAAAATGATGAACCACTGCTATAACGGGCACGATTATTGGCATTCAGTACACTGCGTCCACCATAATAAGGTCGGCTTACGCCTCCCCAACTCGGACCACCACCCCAATGATGATGATGATGTCCCCATGAACCGCCACCATACCAGCCACCCCAGTAGCTACCATAATAAGGATAGTATCCCCAACCACAGTAAGGACGATTCCAGCCCCAACCGTAATTCCATCCCCAGCCATAATTCCAGCCCCAACCAAAAGAGTTATAGCGCCAATCCCACCAAGCCGGATTACCGAATGTAGGGAATGCATAAGCATAAAATCCATCAGTATAAATGTTCCAGTCCCACGAATTAACTCCGTAGACTAAATCCCAATAGAGCGGACTATTGACACTGATAGCGAAACGCGGATTACGAAAACGAATAATACGTTCTGCATATTCATAATCTTCATCTGTTCCGTTGAACTCACCATTTATCCATTCTCCATCTAAATCTGAAGTCTTTTTTCCTTTAATATATAAAGTGTCATTCTCCATTTCGAACTCGTTGTCACGAGCATCGTAACGACGATTATATTCATCCACATCTCGTGTTTTTCCCTTACGGTCTTGAATAACGACCGTAGTACCCGGAGAGGTATAGATGTTGGTCGTAACCTGTTTCTTCGGTTCCTTCTTGACCGGAGTTTCTTTTTTCTCCTTTTTATCTTTAGAAGGGATGAAGTAAAGGTCATCATCAGCGCTTTGTGCCCTCAGGCCTAGCGGGAGGCATAAAGCAATCAACAGGAAATAAACAATCTTTTTCATATCATCGCGGTTTATATAATTACTTATACTTTTTCACTTTACAAAGATAAAGAAGAGATTCTCCTTTAAAGGGAGATTTTCCCCAAACGATTATAGGGATTTCCCTATTATTTTATCACAAAAATAAAAAAATACTGATTAACAGCATACTAACTAACAATAAATTAGCATTAAATGTTGTTATATGGCACTTTTTAGCTTTTTTGAGGGTGAGCGGTTCTTCTTACAGGAAAAGTACAGTTCTTGATAGAAACAGTAATCATGGTTACATAACCCGTAATTTATATACAATCAGGTTCGCGATTCCACTATACCTTTGCATCAATAATTAAAAGGAAAATTTTAAAACATTATTTATGTATGTACTTAGAAAATATTTATTCCCCGGAAGATGTAAAGAAGTTATCAGTGAAAGAACTGAATGGTTTAAGTGGTGAAATTCGTATGGCACTGTTGCAAAAGTTAAGTGAACATGGAGGGCACTTTGGACCTAATTTCGGAATAGTGGAAGCGACTATTGCCTTACATTATGTGTTCAATTCTCCAAAAGATAAAATAGTATTTGACGTGTCACACCAAAGTTATGTGCACAAGATGCTGACTGGACGTAAAGATGCCTTTCTTAATCCGGACAAATATGATGAAGTGTCAGGTTATACCGAACCCAAAGAAAGTAAACATGATTTCTTTATTATAGGTCATACATCGACTTCCATTAGTTTGGCAAGCGGATTGGCTAAAGGGCGAGATCTGAATGGAGGAAATGAAAATATAATAGCAGTGATAGGCGATGGTTCGTTAAGCGGCGGTGAAGCTTTCGAAGGTTTGGATTATGCTGCGGATTTAGGTAGTAATATGATCATTATCGTTAATGATAATCAGATGTCCATTGCCGAAAATCATGGAGGCTTATACCAGAATCTAAAAGCTCTGCGTGACAGTAACGGTCAATGTGAATGTAACTACTTCAAAGCTATGGGTCTTGATTATATGTATGTAAAGGATGGCAATAATGTGGAAACTTTGATTGAGGCTTTCTCCAAGGTAAAAGATATCCAACATCCTATTGTAGTACATATTAACACGCTTAAAGGCAAAGGTTATGAACGTGCTGAACAAAACAAAGAGACTTATCATTGGCGTACTCCATTCAACATAGAAACAGGAGAAGCGAAAGCGAATTACGGTCAGACGGGAGATTATTCCGAAGTAACCGCACGGTATCTGCTAAAGAAAATGAAAGAAGATTCACGTGTAGTAACAATAACTTCGGGTACTCCCACCGTTATGGGATTTACTCCGAATCGTCGGCAGGAAGCAGGTAAACAATTCGTGGATGTCGGTATTGCTGAAGAACACGCTGTAGCGCTGGCTTCAGGTATTGCAGCCAATGGTGGAAAACCTGTTTATGGAGTATATAGTACATTTATCCAACGTTCTTATGACCAGCTTTCGCAAGATCTCTGTATTAATAATAATCCGGCAGTGTTGTTAGTTTTCTGGGGAACATTATCTGGTATGAATGATGTAACACATCTCTGTTTCTTCGATATTCCACTCATTAGCAACATCCCTAATATGGTTTATCTGGCACCGACTTGCAAAGAAGAATATCTGGCTATGCTCGAATGGAGTATCCGTCAAAACGAACATCCGGTAGCGATTCGTGTTCCGGCAACCGAAGTTATTAGTTGTGGTGAACCTGTCGATACTGATTATAGCGAACCCAACCGTTATAAAATTACTCATCGTGGTTCAAAAGTAGCAATTCTGGCTTTGGGTTCTTTCTTTGGATTAGGACAGTCAGTGATCTCTTTATTGAAAAAGCAAACAGGCATTGACGCTACATTAATCAATCCGCGTTATATCACAGGAGTGGATAGTGTACTCATGAATGAACTGAAAGCTGATCATCAGCTGGTGATTACTTTGGAGGATGGTGTATTGGACGGAGGATTTGGTGAAAAGATCGCCCGTTACTATGGGGCCTCGGATATGAAGGTTCTTAACTTCGGAGCAAAAAAAGAGTTTGTAGATCGTTTTGATTTGCAAGAACTGCTTCGTGCCAATCATTTGACTGACGAACAGATTGTGGAAGATATTATGAATCTTATCGGATAAATAATAGTTCATACTGTTTCTCTGATTACTCAAACAGAGCGCCTATTTACATCAATAAGGCGCTCTGTTCTTCAATAAAGTCTCCGTTTTCCAATTTGTGAGAAACAGCTCCTTCAATCATCTTTAAAGATAAAAGATAAGGAACTATTTTCCTTCGTCCTTTTTCTGACTAAAGATCAATTTACCTCTCTGGCTGATTGTCCACAATCCGTCTATAAGTCTTACATTCTTTGTATCATCGTCTTCTACATTCCAGGCAGATCCACCGTATGGCAAACTACGTTTATCCAATATTTCATTAGGCTGATTATTAGAAAAGAAAAGTTCTGCCCGCACAGAATCCGGACTAAAAACGATAAAAGCAGAAGCGCCACTCCCGTCTATAGCTTCCGTACGTATTCCTTTCTCAAAAAGGCGTATGCAATCTTGCTGAACTTCACACCATACATATCCGGCAGAACCGATACATCCATGGTCATCACGATCACCACCTAAAAGCGCCTTTTCACGAGGAATCACTACTATTTTAGTAGCCGACATTCCTTCAGAATACTTTCCATTGTAATATACTGTAGCAGTGTCTTCCAATAATATTCCGCTGGGAGAGTCTCTTTCGGCATTTAGTGTACTAAACTCTAAGGTGTCACCCAATTGAGAAACGATAGTTAAAGTATTCATTGTAACGTCAGAGATCACTCCCTTCACACTTACTTGTTGGGGTGTACAAGCTGTCATTGCCAACAAGCACACTCCCGCCATTACATTTAGATTTTTCATAATTACTATAAATTAAAAAATGATTTGCTAAAATATGAACCAGGTTCAATAAAACAATTATTTTCGTTGCCACTACTACAGCAATACAACTTCATAGAATATAACGAAAAAACATAAAAAAGAGTTTGACAGATAGTCAATAACGATCCATTATTATTCTACAATCATTCGAGGAATATATAACTTCTTAAAATCCTTTTTATCAATACCTGTTATTGTCACAGGTAAGTATCCGACAGAAATAGTTACTTTTCCGTCCACAACTTTAAATAGTTGCATTCTTCCAAAAATATCTGTGACAATTATCTTTTTAGTATGCTGTAAATGCAAGGTCTCTTCGCTATGTCCCTTTTCTATCCACAAACACATCTGAGTTTTCCCTTTATTATCATACGCAAATCCATACGTCGAACCTGTATATTTGCCAATAGGAGTTGCATATCTATAATTATGTATCATATTAGAATATGCTACGGCAGACGGTTTCACACTAAGAGATTCATTAAATCTGAGAATACCGAAAAAGGCTTCGGGATTATAAGCTCCGAACGGTTCATCAGCAATCTCATACCAGAACACTTTTTTAGCCCCATAGTATAGATGTGATAAATAAGTTCTAACCAGATAAGCAGCCTGTTCATATTCGGTAACAGGTACATAATGGTTAGGTTTCCCATCACTTGTATAAGTAGTCCAACCCACTTCCGTAACCCACATTTCTGTTGATACTTTCAACTCCTTCAGTTTATTCTTATTTTCATTATAAAAACCGGAAGCGAATTTCTCCGTTTCAGGATAGATTTTATCATTCACATAGGGATGAATTGCAACAACATCAATATAAGGAGCTGCTCCTCTTTCATTTACAAAATATTCAATCCATTCCCCTTCCCCCTGCCACATTAATTGAATGGATGGATCTACCTCACGAATAGAATCTCCCATCTGCTTAATAAGGTCCGCAAACGGTTTTCCCCAACCTTGAGGCCGCCATTGTTGTCCCTCAGGATGCGGCCAACGTTTCGACCATCCACCAAAATTATTAGGTTCATTTTGCGACTCAAATATAGGGAAATGTCCTTTAGTCAGTTCTACATATTTTTTTAGAATAGATATATCGTTATCCCAAGTCCAAATGCCTTTCTTATTTTGTACACCATTAAATGAATCTACATATCCAAACAAATTGAGCCAGCAGATATGATGGCTATCCAGATAATCCAAATCAGGATCGCTCTTTAATCCGTCTTCAATAACTTTCTTCCAATTACTTTCATCACGTACCCAAGCTATACCCAACTTCTGTTGCACTGCTGCAATCTTCCATTTCTTATAATCATATCGGGTAAAATGCCCGCAAATACCAAAAGGAGAATCCCAATCTTTTTTTGTAAGAGTTACATTCGGTATTACTCCAAATCCTCCTTCGATAGTGTCAGTTTTTATCCCGGACACAGCAATCACCTTTAGAGTATAATATCCTAAATCCTTTTGTTTAAGTGGATAGTGAATGGGAGAATGCTCCTTCTTTTCTATCGAAAACGGTTTCCGGGTCAACACTTTTCTATCTGTATCTAATAATTCTACTATCACTTCCTGATAGGAATCCGGAACTTGTATAAAAGCTGTTCCCTTTTCTTTAACATGGTAAAGTGCTCCCGGCTGATCAAATGTTATTTTAATCGGAATTTGATCTTTCTCCTGCATTTGGGTAGGTGTCATAGCACTACATAGTATAAATGTAAATAACTTTAATAAAATTACTTCTATTCTAAACTTTGTGTTTCTCATATTTAATTTACTTTGGTTACACATAATAAGTTCAAAGTTACAAAATACTTCATAAGTTACCATAACTTTACAGCACATTTGTAATATTCAAATTCATAACATCAAAGCTATATTTCTCTCTAAAAAATTGAATTCCCAGAATATATTTGTATCTTTGATCAATTAAATTTTATTTATGGACATTATTAAAAGTATGAAAAAGAACGATTGTGAAATAAAACAAGGAGATGAGAATACATTTAAATCCATCTATAATACCTATTTGAAAAAATCGTAATTTCACTAATATATGTCTGAATCCTACATTTAAATTATAAGTAACAGTCTAAAAAGTTATTAGCAGACTTTAGATAATTAAAAAGAGCAGTGACTAAATTAAAAGCTTTTAGTTCTATCTTTATTACGTAGAGCTTTAAAAATATGATAAAAAATATAGTATTCGATTTCGGTGGTGTTATTGCCGATATTAGTCGTGACAAAGCAGTTCAGGCATTCTTCAAAATAGGATTAAAGGATGCAGAAATACGTTTGGATAAATATCACCAAACTGGTATTTTCCAGGAATTAGAAGAAGGTAAATTAAGTGTTGATGAATTCCGGAAAGAATTAAGCAAACTATGTAGTAGAGAGCTTACTATAGAAGAAGTCCAACAAGCATGGATGGGATTCATTACAGGAATAGATATACGCAAATTAGATTATATATTAGAACTTAAAAAATCATATCGTATATACATTTTAAGCAATACCAATCCTTATGTGATGTCGTGGGCATGTAGTCCTCAATTCTCATCACAAGGAAAATCCTTGGCTGATTATTGTGAGAAACTTTATCTATCCTATCAAATAGGTTACACAAAACCGGAACCTGAGATTTTCAATTTCATGATAAAAGATAGTAAGATAACTCCTTCAGAAACTATTTTTGTAGATGACGGAAGTGTAAATATAGGTATCGGAAAAAAACTAGGATTCTATACATTCCAACCTCAAAATGATACTGACTGGAGAGAAGAATTAACACAGTTATTAAAATCACTATCATGAGAAAGAGAGGTGAATTAACAGTTCCATACTACTTTCTAAGAAATAGGGAACAAAGCAAACAATCAAATGAGAAATACAACTAGAAAATATAAAATTCAGCAAAATAGTTCATAAGGAAAATACTCAATAATATATATTTAACCGAGAACTCTACTATCTTGAAAATTATATTACTCTTGTTGGAATAAAATTAAGTTATGACATTTGTTAATTTTAAGTATAAATACATATTCATCGTTGTCTGTTTGTTAGTCACCTTTTTATGTGGCTATAACTTCAAACGGTGGTATATCACAAATAATAGAACACATAAATATATCTCCCTCATATATTCTTTCTCGGAAAACGGCATTGGCAACGGAAATTTTGAAGAACTTTTAAAACAGGAGTTCAGAGAACAAGGAATAGAGCCTATTTTCAATAACTTCTATCTTGATTGCAATAATTCCTGCCAGAAAGTTGGAATAGAAAATATGAGTAATTATTTGGAGACTATCAAAAATAAGCCTATCGATCTAATCCTGACAGTTGGAGATCAATCTGTCAATTCTTTATTATCCACCAAACACCGCCTCCTTTCCTCCATTCCCGTAGTAGCTTGCAATGTACATTTCCCTGACGAGAAACTTATTAAAGAATATGAGACCAGAAAAATATATTTTTACGTGATACTCCGGACTTTAAACGTAACATTGAATTTATAAAGTCATTACAACCTCATAAAAGCATAGAAGTTATTTATAACATTGATTTAACTCCACCCGGACGTCAATCCTTTGACTTATTAACTCATATCGTTGATAGAAAAAATGTGCGTTTTCTAAGCCCACAATCAGCATTTACCAATGAATTTGAATATAAAGAGATGAGACAAATGATTGAATATTATAGTCTCATGCCAGCAGTTGCCAATAATAAAAAGGAAGATTTGATGATTAGCCTTTGTCCTTTCCAATACATTAAAAACAGTTCTTTACTTTCTATATTAGATAGATCAAAGTCCGATCAGGAGAAAAGAGTATTTTTACTCGATAAATTCGATTTAGCAGTACTTCCAACAGTCAAAACTCTAAATATCCCTTCTTTCAGTTGTTTACACCGAGGATTCGGAGAAGGGGCAAACATTGTGGGAGGCTATATGGCCACTGAAGAGATTTCTGCCCGAGCTGCTGTCAATCTGGCTATCCAGTTATTCAATAAAGAAAAAATCGGTATAGTTAAAATAAGAGATTTAGAGAAAGAATATGTATTAGACTGGACTTGTTTCTCAGCTTATAATGATTATGATATTAAAAATGTATCCTCAAATGTACGCATTATCAATTATTCTTTTCATGATCGTTATCGCAAGGAACTCTATTTTTTAATCGGATTATTTATTCTTGCATTCATCGTTATATCCACTATATTACTACGTATTTACCGGCATTCTCTGATCGAACATAAAAATCTGAATATTCTTCAGGAAGCCCATAAGCGATTGACTCTTTCTACAGATGGAGGTCAGATTTCGCTCTGGAATATGCACAGGGGTGAAATAGAATTTGACGACCATTTTATTCGTTTGACAGGACTAAAACAACGTCGTTTTACACAAACTGATCTTTTAAAGTATGTACATCCTGATGATTTGCAACTATTAGATCCATATAACGAAACACTATACAAATCTCCAAGCATACAAATATTGCGTATACGATTCTGTTTCAACGACAAGAATGACTATCATTGGTATGAACTCCGATGCCGTAGCCTGACTGATGCACAAGGTGAAACGATGCTAGCAGGTATTATGCAGAATATCCAAGAAGTTGTAGAACGCGAACATCAACTTATTTTAGCCAAAGAGATAGCTGAAAAGGCTGAATTGAAACAATCCTTCCTCAATAACATGAGTCATGAAATTCGTACCCCACTCAATGCCATTGTAGGATTCACTAACTTATTGGTAGAAAGTGCCGACGAAATCGACCAAGATGAAAAAAAAAGTATGCTGGAAATCATTAATCATAATAATGAACTGCTTTTAAAGCTTATAAATGATGTGCTGGAAATATCCCATTTAGACTCTGGTAACATGGATTTTGATATAAAAGTATGGGATGTAACAAAAATTATCAAAGAAATTTATTTTCAATATCAGTCATTAATCCAACCTTCCTTGCAGTTTCATCTTGAATTAGATGAAACAATGCTTCTGCCTGTAAATATAGACCGATCACGCTTCATCCAAGTTATTTCTAACTTATTGAACAATGCCAACAAGTTTACTCAAAGTGGGTATATCACATTAGGATGTAAAATTGACCAGACTCGCAATGAAGTTTGCATATATGTGAAAGACAGCGGTAAGGGAATTGATGATAAGGAACTTATGATGATCTTTAACCGTTTTTACAAGAGCGATGAGTTTGGACAAGGAAGCGGTCTCGGACTTCCTATTTGTAAGGTTATTATTGAAAAACTATCAGGACGCATAGAAGTATATTCAGAAGTAGGAAAAGGTAGTTGTTTTGCTGTGATTTTTTCTATTGCAAACAAGGGAAATGACAAGAATTAATGGATAGTATATCACACAAAATATTCTATAGTACCTATAAAGAGAACCTATAACTGAATCCTGTTTCCACTTACACAATATTTTGGACAGTGTCATAAACAATTAAGCGTGGATTTTACCGAACTCTTTATTGAATCTGTAAAATCCACGCATCAGAAATATGATAATTCTAAAAATAAGATCCTCCTATTTCTTTAATCCGTCCACCTCTTTTAAAAGCTCATCAACCGCAGCTTTCAATTGTGTATCTTCACCTTTAACCACCTTTTCAGGACTATTGGCTACTTTAATGTCCGGTTCCAATTGACTATTTTCCAAATAACTACCATCAGGCAAACGATAACCAATAATAGGAATACCAAAAACTAATGAAGGATCTTGTAAAGTTTCCCAGGACACACTAGTCATCGTACCCGGCACAGGCATTCCGACAAGTTTGCCTATGTTACGATGGCTATATACCCAAGGAGTACCATGTGCATTCGAATAGTTGGCTTCGCACTGCAACATAATAGAAGGCTTATTCCAACGGCGGCTGGGCATATCACAAGCTTCACGCCCACGCACCACTTGAGTGAAATATTTCTGTCCACTGAATAGGATTTCAATATCTTCGTGCAAACGACCACCTCCATTAAATCGCGTATCAATTACAATCCCCTCACAATTATTATATTTCCCCAATATATCCGAGTAAATAGTACGGAAACTATCATCTCCCATAGACTGAATATGAACATATCCTAACCGTCCATTTGACCACTTCTCAACATCTGCCGCACGTTGTTTCACCCACCGATCATATAATAATCCATTCAACTGTCCGCTTGTGATTGGCATGACCACTTCATCCCAGCGCTCTTTACTCTGTGGATCATAGATAGAAACCAGCGTTTTCTTTCTTGCTTGATTGTTCAACAAGTTCGTTATATTATTATCAGAAGTAATCTCTTCTCCATTTATCTTTTCAATGATACATCCGTCTTGACCTTGGTACGAGAATGATCGAACGGCCCTTTCTCCACAATCTCAGCTATCTGCATACCCTTTCCCTGATAAGTCCAGTCAAACAATAAACCTAAATTAGAAGTCACATCTCCATTACCTCTCGGATAATAGCGTCCTCCGGTATGTGATACATTTAGTTCACCTAACCACTCGCTCAACAATTCGGCAAAGTCATAATTATTGTCGATATGAGGCAGAAATTTGCGATAAGCGGCAGTCATAGTATCCCAATCTATTCCATGCATATTGAGATTGTAAAAACGTTTTTGCTGTTGCTTATATACATGGTCAAACATAGCCTCCCGTTCGGCTGCCAAGTCCATCCTCATCTCAGCCAGATAATTAATGGATTTCAAGGCATCCGATTTCGCATCCATCTTTTGCATATTTCTACTGCCCAATAAGAATATACTTCCATCTTTATCAAGCATCAACGATGCCCATCCTGAGTTCAATTTATGCAGACGTTTCGTATTCTTCTCACGAAGATTCATTTTCCAGAGATCATATCCTCCTTCAAAAGCTGAGAAATAATAAAGATTTTCTCCATCTTTCGACAAGATAGCACTACCTAAATTAGATGAATTAGGAGTGAGACGTACAATTCGGTCTTCAATCCCTTTAAGTTCCACGACAATATCTTTCTTATCCTCTTTTTTATCTTCGGTTTTATTCTTGTCTTTATCTTCCGTCTCTTTTTTAACCTTATCTCCGTCTTTCTTCTTGTCTCCTTCCTTCTCTTTCTCTTTTGCCTTTTTCTGTTCCTTCTCAAAGTCTTTGAGTAACTCAAAATCCTCTTTACTTAAGCGATAACGATCATAAGCATCCTGATTCAAAAATACTAGCATAACGTCCTGTTGTGATCCCCACGAAGCGTGTGCACGCATACCATAACGCTCTGTTTGGAAAAGAATTGCATTTCCATCGAGCACCCAACGCGGAGAACCACTGATATATCCGCTATTTGTCAGATTAGTGATTTCTCCTCCTTCAGCACTGACAATACCTATATCCGAATAAGGATCATGACGGTTTCCTATAAATTCAAGGGTAAACCATTTACCGTCGGGCGACCATTCATAATCAAAACCACCTCCTGTATTAAACCAGGTAGAACCATCCGTAACCTGACGTACCTTTTTCGTCTCCAAGTTATACACCATCAACCGAACACGATCTTCAATAAAAGCCAATTCTTTGCCATCCGGAGAATATTGCGGATAAGTACGTTCTACTGTTTGTGAAGGAAGCAACACTTCCTCATCGATAAGAGTTGCATTTGGAAAATTCGCTTCTTCTTTACGAGCTATTTTAGCGGTATAAAGTTGCCAATTGCCATTCCGTTCACTAGCATAAACCAATGTACGGTTGTCTGGAGCAAAAGAAACAGCAGACTCGCCAGCCGGAGTATTTGTTATTTGTTTTGTTGTTCCATATTCTGTCGCAGTCACAAAAACATCACCACGTACGATAAAAGCGACTTGCTTTCCGTCAGGCGATACGCTGGCAGAAGTTGCTCCTTGAGAGAATCTTAATGTAGTCAGTTGAGGCTCATCATCACGAACTAATTCCACTTTCACTTTCTTAGGACGAGCATTTGTCTCCTGTGTATAAAGTTCACCGTCATAAGTATAACACAACGTACCTTTATCACTCACCGACAGGAATCGTACCGGATGAGTACGGAACTCAGTTATAGCCTTCACCTGCTGAGGAGCATTCAATGGGAAAGAATAGACATTAAATGATCCTCCGTTACGTTCACTCAAAAAATAAACTGAATTTCCATCCGGCGCAAAAACCGGATCCCTATCTTCTCCTCCCCGATTGGTCAGATTCGTATGCTTTCCGTTCTGGATATCATATAACCAAAGATCTCTTGTAATCGACGATGTATGATGTTTTCTCCATTCATTTTCAAAACCTTTTTGATCCTGATAAAGAAAGTTCTTCCCCACTTTGTCAAAACAAACTCGTTCGGCAGGTGTTGCCAGTACTTGTTCTGTCTGCCCTCCGTTTACAGGAACTTTATATAATTCTGTCATTGCTCCAGAAGGAAACAATGCACTACTTGCAGGGTCTTGAATAGAAGCTGAAAAAAGTACATACTGCCCGTCAGGAGTAAAAGCCGAAGGTATTTCTGAAGCTGAATGACTCGTAAGTCGTTGAGCTACTCCTCCATTGGCAGACATAATAAAAAGGTCAAAATTACCGTTACGGTCACTGGCAAATGCTATTTTCTTTCCGTCGGGCGACCATACCGGATTGGCTTCATAGGATGCTTGCGTTGTCAATTGAGTAGCAGTACCTCCTTGGGAAGGTACTTTATAAATATCTCCTTTATAACAAAACACAATTTCCGTTCCATCCGGTGAGATACGTGCATCACGCATCCATAAAGGGGTGACAGCATAACCGGATAATGCCGTCAGCGCAAGTGTTAAACATGTAATAAATTTCTTCATATCAATCAATTATATATTATTTTTCAAATCAGTTTGGATAATTCTTCCTGTATAGTTATAGAATATTCTCTCCCCAAAATCCCGATAAAAGAATGCATACTTATCTACCCCTGTACAATGACAAACACCTATTTGAAGAGGTAAAAAGTTCCTTAAGTAACTCGCAATCACCCGATATTTCTGCTCTTCCGCATTATGAATATGAAAGCCACCTAATACCAGATTACAAGAGAGTCCGGGAAATGCCTCCTGTATAGTCCGCAATATATTCGTAATTCCGCGGTGAGAACATGCACTTAGCACATTCAGCCCCTTAGAATCAACCAAAGCCACCGCCAATTCATCCTGAAAGGTATCAGGTATTTTACGGCCCTCTTCCTGCTGTACCCAAAAACGTTCAAAATGAGTGTCTTCTTGATCTACAATCTCAAAAGACGGGAAAAGAAAAACTCCGGGAACAAGTTCTGTTTGGTCATCAATGAAACGAAAGCGGGAAATTTCGAATGTCTGTGTATGTTTGATTCCATTCTCACGATCATCCTTAAATTTCGGAGAAAAAACTTCTCGTTTACAAACGACTGTTGCTCGGCTATTCAATTCCAGAAAATAACGTAACCCGCCTGTATGGTCACTATGACCATGAGAAAGAATCAAATAATCTACTGTTTGCAGATCAATATGTAACAAACGCGCATTACGTATGAACAGATCGGATGCACCTGTATCAAAGAGCAATCGATAACCGGAGGCCTCAATATAAAGAGATAGCCCATGTTCAGCTTGCAATTTGCGTCCATAGACACAATTCTCTACAAGGGTGGTTATTGTATATCCCATGATTTTGATTTTAGAATTATACCCAACAAAAAGTTCTGCCACAAAATTAGGATAATTCTATGGCAGATCAAATACTTAGCCAGAAATTAGTTCTAAATGAAGAAGGGAATTCTTAACTCCCAGACTCACCAACAAGCTCCAAACAAGCAACAAAAAGAAGAAAAATTTTTCCGAGCCATTTATAATTTCTATCTTTGTCCTATTACACAATATCACAAAACAATGAGAAAGATCCCGCTATCCGATTCGCATAAAGAAAAGTTATTTAAAATTCCTCTTTTTCAGGAATTACCCTTAAATATCAAGCACTCTTTGCTTGATAAGTTGGAGTTTGTGGTTTATGAAGCAGATAAAAAGGAAATTGTCGTTATGCAAGGTACACCTTGTAATAAGCTCTTTGTATTGTTAGAGGGGAAATTGCGTACTGACATTATCGACGGACTAGGAAATGAAGTGATGATTGAATACATCATTGCTCCACGCACTTTTGCCACTCCCCATCTGTTTAACTCAAACAATACACTACCTGCCACTTTCACAGCTATTGAAAATAGTGTAGTGTTGATGGCTACTAAAGAATCGACTTTCAAAGTCATCAGTCAAGACCCTCAAGTACTGCATAATTTTCTATGTATTGCTGGTAATTGCAACATTTGCACAGTATCTCGATTAAAACCTCTTTCACGTAAGACTGTGCGGGAAAGATTCATTGTTTACCTGTTTGAGCATAAGAAGAAGGACTCTTTGATAGTGAATATTATGCACACTCAGTCTCAATTGGCCGAATATCTAAACGTAACACGTCCTGCTTTATCCAAAGAAATCAATAAAATGATCAAGGAACAACTAATCACAATGGAAGGAAAGCGAATAGAGATTTTGAACCAAACGGCATTAGAAAAATACATTTAAATCATCCCCTGTTTACGGGGCACTCACTCATTATCTATTCATTTTATTTTAGTTCAATAGGTGCCCTATTCTGTAGAGTAGTATTACAACATTATTTCCTATTTAATAAACAATGTTGTGCCACCTTGATGGCACACTTATGCCACCCTAGTGACACAGTCGTACCATCTTACCGACACAACTGTGCCACCGAAGTGGCACAATTTGAAATTATATAAGATATGCTTGTTACCATTTTACGAATAAAACTTTCGGATTTATATTCAGCGAGACCCATCCCCAGTCCTGCCAACTTTTATGATCTCCTCCTTTCACTACATCCATTGTTTTTGTACCACGCATGAAAGAATATCCAGCAGACAGTTTCACATCTTTCATAACTACCCAATTAATCTGATAATCAACCTCTGAGCCTAATGATTTGCTCAAATCCGCTAGTTTAACCGCAGTGGTAAAATAGTGATAATTCAGTTCCATATCTACTTTGGTAGATGCATGGAAACAGACTCCAACACGACTATCCACAAGCCCCGGTGCAAATCCGTCTTTAAACAAAGAAGCATAGAAGTAATCCATTCCTCCGTAAAACTTATGATGCGTCCCGTAAAGAGGATCAAAAGCTTTATATTTATCTCCATTACCTTTATCACCACTTAAATAATCAAGCTGATTACCGCTCCCCATGTCTGATTAAAAGTATAAGCAGCCTGTACATTTCCCATCAAAGCTGAAACTTTCTCCGTATTTTTATTCTTACCCATCTGATAGTAGAAAGCACCATCTAAGTTCCAACTATTATTCTTATATGTGAGATAAGTTCCCATTGTTTGCAAGTAACGGGTATGAGAGTCCTGTGTAGCTGCATCTCCCGTTTCTAATCCCAGATTCATAAATAGCAGAGAAGCATCAAACGGAACTTTATTTGCTTTATAGTGATACCAAACTGTTTGCATATTCTTGTAAGGTTGTCCGATAGCGTCATTATAATAAGTACCACCTATCTTTTTTTCATCATTCTGATTGAAAGCGAGGATAAGGTGAAGTTCATTATTTTTATTGGTATATCCTAACTTCAACGCATCATGATATCGACCGGCCACATTCCAATCCAACCCTCCTAAGATACGCTCGTCATCATAAACCAATGTTTGACGACCTAGTTGTGCAAAAAATCCCTGTCCGAAATTCAGTTTCGTCCAAGCCTCATTCAAGATGAAACGTCCGTTCTTGTCAATCTGCGGATCTTGTCCCCAGACACCGACATGCTGAGCAGACATTTTGATTTCCAGATCCGAGCGCTTATAATCCATAGACAAGCGGGCACGATTATTGATAAAGGATGCAGCCTTCTGCCCTTCATTCCGAGGAAACAAAGCTCCATTCCTATACTCGGCACGAGGTCTGATTTGCATGGACATCGTAAATTCATTCTCTTTCTCTGTGTTTTGTGTATATGCCATGCTTGGCAATAGCATAAGAATAAATGACCAATAAAGTGTTTTCATCTATTATTTCAATTTAAGTTATAAATATGTACACTGACTCCCTGTGCAGATGGAAGATAATTAATTCCATACCAGCACATTTGCAATAATACGAATGAGACTAAAAGAATAATTAATGCCGGGCGAACCTGCAAGGGTTTCCCCAATCTGAAATGAATATATATCAGATAAGCAAACCAAGTAGCTGCCGCCCATGTCTCTTTTGGATCCCATGCCCAATAATGTCCCCAAGCTTCTTTTGCCCAGACTGCTCCTGTAAGCATACCCAATGTCATAAATGCAAAACCAACATAAGTGAGGTTATCACACAAATCCACTTCTTTCCGTTCGATGGTCTTTTTTTTGAACCAAAGTAAATAAATTGCCATCACCGTTGCCGCCCCTAACATGGCATAAGCAAACATATACACAATCACATGAGGAGGAAACCATGGACTTTGAAGAGCAGGCATCAAGGTCTTATTATGAATCTCTGGCTTAAAAATATTAATACAGATAAATACTAGTGAAAGGATAAAACTGAAACTAAGAATCCATTTATACTTCCAACGGCTATAGGTTATCAATCCAGCAAGTGGCAGGAAAAAAGAGTACCACAGCCGAGTCTCTCCCATTGTACGCATCGGAGGACGTTCCAGAGACAACCAGAAACCAATGATAAAACTGAAGAAGATAGCCAATCCCAGTATAGTAAATCCATACGACCATCCCGTTTTCTTTCCACGCCAGGCAGTAAACGCTCCTAATCCCCAACAGATAAGTGCCGCTATTGCAAATAAGATGAAATGTTCCCAACTCATACTTTTTCCTCCTCTTTCCTCTTCTGAGCATTCACAAACAAACAGATAGCTCCGATCATCATCATTACAATTCCTGTATAAACTGCAGGTAGCCAAGGATCCCGAACCAACTCAAAGACACTAATATCGCTCCACCGCCCTTTCAATTCATCGTAACTTAATTGATAAATCTTCCACCCTTCCAACTCTAACGGACGGTTTACTTCTATGGTCGCTTCCGTAATCTTTCCTGTCTGCGTATAGACTTTTACGTCCGAGGCAAAACGCTGAGGTTCACGTTCCGGCATTACAAGACTGGTCAATGAATCAAGACGTAATGCTTTATATGGAAAAAGGAAACTGCCACAACTAACCCACCCTTCTCTAGTTAACTGTTTCTTCTGATTCACAGCTTTCAAATAAACGGCATACGTTGCTCCCATGGAGTGAAAATCCGTAAATTTCAATGTATCTTCAGTAGTCACAGAGGCAGCCGTCGGAATAGATTGCAAGATTGTTAGTTGCCAATCCTGCAATGCTCCATCAGTCACATTTTCTTCAAGTAAGAGATGAACAGGAGATTTTTCAGGAATCGCACTTCCCGTTTCATTGTCAATCAGCATCAGTTTGGGAGGATACTCATCAATCGTAAAATCCTTCAATTCGATGGCCAACGGCAGTTCTATTAATTGTCCCTGTTCGTCAGAAGCCCGCCATTCTGTATTTCCTATCTGTGTCGTCATCTTCAGTCGTTGCAGATCGGCATTTCCCAAAGTAGCAGTTATCAAAGCTATGAATAGCCCTATATGATTAAGCAAGAAAGATAATTTGCTTACTTTCAAAGGAAAGCCGACACGAAGGATGGTTAATCCCAAAACCGTAACCATCCAGAAATAGAGTAGCACAAAAGACCAGGACGAAATCATTCGGGAAAAGCCCAAGATATCCCCAGGAGAATTACCGGAAGAAGCTTGTCGGATAAGTCCCATCATTACTGTCAGCAATGTCACCCATACTAAGGAGGAAACTGCCGCAGAATAATGACTCAGCCATCCAAACAAGTAAACGCGTTTATGAAGAAGATGCATACTGACTAGTCCGATAATATAAACTATTAATACAATCACATTGACCGGATAGGCGAATAAGTTCCAATTGATAGCTCCTACAGTCACATGCAACAGAAATCCTGTTACCAGCAAGCCCATACCAATCAACAGACCTTCTTTATAACTCCACGGTTTACTCCACATATATCTGTTTTTATTTCTGTACCAAACGACCTGTTGCCTTTGCTTTCTGCAACCAGGCAGGAACTGTTGTATTCAGGAATTTCTCTTTTGCTGCCTTTTCTGCATCCATATCCAAACCAATATATTGCTGTGCTTTCGCTTTAGTAGAAAGATCAGGCATTGGAACTTCTTCTATAAAACCATTCTTGACTAATACTTTGGATACTGCCAAACGAGCTTGCATAGCCCGATCAAGTCCATGAGAAAGTATTCTTTGAATTTCCTGAGGAGCGTGAAACGAACCACCATGTGAAGCAACTCCAAAATCCCAACGCCATTGTGCCTGACGAATCAAAGCAAGTACATCTTTCATCTGGTCTTCTGTAGCTCCCGCATCCCAAGCATATTTTGCTTCGATATGTGCTTTTGCAAGTTCCTGTTCCAAACGATTACGGATTTCATTCGCTTTGTGTTGGCGTTCGTAAACGTTGTTTCGCAATGTTTCTTCATTCTCGCGATGACAAGCCTGACAAGTACGATCTATCATTGCCAACGGACTTTGTATATGGTGATCACTAAATTTTACACCACCTTCACTCTTATACGGCATGTGACAGTCTGCACAAGAAACACCTCTCTGCCCATGAATCCCCATCTGTGCTATTTCATAATCAGGATGTTGAGCTTTCAAAATCGGAGTGCGACTCAACTTGTGAATATAATCATAAAAACCTGCCTCATCATAATATGCTTCCATATCTTCTACTGTGAAACCTTTATCCCAAGGGAATGTCAGATATTTGCCATCACCTTTGAAATAATATTCTACATGACACTGTGCACATACCAGTGAACGCATTTCTTGCGGAGTAGCTTTTGTGATATCCTTACCTTGACGTTGGAAAGCCTCAATCAAAGCCGGACGACTGATATGAAGATTCATTGTTTCCGAATCGTGACAATCAGAACACCCGATCGGATTCACTATTTCATCCCCAAATGCAGCCCATTTATTATGATAAAATGAATCTACGCCAAGAGCTTCCATCATACGAGGAACATCCGGGCTTTTACATGTCCAACAAGTAGAAGGTTGAGGACCTTCGGTCGGATTCATAGGTGCTCCAGTACGCAGAGATGCAGTTATATCTTCAATTGCATGCATGTGTCCGCGCGGAGTAGAATAATCCTTAGAGAATGCGTATCCGGCCCAGAGAACAACCATCTCAGGACGTTTCTCCAACACATCAACTGCTACATTCCCATTAAACTCACTTTCAAAATCTGTCTTGGCTGTTTCCATCCACGTCTGATATTCACGAGGAAAATCATCATTATAGCGTTCGTTACGAGCCTCAATTCCTTTGATAACGTTTTTACGATTATTGAATATACTTGCTACTTCCGCTCTCCGTTCCATCAGCGCAGAAACACACAATCCCAAAACAAAAACAATAACCATTGAACCTCCGAACAATAGCCATCCTTGCCATGATTTTAATTTCTTTTCCATCATTATATATTGTTTTTCTATTTTATTTATGTTGTATTATTGATCATTCATCATTTTCCGAAGCCACTCTGGTACAGGAGATTTCGGATAAGGTACGATAGCCGCCGGAGTACCGGAAAGTGAGTTCTTTCCACCATGAGGTACATCACGATGACAATCCCAACAGGCTTTTCCTTCTCCAACTTGTGACATCATATAGTCTATCTTTCCCGTCTTCACAATTTCCATATTCAATTGTGTATGGCAACGAATACAGTTATTCATAATCACTTGAGAACTGGCTTCATGAGCCTGAATTACCTGCGGTTCACTTTTCGTAAGGAATGCGGCTACATGTTTCATTCCATCCATACCTTTGAATACCCATTTCTTTACTGCATTTTTATGAGGTACATGACAATCATTGCAAGTCGCATTCCGGGCATGAGAACTATGAAACCAGGTCGCATAATATGGTGCCATGATATGACAGTTCACACAGCTGCCGGATCATCACCCAAATAAGTATGTACACGAAGCTGATACATGAATAAGCCCCCTCCGCCTACAATAATACCGGTAATAATGATTGCTGTCACTTTCCACCTATACGAAGGGAATATTCGATTTAGAATTGGAAACTTCATCATATAAAAAGATTTTTTCACAAAGATAAAGGATTAGAAATAAAAGAAACGTAATATCTATTACACTTTTTAAAGAAAAGATTGGGTTCTGAACTGAGAAAACAGCCTACGATTCTGCATCTTATAGCCACATGAATAATCACTAGACAATAAAGATATAAATTAATTATTGTATTGCAAAGGTAAGTTATTGAAAAGAAAAAGAATATCTTTGTGATTTAGTTTTTTAAATGCAGCAGGAGATTAATGAGAAACTTTGTAGCCATTGATTTTGAAACCGCAAATGAACAACGTACCAGCGTATGTAGTGTCGGAATAGTTATTGTACGGAACGGAAAGATTGTAAACAGAATATACAGTCTCATTCGTCCCCGTCCTAATTACTATACACGATGGACTACTGCTGTTCATGGTTTGACAGCCATTGATACGGCAGAAGCTAATGACTTTCCTACCGTCTGGTTGGAAATAGCACCCCATATCCAAGGTCTGCCACTCGTAGCACACAATAGTCCTTTTGATGAAGGATGTTTAAAAGCTGTTTATGAAGTCTATAAGATGACCTATCCGGATTATAAGTTTTATTGTACTTGCCGGGCTTCCCGGAAAATATTCAAAAACGAACTCCCCAATCACCAATTACATACAGTTGCAGCAAAATGTGGATATGACTTAACCAATCATCACCATGCACTGGCAGATGCAGAAGCCTGTGCCCAAATTGCAATGCAGATTATTCCTGAACCAGATTATAATCTGACATTACAATGGTAGAAAAGATCAGTGTTAAGAGGGTGTCCGACACCCTCATAGATTGATAAATTAAAGTTGTCGGTGAATAAATGTTCCATCAATCCAGTAAGTTGCATGATTAGACTTGAATTTCAGCAACACATAATTTGGATCGGTAGGACCACCGGGAAAATGAGCAATAAACCAGTCTTGCCAAAGTGCTGCTTTCTGTTTCTCATCTGTCACGACTTCTACTTCACCCGTTAAAGCTACACTGTCTCCTTTTTCATAAAAGCACAAACCCGCTTTCGGATTGGAAAGAAAATCCTTAGTTTTCAGTGACTCAGCTCCGGTAGCCATCCATACAACAGAAATACCTTCGGTTGCTATTTTACTAATTGGAACAGGACGTGGATACCCTTCTTTATTGATTGAAGTCAATACTACGACCTCACATTGCTGCAATAACTCTACAGCTTGTTCTTTTAATGTTTTCCTAGCCATAAATCAATTGTTTTTAATTTGATGACACAAAGATAAGGGATAGGAAAGCCGCTTTATTGTAAAAAATCGACTTTCATGATTCTACATAAGTCAATGTGATATCATCCGGAACTGTAAGCGAGAGAAATGAGCCGGGCGTATTACCAGATAAGGCTTTAATTTCTTTGGAGAAATGTGACAGGTCATAATATCCGGCGTCAATAGCAGTAGATAACAAACTAGCTGTGGTACTGTTTCGAAGTAAATTTATCGCATTTTTGAACTTGACAATCCGGCTATATTCTTTAGGAGTGAATCCGGTGCAATATTTGAACTTTCGTTCAAAATGCCGTTGACACATACAGACTTTATCCATTAAATTAATCATGGACAACTTTCCTTTGAATTGATTGATGGTATTCACAGCAAAAGTAATACGAACATCTGCGGACTGATAATAATGTTTGAGATATAATAAAAGATATTCTTCTACCAACCGAATGCGTCCATTAATATGTTTCTGTTCATTAAGTCTTTCTGCAAATGTCTCCTCAAAAATGGACGGCATATCACTTGTACTGATTCTCTGATTGGCAAACTCATTTAAAGAAAGCTTAGTAAAACAAGATAACCCACAAGGTAGAAAACGAACTCCGAACATATGTACTGAATCAGTATATATTACCAACTCTGAATATTTGGTCATCGGTCCCACAAAGAAAGAACGATAAGGTTGTATAACTTGTACGTCTTCCTCAACAGTGCTGGCAACCTCTCCAAGCGTAAATATAAAATCTGCACACCCATCCGGCAATATATGGATACGCATCCCATATTCCGGATTTCCTTTAAACTCCCAATAATTATCAATATATGGAGCCAATATAGGAGAAGGTTGATATTCAGTATACATTCGCCATTTTTGTGCACAAATATAGAGAGAATAAATTCTAATTGAGAATTTACACGCAGAAAAACAGATATAATAATTAAGTAGGGCACTACCAACTATTACTAACTGTAACAATGATCAGCAGTGCCCTAGTAGAATAACTAACTATGAAAATCGTTTAGAGAATGGACTTAGCGATCCCCATTTCCAATCCGCGAAGTTCTGCCAATCCGCGAAGACGGCCTAAGCAAGAGTAGCCCGGATTTGTTTTTTTCTTCAAATCGTCAATCATCTGATGACCATGGTCGGGACGCATAGCGATAGAACATGCACGACGTTGTTGCAACAGAATCAAATTTTTCATAACATTGTACATATCTACATCACCTTCCAGGTGGTTTGCTTCATGGAAATTACCTTCAGCATCACGTTGCGTACTACGTAAGTGCACAAAGTTTACCCGATCCCCCCAACGTTCCATCATACCAGCCAAATCATTATCGGCACGTACTCCAAGAGAACCTGTACACAAGCAAAGACCATTCGATTCGTTAGGTACAGCCTCGACCAATTTCTTAAAGTCTTCTTCTGTACTCATAATGCGCGGCAAACCTAAAATGGTATAAGGGGGATCGTCCGGATGGATCACCAACTTCACCCCTACCTCGTCGGCAACCGGTGCAATCTCTTTCAGGAAGAATATCAAATTAGCACGAAGTTTATCAGCATCTATATCGTTATATCTGTCCAAAGCTTCCTGGAATTGCTCTACAGTAAAGCTTTCCTCCGAACCTGGCAAACCGGCAATCATGTTCCGAACCAACAATTTCTTGTCATCTTCACTCATTTGTTCGAAACGTGCTTTTGCTTTAGCTATTTCTTCCGAAGTATAGTCTTTTTCTGCTCCCGGACGTTTTAGAATGAAAAGATCAAAAGCCACAAAAGCTGCTTTTTAAAGCGAAGTGCTTTGGAACCATCAGGCATGGTGTAAGCCAAGTCTGTACGAGTCCAGTCCAATACAGGCATAAAGTTGTAAGTAACTACCATTACACCACACTTAGCCAAATTACGGATACTTTCTTTATAGTTTTCGATATATTTCATAAATTCTCCGGTTTGCGTCTTGATATGTTCGTGTACAGGTACACTTTCAACAACCGACCACGTCAACCCCACTTCTTCAATCATTTGCTTACGCTTCATGATTTCTTCTACTGTCCACACTTCACCATTCGGAATATGGTGAAGAGCATTTACTATACCGGTAGCACCGGCTTGTTTGATATCCCACAAGCTCACAGGGTCATTCGGACCATACCAACGCCAAGTTTGTTCACATAAAAACATATTGTTCAGTTATTAAGTATATAGAATTATTTTTTAGATAGAGAATGCGTCAAAACCACCGTCAATAACTGCTACTGTACCTGTTACGAAGTTAGAAGCATCACTAATCAAGTAATGAATTGTTCCGTAAAGGTCTTCCGGTTCACCAAAACGGTTGAAAGGAGTATGAGCTAAAATAGTTTTCGAACGATCGGTCAATGAACCATCAGGATTAGTCAACAAAGTACGATTCTGATCGGTCAGGAAGAAGCCCGGAGCAATCGCATTTACACGTAGACCATTACCGAATTTCAAAGCTAACTCACCAGCCATGTATTTAGTAAAATTCGCAATAGCTGCTTTAGCTGCACCATAACCGACAACACGTGTCAATGGACGAAGAGCTGATTCAGAACAGAAGTTGACAATAGAACCTTTCTTTTGTTCAACCATCACCTCAGCAAATACCATCGTAGGCAATACTGTACCAAACAGATTCAAATCTACAACTTTCTTGAAAGCGTCTATTTGCAGATCAAAGAAAGTTTTATCAGGCGCGATAGTAGCTCCCGCCATGTTTCCACCGGCAGCATTAAGCAATACATCAATACGTCCGTAAACTTTCATGATCTCTGCTTTATTCCCTTGCAAGATTTCTTTGTCCATTACATCTGTATATAAGAACATAGCTTCATTACCTTCAGCCTTTATGCTCTCAACCAACGCTTTTCCAGCCTCTTCACTCCTGTCGAGAATCACGACTTTTGCACCTTCTTTTGCAAGATAAGCAGCAATTCCTTTACCCAAGATTCCAGCTCCACCGGTGATAACAACAACTTTGTCTTTTACATTAAATAATTCATTCATAACTTCTTAATTTTTATATTGTTTATAACATATTATTCAGATAATATTTCAAGTTTTCTTTTAAGAGAATATCAATCGGCATAAGGTTTACTTTCGCCAAACTCTGCTTAAATAACAGATGATTACATAAAGATTTGATACCATCATATCCCTGTTTTTCAGGACGTTGCGCAACTAATGCAGTTATCACACCTTCAGAAAGCAATTGGGTATTACGTTTGATTAGATCATAACCAACCAGTTTTACAGACTTCATTTCTCTCGCCTTTAAGTAATTTCCCAAAATATAACATGTTGAATTAAAGATAACAGCACCTGCAATATTCGGATGCATTCCGAATATCCCATCCAATTTCATGAAATTGTATACCGAATCATCAATTTTTAGTTCTACTTCATACAGCTTTCCACCGAAACCGATTTCTTTCAGATAACAGCAAAAACCTTCTCTACGATTCTTTCCCTGATTAGAGTCATTCTTACCATTATGAGTAATTCGTGCCATCAGAATATCGGAATTAGAAGATAGTCTGTCTGTCAGCAATCGGGCAGCAATTACCCCTGCATCATAAGACTCCGTTCCATAATAAGCCAATTGATGTTGTCCTTCAATATTGGAATCTACGTAGACATAAGGTATATCATTCTTATCCAGTTCCAAGGAAAGACGAATAACAGAATCAGTAAATAAGGTAGCAATCAGCACTCCATCTACTCTCCCATCAAATAACTTACGAATGATATCATCAAACGTTTTATTATTATACTGATCAAAAAAGAGCTTTGTAATGGTTACGTTATAGGATTCCATTTCTAAAGCAGCTTTATCAATACCTTCTGAAATGGCCTCCCAATATTCGCCCTTAATAAAAAAAGGAGTAATTGCCACAAAATGATATTGTTTTTTAGAAGCTAAAGAACGTGCCATCAAATTAGGTTGATAATGAACCATATCGAGAATAGCCTGAACTTTTTTCCGGTTCTCTTCCGAAACTTTTCCACGATTATGAATCACCCTATCTACCGTACCGATAGAAACTCCCGCCATTTTAGCGATGTCTACAATACGTATATTTGAGAATTCTTTATCCATTACCAATCAAATTGATTATTTTTCGCTGCAAATTTAAAATGAATTATTGAAAACGACAATAGTGTGTGCGCACACACATATCACCTATAACAGATTAAATCACTATAAATCAAAATATTATAAAAAAAGTAAATAGATATACATGCTGTTAAACATAATAAAAATAAGAAATACAATAACAAAAGAAGAGATACATCGTTTGTCATGACAAATAAAAAAGAAGAAATTACCAGTGAGAAAAGTAGAAAACACAAAAAAATTGGAGAAAATGTGTGCGGACACATCAACACCAGTATCATCTATCGAATAAAGATGAAATTACCTCACTTTTTATACAAACCAATTCTATCTGTTGGACATACCCTAAAACGCATCTCTTCATTAAGTAAATAACTAAAAACAGATAAATAATTCATCAATCTGTTAAGGCGAAACGATGAAAATTTAAAATAATTCTATATCTTTGCCAATATGAAAAACATAAAAAAAATCATCATTATTATGGTTTGCTGCCTGCTAGTGTTACCGGCACAGGCTCAAACAAAGTCTGAAAAAAATGGCTGGCGTTTAGGAATCCAATCTTATACTTTCCATCTTTTTTCTTTGACGGAAGCGCTTGATAAAACAGAAGAATTAGGGGTGAAATATATTGAGGTTTATCCCGGTCATAAATTAGGTGGTAAATGGGGAGACAAAGTTTTCGACTTCAACCTAGACCTCCAGACTCAAAAAGAGTTACGGGAATTTGCTGCTTCTAAAGGAATAAAGATCGTCGGAACCGGAGTTTTCGTAACTGACAACTCTGCTGATTGGGAAAAGATGTTCAAGTTCGCACACAACATGAAGTTGGAATTCATCACCTGCGAACCTGCTTTGAAAGACTGGGATTTGGTGGAAAAACTTGCCAAACAATATAAAATTAAAGTTTCTGTCCATAATCATCCGAAACCGTCAGATTACTGGAATCCCGATAATTTACTAAATGCAATTTCCCACCGCAGTAAGCTATTAGGTTCTTGTGCGGATGTCGGTCATTGGCGAAGGGAAGGTTTGGATCAGATTGACTGCTTAATAAAACTAAAAGGCCGTATTGTTTCTTTGCATTTCAAGGATATAGCACCTAAAATTGAAGGCGAAAAAGAGCAATACGATGTTATCTGGGGAAGAGGCATTCTGGATGTGAAAAGTATGTTGAAAGAATTGAAACGGCAGAATTTCAAAGGTGTATTCTCTATCGAATATGAATATAACTGGAATAATTCGGTACCAGATATCAAAGAATGTATCAACTATTTTAACAAATCAATCCAGCAACTTAAATAGAAAGAGTTGTTCATTGAAAACACAGATTGAAGAGATCACACCTGGTTTATAAAAATCTTAATGTTATCTTATCAATCTGCGTTTTTATATAGCTACAGTACCTCAATACCCTCAACCCTATCCTTTATTTCTCTAGCTTTTCTTTTACTTTACCAGCCATTTTATCAGCTTCCTCAGCCACCTTATCAGCAGCTTTTGCTCCCGCTTCCACTGCTCTTACACCTAAATGTCTGGCTTTTTTTTCCGCATCAGCAGCAGCTGATTCCGCATCCTGACCGATACGATGGATAGCATCATAAATATCACTTTCAAGTTTCTTCGCTCTAGCAGTACGTGACAAACGATAAGCTATAGCACCAAGGAGAGACCCAATTCCAAGTCCAATCCAGAAATTTCCATGTTTACATCCCATAATTAAGTTTCAAGTTTTAATTGGTTAAAAATATAATGATTCAAATTTTACCTAAATAAAGAAGCAATCCATAACACTAGGACAGCTCCCACAGTAGCAGTTATCAAACTACCGATCAATCCGGAGGCAGCAAGACCGAAAAGGCCGAATACCCAACCGCCTAATATTCCTCCGAGAATACCAAGCAACAAGTTTATGATAAGACCGAAGCCTCCTCCACGCATGATTTTGCCCGCCAGAAATCCGGCTACTATACCTATAATAATATACCAAATAAAGCTCATACTATCCTCCTTTTTTATTTTTTATAACAGTAGGTGCAAAGGAAAGTTCAATCATTCAAAAATGAATTAACGACAATTTAGAATACTTAGTTTTAATGTTTACAATGATCCATTCTTTCGGTTTTGAAAATAATCTGCCAGAGAGATAAGTTGAGCAACGGTTCTACTAATATTTGCTTTTGCCGTTTCCGGTTTAATAGCCTCTTCCAAAGACATAGGAGTGGAAACAATGGAATAAATCCCCTGAAAACCTGCTTGATTCAAGATTTCAGTATCTTCCACACTGCCTGCCACCACAATTACAGGAATTGATTGTTTCCGCGCTTCTTCGAGAACACCCGAGGGTACTTTTCCCATCAAAGATTGTTGATCTACCCTTCCCTCTCCGGTGATAATTAAATCGGCTCCTTTAATTCTTTCACCAAAATTTAATGTTTGAAGTAATAATTCAATTCCGGGTTTCAATTCAGCATTCATAAATGCAAGAAAAGCTCCTCCCAAACCTCCGGCAGCTCCTGCACCCGGCACATGACCTATTTCTCTTCCGGTTGTCAATTTAATGACTTCTGACAAAGAGTGCATCCCCCTATCTAACTCTTCAATCATTGCATTATCCGCCCCCTTCTGACGTGCAAAGATATGTGCTGCTCCTTGTGGACCATAAAAAGGATTACGAACATCACAGGCTATAGTAAAATGTGCATTTCTTAAAGCTGGGTGGAAAGATGAACAATCAATAGAGGCGACTTGGTTCATGATCTTTCCACCGGTTCCTAAAGCTTTTCCACCATCATCCACCAGACGAATTCCCAAAGCTTGTAACATACCAAGCCCGGCATCGTTAGTAGCACTTCCACCAATGCCTATGATAAATTTCCTACATCCCTGATCCAAAGCATCTAAAATCAATTCTCCTGTTCCGAAAGTAGTAGTCAGCATAGGATTTCGTTCCAATTCCGTTAATAAAGGCAGTCCATTTACAGTAGCCATTTCAATCAAAGCTGTTTCTCCATCTCCAGAAATTCCATAACAAGTTTTCATCTGACGCATCAAAGGATCATTTGCTAAAACCTCGTGATAAGTACCATGAGTAGCTTCAACTAAGATTTCCAAGATACCTTCACCTCCATCAGCCATCGGAAAACAGATCACCCTACAATCCGGACAAACGTCCTTAATTCCTTCTTCAGCGGCTTGCTCTACTTCAACAGATGACAGACAACCCTTAAATGAATCCATTGCAACTACTACTTTCTTCATATCTTTTCAAATTAACTGTGACAAATATATCGAGAAACAGGAAGTTTGCCTACCTTTGCAGCCAATTTTTCAGGAACATCTCAAAAAGAAATAGGTATTATGGTACGAAATCAAGAACAACCTGTCGGAAAAATTACATTTTCCATTTTAATAGCGTTGAGTCTTTCACATTGTCTCAATGATTTGTTACAATCCGTCCTCTCAGCGTCATATCCATTATTCAAAGATGATTTGTCGCTTAGTTTTGCCCAAATCGGTCTGATTACATTGGTTTATCAGTTATCTGCATCCGTATTTCAGCCAATCACCGGGATGATTTTCGATAAACATCCCATAGCTTGGTCATTACCCATCGGAATGAGTTTCACAATGATTGGATTAGTCAGTCTGTCTTTTGCAACTAATATTCATTGGATATTACTTTCGGTGTTCTTAATTGGAATTGGTTCTTCAGTTCTGCATCCTGAAGCATCGCGTATTACCTTTTTGGCTTCAGGTGGAAAACGTGGACTTGCACAATCTTTGTTTCAGGTTGGCGGTAATTTCGGTGGCTCGTTAGGTCCTTTATTAGTAGCCTTACTTGTAGCACCTTACGGAAGACAACATATTGTAGTCTTTGCCTTTGTTGCACTGGCAGCTATCGGAGTGATGTATCCTATTTGCAAATGGTACAAATCTTACCTGACTCGTATGAAAACACAAACTATCAGCGTTAGAAATACTATGAAGCTTCCCCTGCCTATGGACAAAACAGCTATTTCCATTGGAATATTGCTGATACTGATCTTTTCGAAGTATATTTATATGGCAAGTTTGACGAGCTTTTATACTTTCTACCTGATTCACAAGTTTAATGTAACTGTACAAGAATCGCAGCTATATTTATTTATATTTTTAGTCGCCACAGCTATCGGAACATTAATAGGAGGTCCATTAGGTGACCGTATCGGTCGGAAATATGTGATCTGGTCTTCTATTTTGGGGGCAGCACCGTTCAGCTTATTAATACCTCATGCTAGTTTGGAATGGACCATTATTCTCAGTTTCTGTGTGGGATTAACCCTTTCTTCTGCTTTTCCCGCGATTCTGTTATACGCACAAGAGTTACTTCCCACCAAACTCGGACTAATTTCAGGGCTCTTCTTTGGGTTTGCTTTTGGAGTAGCCGGAGTTGCATCAGCAGTATTGGGAAACATGGCGGATCATTATGGCATAGAAACTGTTTATAATGTAGTTGCTTATATGCCATTATTAGGATTAGTCACATGGTTTCTACCTAATCTGAAAAAAACAAAAATATAACTTTTAATGACTACCGATGACAAACTGGCTAATTCAATTGACATCTTAAAAATTCCGGCACTATCAACTGTATTCCAACTATAAGAAAAAATAGCCGGTATACGTCATCCCGACGTACACCGGCTCACATGTTAAGGTCAAAGTCAAAAAATCAAGAGAGCTATTTAAAGATTAGGGTTAGCATTTATCTCTTTTTCCGGAATAGCATATAAATAGTAAGTACTATTGGGAGTAAACGGTTTGTCATTAGGGAATTTAAGGAACCAATGTCCCAACGGATTACGTTTGGCAAAAGTACCGTCTTCCTGTAAACAATCAACTTGGATCTTTTGTACTTCTTCCGATAGAGCAGTACGTTCTACCGCTTGCTGTGTACGAAGTACATCAGTAATACCAAATCCTTCTCCCCAAAGTTCACGACGACGTTCCATCAAAATTTCTTTGATCACATCGTCTTCGGATTTACCGGTCAGGTCATAATCACCTACTCCACGCGCTCGGCGCAATGTATTCAACGGTATGACAGCCTGCTGCAATTCTACTCCGTCACGAACTTTTGCTTCCGCTTCTATCAAATACATTTCGGCAGCACGCATCAGTACGATATCAGCTGTATCATCCGCGCGCATTTGAAATTTTTTATATCCCAAGTAACCTTCACGCATCCATTGAAACAGAGGTAGACGAATATCTCCCTCCGTAAAGGTATCTTTCAGATGAGGATCTGCCATAAAACTGCTATATCCACCAACATACATCGGATCTAAATACAAAAAGTTATAACTCGCATCCGATTGAGAAGGAATCTGCGGAAAACCCCATATCCATTCCTTATTGGATACGTTATTAAAACCTCCATATTCAGCTGTAGTTGTCATTAACGAATATCCTTCACGAGCTGCTTCTGCTGCTTTTGCAGCTTCCCTCCATTGTCCGGTCAATAAATAAGCACGAGCTAAAAGCCCATGGATGACTGCCGTATTGGGTTTAAACTTCTGATTATCGCCACCACGAGCATAATTCTTGAGGTAATCTTGTGCCAGATTCAAATCATCAAAGATACGCTGATACACTTGTGCCACAGACGACTTTCCTTTTGGCACTGAGGTATAGGTATTGGGTTCTGTATAAATTGGCACGCAAGGAGCATTTTTATCCTTCAGATAAGTGAACTGATAGTGTTGTACCAAATGCAAATAACAAAAAGCTCGTAAAACTAATGCCTGTCCTTGTGACTGTCGAAGTTTTTCCGAGTCGCCTTTTATAGAAATAGCTGTATTACAGTTATCAATCGTCTTATACATCAGATACCATGCAAATGCAGTTCTGTTATTGGAAGGAATTGCCACATCACCAAACTGATATGAAGAATTGAAACCGTACTTCGGACGGGAAACAACGTCGCTCGCCATCATATCGTCTTGACATTGAAGTGCACGATAACCGACATTGGCATACGTACTGGTATATTCAAACAGATTATACCATGCACCATTAAAGAGTGCTTCCGCATTTTCCGGGACAGGAACTTTATCAGAATCTACCGCGTCCGTAGGATCCGTATTTAAGAAATTACTGCTACAGCTTGTCACCAGGAAGAATCCGGCAACTACTGTTAGAATGGATTTTATTTTTATCTTCTTCATCATTTATACTGCATTTAAAAAGAAATATTAATGCCACCGGAAATCGTTCTCATAGCCGGATAACGGTAATAAGTGATACCTGTAATCCCCTGTTCCGGGTCTAATCCCTGATTCCGATGGATCGTAAATAGATTGTCCCCCTGCACATATACCTGTACTTCTCCTAAAGCAATTCTGTTAATCCATTGTTTGGGCAATGTATAAGAAAGTGTCAGGTTCTTCAGACGCATATAGGAGTTATTCTGCAAGAAACGAGTAGAAGTCGAATTCCAATTATTGGATGTAGTACTCAAAGCAGGTACATCCGTATATCGGTTTTCAGGAGTCCATCGTTTTAAAATCTCCGTAGACCAATCACGCCCTTCTAAACTACCATTGTGCAGAATCATTGTGATGTCACGGTTGTAAATATATCCACCAATGCTATATGCAAATACAGCCGAAAGGTCAATGCCTTTCCAGGAAAGTGAAGTATTAAACCCACCATATACTTTGGGAAGTGAGGATTTATTAATATAATAATCACTGGCTTTAGAATAATCGTTGGTAGTCGTACGTCCAATCACATTTTTATTGTCATCTTTCAGATCTTTATACCACAACGGGTCTCCGTTTTCAGGATTCACTCCCGCCCACTCTTTCATATAGAAATCATAAACCGAACGACCCACTTGCAATTTATTCACTCCGCTTTGTGGCATATCCTTCAATGGAAGTTCAGTTACCTTATTCTTATAATGAGTCAAGTTTATACCTAGTTTCCAAACCCAACCGTTTTGATTGATAATCGTTCCGTTCAGTACCAACTCAACACCGGTATTCTTCAATGCTCCCACATTCTCATCTATCGTAATATATCCCAAAGAAGGTGCTATCGGGCGTGCATATAACAAATCTTTCGAACGTCGTTGGAAAAAGTCGAACGAACCGGAGAAACGGTTGTTAAATAGTGAAAAGTCAAGACCTAAATTAAAATTCAGGTTAGTCTCCCATTTTAAATTGGGAGTTGCCATACGACTGGATACCAGCGCATTCTCACCTAGATTCGAAACAATTGTATAAAGCCCTTTACTTGCATAATACGTACCCAGATTATCATTTCCCTGAGCGCCATAACTCATTTTTATGGTTAATGCAGATAACCAGTCGGTAGTAGCAGCCATAAAATTCTCACGATCTATACGCCAGGATACACCCAATGACCAGAAGTTTCCCCAGCGTGTACCGGGTGCAAACCGGGAAGAACCGTCGCGGCGGTAAGAAGCCGAAAAGAAATATTTATTCTGATAATCATATAATAACTGTGACAGATAACCTACCAATGCGTAATCTACACGATATCCCGACCCTCCTGTCAGTTGTGAACCGACTACCAATTCCGGCATATCAGGTTGTGACATTTTAGAACGGGAAGCTGTCAGTTCATCGTAACGATAAGAATAAGCTTCCATTCCCGCCAAAATATTGAAATGATGATCACCAAACGTTTTATCGTAAGTAGCGATATTATTCCAAGTCCAAGAGAAAGTCCGAGAATTGAGACGACTTGCTCCACCACCATTTATTGCTGCGGGACCCAATTTTATATTCGTATAATCTAATGTATTATAGTTGATCAAATCGAAGTTGAAACTCGTCTTGAACTTCAGTCCTTCCAAAATAGCTGCTTCCAGAAACGTACGACCGGAGAATTCATCTTTCATCCTTTCGGACTTATCCGTCGGTAATGTAGCTGGTAAGTTCCAGTTTGCCATTGATCCTGAAGGACGGTACGAACCGAAATCATAAATACGCTTTCCATTTTCGTCCAACCGAAAACTTCCATCTGCATTCCTTTCATAAATAGGATAGAAACCGGGCATAGTACGTCCGGCAGTAATCACATTACTAGTCTTTGAATCCGAAGATACCGGATAGTTCTGCATTGAATGAGTAAAACTCAAGTTTACACTTCCTTTCAGCCAGGAAGTCATTTCACTTGTCACATTTGAACGCAGATTAAAACGTTTATAACCGGATTCAAGCGCAATACCTTTATCATTCAGATATCCTGCTGAGAAAAAGTACTGATTGGATTTACCGCCACCAGAAACACTCAGATTCAACTCCGTCCGAAGTGCCTGCTGTTCCATAGCATCACTCCAATTGGAATTCCACAACGGACGTGCACCATTCACCAGTTTACCATCTGTACCAACAGGCTGAGAATATTGCGGACCATAAGGATTCGAACCGTCTCCCATCAACCTAGTAACCAACTCTTTGGAAGCCTGCATAGCCGCAGTGGCAGGAGTATAATCGGAACTACGGGCATATTGATTTCTAAGTGCCTCCCAATATAACTCAAAATATTGATCTGTACTGACACGATCGTAATCACGAACGGCTCGATTAGAACCTCCCAAAGTAGCTTTTATCTTCACTGTCGGTTTAGACTCCTGCTGACCTTGTTTTGTTGTGATAATAATTACACCGTTAGCACCACGTGAACCGTACAAAGCAGCAGAGGCTGCATCTTTCAATACTGTCATAGAGGCTATATCATCGGGATTAATAGAATTGACACTACCATCAAACGGAACCCCATCCACCACATACAACGGAGCACTGGAAGCATTGATAGAACCGATACCACGAATACGAATCTCTGCATCCGTACCGGGCTGTCCACTGGCTGCACTAGCCTGTACACCCGACACCGTTCCTTCCAGTACACGTGAGATACTGGAAGTCTGCAGCTTTTCAATTTCTCCGGCTTTCATCGTCGAGGCCGCTCCGGTAAAACTATACTTTTTGGCCGTAGTATAAGCTACTACCATTACTTCATCCAATTCTTTGCTTTCCGTTTCCATAATAACATTAATCGTATTCCGACCATCCACTGCTTGTTCAACGGTTCTCAAGCCGACAAAACGAAATATTAATGTTCCATTCACCGGAACTTCAATGGAATAATTTCCATCTATATTAGTGATTGTGCCAGTAGAAGTACCTTTTACTTGCACAGAAACGCCGGGTAAAGGTTCGCCTTCAGAACTCACTGTACCCGTTACACGTTTATCTTGCTGTACTCCTGCATATACCATATTTCCCGCCGAGAGCAAAAGAAACGCCATGATCAGACGAAAATAGATTCTCATAATTTTGTGGTTTAGGATTTATTTGCTTGCTGTAACTAACAGTACAATGAAGTTTATTGTTTAGGAAACAAAACATTTTTTAGATGATTATTAGTATAAATCCCAGAAAGGTCGTACTTTCGTAAAACGAATTAGGCCCAACTGACAAAAGGAATCACATGATAAAACGATTTGTTCTTTATCTTTTTCTATTTATGTCGTTCTCCCTACAGGCTCAGACTGAGAGGAAGGATACACTTGTCTGCAACAGTGAACAAACAGATACCATCTCCACCAAATCCGGTACTTTTAAAAGAGCAATCAAGAAGTTCCTGAATTTCAGTGATTTTGATACAACCTATATTAGTCCTAATCGTTACAATTACGCACTCATGATCACTCATTTCAGCAATTTCGAATATTATTCCGTCACCAGCGCGCAACCTCACCCGCAGAAGTTGAGTTTTTCACCCAATCCTCATAATAAAATTGGTCTTTATTTCGGTTGGCAATGGATTTTTCTAGGATGGTCTTTCGATGTGGATGATATCTACCGAAAAACAAACCGGAAGAACAAAGGGACCGAGTTCGATTTGAGCCTTTATAGTTCTAAATTTGGTGTGGATATCTTCTATCGCCGTACGGGAAATAATTATAAGATTCATAAAATAAAAGGATTCCCGGAAGAAATACCATCAGATTATACGGCTAATTTTAATGGTATGGAGGTGAATATAAAAGGATTGAATCTATACTATATATTTAATAATCGTAGATTCTCCTATCCCGCAGCTTTTAGCCAATCGACCAATCAACGACTTAATGCAGGTTCGTTCATTGCCGGTTTTTCGATTTCCAAGCACAATCTGGATTTTGAATATACACAATTACCGAATATTATTCAAGAAAACATGAATGACGGAATGAAAGTAGAGAAAATAAAATATACGAATGCTAATATCAGCTTCGGTTATGCCTACAACTGGGTCTTTGCACGAAACTGTCTAGCCTGTCTTTCTCTTACTCCTGCTATTGCTTATAAAGCATCCGACATAGATGCAGAAGTCCGCGAAGGAAGAAAATGGTATGGCAAGTTCAATCTGGATTTCCTTATTCGTGCAGGGATTGTATACAACAATGGAAAATACTTCGTGGGTACTTCATTTGTCGGAAAGAACTATAATTATCATCGAGGCAGTTTCTCTCTCGACAATGGTTTCGGTACACTCCAGATATATGCTGGCTTCAATTTCAATGTACGTAAGCAGTATCGGAAAAGTAAATAAAGATTTGCTTATCCATAGATTCTTCGTACATTTGTCCCGTTCTATTCAAATAAGGACACGAACCTGATGAAGAAACAATATCACATACAGACTACACGCACCCTTCCCCGTTTCCAATATTGGGGCAGAAAAAACTATGCCGCTTTTGCTAGTTTGGGACGTGAATTTCAGATTGGTCATCTACATACCAATGTGATAGATATTGCGCTTCAGAAGCAGGATGTCAAAGTAACTATCTCATCCCAAACATTTATGACACTTAAAGAAATTAAAGACCAGGTACTGGCAGGGATCGAAGTATCGCCCGAACAAGCTACCTGGCTAGCCAACATGGCGGACGGAGATGCGCTCTACGCTGCCGCACACGAAATTACTGTCGCATGTGCTTCACACGAATTCGACATGTGTTCCATCATTAATGCCAAGTCCGGCAAGTGTCCGGAGAACTGTAAGTGGTGTGCACAATCTTCCCACTATCAGACTAAAGCGGATATTTACGACCTCCTCCCCTCAGAAGAATGCCTCCGACAGGCAAAATACAACGAAAATCAAGACGTCAATCGTTTCTCCCTCGTCACCAGCGGACGAAAACCTTCTCCCAAACAGATTACCCAACTTTGTGATACGGTAAGTCACATTCGAAAACATTCATCGATTCAACTTTGTGCTTCATTGGGATTACTCAATGAAGGAGAATTAAAAGCACTTCATGATGCAGGAATTACCCGTTATCACTGTAATCTGGAAACGGCTCCCTCCTACTTTCCAAAACTTTGTTCCACTCATACGCAAGAGCAAAAATTGGCTACGCTTGATGCAGCACGCCGAGTAGGTATGGATATTTGTTGTGGAGGTATTATTGGTATGGGAGAAACTATGGAACAACGCATTGAATTTGCATTTACCCTTGCAAAACTGAATGTCCAGTCTATTCCTATCAATCTGTTAAGTCCTATACCAGGCACTCCTCTTGAAAAGGAAGAACCGTTAAGTGTAGAAGAGATACTGAGGACCATTGCATTATTCCGATTTATTAATCCCACAGCATTTCTACGTTTTGCCGGAGGACGTTCGCAACTCAGTACGGAAGCGATGCAAAAAGCATTGTATATCGGAATCAATTCGGCAATAGTCGGCGATCTTCTTACCACTCTAGGCTCTAAAATATCCGATGATAAACAGATGATTCTGAAAGAAGGATATCATTTCGCCGATTCACAATTCGACCGCGAGCATTTGTGGCATCCTTATACTTCTACGACAGACCCGCTTCCGGTATATAAGGTGAAAAGAGCGGATGGTGTAACCATCACATTAGAAAGCGGACAGGAATTGATTGAAGGAATGTCTTCCTGGTGGTGTGCGGTACATGGATATAATCATCCTATACTCAATCAGGCAGCGAAAGAACAGTTAGATAAAATGTCTCACGTAATGTTTGGAGGATTGACACACGATCCTGCAATAGAATTAGGCAAGTTAATCCTTCCTTTAGTTCCCCCTTCTATGCAGAAGATTTTCTATGCAGATTCAGGATCAGTAGCGGTTGAAGTCGCTATGAAAATGGCTATTCAGTATTGGTATGCTATAGGAAAATCCAGCAAAAACAATTTCGTAACAATTCGGTCCGGTTATCATGGAGACACATGGAATGCCATGTCTGTTTGTGATCCGGTCACAGGAATGCACAATCTTTTCGAGACTTCTCTTCCGATTCGTTATTTTGCTCCTTCCCCTGTTTCTAAATTTGGGAAAGAATGGCAACCGACAGATATTGAACCGCTACAAAAAGTGATTGAAGAGCATTCCAATGATTTGGCTGCACTGATTCTGGAGCCGATTGTTCAGGGTGCTGGTGGTATGCGGTTCTATCATCCACAATATCTAAAAGAGGCCTCCCAGCTTTGTCAAAAACATAATATCTTGCTTATTTTCGATGAGATCGCTACTGGATTCGGACGTACCGGAAAACTCTTTGCCTGGGAACATGCTCAAGTAGAACCGGATATTATGTGTATCGGTAAGGCACTCACTGGAGGTTATATGACCCTATCTGCTGTATTAGCTAGTAACCGGATAGCTGATACAATTTCCAATCATGCACCAGGAGCCTTTATGCATGGACCTACTTTTATGGGCAATCCGCTTGCTTGTGCTGTGGCTTGTGCTTCCATACGATTATTGTTAGATTCGGGATGGCAGAGGAATGTAAAACGAATCGAAACACAATTGAATGAAGAACTAGCACCCGCTCGTAAACTTCCGCAAGTAGCTGATGTACGGGTATTGGGAGCTATCGGAGTCATCGAAACCAAACAACCTGTAAATATGGCGTATATGCAACGTAGATTTGTAGAAGAAGGAATCTGGGTACGGCCATTTGGAAAACTCGTTTATCTAATGCCTCCATTTATTATCACTGACTCTCAATTAAGTAAACTGACTTCCGGATTGCTCAAGATAATAAAAGAGATGTAGAAGGTAACCGTACAGAAAAGAATAAATTAGACTAATGAATGTTTATTAATTATGCAAGCAACTACCATATGAATGATTTTATCAATTCAATACAAGAAGAATTACAAACTTTAAAAGAAAAAAGAAATTTCCGTTCCCTTCCTCAACTTATTCACAATAAGGGTGAGGTAGTAGTGAACGGACAGCGAATGCTAAACCTCTCTTCCAATGACTATTTGGGTCTGTCGAACGACTTGTCTCTAAGAAATGACTTTTTAGAAACTTTGACTCCTCAAACCTTTCTGCCAACTTCCTCTTCTTCACGTCTATTGACAGGCAATTTCACAGCCTATCAAGAATTGGAACAACAATTAGCATATATGTTCAGTACGGAAAGTACATTAGTATTCAATAGCGGTTATCATGCAAATACCGGAATTCTTCCGGCTGTCAGTGATATTCATACACTGATTTTGGCAGACAAGTTGGTTCACGCCAGCCTGATAGATGGTATCCGTCTATCAGCCGCAAAGTGTATCCGGTATCGGCACAACGACTTATCACAATTGAAAAGATTAATAGAAGAAAATTACAATCACTTTAATAAAATCATCATCGTTACCGAAAGTATCTTTAGTATGGACGGTGACGAAGCTGATCTTTCAACTATTGTCAAGTTCAAACAGCACTATCCTAATGTCCTATTATATGTCGATGAAGCTCACGCTTTTGGTGTACGCGGAGAAAAAGGATTAGGTTGTGCCGAAGAACAAAACTGTATAAACGATATCGATTTTCTGGTTGGAACTTTCGGAAAAGCAATTGCTTCTACAGGTGCTTATATCGCTTGTCGTAATGTGATACGTGATTATCTCATCAATAAGATGAGGACATTTATATTTACAACAGCTCTTCCACCTATCAATGTGCAATGGACTTCTTTTATTTTAAAACGCTTATCAAGTTTTCAGGAAAAGAGGCAACATTTACTGCAAATTAGCCGAAAACTTAAAGAAGCTCTCACTTGTAAAGGATATGTTTGCCCTTCTGTCAGCCACATTGTTCCTATGGTGGTAGGCGACAGCAAAGACACTATACTCAAAGCAGAAGAACTTCAACGAAAAGGATTTTATGCTTTGCCTGTTCGTCCGCCAACAGTTCCCGAAGGAACTTCCCGTATCCGTTTCTCATTAACAGCAGATATCACTAAGAAAGAAATTGATGAATTAATAAATTCTATTCTAAACAAATGATACAGAAATTTTTAATCAAAAATAGTCATCCACATCTGATTCTCTTCTTTGCAGGTTGGGGAATGGACGAAACACCATTTCAACAAATTCATTCCAATGATTGTGATTGGATGATTTGTTATGACTACCGTTCATTGGATTTTGACGATACACTTATTCAGAAATACTCTCATATCACACTGATTGCCTGGTCAATGGGAGTATGGGTACCTCGCAGATTATGCAAAAATTTTCCTATTTACCAATCGTCTATAGTATTGCTCTCAACGGTACACTTTATCCGATAGACGACACACGAGGTATTGCATACTCAATTTTTGACGGAACACTTCAAGGCTTAAATGAACAGACACTACTTAAATTCCAAAGGAGAATGTGCGGTTCAGCAGTTGAATACAAAGAGTTTCTGTCAGTAGTCCCACAACGCCCTGTTGAAGAATTAAAAGATGAACTAACTGCTATTCAATGTTCGTATCTGGCTTTACCTCCTTCTTCATTCATTTGGCAGAAAGTTATTATTGGAAAGAATGATCGTATTTTCCTTCCGGAAAATCAATGGCAGGCCTGGAAAGACAAAGTAGACATGATAGAAGAAACAGATGGGGCACACTATCAGAAAGAGCTTTTCTACTTACCATTAAAACATTTATTTTCAACAGATTAGCAGTAACAAACAAGGCTTTTAACTATTGAGATATTGGCTATTAATAGCTGGGAAATGAAGTATTAATAGTTGAGACACAATCTATTAATACTCAACAAATGGATAAATAATAACCTTCCCAAGCCTAAGAAAACCACTTGTGGAAGTAAAGTATAATATTGCAAATCAAGCGTAAAACTTTAATTATTGCTCATGAATAAATCATTGATTGCCGAACGCTTCTCTAAAGCCATCACCACCTATTCCGAGGAAGCAAATGTACAAAGGCAAATTGCCAACAAGATGATCCACCTTCTTCAAGAACACTTGTCCGCTCCTTGCCCAAATGTCATCGAATTCGGCTGTGGAACAGGAATTTATTCCCGCATGTTGCTCCAAAGTCTTCGTCCGAAATCTCTGGTGTTGAATGACCTTTGCGAAGAGATGAAATATTGCTGCGAAGATTTATTAAAAGAACACCAAGTTGCCTTTCTTCCGGGAGATGCAGAAAATATCTTTTTTCCTAATAGTAGTTCATTAATCACTTCCTGCTCTGCCTTGCAATGGTTCGAATCTCTCGAAAAGTTCTTTCAGAGATGCAACAACTTACTCAACGAAGACGGCTTTTTTGCTTTCAGCACATTTGGAAAAGACAATATGAAAGAAGTTAGAGAACTCACTGGAAACGGACTCCCTTATCGTTCACGAAAAGAGTTAGAAGCAGCTTTATCTCCTCACTTTGATATCTTGTATTCAGAAGAAGAAATTATCCCTCTCCGCTTCGAGAATCCGATGAAAGTGCTCTATCATCTGAAACAAACCGGTGTAACCGGACTATCAACGCCTGCATCTTTACCTACAGAACAAGATCATAAAGCCAAAGTACATCCATGGACTCGTCGTGATCTATATCGCTTTTGTGAACGCTACACCCAAGTGTTCAGTCAAGGTAGTACAGTACCTCTAACATATCATCCAATTTATATTATAGCAAAGAAAAAAAGAGTATGAAACAGAATGTATATTTCGTAAGTGGTATCGATACCGATGCCGGTAAAAGTTTTGCCACTGGTTTTCTGGCACATGAATGGAATAAAAGTGGAAAAAAAACTATCACACAAAAGTTTATTCAAACCGGTAATGTAGGGCATTCCGAAGACATCGACCTACATCGACGCATTATGGGAATCCCTTTTACACAAGAAGACAAGGAAGGACTAACCATGCCGGAAATCTTTTCTTATCCGGCCTCTCCTCATCTCGCCGCCCGTCTGGACAACCGCCCCATCGACTTTGACAAAATCAAACGTTCCACACAAGAATTGAGTAAACGCTATGATTATGTACTACTCGAAGGAGCGGGTGGTCTTATGGTACCTCTTACCACAGAACTCCTGACTATCGACTACATCTCTCAAGAACAATATCCATTAATCTTCGTCACTTCCGGTAAATTGGGTAGTATTAATCATACGCTTCTAAGTTTGGAAGCTATACAAAGACGTGGTATTATACTAGATACTGTACTTTATAATTTATACCCGACTATAGAAGACAAAACTATTCAGAATGATACGATGGAGTTCATTCATACTTATTTGGAGAAGAACTTTCCAGGTACCAAATTTCTTTTAGTACCTGAGATCTCTGAAATTTAAAGACTAAATTGTATTTTATCAGAGAGGCTGTCTGAAAAGTAATTATATGCTATCATTTTACTCTGTCGTCCTGAGCTTATTAAAGGACTGCTCTTAAATACTTCAAAGAAGAGGTCCTTCACTACGAATGAAAAATGCTATAGAACTAATAGACTTTTCGAACAGCCTCGTCACAATATACATATGCTAATAAAAAAAATAGTATTCAGGAATGTTTAACAATTTCCAAATCATTCTTAAGTGACACCTGATAACTTCTTTGTTTTGATCTAAAATAAAAAGTATCGTTCTTAAAACAATCAAAATCAAATGCAGGAAGAGTATTCAATAATTTACCGGTTACAGAATCATAGATACGAAAATGTTGCATTCTCTGTATAACAATATACTTTTCGTCTGTTGAAAGGAACCATGTATTTTGCTCTATATTTTCCTGTACATAAACGGTTATATACTTTTTCGTCACGATGTCGTAAATATAGAATCCGTCCGGAAGATCGACAATATCTACATCAATATCCGAATGTTGGGCCACAAATCTTCTTTGTTGCGAATTCAACCTTACCAGCATCCGTCGGCCGTCCGCAAAATAATGTCCAATATTAAAATATTCGTCGGCATACTTCCAAGCTATTGAACCATCGCGAATAGTACAGTTCACTACTGAGTCTAAATCATTCGAATTATAAATCCAAAATGTTTTCCCGTCATTCAAGCATAAAATATTATTAAATGAGTCGTTAATCTTTAATGGGCAAGTATATACAACATCACTATCTTCACTCAAGTAAAATACTTTTTTATAAGCCACTATCACCAGATGTTTCATATCAGAGAAAAAATCAAATTCTATTCCCAAAGAACTTCCATCTTTATGTTTTCTTTTAAAGAAGTATTTATGTTTTTTCAGGTTCTGTTTCCAGATACACCGACCGGTAAAGTCATAAGCATGAACAGTACATGAGGGAAAGGTAACAACCATAAAATATTTGGAATTAGCTGATACACTGAACTGCTCGATTTTCTCTTTAAAAGAAATTGTCTCTACCTCCTTATCGGTATTCTCAAGTATAACTGATTTTTGCTTATAATCTACAAAGACCTCATTACCATTCGCCAAATCGTATTTACTTCTTCTTACACTGTCACTACTTTCTATTTCGGGAGCTACGGACAACAATGACGAAAGTTCTAAATCCGTAATATGCAATAAACCGTCATCAGCAAATAATGCTACCTTTGAGGCATCAGCTGTCATACAAATAAAGCGAATAGATTGATAATCGAGAAGAACAGAATATAAATTATTCTGTTCAGTATCATATACATAATTTCCATTCTTCGTGATACAAAGTACTCTTTTTGCATCAGTACTAACCTCAATATGATAGTATTGAAAATCCAACATCTCTACTTTTGCATCCGGCAAGTGGAACTCATTTAATATAGAAATACTATTTTCTACACTCATTTCACCCACAAGCACTCTCTGATCAGATAATATAAACGCAATATATTTAGAGTTAACAGCTATCCCGGAAGCAAGAATATAAATATCCTTACTTTCTTCAATCCACTCGCTTAACTTATACATATGACATCCAATTATCGAAGAATCATCAGAAAACAGTTTATCTCCCAAATAACGTTCATAACTTTCAGCATAGGCCATCATTACGACCAACCCGTTCAAGTATAAAGCGCTAATAATCGGATGCATTGAAATTAGCAATTGATAATGATATTCCGGAAGAAAGCCGGCAGTAACTTTATGAGACATACAATCTTCCGTATCTTTTATATTCGCCTTTTTTTCACTATTCAAATCATCAAATAATATATCAACCGCATTCTTTTCAATATCCCAACAACAAATTTTATCCCCATATAAACGAAAACTGACATGATGCAAATCAGAGGAAAGCGATATCTGATCTAACAATGAATGTGGCGGTTGTCCCGATGCAACCATAGATAAAAACCGATTATAAAAATGTCCGATAGGGAAATCGACATGCAATGATTTTACAATTCTCTTTTCATCAATAGAAAACAAGATAAATTCATTCGCCTTCAAATCAGTACAAAAAAAGAACTTTTCGTCGGCACTCATATTGAAATCATGGCACTCCTTACACAGCAATACATCCAATCGTCGAACCAGCTTTCCACTATGTAAATCATATTGATAAAAATCTCCTCCTATGGTTTCTACATAAAGCGAACGCTGATTAAGCGAAATCGACATGTGGACCAATGAACTATTAACTGCCGATACCAGTTCAAAAGCTATATCATGACAACCCACATCACTCTTCTCATTTCTATAATAATCTTCCAGAAGCTCAATATAACCGGGAGAGACATCGTGTAACTCATTCAATTCCGATTGCATAAACAGTATGAAATGATAAAAATAGAACAGGCGATCATACAGACATGTCTCCTCTTCTGCTTCAGTCACTATTACATCATTCCCAATCTCCTTTCTACACATCGAAACCGAATTCAATACAGGATTCTTATCCGGAGAGGTAAAAGAAGTTATTAATTGTTCCGCATACAAATCATATTGCTTCAATCGCTCTTGCATTTTCTGATCCTGCTGAGAGAAAACTTCGAAAGTTAAAAGTGCCCGATAAAAATCGTCAATCAATCCTTGCACATTACGTGCAACGGACTTAGCTCTCATGAAACTCAAACTACACATCTCGCTCACCAAACGCTCTTTTTCCCCGGACAAAGCCAAATGATAAGGATACTCTTCTGTTTTTCGTTGATTCACCACACGTTCATTCACATCGTAGTACCAAGGTTGGCTTCCAAAATAATCAGCCTCTAAACTATGAATCTTCTCCTCTGACGGTTGCGCCCCCTCAAACAAATACATTTCTTTAACAGTCTCCCGGATGCATCGGTGATAAAAAGTAACGACTTCTCCCCCCGGAGTTATTCTCTCTGATAAATAATGCCTCATGTCATTGTACAAGCCCAACCACAGAATTATCGGTACCTTATCTCCGCAATTGGCATGAAACTTCTCCTGATTGAAATCAGCTATAAACTCAGCATCTTTGCTCAGGAGTTCCAGTATCTCAATATCATTCAATCCATTTTTAGCTACATAAAGATAAGAAATGATTTTCTTAACTAAAATAGGTGAATGTCCTTCCTGCTCAGTAAGCACCTTTTCAAAAAAATATATGATGAAATTCTGCAAATTTCCGACCATATCATTCAATGAATCATAGCTTCTGCTTTTTCGCAATTTCTCAAAACACAATCGCAGATACAACATATTGGCTCCACTCTGCCTAAACAATGACATCACCTTCTTCATCTGCCAATCCGATATTGTTCTTTTCTCACGTTGCAACCAAAATCGAAGTATACTTTCAGCATCCACCTCATCCATCTTTTCTATCCGGCAAGTCCGACATCCTCTTTCAACCAATGTTTCATATTCCGCATTTGGCAAACACGACAATATAATTTTCACATTCTCCTGCAATAGCATTGGAAGCCACAAGTAATCCTTACTACTGTCATTATCCAGTTGATCGAGTGCATCTATATAAATCACCACCTTCTTCTCCGGTGATATAGAGCCAAGCAGGAACATAAAAAAGCCATTCAACTCATCCGGCTTTGTTGGTATTGACCACTCACTCATACCGAAACGCTGGATAATCACTTTACAAATGCTCATTACGATATCCTTGTCACGAGAAGCGTGTTTGTTTACCCCGATAAACCTCTGTATGACCAAACATTCAGGATCGACCTTCCTCTGTTGAGCAGCCGAAAAAGCTAATAATGTAGTTTTTCCACAACCTGCCTCACCTGTCACAAGAAAAGGAGTCCTTTCATCAGTCGAATTAATATAACCATCAATAGCTTCTAACTCTGTAGTACGACCTCTAAAAGCGGCAATTCTTTCATTTGCAAAGAATTCATTAATCAGCTCTTCGTCATCCTCTACATAACTTGCTATTTCATCATCAATCACTCGTTTCAGATTATGATAAATCGACCTGTCGAGTTCTTCAACCTTTGTAAAGGCTATTGTATTTTCTTTTAACCTACCAGTCAGCAGTTTTTTCAGTCTTTTCACATCTGGATCATCTCCCTCCATGCCATTCTTTAAGTATGCATAAACATGATTCTCGGGTAAGTCAGCGCAGAATATCCCCTCATATATTTCTTGCTCAGTAGCCGACCTTTCCATCTTCAGCCTATTTTTCTGCTCTTCACTCAATTCACAGTTACTACAACTACAGTTTGTAACCATATTATCGGGATTTTCAAGATGCAAGGCTGCCCAATCTGTCAATAACTTATGCAATGGCTCTTCTACTTGCTGCCGATAGAGTTCGTAATTATCCAGATAAGCCCCATGCCTTTCTACCAACACATAAACAGGTTTAGGAATACTATTTGCATCTATGCTATTATAATCAATATATTCATAATGGTCTTTAAACAACTGAATATCAGCATCAGAAAAGTCATCAAACATTTTTTCGACTAATGCTACATCCAACTCTGCAGGAAGTGGTTTCCACCCATAAACATCTCCTAATAAAGTAATAAAATTAGGTCGTGGCGAGATATCCTGACAATGTCTCAATTCTTCCAGACAAGTCTGCATGGTTTTATTTTTAAATGCAGCATTGGCACTAATCCCCCAACGCAAATCTATTGGCTGAAATTTCCAGCCTTTACTTTTACAATACGTCTCCAACTCTCGGAATGCATGCAAAAATAAATAATCTCTTTCTTCTTTCAAGTCTTTAAAGGTTGAACTAACAAAGACACGAATGGTTTTAAATCTTCTGCGTTTCATAATATCAGTATTTAATTATTTCGTTTGTGAAATCAGACAAGTCTACATCTCACCGTCATTTACAACAAAGATAAACAATCTAATCAAGATACAGATACTTTTTCTTAATACAAAATTTAAACATCCTAAGAATTATGTTCACCAACTCCTATAAGAATGGCATATTCTAAAAGAAAGGTGCCAGGATTCCTAAAGGATTCCTGGCACCTTGTCCTAATAGAGAGCTTTTTATTGAAAACAATAAAAGCCTTTTTACTAAAATGGACTAATTAGCAATTATAATCACAACCCGGTTCCAGTCGTTAGTCTGGAAAGGTTGTTCTCTATCTTTCATACTTGATACGGTGAGACGGTCTTTACTAATGCCGTATTTGTTGATCAACTGATTGGCAACAGCTTCGGCACGTTGCTTGGCAAGTCTCAGATTAATTTCCCGGCTTCCAGTTCCATTATCGGCATATCCCATAATAGTAGCTTTTGCATTGGGAAATTGCTTCATGTAATCAACAATAGCAAGTATGTTTAACACTTGACTCTCTTCAATATTTGTTTTGGCAAGTCCAAATCCCACGTGACTTCTGATACCTCTTACCACTTTTGTACTGGATGCGGTTTCAGAATTTATCACTACAGTATCTGTCTTTTGAATAATCTTCTCTACAGTTTTCGCACGCTGTTGATTGATCATTTCATTCACTTCTTCTTCCGTATAAAGCATTTCTGGATATTCTTTCGATATACAAGTAACACATTTATATCCTGTTCTGAATTTATAGGTAAAACCTAATCCCAGATTAAAGTAAGTATCAATAGAATGATCATCACGTCCGTTCCAGCGATCAGATACACCATTGGCGGTAACTTCGATATTAAAATCAAGTGCATCATTCATCTGGAAGCTTCCTTGTAATCCCAATCGTCCCATAAAAGAACTAACGCTACTGCTAAAAGCACGATTGAAACCTATACCGGCAATCACATTTACATCGAATAAACGTTCGGGATATTTCCGTATTAACTGACTAAGGTTCATCAATCCGTCTACAGTAGCAGCACCATAGTAAAACCCATGAGCTTTTTTAGTTATTTCCGAACCGACACGTCCTTGCCAACCACTAATAGAAAATCGGGCTCCCCATACAGGTGAGAAGTACTTACCGAAAGAAATGGCTCCCGAAGGTGCGATCAGCTTTCCAAAGTTTGCATCACCGCTAGAATAAGAAGCACCAAGCTGCCCTTGAATAAACCATGGATTCGGGTTCATTTCTTGTGCTTGCACGCCTACATACGCAGCTGCAAGTGTTAGAAAAGTAATAATTGATTTAAATTTCATAGTAAACTGTTTTTTAACTATCCAACTGTGCTTTTACCAGATCACGATCTGTGTCATTCAAATGAACACCATAGCTCTTATAAATATACTGTCCAAGTACATTATTTTTATTATTCAGAATCTGTTGTCTGTAGAATTCGGAAAAGATATGGTTAGTTTCCTTTATTGAGAGTGTCTTTTCATCAAGACTAGAACGTAAAGCCTGCAAATCATTCAGGTAATCTTGCAGACGTTGATTGAGCGGAGTTCCACTTATATTGATATACTCCCCAATCTCGATATTAACTTTTCCACCTTCTACCACGAATGGTATTTCAATCCGATCTATAGAATCTGTTGGATTCTTGAGGCTAATGAATGCCACATAAGGCATCAAAAGAGTATCTGTACGTTCCAAATTTAAATGACCGTTGATCACTATAAGCGAATCCAATTGCTTACCGTCTAATTTTTTTAGATAACCCTGAGTATATTCGGGATATTCTATTTTCATCTCCACTATACAACGTGACTGTATTTGTTGTTTTCTACAACTTTCCATTACCCAACTGCACACAAGTAAAAGTAAAAGCAGAAAATATTTTCTCATTTTTGGATTTATTTAAGCAAAGAAGACGATCCGGCTAATCATGTTAGCAAAACCGCCTTCCCTGTATTTACATACATTACGTTATTATTAACGCACAGTTCTATTAAAACCGGAAACCGAGCTTCAATACCGGCATATCAATAATTTTTATATTGTGATGTGACAAATTATATTTGTCGAATCCTTTGGGGGCAATTTGAATGATATCATAACGATATGCTAATGGTTGACATTCAAAACCAATAACAAATCCGTTAGCTAAGCTATATTCAATACCACCCACAAGAGCACCCTTGATGCCAAACATCTGACCTACTTTACCTGCAGGCAAATAGACTTGCTGGTCTACGGCATTGTCTTCGCTATCATCGTCCTCACTCATATAAATTTTACCAGTATAAGGCTCCATTGTTTCAATACGTGCCATCTGGAAGCCAACCATAGCCCCTATATAAGGATGGATGCGTGGATTGCCTGTCTTAAAATAACGCTCGGTGCCAACATTTGCATACCAATTATTAGTGGTTTGCGCATTGACATATTTCTGGTTGGGAATTACCATATCGGTCACACTATTGTCACCTTCTATGTAATCCTTCTTTGGAGTAACATTGATATTCATCCCCAAAGAGAAATTGACATCCCAACAATCATTGAAAAAATATTTGGCTTGCAAGCCAACTATATTCACCAAGCTATTATTATTAAACCCGTTAATCTGTAAGAAATCATTCAGATAACCTGATTGATTACCATTTGCAATAACATCACCGGAAGTGCTACCTTTATCCAGAATACCTCCGGTACCACCATTGGGTAATCCGATGCTTCCGGCAGCATTATTGTAGGCAGGTAGAAGATAGCTTCCTGTATTCTCATTATAAAAAGAGTTACTTCCACCTAACACCAAAGAGATTTGCCATTGACCTTTACGGGGAGCAAACACTACACCACCCTTATCGCCTTTGGCAGGCTGCGCCCAAAGAGGCGCAGCAAGCAAGGCTGATAATAAGATTGTGCAAAGTTTCTTAATCATCTTAGTCTTCTTAGTTTATTATTATTCTTTTGTAGATACACCGATTCTTTCAAGGATCATTTGCAATTCAGCAGCAGTATTGTCTACAGTTGTTTTAGCTATATCCAGATAATACTTGGCATTGTCCATCAATACCTTCTTAGCATCTGCTGCATCAATCAACTCATTGTTCCATGCTTCCAGTGTCTTTTCTGCTATTTGCAACTGAGTACCTGCAGAGAACTCGGCATCCTTAGCGTCTTTCACATTAGTAGTCCAAATTTCAATTAAAGACTTGATAGCAGCTTCATCACGTTTTGCTTCATCAGAAGTTCCTTCTGCTTCCATTGCCCCCTCAATAGAAGCAACAAGCTTACCTTGCAACTTGCTCTTCATAGACAATTCGCGTCTTTCGGGTTCGAATGCAGCTTCCAATTCTTTGACTACTTCATTTTGTTCATCACAATTGTTATAAGCTTCCAATACGACCTCACCTTGTGCATCTTTTTGTGCTTCCAAATCGGTCAAATATTCATTCAGAGTTGCAAGAACGGCATCAATCGTTGGCTGTTCATTAATAAATGCTTTAGCATAGGCAATATCTCTTTCTTTAGCTAGTTTATTACCGAAAGATCCATAGAATCCATACCAAGTAGGAGCCTCATATTCACGATCCGTCAAATAATGTTCTGCTATAATAATCTTATCCAGTTCTGCTTTTTCAAGAGGAGTGATACGTTCTGCGTTCAATAAGCCATTTATTATATTATTATACTGTTGATCATTAGACTTATCAATCATTGAAGGCAAACCGTAAAGCACACGTGAAGCTACAATTACAAAGTTTTTGCTATTAATTACAAGATCTTTGATATCAAAAGTCTGAGCTTCACGGTCATCTACAATTGAAGACAAACTGTAATAACCAATATTTAATCCGTTTTCAATAACTACTGGGTAAGAACTTCCTACAAAACTAGTACCACTTAAATCATCCAATACATTCTCTTTAAGAGTTACATAAGCTTCTGACATTTCATTATGGAGTGTGATTGCAGCCTCTTTAGCCGGTTGATAAAGTTCATCTGCCTTTATCCATGCAGCATCTGCCTCTTCATAATTTTTCTTTAATTCAGCTACAAATGCAGGATCTATCCCATTAGTTGCAGTCCAATCAATATTATGATTCGTATAATCTTTCGAAGCCTGAGCCAGAGCAAGGTCACGTTCTCTTTCAGCTATTGCAATCGCATTGTCACGAGTCTTGGCAGCCTTAGCTAAACCTTCATTACGATTTTTGCTTGCCTCAGCATAGACCTTTCTCAATCCTTCAGTATCATCAGCACCAAGTTCCTTTTTAGCAGCGTCTAATTGTGCCTTCAACGCCTCATCCGTAGGATTCTGTGCTAATTTTTCTTCCAGCAGTGAAATTTTATTCTCTGCCACTCTCATATCTTCCTGAGCTTTATGTACAGCATTATATAATGTTTGCGCAGTAGCTCTATATGCAGCCCATGCTGTACCATCTTTCTCTGCACCATTATACATATTATTGGCTACACTTTCATACTCTTCCTGAGCTTTGTTTTTAGTCTCTCTCCATATAAACCATGCAGTATGTTCACCAGCACCTGTTTTATCATTCCAAGCTTGTTCTGCAGCATCTTTAGCTTCAGTTTTAGCTATCCAATCTACTCTCAAAGGCTCCAGTTTCTCAACTGACGTATTGTAGTTATTAATACGGTTAATAAGTGGATTGTAACCAACATATTTAGAATATACAGTACCATTACCACTATTATAACCATCAACAGCCATTTGCCATGTCTTCAAATCAGCATCATAAGCTTCCTGCAAACCCTTCAGTTCAGCAGTCATTTCATTAATGCTGGCTTGTGTCCACGCCTGGTCATCTTTATCCAATTGTTTACTAGTAAGACCTGAAATGAAGTTTTTCACCTGTCCTACTGCAGTTACATATCCATTGTGACTATTAGAAGCTATAGCCTCTCCATCCTTATCAACATGGAACCCATAAACCTTCTCCTCTATAATCTCATATTTACCTTCCTGATAACCCGGAATTCCAATTGTCGGAAGTTCGATAGTCAATGGTTTTGCATAAATTTTAGCATCCTCTGTAGTCATCAAATCATTGTATGCTTTCTGTAAATCAGCCTGTTTTTTGTATTCTGCATCATTTTTAATGCGTTCTTCGGCTATCTTCACGTTTAGAGCATTCAACTCATCTTGAATATCGTTCCATTTATCTTGCGCTTCAGTCAGTTTTACAGCAAGTGCACCAGGTACATATGCCTTCACCTCTTCTAATTTAGCTTCAGCCTCTTCCAAAGCAATCTTCTTAAGTTCGACATTCTCTTGTTGAGTTATAACATTCTTTTCCAGCTGTCTTGTATACTGAACATTATTCTGTCCCTTTTCTGCAGCAGCCAAAGCTTTTACATATTCACGTTGTGCATCAGTATACGCAATATAACGAGAATTATATTCTGTTGCAGCAGCATCATAACGTTTCTGATACATCTCTATTGTTGCACGTTCCTCTACAGACAGTGTATTTTTTGCCTTTTCCATTTCAGCCAAAGCCTGTTGATGAGCGTCTTCAGCAGCTTGTCTAGCTGATTCAGCCGCAGCAATAGCAACTTCTGTTTCAGCTTTTGATTGAGCGATTCGAGCTTCTATTTCTGCTATTTCAGCTGCATACTTAGCCTTTTCAGATTCAGTTAAAGCAGCAACCTGAGCAGCTTCCGCTTTTACCTTCTCAGCTTGTGCTTTTCTCAATTCAGCTTCAGCTTCCTGTACTTTAGCTTCTGCCTCCAGTTTTGTAGCTTCCGCTTTCACACGCAAAGATTCAGCTTCTTCTACAACCTTCTTTGCTATAATAAGTTCAGCCTTTGCTTTTCGAAGGATATTGATACCCTCCGGTTCGTCATTGTCAATACATCCGGTGAAGACCGGTGTCGCACCCACTAACATGGCAGATGCAACCAAAAAAGTCCATTTCTTCATAATAAATAAGTAGTTTAATTGAAAAATAAAAATTTATATTTAACTTAAATTTCTTTATTCCGTAATCTCAAACTTAAAATACGCGATCGAAAGTTTGATGGAGTGATATGTTCAAACTTAGTAAAAGCACTATAGAACGTGCTTCGTGAAACAAATCCACATTTAGTTGGTAAGCTTTGAATATCGCATTCTTCCTTCTTCAAAAGTTCTTTGGCATAATTAATGCGATATCTATTAAGTAAAGTCTTTAGATTACATTTAAAAAGGAGATTAATAACTCTTGAAAGGTAAGTCGTATTCGTAAATAGAATCTGACTTAACTTTGTCAGATTTAACTGAGCGTCAAGATAAACCTTTTTATCTTCAAGAACATAAAGAATATCCTCATATATGTCCTTCATCTTTTCATTTATTAGTACTTTACCGTCTGTATCTTTCATTTCCCCGTTATACAGATTAATATTTGTAGAAGTTATATTGTACAGTTTAGTACCCGCTAATTGTTCCCCATGTGTCCCCATACTGTATTTTTTGTTTGATTGTGCAACAAACTTATTAATTTATTTAATAATGAAAGAAAATATATTAGAAATTCTTTAATATCTGATAATATTTTTTAAGTTTTAGGACAAAAGATATTTTTCGGGAATTTATTAAGGACAAAACCAAAGTAAAGTGTTGAATAACTTTCAACACTCTTTTAAATTACATGAGGTAGGAGAATTCATCCATTAATGATTTAAAAAGATACATTATTTTATATAAGCAGAACGACTCCTCGGTTTAAACCTAATGAGTCGTTCATTCCACCCCAAAACAGCCACTTTAAAATAAAGTGTGTATTCATTGAAAAATAATAGATAATCTTTTAATATAACTTCCTAGACTTCTTTCATTTTAGATATATAATAACAAACAGTACTAATTATTTTTCCCATTTTCAGGTATATATACAGACATACAATTACACTATTTGATTAGAAAAACCGGAATATTTTCTCAGCACTTTAACTAAAGCTTCTTCCGAAATAGGCTTAGTCACAAAATCATTACACCCTGCCTCAAATGCCTTTTCTTTATCCGTTTCAAATGCATAAGCTGTCAATGCTATAATAGGAATGTCCTTTGAATAAGTACGTATAATGTGAATAGCATCTAATCCATTCATACGAGGCATCTTGATATCCATTAAAATCAAATCGGGCTGATATTCCTTATACATCTCCACAGCTTCCATTCCATCTTTAGCCCATAATAGCGTATAATTCTCCCCTATCAGACTCTTTACTAAGATGTAATTACTTTCTACATCCTCAGCAATCAAAATCTTCTTGATCTGCTGTGGTCTTTTAACCAAACTATCTTCTTGCTTTTCTTCTACAGCTTTAAAGACTTTTATCTGTTCACGATCTTTATCTTTATAAGGTATAGTAAAATAGAAAGTGGATCCTTTACCTATGTCGGAGATAGCTCCGATTTCGCCACCAATCTTTTCTATAATTATTCGACTAATCGCCAGCCCCAATCCTGTACCTTGAGCAAAAGAGTTCAATTTGACAAAGCGATCAAAAATGTGGTTGATCTTATCCTGTGCTACTCCAATACCGGTATCCTTCACATAAAAGTAAATGTGATCTTCCCGCACTTCAAAACCGTAACGAATTTCACCCGAATAAGTGAACTTACAAGCATTAGTAATGAAATTGGTTATGACCTGCATAATCCGATTATGGTCCTCCTCAATCATTAGGTCTTCTTCTTGATTGTCTATGAATAAAGTCACTCCTTCCTGCACGCGACCTTTATGGACTTCATAAATGGTACGACACAATTCTCCAAGATTCATTGGACGCTTGACATATTCTAATGTCTCTGCTTCTATCTTGGATAAATCAAGAATATCATTAATCAATTGCAAAAGTATGTCAGAGTTCTGATTAATGATATCTGAGTAAGTTTCCTCCTCCTCCGGACTTTCTGCTAAAGGCAGCAGCTTGGAAAAGCCAACAATGGCATTCAAAGGAGTACGTATCTCATGGCTCATATTAGCAAGGAAAGCTGTTTTCAATCTATCAGACTGCTCTGCTTTAAGTCTTGCAGTTATCAATTCTTGCTCTATACTTTTCAGACTAGTAATATCCCAGGAAATACCAATTAACAATGGTTTACGTCCTTCCATAGGAACCAGCGTTTTTAAAGTTTGTACAATACGTGTTTCTCCACTAGCCGAAATATAGTTTTCCTGCATTTCAAGAGGCTCATGGGTACGAAGTACTTCCAAATCATCCCTATGAAATTTTTCGGCATCTTCGCTCTCAGGAAAGACTTCCGCATCCGTATGCCCAATAGCTTTATATGCTGGTATTCCTGAATGCTCAGTAAACGCTCTATTCCAATATAAATACCTGAATTCGTCTTCCGGATCTTTCACATACAGGTAAACGGGGACATTATTTAAAACACCCTCAAGCAGCGCATTGAGTTCCCGAAGTTCATCCTTTTTTTTGATAACATCGGTAATATCTTGAGTAAAGAACCAGATTAGTTCTTTATTATTTTCTTTAGTCAAAAATGTGGAAACTTGGTGAACCCCTTTTTTATCATATCCCTTTCGCGTGTAATCAGCACAATAAGAGAAACTACCACCATTATCTCGGATTTGTTGAAGACGTGCTTGCCAAGCTTCAGGCGTTTTCATAGAAACAGGCAAATCATATATCTTTTGTACACCCAGTTGTTGGGTTACACCGCATTCTTCAATGAATTGTTTATTAGCATAGACTAATGTTCCATCCGCTGAGACGGCAAGAATGCTATCACTAACCTTATCAAGTACACTTTTAAAAACTTCCAGTTGACGTTGAGTAACAATTCGATTAGTAATATCCCGGCACATTATCAGCACATATTCTTCATCCAAAGGAAAAATACGATTTTCATAATAATGATGTTCGCCATTAATGTCTAATTCATGATGTGCTGTTGAAACCGTTCCAGTTGAAATCACTTTTTGCATATTGGAATGTATATTTTGATATGCTTCCAACGGAACCATATCACACATTCGCATCCCTTCAAAATCCTTATTTGATACGCCTACATGATTGGTTTCTTCATTCGACACCACTTCCACGCCAACTTCATCATGCCTGAAAACAGTCAGCATATCAGGTAGTGAATCTAATATCTTAACTGCATATTTCTCTCTAAAATCAAAAGGGGCATGCTCTTTTAAAAAAGAGAGCTGTTTTTTCAATTGCGCATTCTCCTCTTTAAGTGCCTCTAGTTGCTCTTCGAGTGTTGTTTTTGTTTGTTCACTATCCATAAGGTAGTGAGATATTTATATACTTAACTGTCAAATGTAGATAAAAGTTTTAATAATAAAGATATTATAAGACATATTATTAAAAAAAGTTCCGTATGGTCCGAATGTATTTCGGTTGTCCATACGGAAATTCCTATTGAAAACTAATTTTTAAAAACTAATCATCTAAAAAGTTATTCAATCACCATGATACGGTCATTTAACCCTACCTTCATATTATTTTCTACAAATACCTCTTTTACCGTTCCATCTGTCGTGGAACGGATCTCGTTTTCCATTTTCATGGCAACTAATACACAAAGCGGGTCCCCGCGCTTCACGTCATCTCCTTTCTTAACGTATGTCTTCAGGATAACTCCCGGCATTGGTGCTTGTACTACCTGACGTCCCACAGCTTCAGAAGCAGCACGTGCGTTGTGTATTTTCTCCATTTCCCCCTGCAACTCAATTTGGTAAAGTTCTCCCTTATTCATGATTGTATATGAATTATTGGAAGAAGGAGAAATTTGTACTCCATGAGAATGATGATCGATGATAATTGAATGAATGGAGTCACCTCCCACATTATAATCTACCTCATAAACCTTGCCATTGACCGCAATTTTCTTGATCGGTCCATCTTCCAGAATTTCTACCTTGTATTCTGTATCAGGCATATCCAGAAGTTTGGCATAATATGTAGCTAATGTTGTACCCATATTAATATTTTTTATTACTCCATTTAATAATTGTTGGCAGTCATTTGTAACTTGCCATAATACTTCCAGAGAGATTCGCCCACCACTGGAAGAGTTGTTGCTCGGGAAGCAGCTTCTTTCTCTCTTTCATAATGTCTCACCGCAGCTGCAATCACAGCCACTGTAGGATCTGTATTCTGGCGCCGCTTCAAGTCTTCCTTATCAAAACGGGTATCAATAAAAGTGGTATCATACTTTCCTTCCAGAAATGCGGCATTCTTCAGAACCCGTTGATGGAAAGGAATGGTAGTCTTTATTCCCAGAATTTTATATTCGCGCAAAGCACGAGCCATGTTAGAGATAGCCGAAGCACGAGTACGTCCCCAACAACAAAGCTTGGCAATCATCGGGTCATAATGCAGAGATACTTCAAAACCGGCATAAGCAGCACTATCCAAACGGAGATTACGACCTTCGGGAGCCTCACGAACTGTTATCACTCCAGGCGAAGGCATAAAGTTGTTCTCCGGATCTTCCGCATAAATACGACATTCGATGGCAGCCCCGCTAAATTTAATATCATCCTGTTTATAAGGTAACGGATTACCTGCTGCAACTATTATCATATCGCGTACCAGATCTACTCCCGTACATTCTTCGGTTACTAAATGTTCCACTTGCAACCGGGTATTCATTTCAAGGAAGTAGAAATTCTGATCCTTATCCATCATAAACTCCAAGGTTCCGGCACTGTAATACCCTATTTTCTTGCAAGCTTCTACGGCTACTTTCAACATATTTTTCCGCGTCTCTTCTTTCACAAAAGGAGACGGTGATTCTTCAATCACTTTCTGGTTACGACGCTGAATGGAACATTCACGTTCGTAAAGATGAACCACATTACCATATTTATCTCCCATTATCTGCACTTCGATATGATGTGGATTTTCGATATATTTTTCGATGTAGACTGCATCATTTCCAAAAGACGTCCCTGCCTCGGATTGCGAAAGACGAAGGGCTGTATCTACCTCTTCCTCCGAACGAACCAGTCTCATCCCTTTTCCTCCACCACCGGCAAGAGCTTTCAACATAATAGGATAACCAACTTCTTTGGCAACTCTTTTTACTTCCTCTATGCCTTGTACGGGAGTCTCAGTTCCGGGAACAATCGGTAATCCGGCTTCACGCATAATCTTACGTGCCTCAGTCTTAATTCCCATCTTCGAAATGATGTCGGCACTCGGACCGATAAAGATCACTCCTTCTTCTTCACAACGACGGGCGAATTCCGCATTCTCCGACAAGAAACCATATCCCGGATGAATAGCCGCACCTGTCTTCTTTGCAATAGCCAATATCAATTCCGGTTTCAGATAAGAAGTATCCTCCAACGAATCGGAAATACAATAAGCTTCCTCTGCATATCGAACATGCAAAGCACTACGATCTACGTGAGTATAAACGGCTACCGTTGAAATATTCATCACTCTACACGTACGAAAGATGCGCAAAGCTATTTCACCCCGGTTAGCAACTAATATTTTCTTAATCATAATTTTCTCCTTTCATCTCTTAAAGTGGAATATTCGAATGTTTTTTAGGCGGATTGGACTGACGCTTGTTGGCAAGCATCTCAAAACTGCGAATCAACCGCAAACGGGTAACTGCCGGGTCAATCACTTCATCCACATAACCTAATTCTGCCGCCCGATAGGGATTAGCGAATTTCTCGCGATACTCTTCCTGAAGTTCTTTTCGTTTTGTCTCGGGTGACTGGGCTTTATCTATTTCTTTGCGGAACAAGATATTTACAGCACCATCCGGTCCCATTACAGCTATCTCTGCCGTTGGAAAAGCCAGATTCACATCCCCACGAATATGTTTAGAACTCATCACATCATAAGCACCTCCATACGCCTTACGTGTGATAACAGTAACTTTAGGAACTGTAGCTTCACAATAAGCATAAAGCAATTTGGCACCATTACGAATAATGCCACCATATTCCTGATCCACTCCCGGAAGAAATCCCGGCACATCGACCAATGTCAGTAATGGTATATTAAATGCATCACAGAAACGGACAAAACGGGCAGCTTTGACGGAAGCATTTATATCCAATGTTCCTGCCAATACCAATGGTTGATTAGCTACAACTCCCACCGTCTTTCCATTCAGGCGAATGTAACCGGTAACAATATTCGGTGCAAACTCCGATTGAAGTTCAAAGAAGCTATTTTCATCCGCTACAGATTCTATCATCTCCTTTATATTGTAAGGTTGATTCGGATTAGTAGGAATCAGATTAGATAGTTCCGGTGTCAAGCGTGTAGGCGAATCACTGGTAGCTACAAAAGGAGGTTCTTCCATATTATTTCCCGGAAGATAGGAGATCAATTCCCTGATATAATTAATACATTCAATATCATTTTCTGCTGAAAGATGGGCAACACCCGATTTTGTCATGTGAACATCCACTCCGCCCAGATCATCCTTACTTACCTCTTCCTGTGTCACACTTTTCACGACATCGGGACCGGTAATAAACATATAACCGGAATTCTTTACCATCAGAATAAAATCGGTCAGTGCAGGTGAGTAAACCGCCCCTCCGGCACAAGGCCCCATTATCGCACTGATTTGTGGAATAACACCCGAAGCCATCGAATTACGAAGGAATATTTCAGCATATCCTGCTAATGAGCGCACTCCTTCCTGTATACGGGCACCTCCTGAATCATTTAATCCGATGATAGGTGCTCCCATCTGCATAGCCATATCCATCACTTTACATATCTTCTTGGCATGTGTTTCCGAAAGAGCTCCTCCAAACACGGTAAAGTCCTGTGCAAAAACATAAACTAAACGTTTTCCAATCATACCGTAACCGGTAACTACTCCATCTCCTGCAAATTTCTGTTTTTCCATACCGAAATCGGTACAGCGATGAGTCACCAATTTATCCAATTCGATAAATGAACCTTTTTCTAATAGTAAATCAATACGTTCACGGGCTGTCAGTTTCCCCCCCGAATGTTGTTTCTCAATACGGGCATCTCCGCCCCCTTTTTCAGCTTTCCTGTTCAATTCTTCCAAATTCTTGATAAGCTCTTTCATAAACTGTGTATATTTGATGTTTTACTATAATAAACGTTTCTCCATTATATTTTGTTAGTATTTATGCCCTTAAACATCTTTCTTAGTTTATCCACGAATATTTTTTTTGCAAGTTGTCTCAACAAAGTTCCTTGGTCAGGTGTTTATCGCTTATCATTTTAATAAAACCAATATCCTAACGAAAATGAGAACAATTAAACTTTTACTAGCAGTTGGTTTCCTGCTTGCTTTCGGTACAAGCATTCATGCACAAGTACAACGTAATGAAACCTATTTACCCAAATTTGCTATTAAGACAAACGCTTTGTATTGGGCGACTTCCACTCCCAACTTGGGAATTGAAATCGCACTCTCCAAAAAACTGACTCTTGATGTATCGGGTAACTATAATCCATGGAAATTTGGAGACGACCGGCAAATCAAACATTGGCTTGTCCAACCGGAATTGCGTTATTGGCTTTGTGAACGTTTCAACGGTAGTTTCTTCGGTCTGCATGGTCACTATGCTGATATGGATGTCAGTAATCTGAATATTTTCGGAATGGGGCACGACCGTTATGACGGTAACTTGTACGGAGCCGGCATTTCTTATGGATACCAATGGATTATCAGTAGACGTTGGAGTATGGAAGCGACCATCGGAGTTGGATATGCCCGCGTAAAGTATGATAAATATGCCCGCGGCGACGGAGGTGAAAAGCTAGGACATAATACTCGTAACTATTTTGGTCCGACCAAAATAGGTTTAAGCTTTATTTATGTCATCAAATAATCAAAACTTATAATACTTACAATGATGAAAAAGAAACTTATTTATCTCATTATAGCCCTTGTAGCCGTCATAGCACCGGCTCATGCACAAAAATTCATGAATGATGCACTCACACTCTCGGATGTGACTTTATGGCAACAGGGAGAGTCTTTATATGTAGGAATGACAATGGATATGAAAAATCTAACAGTCGGTTCCGCAAGAAGTCTAAGCCTTGTTCCTCTATTGACAGACGGACAACACAATGTTCCTCTACAAGAAATTATTATAAACGGAAAAAGACGTGAAAAAGCATATATTCGTGGATTAGCCATGAGTAAACAAGAGCCAACGGCTATCATTGTCCCTTATAACAAGCGGGAAACTTTAAACTACACACAGGTTATTCCTTACCAACCATGGATGGCAAATGCTTCCTTACAACTTGTAGAAACATTATGCGGATGTGGCAACTACCAAGAAATGACCGCTCAGGAACTAATTACAAATGATGTTTCTACTGAAGCCAAACGACTGAGTGCCATGTCACCACTGGTTGCCTATATCCAACCAACAGTGGAAGTGGTAAAAACCCGTAGCGAACAATACGAAGCTCATCTGGATTTCCCTGTTAATAAATACGTCATTTTGACTGATTTCATGAATAATCATTCTGAATTAGTGAATATTCATTCTATGTTCGACAAGATTCAGAATGATAAAAACTTAACGGTAACCGGAATCAGCATTGAAGGTTTCGCCTCCCCAGAAGGTCCTTTGGCATTCAATGAACAACTTTCCAAGAAACGTGCAGTCGCTTTGAAAGACTATCTGGTAAAGAATGAAAAAGTTCCTGCCAACGTATATAATGTTACTTTCGGTGGTGAAAACTGGGACGGTCTGGTGAAAGCTCTTAAGGCTTCTTCTATGAAAGACAAAGAAACTTTCCTGAATATCATCAAAAATACTACCGATGATGCGAAACGTAAACAAGAAATTATGCGCGTAGGTGGCGGTGTTCCTTATCGTACCATGTTGAAAGAAATCTATCCGGGTTTACGTAAAGTAAATTGCAAGATTGACTATACTGTTATCAATTTCGATGTAGAGCAAGGACGTATCATTATTCGTGAGAATCCAAAATACTTGAGTCTGAATGAAATGTATCAAATAGCCAACAGTTATCCGAAAGGTAGCAAAGATTTCGTAAATGTATTCGACATTGCCGTACGTATGTATCCGAACGATCCGGTTGCCAACCTGAATGCAGCAGCTGTTGCTTTATCTATGAAGGATTTAAATACAGCAGTGAAATTTATGGAAAAAGCAGATCATGCCACTGCTGAATTCTTAAACAATACAGGTGTATATAATTTCCTGAACGGTGATATCCAACGTGCGAAAGCTGCTTTCGAACAGGCAGCTAAGATGGGCAATGAAACAGCTCAGGCAAACTTGCAACAATTGCAGCAAATCCTTAACATGAAAATGAAATAAATAGAAAAAATATTCTATTCAGCAGACCAAATGAGACGTTCGTTTGTTATAACTTTAACAAACGGACGTTTCACTTTTTTAAATCTGATAGTTATGACTCTAATCCTTGCTGTGATTCCGGTACTGCTGTTGATAGTTTTAATGGCATTCTTCAAAATGCCTGGTGATAAAAGTAGTATCATCTCTCTAATTGTTACTATCCTTATTGCTTTTTTTGGTTTTTCCGTCACTGTAGACAATCTGTTGTTCTCATTTATCTATGGAGCATTGAAGGCAGTTTCGCCTATCTTAATCATTATTTTAATGGCTATTTTCAGCTATAATGTCTTGCTGAAAACACAGAAGATGGAAGTCATCAAACAACAATTTTCGTCGATTTCTACGGATAAAAGTATTCAGGTGCTGTTATTAACATGGGGATTCGGCGGTTTATTGGAAGCAATGGCCGGATTTGGTACTGCTGTTGCTATTCCGGCAGCTATATTAATCAGTTTAGGATTTAAGCCGATTTTCTCTGCTACTGTCAGTTTGATTGCCAACAGTGTTGCCACCGCTTTCGGAGCCATTGGAACGCCTGTACTTGTATTGGCAAAAGAAACGAACTTAGATGTATTGCAACTGAGTACGAACGTTGTGTTACAACTTTCCGTCTTAATGTTCCTTATCCCTCTAGTATTGCTATTCCTCACTGATCCTAAAGTGAAATCACTGCCAAAGAATATATTTCTAGCTCTATTAGTAGGAGGTGTTTCCTTGCTCGGACAATATGTAGCAGCCAAATATATGGGTGCAGAATCTCCGGCCATTATTGGAAGCATACTATCAATCATCGTAATCGTTCTCTACGGTAAACTAACAGCTTCCAAAGAAGAAAAGGCACGAAAAAGCACGCTTAAAACAAAAGATATTCTTAATGCATGGAGTATTTATTTACTCATTCTATTCCTTATTATTCTGACTAGTCCCCTCCTCCCAGGATTAAGACATACATTAGAAAATAATTGGATTACCAGAATTAGCCTTCCGATCAATGCTTCTACAGTTAATTATACAATCTCCTGGCTTACTCACGCAGGAGTATTATTATTCATTGGAACTTTTATAGGAGGATTGATACAAGGAGCAAAAGTCAAAGATTTATTTATAGTTCTTTGGAATACTGTGAAGCAGTTAAAGAAAACTTTTATAACGGTAATTTGTCTAGTCGGATTATCTACTATCATGGATACCTCCGGTATGATTGCTGTTATTGCTACGGCATTGGCAACTGCGACCGGAAGTTTATACCCACTCTTTGCCCCAGTCATCGGATGCTTGGGAACATTTATCACAGGGAGTGATACATCCTCCAATATTCTCTTTGGTAAACTACAAGCTAGTGTTGCCGGACAAATTCATGTCAGCCCGGATTGGTTGTCAGCCGCTAATACAGTAGGTGCTACCGGAGGAAAAATTATTTCCCCGCAAAGTATAGCCATTGCCACCTCTGCCGGAAATCAACAAGGCAAAGAAGGGGAAATACTGAAAGCTGCTATCCCATACGCATTGGCTTATGTTATTATTACGGGAATTATTGTTTATATCTTCAGCTAATTTCTAAGTAATCACCTGACAAATGAATCGTAACAGCGTACAATACGAAGTGTTCAAAGGCTTGAAACAATGTGTTCTATGTAGTGAAACAATGTGTTCTATGCCTTGAACAAAGTGTTCTTCCTATATGAAATAAGTAGTCAAAGGCTTGAAATACTTTAGTCAGATGGTTTGAGACTAATTTTAAGAAGGAGATTAATTTAAAGTAAAGTGCTACTTAAATAAATTAGATGTGTGTAAGATACTTTATCTTACACACATCTGCAACACACATCTTACACGCCATTAAACTTCTATATATCAAACAGATATACACAAATTGGTGTAAGATGGCAGATAATTATTCTTTTTAAACATAGAATACACGTGATATCAATGCTTGGATACTTATACAACACATCTATCCACTGCATTGAAGTGAATAATTTGAATAATAAAATAGTGATTGCAGGACTAATCAACTGTTACCTACTGATAGAAGATTTGGGGTAAATATGAAAACTGAAGTTACAAAGCCTCATCTTCCCGACGAGACAACTTAGTTCTAATTTAAAAATATTATAGCTCCCACATAATTAAAACCCTTTCCATCATTTTAAAGGGTGAATACTCTTTTTATCGCGATAATAGACTTCTACGCAACGTGGTACGGACCTTGTAAAGCTATGTACCCTATTCTAGAAGAAAGAAGATCCCAGAATTATTCAAGGTGCAATGCCTAAAGATCAGCAAAAGAAAACAACCAATGACTTTCTTCTAAAACAGAATATCAAAACGAAGTAATTATTACAGCTTTTTCTCGTCGTGCTGTTACTCTCTATCAATTTTCTTGTGGTTGATAGAGAGCTATTCTATATCATTGTTATCACTTAATAGTCATATAAACAAAAGTACAAAATACAATTCACCCAATTATAGAAACTATAACTATTAAAGTTCTATTAAATATTTGAATTAAAATATTCGGAAGAGGACAGAGAAGAATAAATATCAAAAAAAAGGCTATCTATCCCAGACAGCCAATCTTTTTTATTAACCTTAAATCTAATACTATGAAAAACACACTACAAAAGTACAATTTCTCAGTTCTTATCCAAATTTCTGGAAAAAAATAGTATATCTTATAACATGGTTTAATAAGAAGAACGCATTCATTAACATTTTAACATAATTCGATCGGATATTAACGAATATCTGATCGAATTATCAAAAGAAACTTTGAACCAAAGGAACCATTTTTCATATCAACCTTTCTTTATAAACAAAACTTTCAGAGGCTTTAATTGTTTTTATTAACGTATAAACGAACTGATTACACAATATGAACATTAAAGAACAATACTGGAAATATTCCCTCATTGTCATTATACTATTGATAGGAGTTATTATCTTCCGTCAAATCACTCCCTTTTTGGGCGGATTGTTGGGTGCACTCACCATATATATCCTAGTACGCAACCAAATGATTTATTTGACTAAAACAAGGAAAATGAAGCGAAGTCTCAGTGCTTTTCTGATCACGTTAGAAACAGCTCTCGTATTCCTTGTCCCTGCTGCATTGACTATCTGGCTGTTGGTTAATAAATTACAAGATATTAATTTAGCACCACAGACCTTTATTGCTCCCATCCAACAGACAGCAGTCATTATCAAAGAAAAAACCGGGTATGATGTGTTAGGTAGTGATACATTATCATTTATAGTATCATTACTCCCTCGGATAGGACAGGCAATAATGGGTGGAATCAGCAACCTTGCCATCAATTTATTTGTGATGATTTTCGTGTTATATTTCATGTTAATCGGTGGTCAGAAAATGGAATCTTATGTCAATGATATTCTTCCTTTCAATGAAACAAACACCAAAGATGTTATTCACGAAATCAATATGATTGTACGGTCCAATGCCATCGGTATTCCTTTATTGGCTATCATACAAGGAGGAGTGGCCATGATCGGATATCTTATTTTCGGTGCTCCCAATATCTGGCTTTTAGGATTCCTAACCTGTTTTGCGACAGTTATTCCCATGGTAGGAACAGCTCTGGTCTGGGTACCTGTAGCGGCTTATTTTGCATTGAATGGAGAGTGGTTTAACGCTATCGGGCTCTTCGCCTATGGCGGATTAATCATTTCCCAGCTCGACAATTTGATACGTTTTATTATACAAAAGAAAATGGCGGATATTCATCCGTTGATAACCATTTTCGGAGTCGTAGTCGGATTACCATTATTTGGGTTTATGGGAGTCATATTCGGTCCTTTATTGCTGTCATTATTCTTTCTGTTTGTGGATATGTTCAAGAAAGAATATCTGGATTCACGAAATAACCTCCCTGCAAAGTAGCAAAGCTACCGAAAAAATACGTACTTTTGCAGGTATAAAAAACGACATATAAATTAATGGAAGCATTTACATTTAATACTATCGAACTGATATTATTATCAGCTGCAGGTATCCTCTTTATTATCCAACTCATTTACTATTTTGGTTTGTACAACCGAATACACAGACATAATACAGCTGTACGCAAGGAAGAGGTTCATTTTTCACGAGAATTTCCTCCTCTATCCGTTATTATCTGTGCCCGTAACGAGGCTGATAATCTGCGCAAGATACTTCCAACGATTTTGGAACAGGATTATCCGCAATTCGAAGTGATCGTTATCAATGACGCTTCGACCGATGAAACAGCAGACGTATTAGGAATCTTTGAAGAAAAATATTCCAATCTTTATCACAGTTTCACTCCGGAAAGTGCACGATATATCAGCCACAAGAAACTAGCTCTTACATTAGGTATCAAAGCCAGTAAACACGATTGGCTGGTATTTACTGAAACAAACTGTATTCCGGCAAGTAATCAATGGCTGAAACTAATGGCACGTAACTTTACTTCGCAAACACAGATTGTGCTAGGTTATAGTGGCTATGATCGTACTAAAGGATGGTTTCATAAACGGGTGGCATTCGATGCACTCTTTCAATCCATGCGTTATCTTGGCTTTGCTATAGCCGGAAAACCTTATATGGGTATCGGACGTAATCTGGCTTATCGGAAAGAATTATTCTTCAAACAAAAAGGATATTCATCTTACCTAAATCTACAACGTGGTGAGGATGATTTGTTTATTAACCAAATAGCTACAGCAGAAAATACGAAAGTCGAAACTGATTATAATGCAACAGTAAGAATACAGCCGATAGAACGTATAAAGGATTGGAAAGAAGAAAAGGTAAGTTTTATGGCGACAGCACGTTATTATCGTGGAATACAACGTTATTTACTAGGCTTCGAAACCTTTTCAAGATTACTATTCTATGGAGTATGTATTGCCGGAATCGTATTCGGTATCCTTAACTTTCATTGGTTGGTCGTGGGAATCGCTTTATTTGTCTGGATACTCCGTTATATCCTTCAAGCAATCGTAATCAATCAGACAGCCAAAGAAATGGGCGGAGGAAGAAAATACTATTTCTCTTTACCTATTTTTGATCTACTTCAACCGATACAATCACTAAGATTCAAGTCTTGTCGTTTCTTCCGTGGGAAAGGAGATTTCATGAGAAGATAAAAATCATCACTAGAAATATCATTCGTATCTCATTGAACTTGCCGGATTAATTTTAGCAATGATGAAAGAAGGACCTATCAACATAAGTACAGACGAAAGTAATGTCCCCGCATTGATTAATAACAAGAACCAGATATTAAAATAAACAGGAACGGAGTCCATATAGTAGTTGGTAGGATCTAATTTAAATATCTGAAAATAAGATTGGAGAAAACAGAAGGCAAGTCCTATGATATTTCCTAGAATCATTCCTTTACCAATCAGAAAAACAGAGAACCATAAAAAGGTTTTGCGAATAGTAAAATTATCAGCCCCCAAAGCTTTTAGAATACCAATCATGTTGGTTCGCTCAATAATAATAATCAGTAAACCAGAAATCATGGTGAAACCGGCAACCCCCATCATAAGAACAAGAATTACCCAGATATTGGTATCCAGCAACCCTAACCACTCAAAGATTTGAGGATTCAGTTGTTCTATATTTCGAACATAGTAAGTACCGCCAAAAAGATCATGTTGATTGTCTGTATCTTCCGCTATTTTGTAGGTAATCTCATCTAAACGATTATAATCATTAACTTCTAGTTCTACCCCACTCACTTGCTCCGGTTGCCAGCCATTCAAACGATTGACTGTATAAAGATCCGTAAGCAAGAAGAGATTATCATATTCAGAAAAATTAGTTTGATAAATCCCTGCAATCGTTAATCGGCGAGCACGAATATCATCCTGAATATAATAAGTATAAATTTTATCTCCAAGCTTCAACTTCAACTTGGCAGCCAGATCTTTGGAAATAAGAACTTTATTAGTAGAAACCGAATCACTGAAAACAGGAATTTCTCCTTCTAACAAATATTCCTTTATAAAATGCGGATCAAACTCCGGACCGACGCCTTTCAATACCATTCCTTGAAAAGCCTCATCGGTCTTTATCATTCCCGGTTTCGTAGAATAACGCTGCACATGACTGACTTCCGGATAACCGGCAAGTGCAGTCATCATACTATCTCCCACTACAACAGGATGAGTTTCATAAGAATTAACTGCATCCAGATTAGTGATTTGTATATGCGAACCAAATCCTACGACTTTATCCCTCACCTCACTCTTAAAACCAACCACTACCGCAACAGCAATAATCATTACAGCTAACCCTATAGCAATACCCGCCATCGCAATGAGGACAGCAGGACGAGATACCTGCTTACCACCATCGCTTTCACGATAAATACGCCGAGCTATAAAAAGTGAGAATGACATTTATTTTCTGCAATTCTTTTATTCTGTTCTTCCCGGATACGCTTCCAATGCTTTTTGCAAAACGAAAAGCGCACGCGTCAAATCTTCTTTTTTCAATACATAAGCAATACGTACTTCATTGACTCCTGAACCCGGAGTCGTATAGAAACCGGAAGCCGGAGCCATAAAGACTGTTTGCCCTTCGTATTCAAAATCAGAAAGACACCAGGCACAGAACTTATCCGAATCATCCACCGGAAGCTTTGCCACTGTGTAGAAAGCTCCCATCGGAATAGGAGAATATACACCTGGTATGCGATTCAATCCGTCAATCAAACATTTACGACGTTCCACATATTCATCGTACGTTTCACGCGAATATTCTTCAGGAGCATCCAAAGAAGCCTCCGCAGCAATCTGCCCGATCAATGGAGGACTTAAACGTGCCTGGCAGAATTTCATAACAGCGTCACGTATCTCTTTGTTCTTGGTAATTAACGCACCGATACGAATACCGCATTCTGAATATCGTTTTGAAACGGAATCAATCAATACAACATTGTTCTCAATTCCTTCCAGATGACAGGCAGAGATATAAGGAGATCCGGTATAAATAAACTCACGATAAACTTCGTCGGAGAACAAAAACAAGTCATATTTCTTCACCAGATCACGAATCTGATTCATCTCACGACGAGTATACAGATATCCGGTCGGATTATTCGGATTACAAATCAATATCGCTTTTGTCCGCTCATTGATCAGTTCTTCAAACTTCTCCACCTTCGGAAGAGAAAAGCCTTCTTCAATAGTAGTGGCAATTGTACGGATTTTTGCTCCAGCCGAAATTGCAAAAGCCATATAGTTGGCATAAGCCGGCTCAGGAACAATAATTTCATCTCCCGGATTCAAACAGGAAAGAAAAGAGAAAAGCACCGCTTCCGACCCTCCTGACGTAATAATTATATCATCAGCAGTCAGATTAATATTGAATTTAGCATAATATCCTACTAATTTTTCACGATAGCTACGATAACCGGCACTCGGACTATATTCCAGCACTTTACGGTCAATGCTGCGTATCGCGTCAATCGCGGCCTGAGGAGTGGGCAGATCAGGCTGTCCGATATTCAGGTGAAACACATGGACTCCCCGCTGTTTGGCAGCATCTGCTAAAGGAGCCAGTTTTCTAATAGGAGATGCAGGCATCTCATTTCCGCGAATGGAGATGGTTGGCATAATTTTAATTACAAATTACTAATTACTATTTACTTTTTCTACTTGAAGCTGCAAATGTACGCAATAATTTGAATACAGAGACATAAAAACTTTAAAAACCTTAGCAAGGTTAAAATCGTTATTGAAATATGGAAAGAAAGCTATACATTTGTCATATGGAAAACTTAAAACAATACCATAATGACTATACATCTCATCTCATTCGCTTCGCTTCTTCATAAACAGACTTCACTACGTAGTTCACATGAAGCTGTGTTAAGTGAGCTCGAGAAATACTATACCGTTAAATTCATCGATTACCAAGATATGGACAAACTGAGTAGTAATGATTTCAAAATTATCTTCATCGCTACCGGAGGAGTGGAAAGACTAGTCATCCAGCATTTTGAACGTCTCCCCCGCCCCGCTATTTTATTAGCGGACGGTATGCAGAATTCACTTGCAGCAGCTTTGGAGATTTCTTCCTGGTTACGGGGACGTGGCATGAAAAGTGAAATCTTACATGGAGAACTACCAGCTATCATATTGAGAATCCATATCCTATACAATAACTTCCAAGCTCAGCGTTCCTTATTTGGAAAACGCATCGGCGTCATTGGCACACCCTCTCCTTGGTTAATAGCCAGTAATGTTGATTATCTGTTAGCCAAACGACGTTGGGGAATCGAATACAATGATATTCCACTAGAGTCCATATATAAGCATTTCCAACATATCACTGATGACGAAGTAGGTGCATCGTGCGCTGCCGTCGCTTCACAGGCTCTCGCTTGCCGGGAGGGTAGTCCCAAAGATTTAATTAATGCAATGAAACTATATAGGGCTATAAAAAAAGTTTGTGAAGAAAACAAGCTGCATGCATTGACAATCAGTTGTTTTAAAATATTGGAACAAATTGATACTACAGGCTGTCTGGCTTTGTCCTTATTGAATGATGAAGGAATCATTGCAGGATGTGAAGGCGATTTACAATCTGTCTTTACCCTACTTGCAGTGAAAACACTGACAGGAAAAGGGGGATTCATGGCTAACCCGTCTATGATAACCTCTCGTTCGAACGAACTGGTATTGGCACACTGTACCGTAGGACTCAAACAAACGGAAAGATATGTCATCCGAAATCATTTTGAATCGGAGAAAAGTATAGGTATACAGGGATTACTTCCTACTGGAGATGTGACTATTGTAAAATGCGGTGGAGAGTGTTTGGACGAATATTATCTATCTACCGGAACATTAACAGAAAATACCAACTATATCAACATGTGCCGTACACAAGTACGCATTAAAATGAATACCCCTACCGAATATTTCCTGAAAAATCCACTCGGTAATCATCATATCCTAATACAAGGTAACTACGAAGATGCGTTGAACGAGTTCTTCCAAGCAAATGCTTGTAAAAGAACAGAATAATATTATTCTTGTTCTGCTCATCAAAAAGTCTTTTATATAGTTATTCCTATGCAAATTAATCCTATATTTGCATAGGAATAACTATATCATATAAAGGCTATGAAACACAACGACACTATCCGACAGCACTCTTCTATTGTTCTCTTCAAAATATCCCTCTTTATCCTTGTATATATAGGATTAATCGCCATAGGAGTACTGCTAATTTGGCTGGCTTATCAATTTTGTTTTTGGGGAGTTCTACATTTAACCGCTCTCCATTCGATAAGACTAATGCTTTTACTACTCGCCCTTATGGTCGGAGGAATAGGTTTCTCCCTTATGTTTGGTATCTATCTCGTGAAATTCATCTTTTCCCGTACAATAAACAACAACGAGAGCAGGAGATTAATTACAGAAACAGAATGTCCACAGTTATTTCAAGCAATCCGCGAAGTTGCTTTGGAAACGCAATGCCCTATGCCTAAAAAAGTATATTTATCACCGGATGTCAATGCCTGCGTCTTTTATAATACCAGTTTCTGGAGTATATTCTTTCCGGTAAAGAAAAATCTGGAAATAGGTTTAGGACTATTCAATGCTACCAATACGAATGAACTAAAAGGGATACTTGCACATGAATTCGGCCACTTCTCACAAAAAAGTATGAAAGTAGGCTCTACTGTTTATATAGCTAACACTGTTATCTATAACCTTGCTTTTCAAGAAGATAAATGGGATAAATGGGTAGATGAGTGGTGTGTAATTCCGATACAATCTCTTGCTTTTTTTGGTAAATTCACCCGAATATTCACTAATCTGGTCAAGAGAATATTACAATATATGTATAGAGTAGTGAATCATTCCTATTTCAAGCTATCACGCCAGATGGAATATGATGCGGACAGGATAGCATGCGATTACATCGGAAAAGATGTATTTGCTTCTGCATTATATAAAATTGAAATTTTAGCCTCCTCATTTAATGTTACTAAAGAAGCATTAGCCAATTTGGCCGAAGAAAAGAAAAAAGTGAATAACTTCTTTGAAGCATATCAAATCATAACAGATATCATCACTCAAAATAATCACTTATCAATATCCTATCAATCATTGATGGATCAGGAGATACCCACTCTATATCCCCCTTCCAGAATCGTTATTGAGAACACATGGGATACACATCCTTCTACAGAAAAAAGAGTTTCACATTTGACATCATGTAACAGCAAGAAAAAAGTGACTTCTTTCGTCTCTTCATGGACATTACTACCAGAGAACATCAAACTGAAAGTTGCCGATATTGTAGAAAAAGAGGTCCAAACATCAGCTGAGGCAGAAACTCTGAAAACAATATCTAATGAAGCGTTTAGACAATGGTATCTGGAATATTACTGCAATAATATCGTTATAGAAAAGTACAGATATTTTCTGAATCGGAATATTCTGGTATTTGACAGATCGGAAGTAGCTGCTAATAAAATAGATACACCTTTTACTGCTGCCAATTGCGATGTGATTAAAGAATACGAAGTAGCACTCAATGATTGTAATACACTATATAAAGTATATTACAAACAAATAGAAGTAGAGAGTATTCGTTATCTCAACGAAGAGTGTTCAATAAAAGCACTTCCAATCAAAAGACACGAGGAGTACGTAGGAACATTATCAGTCAAAGTAAAACAAATCGATAAGGATATCTATCAATATCTGATGTATTGTTGTAAGCTGAATAATAATGCTTTAACTAACGAAATTAATTCTATTTATGATGCAATATTCTTTGCACAAACTAACATAAAAGAACATGACTCAGAGTTAGACATGAGAATCAATGCATTAGTTAATGAGCTTAACCGCCCCGTCAATCGAACTGACGAAGAAATAATAGAACTCAAAAAAATGATTAACTCCTTAACAAATGACATCAAGAAGATAGTAAGTGCCGGCAACTGGAATTTATTATCAACAGTGGGAGATACTAAAATGATAGAACTTCTACAAACCTTTGTACAAAGTCCTCTTGACGAATCCACAAATTCAGTGATTGATACAGAACAAATTAACACCATGATTCAAGTCAAGGTCATTTATTTCTATCTTCTGAAAACACTGGAACACAAGTCTAAAATCAGATTAGGAGCGAAGATTGAAGAAATTGAAAGGAACCTACCTATTATAGATTAATGGGTATTTCCTCCCATTTCCCTTTATGCCATTCTGTAACCGTCTCAAATCCTGCTTTTCTCAAGGCTAGAAGGGCTTCGTGACGGCTATTATTAATCCGTTCCGGATAATGTGCATCACTATTCACTTGTACCCGGACACCTAATTCTTTTAAGAAAGGAAAATAACGTTCATTGGGATAGAAAGTGCCCAAATCACGATATGACTTGGTATTGATTTCAATAATATAACCGCGACGGGCTATCTCTGCAAAATAATCACGCACAAGAGTGTCATACCAAACCTCATCCAGCAAACCGGGACGATAACATGAAGCATTATAGTGCATTTTATCTGCATGGCCTACGATATCAAATCCACCTAACTCCACCATCCGAAGTAAATTCTTATAATACAGACGAACTACCTGTTCAATATCACCACCAAAATGCATGTCTATCAGCTGACGGTAAGTATCGGCAGAAGTATCGATATCCACCACTTTCCCCTCCGGTGAATATAACATATGCACAGAACCTATTCGATAATTGAGTGGCAATTCCTGGAAACAGGGCAAAGCCGGATGGCTCTCTTCATTTAGATAATCAATCTCAAGCCCGATTGCCAATTCTATCTTATCAGCATATTTTTTCTTCAGACGGGAAAATTCGCACAGATAATCATTCATACGATCCCATTCCATAGTCCATGCGGTAGAAAATGGTAATGGGGCATGAGAAGAAATACCATAGGAAGAGAAATCCTCACTAATGGCAAAGCGAATGAAATCTTCCATATTTGCTCGTCCGTCACAATAAAGACAGTGACTATGATAATTGGTCAGGTTCGACATGACAGAAAAGTTATAAATTATTTATTATCAATTACTTGTTTTTTCGTATTTAGTCAGTTTATTAAGCCTACCCCTCTATCTCGCTTAGCTCCAACCAGCGCATTGTTTTCTCATCAATCAAATTATTTACTTCGGACAAACGTTTCGATTTTTCCGTTAGTTCATCGACAGAAAGCGTACCACTGCAGAGCAACTCTTCTATCTGGGTCTTCTCTGCCTCCAAATCAGCAATTTCCTTTTCCAGAAGTTCAAACTCACGCTTTTCTTTAAAGCTCATCTTTCGTTTTTCGTTCAAGCGGACGCGGGCAGTCTTTTCCTCCTGAGGCTTTGCTGCTTCTTTCTCTTTCTGCGCTTTCGCTTCTTTCCAATCACGATAATCACTATAATTCCCCGGAAAGTCACGAATATCTCCTTGCCCGTTGAACACCAGCAAGTGATCGACTACTTTATCCATAAAGTAACGGTCGTGGGATACAACGATCACACACCCTTTGAAATTTCGAAGATACTCTTCCAGCACATTTAAAGTAATAATATCCAAATCATTGGTAGGCTCGTCCAACACGAGGAAGTTCGGATTACGCATCAGCACCGTACAGAGGTAAAGTCTACGGCGTTCTCCCCACTCAACTTATAAACATAACTATGTTGAGTTTCGGGCGTAAACAGGAAATGTTGTAAGAACTGCGAAGCAGTCAGTTTCTTACCGTTACCCAGCTCTATCACTTCAGCAATATCTTGTACCACATCAATCACCTTCATCTGTTCGTCAAACTGAAGCCCATCCTGTGAATAATAACCGAAGCGAACCGTTTCACCGATTTCCAATATTCCGCTATCCGGCTGAACCAGCCCCATCAGTATCTTGATAAAGGTAGACTTACCGGTTCCGTTGTTTCCCACGATTCCCATCTTTTCGTAACGGGAAAAGATATAAGAAAAATCATCCAGAATCTTCATGTCGCCGAAGCTCTTAGAGAGATGATCAGCTTCGAATATTTTACTTCCAATATAAGAAGCCTTCACTTCCAACTTCACATCATCATTGCGAAGACGTTGTTTGGCAACCTTCTCCAATTCGTAAAAAGCCTCTTCCCGATAGCGCGCTTTATGTCCGCGTGCCTGAGGCATACGACGCATCCAATCAAGTTCTGTACGATAAAGATTGTTGGCACGTTCTATTTCTACACTTTTGGCCTCAATCCGTTCCTCGCGTTTCTCCAAATAATAGCTGTAGTTTCCTTTATACTGATAAATTTGCCGGTTATCTATTTCTATAATTTCTGAACATACACGATCAAGAAAGTAACGATCATGCGTCACCATCAGCAAACTCAGATTAGTACGACGAAGATATTCTTCCAGCCATTCCGTCATATCAAGATCCAAGTGATTGGTAGGCTCATCGAGAATCAGTAAATCCGGCTCAGTAATCAATGCATTGGCTAATGCAACGCGCTTTAACTGACCACCGGAAAGTTGCTTCACCTGTTGGTCGAAATTACGGATTTTCAGTTGCGAGAGAATCTGTTTGGCTTTTTGTTCATATTCCCAGGCTTTCTCCTGATCCATACGTACCAACAGATCTTCTAGTCCGGGATGACCGACTGTTTCCATGCAACGTTCATACTCTTTAATAAGTTCGACGGTACTGTTCCCATGATGAAAACAGGCTTCAAGTACAGTTAGTTCTTCGGGATATTTAGGATCTTGTTCCAGATAATCTACCCGGAGATCGCGACGAAATACAATGTTTCCACTATCGTATCCTTCTTTTCCGGCAATAATATTCAATAAGGTCGTTTTACCGCTTCCGTTCTTGGCGATAAGTCCGACACGCTGCCCTTCGGCAATGCCAAAAGATATATTTTCCATCAAGACCAAATCCCCGAAAGACTTGGTCAGATTGTCTACTTGTAAATAAGGTACTGCCACTTAGGTTAGTTGGTTTGTAATGATTAAATTAAGTATGGTTTTATATTCCTCAATGACATTGCAAGGCTGACCTGCTTTTATTTTGCTCCAAGCCAATTTCATAGGATCAATCACCTGATCGTGATATTGAAGAACAGGTGTTTCACGATTTCCATCGATTAACGTTTTCCATTCTACCCCTTCCACTTCATTGGCCAAAATAGAACAAACCGTTAAACCGATTGCTAACCATTCATCCTTCTTTTTGGGACCTATCTTACCACTATCAATCACGCACTGAAGCTTTTCCAAGTCTTCTTCTACTCCCTGAAAGTCTTTCTTCAACTCCTGCTTCACTTTAGAAACTGCCCATTCATATCCTTCATTAATCTGGTAAATCTCCAACAGACGAACAGGAATAAGTTCCGCTGGATATTTCCGTCCTTCCTTCCGAACTTCCAATGTAGCAATGACAGCTTCCGCCTCCTTCACATCACCCCCTTTAGGCACAGTAAACGAACATTCAAAAGCTAAATCATCTATTCCGACCATCCATAGATGAGAAGTATAATAAGTCCCTTCTTCCTGAAACATTTCTTTGCTATACGCACATTCCAACATTCCTATTTTAACCAAAGAAGCTGTTTCATTCTCTTTCAGTTCCTGCCGAACGGCTTCTTTGCCATAACCGACTTTCCCTTTAAAAGCAGATATACGAAAGTTGCCCGTCCATACTTCAGGGTTATAGAAAAGAAATGAGCCTTCACCATCCTCAAACTCGTTCCAGTCTGATGGATAAATCATGGAGAACCATGCTCCGGGAGAGATAAATTTCTTGCCTTGCATTCTCTTTCATTTTAAGAATTATAAATGCAAAGATAAAAATAAAAAGTGGAAAGTAATTTCAATCACTCAAAGAAAGGCTGATAAACAAGATGAAAAACAACACTATTTCCCTATAGGCTGTATTTTTCGACGTACATCTTTGGAGATTTCCAAAAACATATAATTCAATTTACCTGAATGAATTCCTTTCTCATTCTCCTTGTATTTCTTATTCCCGTATTCTTTGGATTTTTCAAAAGTCAGTAATGACATCTCATTCTGAGATTTACCGACCATCGTAGAGTCCAACTGTTCATCTGGAAAAAAGTCATCCAAGTCCACATCCCCAATCATTGTGGTTTCTAAGAAATTCATATCTTTATGAGAGTTATCCGTATAATAGCCAACAAACATATGTCCCGGCGTACGTACCAGAATCGGATCGATATTAATGGCACGAAGCAAGGAAGCAAAAAGTACGCTTCCATCTACACAGTTGATCTGTGAAGACTCCAATGAATCATCAAACGTACGAACACGTTGAGAAAAGACGACATTACTTGAAAGGCTTGTATTAGATACAGAGCTATAACGGAATTTGCGTTTTTGTAGTACATTCCATAGTGCATACACCTGTTTGTCTACAGCACCTTTAACCGGACTCTGATAACCTAGAAAACGATTCACGATACGAGTATTTAATGCTTCGAGGAGCAATTGATCAATCATAGGATTCTCCTCATTGACATAAGCAGCAAAGAAAATACCGGTATCATAAAACTTAACGCCTTTTGCCACATACCCCAACAGACATTCATTGATACTACGCACAGAGAATGTACGGACACGTTGCCCCAGACTCTCTCCATTTATCTCGACTTCCATCGCAACACTGATTGGTTCTGCCTGCACATTATTTTTCAATGCTTCATAATTCCAGATAATATCCGGATAAATGGTATATTCCGTCCGGGGTTTATTCAATACAAATTCCGATACAGAACGGGAAAAGAAAGGAGTTTCCGCCACTTCAATCCGCACACGACTATAAGCTGTCCTTGATTTTATCCGGATGGCAATACACGATTTAGGATTTCCCAAATACAAAGAATCCGAAGGTGTGATTACTTGTGCATCCGTTGTAGCTACCGACAAGATAGCCGACGGAAATATATTCCCTCCCAAATCGTCTACAATCTCAAAATCTTTATTAAAAGAAGTATATCTAAAGATAGACATACCTCCTATTATTAGTAAAATCGCTATAATGATACCGATTATTTCGCGCCGATGCTGCTTAAAGTCAATATTTATCATTGCCTGTTGATGTATATTATAATGTATCTATCACATTTCTCTAACAAAGATAACAAATAGCAACCATTTATTCCTCATACATTCCGCAAAAACTATTAAAATCTATGCCGGATAACGTATTTTGTAGAATGTAATATGAATGTAATATTTGTTTCATCCGCCCGTAACAAAGTCTCCTCATCTTTGCGACAGAATAAAATAAAGATGTAACTTTGTCATATCACATTAATACATATAGATTATGAATGATTACCGCATTTTAGTTGTCGATGATGAAGAGGACCTCTGTGAAATCCTGAAGTTTAATCTGGAAAATGAAGGTTTTGAAGTGGATACCGCAAATTCTGCCGAAGAAGCATTGAAGATGGATATCAGCAGTTATAACCTGCTACTTCTTGATGTGATGATGGGAGAAATCTCCGGATTCAAAATGGCTAATATGCTAAAGAAGGATAAGAAAACAGATAAGGTGCCTATCATCTTTATCACAGCCAAAGATACTGAGAACGATACCGTTACAGGATTTAATCTGGGAGCGGATGATTATATTTCGAAACCATTTTCTCTGCGTGAAGTCATTGCCCGCGTAAAAGCTGTCTTAAGACGTACAACGACTGCAGAAACTGAACAAGCTCCCGAACGTCTTGTTTATCAGTCACTCGTGATCGATATTACCAAAAAGAAAGTAAGTATCGACGGCGAAGAAGTGCAACTTACCAAAAAAGAGTTTGAAATACTGCTTCTGTTAGTACAATATAAAGGACGTGTCTTCTCGCGCGAAGATATTCTTGCACGCATTTGGAGCGATGAGGTGTATGTACTCGATCGTACCATTGACGTAAACATTACCCGTTTACGCAAGAAAATAGGCGAATACGGCAAATGTATCGTTACCCGCCTGGGATATGGATATTGCTTTGAAGCTGAATAATAAACAATTATGAACCTACCTGTCACACATAAACATTTTCTTTCTTTCAGCCGGAAGTTGTTCCTTTCGGTTATATCTCTATTTCTTGTATTTGCCGCATGCTTTATCGCATATCAATATCAACGTGAAAGAGAATACAAAATCGAATTGCTAAATACACAGTTACAAGATTACAGCAACCGACTATATGAACAATTAAATACCACATCGGCCATCGAAGAGGCAACTTATGAATATATCCGTAATCACTCTTTGAAGGACTTACGGGTAACGCTGATTGATTTACAAGGCAATGTGTTATATGACAGTTATCAAACATCCAATCTCCAGATTGAAAACCACCTGAACCGCCCGGAAATACAAAAAGCACTGAAAAACGGCAACGGATTTGACGTACGCCGCACTTCGGAAACCACAGGAGTGCCATATTTCTATTCAGCTACTCGTTACGGAGATTATTTCATACGCTCGGCATTACCCTACAACGTCAGCCTGATTAATAATCTGAAAGCAGATCCACACTATTTGTGGTTCACTGTGATTGTATCTCTACTATTAATTTTCATCTTTTACAAGTTTACCAAGAAACTGGGAACTTCTATCAGTCAACTTCGCGAATTCGCCATGCGTGCCGATCGGAACGAGCCTATTGAGATGGAGATGAATTCTGCTTTTCCACACAATGAACTAGGAGAGATTTCACAGCATATTATCCAGATATACAAACGTCTGCACGAAACAAAAGAAGCTCTTTACATTGAACGTGAAAAGTTAATCACTCACCTACAAATTTCACACGAAGGATTGGGGATATTCACTAAAGACAAGAAAGAAATTCTGGTAAATAATCTTTTTACACAATACAGCAACCTGATTTCAGACTCTAATCTGGAAACAACCGAGGAAGTGTTTGCCATTGAAGAATTGAAAGATATCACTCATTTCATCAACAAGAATCAGCAACAGCGTTCCAGCGGTAAAGATGAAAAGAGAATGTCTGTGACAATCAACAAAAACGGAAGGACATTTATCGTAGAGTGCATCATTTTCCAGGACGCAAGTTTCGAGATTTCTATTAATGACGTTACCCAAGAGGAAGAACAGGTGCGACTGAAACGTCAACTGACTCAGAATATTGCGCATGAACTAAAAACTCCTGTCAGCAGTATTCAGGGATATCTGGAGACTATTGTCAATAATGAGACAATCCCTAGAGACAAGATGAATACCTTCCTTAAACGATGTTATGCTCAAAGTAATCGATTGAGTCGCTTGCTTCGTGATATCTCCGTACTTACCCGTATGGATGAAGCTGCTAATATGATTGATATGGAACGAATAGACATTAGTCTTTTAGTAGGCAATATCATTAATGAAGTATCTCTGGAATTAGAAGAGAAGCAAATCACCGTTGTCAATTCTCTCAAAAAAAGTATTCAAATCAAAGGGAATTACTCATTGCTTTACTCTATCTTCCGTAATCTGATGGATAATGCTATAGCCTACGCCGGAACAAATATCCAAATCAATATCAATTGTTTTCGTGAAGATGAAAACTACTATTATTTTAGTGTTGCCGATACTGGTATCGGTGTATCTCCCGAGCACTTGAATCGCCTATTCGAACGTTTCTATCGCGTAGATAAAGGACGTTCACGTAAGTTAGGTGGAACAGGGCTTGGTCTGGCAATTGTAAAGAATGCTGTAATTATCCATGGTGGAAGCATTTCCGCTAAAAATAATCAAGGAGGAGGATTGGAATTCGTATTTACACTGGCTAAAGAAAAATAGACATTATATAAGTCTACGAGATGACCAATAGATTAGAATCGAAACAATGAATCGACTTATTCCTTTTTATCGATACTCTTAGACTTATTAATGATATAAAATAGATCATCCTTAAAAACGGGATATTTAATCAATCTATAAATGAATAAATCTAGCGGAGTTTCCGAAGTAAACAGAAAATCACTGGCATTCACCAATAGTAAATTTCATTTTTCTACACCTAAGACTTTATTCATATCAAAACGATTATATTCACTTGTCAATATAATTTTTTAGAACGACATAGACTGCATTTCACTCCATTTTATCAATTTACATCTACCTTCAATAAAAAGTAAACCAGACTAAAAACAGATAGATTTTCTCACATTATAACTAGTTTACCAAGAAACTGAATGTTCATTACCGACAAACAATGTGTTCATCAGTGAGAAACAGAGTGTTCGTCGGTGAGAAACATAACTTATAGTGACACTATTAATTGCATATTCTGTGCAGTAACATACAAAACAAACCGACTTTCTGCATATTATTACACTCATTTATACAATTTCTTTTCTAATTCATTTACCAAACCATCAATAAATTGAAGAGATTTCTTAAAAACAGCACATTTTCAGCCTAATTCATTCTTATATCTGGAATATTCTTTTCTGAAAATTCTTTGAAGAAAGTAAAAAGGAAGCTATCTTTGTCTCAACGTATATGATGTAAAGTTCAACGTAAAAACAGTAAGTTATGAAATTGAATATAAACTTTCTTTCCATTCTTTGTTTTTTTCTTCTTTGCACTTCCTGCAAAAGTGGGAACGCTTCCAGTCAAAACAAGAATGAAATACCACAAGATACCATTAAATCCTTCACTTTGCCCTCCATTCCACAAATGATGACAGATCCGGAACAACGTGCAGACTTTCTGGTAAAACATTATTGGGATAACGTAAATTTTACCGATACAAATTATATTCATCATCCTGACATCACAGAACAAGCATGGGCTGATTATTGTGATATCCTTAATCATGTACCTTTAACAACTGCTCATGAAGCTATCCGAAAGACCATTGAACAGACGAACGCAAATAAAAAAGTATTTTTTTATATCACAGATTTAGCCGACAAATATTTATATGATCCTAATTCTCCGTTACGCAACGAAGAATTTTATATTCCTGTGCTTGAAGCAATGATCGCCTCACCCATACTGAATGAAACAGAAAAGATACGTCCAAAAGCTCGTTTGGAACTGGCCCTCAAAAACCGTATCGGAACAAAAGCACTTGATTTTACATACACGTTGCTTCCGGTGCACAAGGTAATCTCTATAAGCTTAATGCCGATTACATCTTATTGTTCATCAACAACCCCGGTTGCCACGCATGTTCTGAAATGATCGGGCAACTAAAGAATGCTCCTATCATCAACAAACTTCTGAAAGAAAAGAAACTGATACTACTTTCTCTTTATCCAGATGAGGAACTTGATGAATGGAGAAAACATTTGAGTGAATTTCCTAAAGAATGGATCAATGCTTATGATAAAAAATTCACCATCAAAGAAGAGCAAATCTACGATTTAAAAGCAATCCCTACTCTTTACCTCATTGACAAAGAGAAAACCGTATTATTGAAAGATGCTACAGCACAAGCTATTGAAGAATTTTTAACCCTCCATTCATAAAATACAATCTGATTATCCGTTACTTATCCCAGCATTAAAAGAACGGATAATCAGATTATTTAAATTCCCTTCCTTTCTTTCTTGCATAAGAAAAAGAAACTACCTATCTTTGTCCTGCATTGGTTTGCAACTCTCATACGAGGGAAGCGATTAAAAGGGAATCAGGTGTAAATCCTGAACAGTCCCGCTGCTGTAAGTTCCATATATTATGTTGTGAGCAACTGAACTCATGAGCCACTGGATAATTTTCCGGGAAGGCGTTCACAACAGGAATAAGTCAGAAGACCTGCCATGTAACCTATTTCACTGCTTTCGAGGAAAAAGCGTTGAATCTAATGAACCGGACCATTCGTCTATCATTTCATTCACCACTCTGATTCAGAGAAAGTATGTAGTAAAGATAAACTCTGCCAAGTTTATTATGCGTGTCCGGTCGAAGGGATTTCGCCCGGACACTTTTATGAAGAATGTATTATGGATTGTATTTACAAGCATTTTTTTAATAAATAAAATATGAACTTTAAAAAACTATTTAAATCGTTTCTATGCCTGGCTACAGTGCTTGTCATTGCAGCTTGTTCCAACGATGATTGTGATCTCGACCACATCGATAAATTACAAGGATTGCCAACTCTTAAAGAAGGAACTTTTCCTGAAAAAAATCTAACTCTCAATGTCGGGGAGCTATATGAATATTCTCCCAAAGCAAGTAGCCCATTAGACATATACTATCAATGGTATCAGAATGGTGAGGATATATCTACAGACCCTTCATTCACTTTCCATGCCAAGCGCCCCACCCGCACAAAAGTAGTACTGGAACTTAGCAATGATCTCGGAAAGGTAACTTTGGAAAATAAAGTGATTGTCCCCGGAGCTGACTATTCAAAAGGTTGCTTCGTAATTAACGAAGGATGGTTTGGACATGGAACAGGAAGTATTTCATTTTATAATTACCAGACTAATAATATAGACCATTGGTGTTATAAAAATCAAAATTTCGGTGATGTTTTAGGAGTCACTACACAATCAGCGACATTGTGGAATGGAAAATTATATGTTTGCTCTAAAGAAAATAATCAATTGGTGATTATGGATCCTAAAACACTCTATGTAGAGAAAAATATAGGGCATTTGTTACCTAATAATAGACAAGCTTATGAATTTATTGGAATCAATGACCGCTACGGTGTAATAACAGCCAATGGAGATTTCTATCGAGTAGATCTAAATACATTCGAAGCCGTAGGAATCTCTACAGGCAGCAGCTGGGGAGGTTGTGGAAGTGGAATAGTCTACAATAATAAATTGCTGCTCAATGTAAAAGGGCAAAAAATATATGTTATTGATATTGAAACTTTATGTGGCGACCTCTCTCAATACAATTGGCAGAACCAGTTCCCATTCGAAACATTAGATATAAAAACAACTGGAGGTACTCGCTTTGTCCAATGTGGTAAGGATCTATACACAATGGAAACAATTAAAGAAAATATAGAAAACAATCTGGTAAAAATCAACTCAAATTGGGAAATAGAAAAAAAAGCAATTCATAGTAACTATATACCTTCCTCTTTTGGAAGTTATAGGGAAGCCAATTTCTGTGGTACTCCTGATGGTACATTCTACTATATTGCTGGCGGAAGCATATACAAAGCAACTTTTAATGATCCTGCTCCTTCGGAAGCTTTCATTAACTATACTAAGGAAGGATATAACTTCTATGGTGCAAGTATTCGCATTAACTCTAAAACAAATGAATTATTAGCAAATTATCTGACTGAAGATTATCAGAAAAACCTAATAGTAAGATTTAACGCTAAAACCGGAGAAAAAATATCAGAAGTAGCTTATGACGGATACTTCTTCCCCGCTACATTCATTTTCAATTAATCGCAAAAACAGAAAATAATGAATAGATTACATTCAATTTTATTGATGGTATGTGTATCCATAGGTTTTGCCTCATGCAGCAACGATGACTGCGAAGATTTACACCTCAACAATCTGGCACATTACCCTAATGTATTGAAAGGAACATTTCCTACAGAAAATCAGGTTCTGAACATGGGAGAAACATTGGAAATTACTCCGGAGTTACTCAATCCGGAAAATGCTACTTACTCTTGGCTTATCAATGGAGAAGAATACTCCAACGAAAACACTTTCAGCTATAAGGTTGATAAGCCTTGTCGTGCTAATCTAACTTGTATTATCAGCAACGAATATGGTAAGGTAGAAATGACTACAAGTTTCAAATCTAATCATGATTTCTCAAAAGGATTCCTCTATATCGATGATACTTTTAACTTCTATGATGCAGAAAAGAAAGTAAAATATGAAGATTGTTATAGTTCTTTAAATGCCGGTAAAAAGTTAGGAGCCGATAAGCCTAGTGTTTGTAGCAATAATGGAAAGTTATATATTCTAAACAATAGTAACACGACTAATGCAGAGCACCTTTTTATTGTTGATTCGAAAACTCTCTACTATGAGAAATCGGCAACGATTGGAACTCATTTGCATGGTATGATCATACTGAATGACCAATATGCACTGGCAGGAGGAGATGGAATACGACGTATCAATCTTAAATCTCTAAGCAGTGTCAGCCTTACAAAGAACAGTTCTTATAGCCTATTCAATGGAATTGTATATAATGGAAAAGTTCTGGTGAACGATACTTATGGAGAGCCCTCCCAAGTTAAATGTTATAATGTAAGTGACCTGTTGGCTGCTAAAGAAAACGAAATGCCTTTAACTATAGAACCGGGACTTGATATAATACAGAATCAGAAAATAAATTTTGTACAAGCAAAGGATGGCAACATATACACACTTGAATCAACGGACGAAGGTTGTAGTATTGTTCAAATCGACAAAAACTTTACAGTACAAAAAACTCCTATCAATTTTAAACCGGCAAAAGGTCCGTATTGGTCAAGCCCCACAGTTGGTATGGTTGTATCAGAAACGGAGGGTATCATTTATATTGCGTCTGCTGACAATTGCATTTATAAATATATCATTGGTGATCCCAACTCTATCAAAGAACCTTTCATCTCAGCCGATGAATCCGGATTACCAATTGCCACTACTTTACAGTTAAACCAGAAGACTGGCGAACTATACGCCATCTATGGTGAACAATGGGAAGATTATAAAATTGTCATTTATAACAAAGATGGAGAACAAATTAACTCCATTGATTGTGGTAAAAATGTTCCATCTCACATAATATTTAATAATTAAACAGATATAAATTATGAAAAAACATTGGTATATTTTAGCTATCATAGCTACTATATTTTCTTCATGTGGAAACGATCATGACGAACTTCTTCCAAACAACAACGATGGAGAACTAAAAGTATTAGAGTATTGTCCTGCACCGGGACAGTTTATCAACGATGGATACAATTGCCAAACAATGGATGAAGCAAACACCTATGCAGAAGAGCGTTTCAAAAAGAAAGGATTTGTTTCTTTAGGAGCATTTGGAGGTTATATAACAGTAAAAATGCCAAAAGAAATCAAGAACCGTAAAGGATATGACTTTGCAATTATTGGTAACCCATTTTCCGGCAGTTCCGAACCAGGGATCGTATGGGTATCAAGAGATGATAACGGTAACGGAAAAGCAGACGACGTTTGGTATGAATTGAATGGAAGCGATGAAACGACTCGCGACTATTCAGTAACATATTACAGACCTGACGAAATAGGAGATATTCCTTGGGAAGACAATCAAGGAGAATCAGGTACGATCACACACCTTCCTCAATTCCATAAACAAATGTATTATCCCAATTGGATCAAAACTAGTTCATACACATTAACTGGAAGTAAGCTTGAACCACGTACTGAACAAGTTGAAGGAGAATGGCATAACAAGGATTTTGGAGAAGGGTATGCTGATAATTGGGGAAAAGATATTGCTAAAGACGAATATGGAAATTACCGTTACAACCAATTCGATCTAGACAATGCCGTTGATTCGAACGGTGATCCGGTGCAATTGGAAAGTATTCATTTTGTGAAAGTACAAAGTGCAATTCTAAAAAATGCAGGAGTAATTGGTGAAGTCTCTACCGAAGTAGCAGGTTTCAAAGCATTTTAAAAAAAATATATAACACAAGATAAACCTGAGTTTTTCAAAAAGAGACTCTGGCTTTTTTCATTTTATCAACTGAAACTATAGCAGCATGCAGAAATCTGTATAAAAGATAGAAATGCCCCAATCAACCGGCTACCCAAGTTAATACAAAATCGGGATTAATGCGATAGCCCACATCAAACAGTTGCTTCTGTTCTGTGACATATTCCCGAAGCTGAAACTGTCCTTCCTTTTGGAGGATAAAAGGAGATAAACAAAGTTTCCGCAAGTCAGCATCGGGATCTTTCATGTATTTAAAAACTGTTTCTTTAGCTGACCAATGTAATAATAATCCCCACGTAATATCCCCTTGATAAGAACCAACCTGTTCATCTGGACGTATAAAACGATCGATGACTTTGTGAATACGTTTTCCATACTGTTCAATATCAATTCCCACCAGTACTTCCGAACTTAGGATGACTGCTACATACCCTTTGGTATGAGAAATACTAATATAAAAGGAACCGTCTACCAAAAAAGGTTTACCACTGGATTTATATCCAATTTCCTTCTTCTCTTCCAGGAGGGTAAATAACAAAACACGAACCGATAGCCATTCCTGTCTCCGATGCTCAGACGTAAACTGTTGGATCTCTTTTTCATATTCTGTTTTTAACGAAACAGGCAAAAGATTCAATAATTCCTCTATACCTTCGTCCATCTTCCAGACTGCCCACTGACAAGAGCGTTCCTTATGTTGCAGAAATAAAGCCATCCTACTCTTTCGACTTCTGACTCTCTACTGGATTGATCGTGAATTTGACTTTCAAGATACGCCGACTATCCATTTCCAACACTTCAAACTCGTAATGATGATACGTTACTTTTTCATGCAGTGCAGGAAACTCTCCCTTAATTTCAAGCAACATACCAGCCAATGTATCCGCATCCCCTACTACCTTTTCAAATTCATCCTCGTCTACTTTTGCAATTTTATAGAAGTCTGTCAGCTGAGTCTTTGCCTCAAACACCCAAGTATGATCATTCAACTTCACATAGGTACGTTCTTCGTCATCATATTCATCGTGGATCTCACCAACAATTTCCTCAATAATATCTTCCATCGTCACCAGACCGGAAGTTCCTCCAAACTCATCTACAACAATAGCAATATGAATCTTATTAGCCTGAAAATCACGTAAAAGATCATCGATCATCTTCGTTTCAGGAACAAAATAAGCCGGACGAATCAACGACTGCCAACGGAAATTATCTCCCTTATTAACATGTGGCAAAAGGTCTTTTATATAAAGTACTCCCTTGATATTATCCCTTGAGCCGGAATAAACAGGAATACGCGAATAAGCATTCTCAATGATACATTGCATCACCTCCTTAAAAGGTGTACGAATATCCAAATCGACATATCCAAACGCGATGTCATCACCTCTTTTACAGTCTCACCTCCAAAACGTATAATCCCTTCCAAAATATTGTTTTCTTCCGAGATTTCGGCCTTATCCGTAAGTTCCAAAGCATGAGAAAGCTCATCGACAGAAATATTATGATTCTTCTTTGCGAAATGTTTATTTAGAAAAGTGGTAGACTGCACCAAAACAGAAGCAACCAGACGAAATACCTTTTCAAGGAAATAAATTCCCGGTGCAGAGAAACGACAGAAAGCCAACGTTTTCTGTGCCGAATAAATTTTCGGCATAATCTCACCAAACAACAATAACAAGAATGTAAGAATGACAGTCAATATCAAAAACTCTGCAAAAGGAGAATGGAAAGAAAACACATTCATGAAGAAAAAGTTGCAGAGCATAATAATCGTTACGTTCACAAAGTTGTTCGTAATCAAGATAGTTGCCAACAAACGTTCCGAATCACTCAAAAGTGCACTGATCTTATTGTCGGAAGGATGATTGTGGTCTTCAATATCATTCAGATCTGAAGGACCAAGAGAGAAAAAAGCTATTTCAGAAGCCGAAGCAAAGCCAGAAGCAAGCAGAAGAATACCTGCCAGCACTATGGCTATAATAGCAGAGATAGAAGGAGTGTGTACGGTAATACCGTTAAAAATGTCAGCCAATTGGCTTAAATAACCATCTGAGTCCAAAGAATATATATTTTAATTAAACAAAAAATAATGTGCCAATGAGTTTATGCAACTTATTGACACATTATCACAGTATTTTAGAACGGTAAATCATCCGCCGAACCACCTTGTGCGGATTGTGTCTGAGAAAGTTGCGCCTGTTGCACAGGATTAGATTGCGCCGAAGCAGCTTGTTGTCCGGCAGAAGTTCCCATACCCGGGTTAGCACCTTTAGGGCTCAACATTTCCATATTATCTACATAAACCTCGGTGATATAACGCATCGCTCCTGACTGGTCACTATAAGAACGAGTCCTTATCTTTCCTTCCAGATATAACTTATCACCTTTATGCACATATTTATCTACAATTTCGGCTAAACGGTTCGAAGCTACGATATTATGCCATTCTGTTCTTTCGGGAACCTGAGTTCCATTTGCCAACGTATAAGCACGATCTGTTGTAGCCAAAGGGAAAGTAGCCACAGCCGATCCCGTATCAAAGTATTTCACTTTCGGATCTTGTCCTACATTTCCTAATAATATCACTTTATTTACTGACATATATGTATCGGGATTATTATTCAAAAATTAAATCTGCTGCCAAAATTAAACAGAATAACAATAGAATGCAAGAATTGTTGTTACTTTTATTTCAAACCGACATACTTCTCAATAAAAGCATGTACTAGCTTAGGAACTGCATACCGCCCCAGTTCGTCCATTTTTATTTTCTGATAATTAGTGAAGGAAACCGAATCTTCGGGCAACGTTACTTCATAGAAATTAGCATAAATTACCCGATGAGACAAGATGTGCTTCACATCCCTACAAACAGTACGTACCAGTGGCTTCTCTTCCTCGGCAATCAATGATTGAAACTCCGGCAAAGCCAGAAACTCTTCTTCAGTCACAGAGACAGGAGTTTCAATCAAAGGAAGCTCAAACAGATTCTTCCAGATATCATCTGCCGTACGTTTATTTATATATGTGTACACGCCCGAACGTACATAAATATAATTAAAATAGCGATTGGTCGTTTTCGTTTTATGCTGCTTGACCGGAAGTAATGCCACACGTCCCATAGCCAAAGCCGAACAACTTTCCGCCAACGGACAAAACAAACAGTTGGGCGACTGTGGAGTACACTGTATCGCACCGAAATCCATAATTCCCTGATTGTATAACGCCGGATGTTTCTTATCCAGCATTTCATTCGCCAAAGTAGCAAAAAGCTTTTTCCCTTCTGTCGAATCAATCGGCGTATCTATCCCAAAGTAACGCGAAAGAACCCGGTATACATTACCATCTACCACTGCATAAGGCATTCCATAAGCGAAAGAACAAATAGCTGCTGCTGTATACTCCCCCACTCCTTTCAATGATAACACCTCCTGATACGTTTTCGGAAAAACGCCATTCATACTTCTGGCAGCAGCATGAAGATTACGGGCACGAGAGTAATATCCCAGTCCCTGCCAATACTTCATCACTTCATCTTCGTCAGCGTCTGCCAATGCCTGCACATTGGGAAAACGTCTAATAAAACGGAGATAGTAATCATATCCCTGCGCTACACGTGTCTGCTGAAGAATAATCTCGGAAATCCATATCAAATAAGGGTCCGATGATTCTCTCCAAGGCAAATCTCGTTTATACTCATTATACCACTCTACGATCGTTCTTGTAAATTCATTCATTCCACACTAAAGGATTCGTCTAACAATTATCTTGTATATGCTATTCAAAAGACACACAAAAGTAACTCTTTTGACTCTAAGAAAACTTAATGCCTCCACTTTTTTAGAAAATGTGCAGAATATATTCCCAAGAACTCAAAAACACGTATTCAGGATAGCCACTGAATATCAATAAATCGAAATTAGATCAATCATTATTTTGAAAATTATCCAGTCCTCACTTAAACAAGTTAATAAAATCATCACCTGCTTTTAAGGCACATGATAACACTTTTTCCAGTGGTTCTCCATCATCTCCGGCGTAATATCTGCCTGTCTGTACAATAGTCTGTTTACGCAATACTTGATAACCAGAAGTGTCCAACCAAAACAAATCCCAAACGGACTGATAACATACCATTGTTCCTTGTGATTGCGAAACATTATCTCCTCCCCAAGAATAGGTATGAGGAAAAGCAGGAGAAGATTTATAGCTACTAAATTCGTTTTTAGAATCAAAAGTAAAATTTATATCACGTATGACAGCAACCAATCCGGCATTAAACCGTTTGTTGATATCCTCCACTTCCTGCTCATCGAATATTTTTCTCGTACTCTCCACTAAAGCAGTGGGTGTTTTAGCTTTCAAGAGTTCAGTCACCCTACGTGCAATTATATTATTGAAAAATTGATATTCCACACTTCCCTGCCAGCGCGAAAAAGAATAGTTTGCCTGATTCGGATTATACCATTTATATCGATTGTACGGAGATTCATACTCTACAGTCGTTTTTTTCTGCTGACTGATATTCAAATCCTTTGCAATCGTATCTTGCATACTTACAATTAGTACACGCATACTGTCCAAATCAATTGAATGACTGTCAATCCGTACAGAATCCGTTTTTTCTACTTTATAAAAAGAGGCGAAAACGCTATACTTCCTACTTGCACATCCTATGAACAGAGCCATAGAAATCATTGATAAAATTATTCGTTTCATTCTAATCATTTATTTAATGTTCTTTATGATTCTGTAAAACATACTGTCCTAAACGTATATCTCCATGACTTGTATAAATAAAGTACAAATAGTGTTCAAAGTTACCTTTACATTTCTCATTGTACAATTCAACTTGACAACTTTTCATAGAAAGAGTATTATTAGACGTAGGAAGACCATATATTCTAAGTCGGTAAGGTGATAATAACTCTATGGATACAGGAGAAGGATACAATCTTTTTTGTCCATACGTATCTATAATATATACCCGTATCTTATTAACGTCCATATAATTTGCTTCATCATGAAAATGGTTATAATCTTGTGTTTCTATAATTACACTATTTGAGTATCCGTAATTTAACATAACAGAATAGCTCAAATAATCTTTAAAACAATCATTTATAGAACCTGCATCTATGGTCTCATCTGGATTTATCCGAATCACACCTGAAGTACTACATTGATAGCAACTACGACAAGAAAGGCTATACGAAACATCATAGGCCTTATTAGTAGATGATGGTGGAAAACCAATAGTAAACGAACTATTGGCAGAAAGAAAATTTTCTTCTTTGTATATAAATCCATTTTTCCCCCAACATCTAAATGTGAATTCATGATCATTATCATGATTTACACAAGATAAATGCACATTCGCTATCCTTCCTATTACCACTGATACTAACAGTAGGAATACATTTATTTTTCGAATTACAAACATAATTATAGTTTGCCAATTCCAATTGTTTCTCACTTTCATTCTCGAACATTTGATCCTGTACACAAGAACTAATACTTATCGAAACAAACAAAACACAATAAAAATAAAACAACTTTTTCATATTCATTTAATTTATCGGTTAATGTATCACTTTTCAATATTTAATCATATTCATATTTACAGCACTATAACTTTGTTCTTTTTGATTGGGGCAATGCACTACAAACAATTAACTTACCCGTTTTTTAGATCCAACTGTATAAAATTAATAAAAATGAATGTATATCTTTTTTTTAGCAAACCTAGATATTTTTTTAGTAAAACAACTCTCAAAAATGATATTTGTGCTTAAAAATATGACACTTATACTATTTTAGTTATATATTTCCAAGTAAAAACGATTGTAAAACACGAAAACTAACGATTTAGTGACGACAAAATTTGTTTCCTTCCCAAATAATATTTTTATCCAACCTCATGAGTTGTTCAATCATACTCCACAACCTGTTTTTCAAAAAACAGAAAAGGTTCTAATTCTTATTTCTCTAATCATCTGTTAACATGCCGGCTTCCTATAATGTCAATTGAAACTTTATACCTATTATATATAGATGAGTTCTCTATACCTTCCAGAAAAATTCGATTTCGAATAACAAAGAACATCTCATAATCAGCTTAATAACATATAATCTCACGACTTTTTCTAAAAATAGTCCGAAATATATTTTTTAGAGCCACTAAAAAGCTATATATTTGCAGTCCAAAAAATTAGCAATAACAGAGTAATAATTTTTTTTTTTAAAAAAAATGACTAAAGCAGATATTGTAAACGAGATTACAAAGAAAACCGGAATTGACAAGGTTACAGTTCTTACAACAGTGGAAGCATTCATGGATGCTGTGAAAGATTCTTTGTCAAAAGATGAAAATGTATATCTTCGCGGATTTGGTAGCTTCGTAGTGAAGAAAAGAGCACAAAAGACAGCTCGTAATATTTCAAAGAACACTACCATCATCATTCCGGAACACAACATTCCGGCGTTCAAACCGGCTAAGACATTTACAATCTCAGTGAAGAAATAATAAACAAGAGTATTAACCAATAAAATTGTGAAGCTATGCCTAGCGGAAAAAAGAAAAAAAGACATAAAATGTCTACGCACAAGCGTAAAAAAAGACTAAGAAAGAACAGACATAAAAGCAAAAAATAATTTTTAAGTCTGAGTCAAAACAGAATAAAGAACAAACTTGCGAAGCTTATGTCTTTCAAGTTTGTTCTTTGTTTAAGTAGCTGACCTTAATGAACAAAATGTAAAAAAAGTTGTTCATTGTATTGAGATTCAACTAATATAACTTAAGGAAAGGAAACTGTGACAAGTGAACTAGTAGTAGACGTACAACCCAAAGAGGTCTCCATCGCCCTTCTCGAAGATAAAAGTCTGGTGGAACTTCAAAGCGAAGGAACAAACATTTCTTTCTCTGTGGGTAATATGTATTTGGGACGTATCAAGAAATTGATGCCGGGACTGAATGCGTGCTTTGTGGACGTCGGTTACGAGAAAGACGCTTTCCTTCATTATTTAGACCTGGGACCTCAATTTAACTCACTCGAAAAGTTTGTAAAGCAAACTCTAAGCGACAGAAAGAAGCTGAACTCCATCAGCAAAGCAACCATACTTCCTGACCTTGACAAGGATGGCACTGTAGCCAATACATTAAAGGTCGGACAAGAAGTAGTGGTGCAAATTGTTAAAGAGCCTATTTCGACCAAGGGTCCCCGATTAACGTCCGAAATTTCTTTTGCCGGACGCTATTTGGTATTGATTCCCTTCAACGATAAGGTATCTGTTTCCCAAAAAATTAAATCGAGCGAAGAACGCGCCCGCCTGAAACAACTGCTGATGAGCATCAAGCCGAAAAATTTTGGTGTCATTGTGCGAACGGTAGCCGAAGGTAAACGTGTAGCGGAACTCGACGGAGAGCTTAGAGTCCTAGTCAAACATTGGGAAGATGCAATGACCAAAGTGCAAAAAGCCACCAAGTATCCGACGTTGATTTATGAAGAGACAAGCCGCGCTGTAGGTTTGCTACGTGACCTCTTCAATCCTTCTTTTGAGAATATATACGTCAATGACGAGGCTGTGTACAATGAAATCAAGGACTATGTTACGTTGATCGCACCTGATCGCGCCAACATTGTGAAACTGTACAAAGGACAACTTCCCATTTATGACAATTTCGGTATCACCAAACAAATTAAATCGTCGTTTGGTAAAACAATCTCTTACAAGAGTGGTGCCTACCTGATTATTGAGCACACTGAGGCGCTTCACGTAGTAGACGTGAACAGCGGTAACCGCACCAAGAATGCCAACGGGCAGGAAGGTAACGCACTCGAAGTAAACTTGGGAGCCGCTGACGAACTGGCTCGCCAATTGAGATTGAGAGATATGGGTGGTATCATTGTCGTAGACTTCATCGACATGAATGAAGCTGAAAACCGTCAGAAGCTTTACGAACGTATGTGTGCCAATATGCAAAAAGACAGGGCACGTCATAATATTCTGCCTCTCAGCAAATTCGGACTGATGCAGATTACGCGCCAACGTGTGCGTCCAGCCATGGACGTAAACACGTCCGAAACTTGCCCTACTTGCTTTGGAAAAGGTACCATCAAGTCGTCCATCCTCTTTACGGACACTCTCGAGAGTAAAATTGATTATCTGGTCAATAAACTGAAGGTGAAGAAATTCTCGCTACACGTCCATCCGTATGTGGCCGCTTACATCAATCAGGGACTCATGTCTCTGAAGCGTAAATGGCAAATGAAGTACGGATTCGGTATCAAGATCATTCCTAATCAGAAACTTGCTTTTCTTCAATATGTGTTCTATGATATACATAGGGAGGAAATCGATATGAAGGAAGAAATCGAAATCAAATAACAGAAAAGGCGACTCGAACAGACCGAGCCGCCTTTTGTTATAAAAGAGGATGCCAATGGGGAACATTATAGTGGGCATCCTCTACAGGAGTAGGTTTCAAAGAATATACTTTCACAAGCACAATCTTCTGCTTCTCTACACCTTATTATTTTCTTCACACAATCATTATGAAGAAAGGGGTCTTGATAGATATTATTTTGCAATACAAATACTAACGCGATTTTCTTCGGGAGTATCATAAGGTTGTACAGTATCACCTTTAAAATCGATCGCAATTCTTCCCGCTGCAATCCCTTTCGCTTTCAATGCTTCTGCCACATTCTTCGCACGCATTTCCGAAAGTTTAGAATTAATTCTTGCATTTCCGGTATTCGCATCAGCATAACCGGTTACAGTCACTCTTGAAGCGGGATATTTTTCCAGATATTCGACTAATAAAGCAATCTTAGCTTGTTGATCATTTCGAATTCGTGCAGAATTCAGAGCAAAGAAGATACTTTGTTTCATAGGTTCAACAGTAGCAACTTCCGCCTTTGGTTTCGGTTGTTCCACTACGGGAGTAGGTTTCGGTTGTTCTGTTACCACAGTTTGCGGTTCATAATATACCGGAGCTATCTTTTTATAACTCTTTCCAAGTTTAATACTCAAACCGACTAAAGCATTGATTTGCCAATCACAGTTTCCAGCTTTCTTCGAATTAAATTTATCTGATAATAAATTTGCATTTGCTTCAATGTTAATAGCCAGACGATCATTTAAACGGAGGTCACAACCTAATCCCAAACGTCCGGCAACCAAATTTTTACTATTTTTCCAAAGATATTCCATTTCATAGGTTTTCGTATCCAGTGCATTTGCTTCGTCATTATCAAATGCATGATTCAAACCCACTCCAGCAAAGAAATAACCATTAAAGACACGTTTCGGATTGAATCCACAAAACAAAGAACTGAGGTCTGTCATGATATCGACATTTCCCTGCAAATATTTATATTGATAATCTTGCTTCGGACTAACCCAACCACCTTTGGCTTGCCATCCGCTGACTCCAATACGTGCCCCAAATGCCGGAGCAAATTTATATCCGACATTGAAAGCCGCAGCCGGAGAGATAAGATCGACTAATTTTGCTTCACCGATGGTATGAGCAGCTCCTGCTTGTGCCTGTATGAACCAATGAGGATGAAAGATAACCTTAGCTGGTTCTTTTACCTGCCGTTCTTGTGCAAAAGTCATTGTAGTACAGAGTAATACTACTAAGCTGATTAAAATATTTTTCTTCATAAGTCTACAGTTAATAATAAAGTTCTGCAAATTTCTTCAATCCATCTTATATATTATTTTTTAAGAAAGAAGGCATTCTCTCTTTCAAAAGAGAACGCCTTCCTTTTTAGATTTCATTGAAATTCTCCTAATAAGATTTCAATTATTTAGTTTCACCAGAATTAACAGTCAATACTACGATTGTCATTTCCGGGTCAGCCAATGTCGGAGACCACTTAGTGTTTACATATACAGGAACTGCAATCTGGAATGCCTGTTGGATATGAGCACCACTATTATTCTTGAATGTCAGAGATTTTGCACCTGCTTCAGACGGAGTAGCTTCCAATACATATTTATCTTTAAAGTCACTCCATTTGCTTGCTTTAACATCCGGAGAGATAACAATGCTTTCTCCTTGTTTCTTCAAGTTTGTAGTTGCGTTAGTCAAATCCCAAGTTACACCACCTACGTTGTACCACTGAACTAACTTATTAGCAGGTTCAAATTCTTTACCGTCAGCCCAAACTGTACGTTTCAAACCGAAGGTTTCTGTGATAGTAGCGATCTTTTCAACGCTGATAGTAGAACCACCAGTCAGCAAGTCTTTGAATGATTCCTTAACTTCATCCAATGTCATAGCCAACGGATTAATGAAATTAACCAAGAAGTGATCAAGTTCAACAGTGATATTTGCACAGTTAGTAGCAACAAGTTTCACCGGAACATTCTTTCCTAACAATTCCTGAGCAGCTGAAGTTGCAAAACTGTGAGCGCCAACAGAAGGAGTCTCTTCATACAAACGGATGATACTACCATTAATTTCAGCAGCTTTTACGTTGTTTTTGTACAAGATAGTACCATTGAGACGTACGCTCCATTCATTACCAAGAAGAACTTTAACGCGTGCTTCATCAAATTGGAATTCTGCGTCATCTGCATTAGAAACCAGATCAACAACCTCTGTAATACCAGAATTCTTATTGTAGCCCTTCAACATATCAGCAATCAACTGACAATCATAGAATTTGCTGATACCATAAACAGCATCGTCAGTCAAAGCTGGATTAACCTGGAATGCCTTATTAATGTTGCTAGTAGTCAAATCAGCAGTATTCCAGTATGTCTGTATATAACCGGCAACAAATGCCATCTTATCAACAGTCAATGTCAATACAATCTTGAATGTATAAGTTTCAGCGTCATCGCTCTTTCTGATATAACGTCCGTATACTGTTCTTACAGCTTTACCTGCATCATATTCTTCCTTAGTCAATTGAATATTAGCAATATCCCACTGCAAGTTGAATGTTGTAACAGATCCAGCTGCAGGAACTTCCTGAATAGTACCCAGTGTAGTAACAGCAGGAGTACCGGCCTTAGCAGCGTCCAGACTTGCATATACATTACCATCCAGCTTGTACAATTCGTGGAATTCTTCCTTGCTAATACCGTTTTGTTTAGCTACAGTGTAAATCTTATCATTCATTTCAGCTGTACCTACGATACCTACATAAGAAGTATTGCAAGCAAACTTGTTATTCGGAGTAAATGTTGCGATTAATTCTCCCAAATCCTTATTTACTCTTTCACTTGTCCAAGCAATCTTGAAGTAACGTACATCTACCACTTCCTTATTAGCAGTATTTCTCAAAATTACCTGTACCAGAGGTTCGCGACCAATAGCATCTCTATTCAGAGCTTCTCCATTACGAGAACGAGAAGAGATAACACCCTCTTCGCTGATTGTAGCAAATTCCTTCTGGTTAGTAGACTGCTCTGCATTGTCTTTCAACAAATAATCTATTAAGTTAAATTCGAAAGCCAATCCGTAGTCTGCAGCATTGTATTTATTTCCTTCTTTATCGCAAACTTCAACCAATGAATTCAGATTCAAAGTATTGTCAGTATATGCCAGATGTTTCAGGATAAACTGTCCTTCTGTAGTACATACGTCAGTTGCGTTAGCAGCATCATGAATAGTTGAATAATTCCAGAAATGAGCAAAATCTGCATCTTTCTCTGTTGCAGCTTCCTTATTATGGATAAACGGAATAGCAGAAGTTTCGGCCAAACGTGCCCAGTCAGAAGTTACAACCGGTGAAATACCTTGTTGTTCTTCTTCAGGAGTCAGTGCAATTTCGGCCTGAATAGCATCATAGCAAATTTCTCTACATTTTCCTTATCAGAAGCCTGATTGAATGAACCCTCACTCAATTTCTTCAAGTTTACAGTTACCTTACCGGTAGCACTAATATCAGCAATAGTAGCAGAAATCTTTTCACCAGATCTGGTCTTGATTTCATTAGTAGCATCATTAGTAATTACGGTAAGCCCCTTGATACTTGACTTTTTAACACTACTCGGGTTAGCATAATAATAAGCAGTAGTTTTTCCGTCATTGATAGAAGTTTCTTTTTTTCCATCAGCCTTGTCAGTCAGCAGATTGTTCCAAGGAGTATATCTCAAAGTTGCAAAATTGACAACTTCAATACCATTAATAAACTGAGATGGTGCAAATGTCAAGGCAGTGAGACGTTGAGAAAGTAAATCATTCAACGTGTTCAATCCTGTCTGGAAATTGCTAACCTCAGTAGAAAGAGCTGATAATTCAGATTTCAGATTACTAATGCTTTCTGCATTACTACTTACTTTTGTTTTCAATTCAGCCATTTCACCGAGTAATGTACTCAACTGTGACTTCATTTCTGGAAGTTCAGTTCCTAAATTCAGTTTCTCAATGGCAGCTTTGAAACTTTCCAATGCTGAGATCTGTGTTTTAAGAGCAGTTTCAGCAGCGGCTAATTGTTCTTTGGTAGCTAACTTATCCAACTGACCATTGATAGAATTAAGAGTAGCTTCAATCACTGCTATCTTTTCATCATACTGATCCATCGAACCCCTCAGCTCATTAACTAATTTTTGTGCTTCTTCAATAGCTTCAGCTTTAGCAGTTGCAGCAGCTTCTTTTGCGGCAGCCTCAGCTTTCTCTGCACTTGTTTGTGCATCCTCTGCGGCTTTTTTAGCTGAAGCAATTTCTTGCTTAGTAGCGTCCAATGCATTCTGAAGTTCTTTAACCTTCGCGTCCAATGTTGCCTGATTTGCATCCACACGTTCACTCAAACTGTCGATGTCGTCATCATAGTCTTTACAAGACGTAAATGTGCCTGATGAAACCGCCAACAGCGCTCCAAACAGGGCTACACTTAAAAACTTTTTGTTCATAATAAAAAACTTTTAATTTATAAATTAAAAAAAATAAAATATAGTCTCTAGTTGTCTAATTGAAAACCTCCGACCTTGTCTCATTCATTTTCATATAGTCTCTGAATTATTCATTTGATGATAATGAATTTATCCCGTTACTTCGTAGGTAACGGGAACACCTTTGTACCAGCTCTCAGAGAGCCATCTAAACGAAAAACCAGGCAAAACTACATTGAAACATATTTACCCCTGCTTTCGAAAGAGAGCAGAGGGGAGGAAAATCTTTGTTATGTATTGGAAGGTAACAAAAGTACTGATACAAAGAAATCCGCAGTTTTATTGTGCTATTTTCTTTTTTTAGTAGTTTATCAGAAAAAATATCATTTTTGTTTGGTTGTTTTCCAAAATATCTCCATATTTGCACCGCTATTAAGCTCCGTTACCTACGAAGTAACAGACTAGAGTTCAACATATTAGACCTGACACAAAGCGTTTTACATAATCTATTACACGTTTATTTGCCTCGTCTATTTTTTTATTCCTGAAAGGTTTTAGGTAAGTCTCGGTAACAGTGATTGAAGAATGTCCCATAGCTTCGGAAATGATTCCCGGATGAATCTCGCAATAATAGGCAGTTGTGGCCCAAGTATGGCGGGCACTATATGAACTCAGCCTATCACCTAATCCCAGTATTTCACCCAATAACATGAGTTGCCGGTTGAAACTGCGAAGAGCCATTTGGTATTCACGATACGCTTCCCGAGTACCTTCACGACTTGTCAAAAGCGGAAATAGATACGGTGAAGTGCTGTTCCTATTTACATATCTATTCAAGATCGACATTGCTTCCGGAGTTAATGTTACCGACAAAGGACGCCCCGTTTTACGTCTACGGTAAGTCAAAACATTATCACGTAAATCACTTTTGCGAAGATAGGCTAGATCGACAAAAGGCAGCCCACGAAGTAAAAACATCAAAACAAATAAATCTTGGGTACGCCGTAATACAGGAATATTGGCAAAAGTACCCGGTAACTTAGTAAATACCTTCTTTATGTCTTCGTCGTTCAATGCCCTACGGTGGTCCGCTTTTGTTCCGGTATAGACCGAGCGGAACAAATAAGGCACATAAGGAGCCTTACGACTATCCACTGCTCGATTGTAAACCGCTCGTAAAGTACGCAAATAAGTGGAAACCGTATTCCAACTGCATCCTCGGCTACGAAGATGAATTTCAAAACCTTTCAGCCATTCCGGAGTCACCTCCCGAAAAGCCAAATCCTCATTCCCATGAAAAGCAATAATGGCATTGAGACTACTCCGATATACGTGTGCAGTTCCAAAGTTTCCCCCCATTTGGAGCCTATCGGCTACTTGCTTCATAAATGTCGCTAACTTCATTATTTTACTACTCATTAAAGAATTAGACCATAAATATATATCATATCCCGTTCTCAAACTTTTTCGATAGACATATATTTTGTTATTGATTCAATCACCCGGCAGAACAGTTTTTCGCCGGGTAGGCAATAACAAATAAGAAGTATAGTTGTTTTCAGAACATAGAAGGCAAAACGTTTTCAAACATTAAATCAAGAGTATATATGAGTGTATTTGACATAAGATTGGTACCGACTCTGGATTACAGACTACTAAAAAACATTAAACTGCACACCTCAAGTTTGATAACAAACCTTATGAGCGCAGTTCTATGTGAAATGCTAAAGGAGTAAAAAAACACTTTCAGATTATCTTCTATTTCACGAACAGATTCTACTTTATTTTATCTAATTTAAAAGACAATCATTTCGACAAGCTACCAATGACAATAAAATCAAATAGTATTTATATAAATATTCTCACTAAATAACCCTACAGTATCCAATAGACAAAACAATGATATGAGTTTATTCACAATGCCAATCTATAAATCTCTCCACTATCTTTTCGGGTAAGTTTAACATAATTACCAACCAACTCACCTTTGTTACGATGCAAGCTATCAACTAATCGATCAATATCAGGATTTTCAATACCTAATTCCGCAAAGGTTATAGGCAATCCAATAGATTTGAAAAAGGCTTTCAAGCGGGAGATTCCTTCAAATGCAACAGATTTCTTATCTTCTGATTCTGGCACTCCCCATACACGTATTGCATATTGGACAATTTTATCAACATGATGATCAACCATCCACGTCATCCAAGCTGGGAAAATAACCGATAATCCGGCTCCATGCGTCACATTATAAATAGCACTCATTTCATGTTCCAGAAAATGAGAAGCCCAGTCTTCTTCACAACCAACTCCACACGTACCGTTATGAGCGATTGTTCCACACCACATCAAGTTGGCTCGAGCACCATAGTTTTGTGGTTCTTTCATCACAGTAGCGGCTTCTTTGATGATAGCAAGCAAAGTTCCTTCACATAGACGGTCGCCTATTTCTACCTCTTGAGTATTAGTAAAGTAACGTTCCATAATGTGCGCCATCATATCGGCAATGCCACAGGCAGTTTGGAAAGGAGGAAGTGTATATGTCAATTCCGGATTCATCACCGCAAAAACAGGACGAAGCAAACCAGGGACACGAAGACTGAGTTTCTGTAAACCGGCTACCTTGGTTATGACTGTATTACCGGAACCTTCGCTTCCGGCAGCAGGAATAGTTAGTACGACAGCCACTTTCAAGGCTTCCGTTACGGTAGATTTCCCAATATAGAAATCCCAGAAGTCACCGTCATAAGGAACTCCGGCAGCAATGGCTTTTGCTGTATCAATCACCGAACCTCCTCCTACAGCAAGCATCATATCTACCTGTTCTTTACGGCAAAGCTCTATCCCTTCATACACTTTCGTATCAACCGGATTGGGCTGTACACCACCAAGCATACAATAAGCGATACCTGCTTCCTGCAAGGATTTTTCCACACACGCCAAAAGTCCGTTACGAACCACAGAGCCCCCGCCATAAACCACCATTACTTTATGTGCACCATATTTTTTTACCAACGTTCCGGTCTGAACTTCCGCACCTCTTCCGAATACAAATTCGGTAGGACTGTAAAAGATAAAATTATTCATTGTCTACATATTATAAGCCTGACAAATTTAAAAAATTAGATAAAATAAAGAGGAAACTTGGAGCTTAAAATGATTTATTATCACTTTTATTTCCTATTTTCATTAGTACAAGTCCGATTACGATCCAAAAGATCTCACGCAAACGGGTGATAAGAGCAGTGTATACTCCATAAGCTCCGGAAAGGGCTAGACCACTTACAGCAAGGGCAAAGCCTCCTTCACGACCGCCAAGTTGCATCGGCATAAAGAATAGAAGATTGGCAAGCAATGAAGAAAAAGCCGCAATCAGGATGCAACTGATAAAGCTGACATTGGTTGTCAAGACATTCAGGATAAGCCATATTTCCAGACAACTGACTACACGTGCCATATATTCCAGCAAAAGGGCTGTATAGAAAGTACGTTTCTTTTGTTGATGCAAAAAAGCTATTTGTCGGTCAATATTTACCAGTTGTTCGTGATGTTTTTCGGCAAAACGGATAACCCGATGTTTCAAAAAAGGCAAACGGCTCCCCATACGAATGCAAGCTACTGCCATACCATGTTGATAACCTTTCACAAACAGTATGACAATCAGCAGACAAAATACAGTGATTGCCCCAAGTAAAATACTCATTGCCCACCCCACCGGATAAAGGCATACATAGAGCATAACGGAACTCAGCCAAAAGCAGAAATGAGAAAAGATGTGCATCATCACGTAAAGAATCACAGAAGATGTGGCACGCTCTACTCCAATATATGGAGTGAGTTCCATGATACGATATGGCTCGCCACCCATCAATCCAACAGGGGTTACATAATTAAGTGCAAATCCGGTAACGGTAAACTTGTAAAGCCGGGGAAAAGAAAGTCCCAACTTACCACCGCTACGAATGATGATGTACCACGATAAAGTATTTACTAAATAGATAAATGACCACAGCAACAAGATCAGAGGTAAATAAATCCCCGCACATTTCACGTTTTCCCATAACTCCTGATAATTCATGTCAAAAGTGAGAATCATTATCAGGACAGCAGTTATGCCGAAAACGAGAAACAAATTACGGTATTTATTCTTCATCTATGGGTCAATAGGTGGCTTCACCACAGATTATTATTTAATGTAATTATAATATCTGTCAAAGAAACGACGGAAGCCGCCTAATTTCATCAATCCTTTCTCAAAGATCAGAATGCCGAGTAAAGCACAAGATATGCCAAGTAACACGTCAATGATGTAATGATGACAAGAATATACTGCTGTTCCCCAAATACCGACCATGATAATGGAGAAAAGGGTAATTACATACCATTTACATCTGTGTACGATGGCATAAGCTAATGCTACTACCATGTAAGCCGCATGCAGTGAAGGCACTGCTGCAAACACATTAGCGTTACGTCCATAGATAGAATCGAAAACCGTCAGTCCTGTAAGCGCATCAAAACGACTAAGCCCCGCTACATTACCCGGAGTATTCAAGATCGGTTCGAAACCATAATTGATAGCATACCAAGGTGGAGCAGCCGGATGAATGTAATAGCCGACAAAACCTATCAGATTGACTAGCAGAAAAACCATAGCAAAGCGCAGGTAAATGTTTCTCGACTTCGACAGATATAGCCAGATTCCAAATGCAATGGGTACAGGTACCCAACAGAGATAAAAGATTCCAGCAAAAATATCAGCTATTACCCAATGGTGAGCTGCAAAGTATTCACAGGGAGTAACAAGCACTCCGCCATCCATCACTCCGAACAAAGATTTCTCTGCATTATACAGCCCTGCCACGTCAATCGGATTCACCTGATAGTTAGGACATATACGCATCCAGTCATATGAAATACCGAATATAAAGAATGGTAACAATGCCACCGCTAGTTTACGGGTAGGTAATCCCACAAAGAATAATACTAAGTAGATCGCTGCCATCAACAAGTGTTCGATACGAAGTCCGATAAACAGACCTGTCAGCAAAAGAAAAAGAGCTAATGCACAGATTACTGTCCAAACCTCTTTTTTTGATGGAATTTTGGCAGATTTTATCATGATTAATATTTCTTTGGTTCGTTCTGCATCATTACTCTCCGGCAATGGTTTACACGCATAAAGGCCGTAATATTGGAAAATAGAGCAACGAATGCTAAAGGAAAGACTAATATCAGAATCGGATCGAAAAGAGTGACATCTTTAAAGATTCCGCAAAACAAAGCTCCCAAACTAGTCAGCACTACTCGTTCCGGACGTTGCATGAAGCCCACTTTACATTCTATCCCCAAACCTTCAGCACGAGCACGCACATAGCTTACCATCAACGAACCGATTAACGCAACGAAAGCAATAACGGAATAGAGAAAATAACCTTTTATCAGCAAGTAATAACAAATACCAAAAAAAGTAATCAGCTCACTGTAACGGTCGAGAACCGAGTCGTAAAGCGCACCGAATGTGGAACTCATATTCCAACACGTGCCACACGACCGTCCATCATATCGAACAAACCAGCAAACAGGATAATACCTCCTGCCCATCCCAAATATGCAAGTTCACCATATTCACAGTACATGCAAGCATATATCAACACACCTGCAGCAACTACATTCAGTAGAAATCCGGTAGTAGTGATAAAATTAGGAGTGATCCCAATCTTAATCATTCCATGCACTACGGGATTAATGATCTTATAAATCAATTTTTGTAAATAATCTCTGTAATTCATATCCTAATTCTTCTGTTTATATTCAATGCTGTTTTTTAAAAAAACCTTTAATGTCCAAATTCCGGTACACAAAATAACGCTGCATATTGTAGTTCCAAAATAACGCAACTATGATTGACACTACAATCTTAGGGATGATAAAAAAGTCACCGAAATGCTGACTGAGCGTATCGCGCACCCAAGGAATTCTCCCAAGAGATTCAGTCAGTGTATACGTCCCCCACGTATTCAACCAAATACTGCAAAACCATACGATTATAAATTTTACAGCAACGTGTATTTTCTTTCCATCTGATTTAAAAGTCCACTTATAATTAATAACGCAATTGACTATTCCTCCGTAGACTGCCCCTGCCAATGTAGCATAGACATAATATACTTCGAATAGTTTAACTAACAAGATAGTCACGAGAAAGTCCGCGATAGTTGCCATCTGGGCAGAAAGCTGTGCCCTCAGAAACATGAAAATACCACCTTTCTGGGAAACCATTCGCGCAAATTTTCTCAGCCAATCACCCATCTTACTCCTATTAATAAAATAAAACTGTATATACCTGCCAAGATATCGTCCATCATTACCCCTACTCCTCCTTGTAAACTTTCCATTCTGCGTATCCCCAAAGGTTTAACTATATCGAAGATCCGGAAAAGACAAAAGGCACCGATCACATACCAGAACCACTGTTCATTAGCAGGAACAGCCAATAACGGAATCCATGCACCTACCATCTCATCCACTACTATGCGTGAAGGGTCTTCACCCCAATAGCTTTCCAGCTTATTGGCAGCCCAAATACCTGCAAAAGTAAAAAAGATGACCAAAGCAGCAGTTACCCACAGCAAAATAGAAAAAGGTAGTAAGAAATAAAGGACAATCCAGATAATAGAAGCCAATAATGCCCCAGCTGTACCGGGAGCTACGGGAGAGAATCCTGAGCCAAAGCCTGTACCTATCAAAACAGGCAAAAAGGGAGGGGTCTTCATTAATTACAAATTACTAATTACAAATTATTCACTTATTACTAATCACCGATCAACGAGCATAAAATACCTAACAACAGTGCAGAAAATATAAATCAATAGTTGTCAGTTACTTATACGGGGTTTCATCAATTGATGTATGCTTTGATTGAAGACAGCAATCTGAGGGTTATGATTAAAACCAAAAGTTGAGGTTGAGTATCTGCCCTGCCTTACAACAGGGCAAATCTCAATCTCAACTTGGTTATATTGATCTCTTATTATGCTAAATAATCAGGTTCTTTTTCACCGATCATGTTACGCAATGTTTGTTTTACCATTCTCCATTGAGTAAACAAATCGTGCTCCGGCTGATGTTCGAAATCGTGCATCGGACTCTTGCAGAAGAATGACAACCATGTCTGGATACCACACATACCTGCACGCAAAGCCAAGTCACTGAACAATACCAGGTCAAGAGCAATAGGAGCAGCAAGGATAGAGTCACGACAAAGGAAGTTTACCTTGATTTCCATCGGATAGCCCATCCATCCGAAGATGTCGATGTTATCCCATGCTTCTTTATTATCTTTACGAGGAGGATAGTAATTGATACGTACTTTATGGTAAACATCACCGTAAAGATCCGGATATTTTTCCGGCTCGAAAATAGTATCGATTACAGAAAGTTTGCTGACTTCTTTTGTCTTGAAGTTGTCCGGATCATCGAGTACCTCGCCGTCACGATTACCCAAAATATTAGTAGAGAACCAACCGCTCACACCCAGCATACGAGTTTTGAACATCGGTGCTAATACTGTCTTCATTAATGTCTGACCGCTCTTAAAGTCTTTACCGGAGATAGGAACATTCATCTTCTTAGAGAATTCCCACATTGCCGGAGTATCTACGCACAAGTTAGGAGCCCCCATAATAAACGGCGCACCTTCTGCAATAGCAGCGTAAGCATAGCACATACTTGGAGAGATCACAGTTGTATTGTTGTCTTTCATTGCTTTTTCTAAAGCAGCAAGTGACTTATGCTCGTCTGACAAAGGAATGTAAATCTCAGTACTTGCAGCCCAAAGCACAGCAACACGATCACACTTATTAGCAACTTTAAAGTCGCGAATATCTTGACGGAGTTGCTTTACCATTTCCCAACGGGTAGCAGCTTTCTTAATGTGTGTTCCGTTCAGACGTTTTGCCCAGTTGTGATCGAAAGCAGCTGGCATCGGCTTAATAGCTTCCAACTCTTCTTTTACTCCATTCAGATCTTTTTCCTTCAAGACCTCTGCATACATGGCAGCTTCATATGCGTTATCTGGGAAGATATCCCATCCACCGAAAACAATATCTTTCAAATCAGTCAAAGGCACAACGTCTTTGATGAGCTTCTCTTCGTTGTTTTCCATACGCATTGTAGCAAGCTGTGAAATAGATCCTATCGGTTTTGCCAGTCCCTTACGAGAGGCCAGTGTACCTGTAATCATTGTGGTAGCAACCGCACCACCGACTCCGACAACCAATACGCCAAGACGTCCAGTAGCGGGTTTAATTTCTTGTTTCATTTCTATTCTATTAAAATTAAACTAAAATTGTTGCAAAAATAAGATTAATTAATTACTAAAACGGTTTTTATTTGTCATATATACATTGCAATTAGCAGGATTTAACTTTTAAAAGGTCATGTGGAGACTAATTCTCAAACCTGACTTGTCAATATTAGGTGAATCCTTGTACGTTAGCCGCCAGACATAGTCCAGACGTAGAACTTTAAATATATTCTCTATGCCAATTCCGGCTTCTACATAAGGCGTTTTCCCCATTGAACGAGTGTCTGCTATTGGAAAAGTAAAGAGTCCGTCACTCATCTCCGGATTGTTTTTATCACTCAGATGACCATATATTCCGCGGCACGAAAGTACTTCTCTCCATTTCAGTTTTTTCAGCAACGGAATTCGGTTGAATAACCATCCGTTGAGAAAATAAGTAACATCCCATGAGAAATATTCATCATTCATAAACTCCATCGCATTCATTAATGAATAAGACTCTGGCTGAATGGTATACGAAAGGTTTGCATTGGGCATAATAAGCAAGGGAAATGGTACTTTATCCCATACTTTCCCTGCTTTCAGGATAACATCCGTATAACCAAAGGCAGAAAACCAAAAGCGTTTCTGAATACCAGCTTCCGTATGGTTGTAGGTATAATTACTCCCTAATACACCTTTACCAGCAATAGTATGAGACAGGGTGAACACCGGAGCATCTAAAGAAACGGGAAAGCGATTCCACTGAGTCTGAAAGAATTTCTCATTCGGGGCATAACGCAGTTTCACCTCGGCAGCACTCATCGAGAATCTCTTCACTGGGAAATAACCATCATTCTCTTTCTTTATAAAAGGGATCAGATAAGATGATTCGTCGGTTCTTCTCCGGGCTGTCAATTGGAATGAGAAGCCGGAATAAAACTCATTGGTATAGGTCATTTCAGCTTGTTGGTAGTAACCAATGCGATCATCCTTTTCACGTTTCAAAGCCAGAAATACATTATCTTTACTTGTATACAAATAGTTCTGACCATATTGATTAACGTCCGATTCATAACGCACTTTTAAAGAATGAATCGGAAATTCGTTAGCATATTCTTTTTTCTTTTTGAAAGAGTATTCCACTTCAGCAAGTCCTTTCAGTCGTTCATCTTTGAAACCATAGGCTATGTATCCTTTACCAAATAAATGTGGATTAAGCCAAGCTGTTGTCATTCCCCCGGCGCGAATACGGGGTCCTTCGAGTGTATTACCACTGATAGTTGCATTCATCGGCCCCATATAGAAAAGTGGTGCTTCTTTAGAAGTGGGAATATAACCCGTAAAAAGAATGGAGAGTACTTTCTCCGTCCAATAATAGACCGGGTAGCCTCGTAATTGCTCCATCAACCGGTCTACTGAGTCCTCTTGTTTGGAGATGGCAGACTGAGGACGATTCTCTGCCCAATAGTTTTCAGAACGTGATAAGGCTTCTGTTTCTTCTATAATGCGTTCTGGACAATTAAATGCTTTATCTGCTTCGGCAGTCGGTTCAAAGGTATAGTTGTTGTAATCTGCCACACGACGAGCAAAAATACCATCCTGTCCTTCTGCTAGTTTAAACTCAACTGTAATGCTCTCATGGTCAAGCAGACGTGTACCGTCTTCTGCCCGTTTAAATTCTTGTTCAAGCAACATATAATCAACGAAGTTCAAATTAATCTTTTTCGGGAAATTGAATACGGCACGTTTAACAAAATAGGTGGAATCAAGGGTTACATATAAATGCCCCGTAAAACCGAAAGATTCAGAATTGAAGGGTACAAAGGTCAGGTCCGCACAAGACTCTCCGGCTATTTGCAACGTGTCCATTAGATAGTATTTATAAAATCCTGTACCGATACGTGATAATGGACTAACAAACTTATTGGTGAAGAGCGAGATATTATTATCATATATATTTACGTCTTTGAATACCTCATTAATGGCTGCTTGCATTCCCTGACGGGAAAGAAGCTCATCTACACCCGCTTGCTTACGGCCTTTCACCCGTTGCTTTTCTGTACGGGGAGATTTGCGATAATAATCCACAGCAAGTAGCTCTCTTGCAGAGACAGTCAATATCGGTTTACCTGTTACAGCGGAAGTATCTACATAATTCGATAAGAAATCAAATTTACGGTATAGCCATTTCTTTTGTTTTTCTTCATCGAAATTGTTTAATGCAAAGGTGGTCTTTTCATAACGTTCACGTTGCCAGAAGTCTTTTTCGTCAGGAGAGTGATCGTCTCGATGTTCTATCATTTGACGGACAAACTCTACAGCGGGATTATCTTTTTTACGGTAATGTTCGCGTTTGGGCTTTACAGTTATTTCTTTGATTGCATAGGTCGTTGTTGATAACGCAATTTTATAAGAGGTTCCACGAGAGGGATGAATCTGGCTATTGTATTCGTTATAACCGATGGCAGATATAATAAGCACAGCTTCTGTACGATGAGTCTTAAAGTAGAAACGCCCGTCACTTCCGGTAGTCGTACCTTCTGTCGTACCTTTCAGGCGTACTGATACATAAGGTAAAGGTTCCTTTGTCAGCGAATCTGTCACTATACCTTGTACTATATATTGAGCACTCAATGAAATGCTGACAAACATTATAAGAAAGATCGCTAATACCCCCTTAACTATTAATCTCATACCTACGTCCTATTGAATTGAACGGGCAAAGTTAGAGGGGATTTTAGAACCAAAAAAGATCTTTTTATCGGAATAACTGTTCTTATTCGCAGGAATTGGGAACGCGTACAGTGAAACGTGTTCCTTTACCAACTTCCGAAGAAACTGAAATTGTTCCTCGCAAACGTTCGACAATAGTCTGACAAATACTTAGCCCTAATCCGGCTCCCTGAGTAAAGTTATCGACTTTATAGAAACGTTCGAAAATGTGCTCAATTCCCTCCTGAGTAATACCGACACCCGTATCTTCTACAAAAAGAAGTGTATAATTAGGATCTTTATCATCTTCATAGCCGAAAGTAATGAATCCGGATGTCGTAAATTTAGCAGCATTGTTAATCAGGTTATTAATCACTTGTTGTAACCGAACATTGTCTGTCACCAAATATTTCTTATCTCCTTCAGGTACACACAATACCAATTCTACTCCCTGAGGCATATTAAGCCGCTGAGAATCATGAACAGTCTTGAGCAATAAAGACAGATTATGACTTGCAAACTGGAATTCCATTGTTCCCGATTCGATACGAGATAAGTCAAGAATATCATTTATTAACGCTAACAACAATCCACAATTCTTATTAATAGTAGCAATAAACTGAGCGACTTCCTCCACAGTGAAAGCACTTGTGTCACTCAGTAAATCAGAGAATCCAACAATAGCATTCAACGGAGTACGTATTTCATGACTCATATTGGCAAGGAAAGCTGACTTCAGTTTATCTGCCTGTAGTGCCTTGTCACGCGCCTCTCTCATTTCCTGTTCCGCAGTTTTATATCGCTGAATACTTTGACATACACCAAGGATATTATATAATGAATCACTGGTTAATCCTGTTATAACGGATGAACGGTACTCCCACCACTCATATTCTCCTGTTGCATTACGCTGACGGAAATTCAATCGAGCACAACTCTCATCTCCAGTCAAGGCTTTATCAAAGATACGACTCATTTCTACCAAATCATCCGGATGAATCATCTGATCCATTTCATCACGGGAGATAGTAGTAATAGATTCATCATAACCAAAATGCACAAGAAATCCTTGAGGAAAAATGAAAGAATTGATTGCCACATCAAACTGCCAAGGATAAATAAAACTTTCCTCTAGCGCCATATCAAAGAAACGTTTCTGCATCTCTTCATCAGAAACATTACGCGCTGATAAAGCCATACCTGTTATTTGCCCCTTTGAATGAATCGGAACTATTTCGCCGGAAACAGGAAAGTAGTTTTCACTATGTACTTCCTTCATAAAAGCTCCCTTAGGGATCACAACCCTATTTCCAGTAGTTGCTACCTCATTCAACATGTCACGTAATATCTCCTCACCATTGTAAAATATCTTAAAAATACTTCCAGCCGGCATTCCTTCGTAAGGACGTGCAGGAGTATCGTATGGCAAATGAAGCATCTTTAACAAAGATCGATTTGTGAAATGAATATTCAAATTGATATCATAAGTAATAACACCATCACGAATGGAATGGAAGATGTTATCAAACTCATTACGCTGTTCCACCATCTTATTCTGTACTAATAAGCGTGTCTGAGCATGTATTCTTCGTTTGGACTCCCGGCGATTTACACGTACCAACCATACTACCGAACCAATCAATAAGACCAGAATAGATGAATAAAATAGAATAAATAAGAATTTATACTTCTCCCAATAAGGTTGATTGACTATAATTCCACCAGCAGGAATTCTACTTTGATTGACATGAAAATATTCCAACTGACGATAATCATAGATAAATTCCTGATCAAGTTTTGATATTCCCAATGCAGAAGGAGATGTTCCTTGCAACACTTGAGAAGCTCTCTGAGCAGCCAGATGCGCAGATGCAAAAGCATCCGTATCATAAGCCACAAATACTCCATTTGTGAGTCCTACATTCTGGCAAGAAAAGACCGGTGCCTTAGAGTTCTTTCCCACAAAAGATAGAAAAGGGGACCATTTAGGAGCTATTACGACACTGTTATAACTATTCCGAGGGTAACAAATGGCAGCAATGATATGATTAGTAGTTTCCTGCTGAGTATTATAGATTTTCATCTTATAATCTGGATTCTCTTGATGGAAAATCTCCCATTCGTCCTTAAAATCCTCACGCCCCTTGTTGCTAAGGAAACTATTATCTATCACGCAAACAACGTCCTTACGTTGTGGAAATATCTTTTTCGCCTGACGCAACATAACTGCAAAATCTGGATTAGAAGTATATCCACACACATTAGGATAATTCGATATTAATCGGTCATCAGGATATTTAATTCCGAAAAACACAACTGGGAGCTGCATCGGTAAGGAATCACCACATGAAAACAGTGTATAAAAAGCCTCATCGCTAGAAGTTATTATCAAATCTGTTCGCCTTTCACGAGCACGTTGGCAGAAACGACGCATTATTACCTTTTCCGAATTGAAAGTCCAGAAATCAGCATCTAAATATTCTGTCGTAATTTCCACTTTCAATCCACTATCCTTAAATCCTTTGGCCAAACCGCTTGTAAGATCAGCATGCCATGGAGTCTGGGATGTATATGATTGAATAAATAATATCTTATATGTGTTTTCTGCAGCTATAACTCGATTAAAAATAATAATAAAGAGCAAAACTACAAACAAACAATAATATCGTCGGTTCATAAGCAAAACTGCATGTTTTCAATATTGTGCATGCAAATATACGTTATTATATTGAAAACGATGCAAATAGACATTTATTTTTTATTCCTTGCCCGGTAGCTGTGTTCGTAGTCCTTTAGATACCTCTGAGGTCGGATTCAAATCGTTTCCCCAATGAGTCGTTGCTTCAACAGTTTCTCTGTCGCGAATTTCTTTAGCTTTACGTGCATACACAATCATACGCATGGATTGATCATAGGTAAAGTAGTTCCATACCCAATTGAGTAATACTACCACTTTATTACGAACTCCAAGGATAGAACGCAAATGAACTACCAGCCACATCACCCAAGCAAACCAACCTTGCATCTTCACTTTATTGAATTCCGCCACAGCACGATTACGTCCAACAGTTGCCATTGCTCCTAAATTCCGGTAATGAAAAGGTTTCATCTCCTTTCCTTTTTCCCGACGAATCAGATTCTTAGCTAACAGTTCTCCCTGTTGGATGGCTACCTGTGCCAATTGAGGATGCCCGTTCGGATAGTTTTTATCAGCAAATTGTACACATTGATCACCAATAGCAAACACATTTTTCATTCCTTCCACCCGGTTAAATGCATCTACTTTAATTCTACCACCACGACCGATTATTGAGGTATCCATATTACCGATAGCAACTCCGGTAACACCGCTCACCCAAATAAATGTACGTGTAGCAATTTCACTTCCATCTTCGAGTATGACTTTATGATCGCGATAATCAACAACTCGTTTATTTAGAAAAATGTTCACTCCCATCTTACGGAGAAATTGTTCTGCATGAGCTGATGAATCTTCGGACATTCCGGCTAACAGACGTGGTCCTGCCTCAATCAGATAGATGTGCATCAAGCTACTGGGCATATCCGGATAGTCATTCGGAAGTACAAACCTTTTCATTTCAGAAAGTACACCCGCTATTTCTACTCCGGTAGCTCCACCTCCTACCACAACGATATTCAATAATTCTTGTTGTTCTTGCTTATTTGAGCAGGTAACAGCACGCTCCAAATTAGCCAACAAAGCATTTCGCAAGCCCATCGCTTCAGATACATTTTTCATCGGCATAGCTTCTTCTTCGATATGTTTATTATCAAAAAAATTAGTAGTAGTACCTGCGGCAAGTACCAGATAGTCGTACTCCGCTTTCCCGATAGAAGTTTGTATCATATTTCGCTCAGGATAAATAGCACGAACCTCTGCCATACGGAAATAAAAATCTTTCCGATGTTGGAATATCTTGCGGAAAGGAAAAGAGATGGAAGTAGGTTCCATACCAGCCGAAGCTACCTGATAGATTAATGGAGGAAATTGATGATAGTTATTCTTATCAATCAATACGACCTGAAAGCCTGATTTTCTAAGCTTATTAGCTAATTTCAGGCCACCGAAACCACCGCCTACTATAACAACGCGTTTCTTATCTGTTTTTGCAATGTTGAGACTCATACCTTAAGCATGTTTATTCTCTTAATAACAAATAAGGTATACTTTTAGTTTACTTATAAATCATGAATATTTTTGTCTCACTCAAGGCATCACTTTCTCTAATAATACACGTTACATTAACGAAGGCGTAGACGATCTCCTACCTCAGGAATATATTCACCATCCTTACGATTCATCTTATACAGATTCTTCAGACGAATAGCAAATTTCTGAGAAATGCCATGCATAGAATCACCGTCTTTTACTATATATACAGTATATGGTTTGGAAGCTTTCTTCTTTTTACTTTTTAAGTAAATAATATCCCCTTCCATCAATGTATAATCACGCTGCAGATCATTATACTTCACAAGTTTACGCCAACTGATATCAAACTCTTTATCCAAGCTCTTAAATGTATCACCATTACGTGCTATAATATAAGCAATGCCATTTGCAATATACACCTGATGCGGGTTCAACAACCAAGGCTCTTTTTTCAATTTACGCACCGAATAGACTCCCTTAGTATCGTATTTGTACAAGGCATAGTCTTCGATGATGGTTATCAAACGGTTAGCATAAGAAGGATCGGTCGCATATCCCGCCTTCTTCAGTCCTCGAGCCCAGCCTCTATAATCTGTTATATTAAGTTTGAAAAGAAAAGCATAACGGGCTCCGCGTCTTAAGAAATCGGAATGGTCTTCATAAGAATCACGCGGATGCTTATACGCACGAAAACATTCATTACGTGCATCATCATCGTGACGAACCGAACGTCCTCGCCAACTACTACCGCACTTAATTCCAAAATGGTTGTTACTTTTACGGGCAAGCTCACTATATCCGGCTCCACTTTCCAAAAGCCCTTGTGCCAATGTGATACTAGCAGGAATCTTATGGAGTTTCATCTGCTCCACAGCCAAATCGCTATATTTATTTATATATTCTACATAACGGGAATTTCGTCGTTGTGCCTGTACTCCTATGGCAAAGAATAAAATAACCGTTAAAAAAACAAGTCTATACAGTTTATTCTCCATTTTTATTCTAATAGTGAATTATAAGGCACAAAAATCTGAAAAATAATTGGGATTACCAATCTCTTTTCTAACTTTGTAACATTAATTGTAGAAACTAATTCTCCAGTCGATATGAAAGAGCTTCAAATAACCGCTATTATCAGAGTATATCAGTTCGATGAACTAAATACAGACGACCAAAAGCTAATAAAAACAGCTATGGAAGCAACTGCCCGCAGTTATGTTCCCTACTCCCATTTTTCAGTGGGAGCAGCGGCATTGCTGAATAACGGAACAATAATAACTGGAACCAATCAGGAGAATGCCGCATATCCTTCGGGGTTATGTGCAGAACGTACTACCCTGTTTTACGCTAATTCACAATATCCTGACCAAGCGGTAAAAGTACTTGCCATTGCCGCTAAAACAGAGAAAGACTTTATCCAAACACCGATTCCGCCATGTGGTGCTTGCCGACAGGTAATTCTGGAAACAGAAAAACGTTACGGGCAACCCATCCGTATGTTGCTATATGGTAAAGAATGTATCTACGAAGTAAAAAGTATTTGCGACTTACTTCCATTATCATTTGACGCATCAGCTATGGAGGAATAAATATGCTACAACAGTATCACACCAAACTAAAAGGAACACTCGCACTCACAGATTCTTATTTGATGGAAAAAGCTCTTCAAAAAGAAAAAGGGCTTTATAAGTTCATCTGGGTACGTAAAGGAAGTATCACTGTGGAAATTGACCACCAAGAGATATTAATCTCAGAAAATGACGTAATTTCATTGACTCACCTGCAACATCTCGAATTCAAATCTATTGACGGAGAATATCTGACTTTATTATTCAATAGTAATTTCTATTGTATCTACGGCAATGATCATGAAGTATCGTGCAGCGGTTTTCTTTTCAACGGCTCTTCACATCTTATCCGTTTTACTTTGAATGAAAAAGAACGCCAGCAGTTGAATGACATCACTAAGGCTATGGAAAGTGAATTCACAGTTTCCGACAGTCTTCAGGAAGAAATGTTACGTATCCTGCTGAAACGGTTTATCATCCAATGTACCCGCATTGCTCGGCAACGGTTAGATATCACGCGAGAGAAAGAATCCAGTTTCGAGATAGTACGCCAATACTATAATTTGGTAGATGAGCATTACCGGACTAAAAAACAGGTACAAGATTATGCAGATATGTTGCATAAGTCTCCCAAGACGCTTTCCAACATATTTTCGACTTGCAAACTGCCATCTCCACTGAGAGTTATCCACGAAAGAGTGGAAGCAGAAGCCAAACGTCTACTGCTTTACAGTAACAAAAGTGCCAAGGAAATTGCTGATATTCTAGGGTTTGAAGACCAAGCTTCTTTTAGTCGTTTTTTCAAAAATATGACAGGACAGAGTGCTGTACAGTTCAGAAATGAGACTGAAAGGAAGAATTGATAAGTAAAACGGAAGTATTGCCATTGAGCAGTTATGAGGAAAGCACGATCTTTGCAGGGTAGGTTAAACTCATAAAAACTCAATTAAGATGAAAGAAAAATTTATCACATTACTTACCTTTACTTCAGGTCTTCAGAATTTCGGGATCAAGTTTATCCGTATCGCTATTTTGGTTGTATTTGTTTGGATCGGCGGATTAAAGTATTTCCATTATGAAGCTGACGGTATTGTACCGTTTGTTGCCAACAGCCCATTTATGAGCTTTTTCTATGCCAAGGAGGCACCCGAATACAAAGAGTTTAAGAATCCGGAAGGAGCTTTTGTTCCAGAACACAGAGCATGGCATGAAACCAATCATACTTATATCTTCTCTTATGGATTAGGAGCACTAATTATGAGTATCGGTGTTCTTGTTTTTCTAGGTATTTTCTTCCCGAAAATTGGACTGATAGGTGATACACTAGCTATTATTATGACGCTTGGTACACTTTCCTTTCTTGTCACTACACCGGAAGTCTGGGTACCTAATCTTGGGGGTGATGAATTCGGTTTCCCGTTACTGTCCGGTGCCGGTAGATTGGTGATTAAAGATATCGTAATTCTTGCCGGAGCAGTCGTATTACTTTCCAATTCGTCACAACGCGTACTCAAAACACTTAAAAACGTATAAGCAGCCTTTCACAACATAAACAAATATTCTCTTCTGCTGTTTATATGGCTGAGTATAAACAGTTAAAGCGAATAATTTATGAAACAATATGATGCTATTATTATAGGGTTCGGAAAAGCAGGCAAAGTTCTTGCTGCCGAACTTTCAAACCGGGGATGGAAAGTTGCCATCGTAGAGCGTTCCAAGACGATGTACGGAGGAAGTTGCCCCAATATAGCTTGTATTCCTACGAAGGCTCTGATACATGAAGCTGATATTTCCAGTCTGTTTTTTCATGAAGACTATCCTAAACAGGCAAATATGTATAAACAAGCAATATCCCGCAAGAATAAACTAACTTCGTTCTTACGGGATAGCAACTACGAAAAGCTGAGTAAACGTCCTAATGTTACGATTTATACAGGTGTAGGTTCATTCACATCGGCCAATACGATTAAAGTTGCTCTACCTGACGGAGATATTGAACTGCAGGGTAAAGAGATTTTTATCAACACTGGTTCTACACCTATAATTCCAGCAATAGATGGAATCAAACAAAGCCAGAAAGTGTACACAAGTGCAACAATGCTGGAAGTAGATTTATTACCTAAACATTTAATTATCGTTGGTGGAGGATATATCAGACTGGAATTCGCTTCTATGTATGCAGGATTCGGCAGTAAAGTTACAATACTTGAAGGAGGAAATAAGTTTATGCCTAATGAAGATCGTGATATTGCCAACAGTGTGAAAGATGTCATGAAAAGGAAAGGAATTGAAATCCGCTTGAATTCGCGTGCGCAATCCATTCATGACACGAATGACGGAGTAACGCTAACGTATTCCGATGTTTCTGACGGCACTCCTTATTTTATAGATGGGGACGCTATCCTGATAGCAACGGGACGCAAACCGATGATTAAAGACCTGAACCTCTCGGCAGCAGGCGTGACAGTAGATGCTCATGGGGCTATTACTGTCAGTGACCAACTCCGTACCAATGTTCCTCATATATGGGCAATGGGTGATGTAAAAGGAGGAGCGCAATTTACTTACCTCTCCTTGGATGATTTCCGGATTATTCGTGATCAGCTTTTTGGAGATAAAAAACGGGATATTGGTGATAGAACTCCTGTTCCTTACGCAGTATTTATTGATCCACCATTGGCACATATCGGACTCACTGAAGAGGAAGCACTAAAGAGAGGTTACTCTATCAAGGTTTCACGATTACCAGCAACAGCTGTGGTACGTTCACGTACTTTACAACAGATAGATGGTATGTTGAAAGCAATTGTAAACAACCATAATGGAAAGATAATGGGATGTACTTTGTTTTGCGTGGATGCATCGGAAATAATCAATATCGTGGCAATAGCAATGAAAACTGGGCAGCATTATACTTTCCTTCGCGACTTTATCTTCACACATCCAAGTATGAGTGAAGGATTAAATGAGTTGTTTGATGTGTAAGGTCAATTTATATATAAAAACTACATAGTTTAGAAAACAGAAATTGTAAATGAGGAGAACAGAGGGTACGTTTATTTCAAGCTCAACCTCTGTTTGATTTTTTAATATTACTTATTCACTCTTCCTAGCTCAATATTCTGAAGATTTGTCTTTTAATCTGGACACACTTATATTTTTGATAAAAAACACGAGTATATTGATGGAAAATATTATCTTTGCACACAAATTAAACTTCATAATTACTCCCATGAGAATATCTAAGTAAGACAACACTTTCTTTAAACATCACTTTTTTAACATGCTTTTTCATCGTTAAGCATCACGAAATTCGTGTTGTATAGCCTATATTGTGTTTGTCATTCCCTTCTTTTTTGTGATTCGTTTTCACTAGTTTTCCAACTTCAAACTCAATAGTTTATATTATGCCTATCAGTATTCAACAAATTAGTTATATCCATCCGGATAAAGAAATATTATTCAGCGATCTCAATTTTTCAATCAGAAAAGGACAAAGATTAGGACTTGTTGGCAATAACGGTTGTGGAAAATCTACCCTACTGCAAATCATTGCCGGACAACTATCTCCATCCAGCGGTACTGTGGTCCGCCCAGATGACATTTATTATATTCCGCAACATTTCGGACAGTATGATTCACTAACCATTGCTCAAGCACTTCGGATAGACCAAAAACAACAAGCATTACAGGTTATCTTAGCTGGAGATACTTCTAACGAAAATTTCAGGATCTTAAACGATGACTGGAATATTGAAGAACGTTCTATGGCCGCACTGAACACATGGGGATTAGGAGAGTTTACTTTATCTTATCCAATATATCTGCTTAGTGGCGGAGAAAAGACACGCGTATTTCTAGCAGGAACAACTATTCATAATCCATCTTTGATACTAATGGATGAACCAACCAACCATCTTGATTTATCAGGTAGACAACGTTTATACAGTTGGGTAGAAAAATGCCGTTCTACTCTGCTAGTAGTAAGTCACGATCGTACGTTACTTAATCTTCTTCCGGAAATCTGCGAATTAGAAAAACATCAGATTACTTACTACGGAGGGAATTATGAGTTTTACAAAAAGCAGAAAATGATCATGCAACAAGCTTTGCAACAGCGTATTGAAGAAAAAGATAAAGCACTCAAATTAGCACAAAAGATTTCGCGTGAGACAGCCGAACGAAGAGATAAACAGAATGTACGTGGTGAAAAAGCCAACATTAAAAAAGGTGTCCCGCGCATCATGCTAAATGCTCTTAAAAGTAAGTCTGAACAAAGTACAAGCAAACTGAGTAATATCCATCAGGAGAAAACCGAAAAAATAGCAAATGAACGTAATCAACTTCAGAACTCGCTCTCACCTGTTACAACATTGAAGACAGATTTCAGCAGTTCTTCCTTACATACAGGAAAAATATTAGTAACAGCAAAAGAAATCAACTTCAGTTATCAAAATGCCGATAATTACCCTGAGTCGAATCAAACTAAGAATTTTCTCTGGCACTCTCCCATCAGCTTCCAAATAAGAAGCGGTGACCGTATTACGATCGAAGGTAATAATGGAAGCGGAAAAACAACTCTATTAAAATTAATTACCAAACAACTTCAACCGCTTACGGGAAGTCTGATCAAAGCCGAGTTTACATATATCTACCTGAATCAGGAATATTCTATTATTGATGACCGTAAAAGTATTTTAGAACAAGCATATACCTTTAATACCCGTAATCTTCCAGAGCATGAATTAAAAACTATTCTAAATCGGTATCTATTTCCTGCAACGGTTTGGGAGAAACCTTGCAAAAAACTTAGTGGTGGAGAGAAAATGAGACTTGCTTTTTGTTCCTTAATGATTAATAACCATACACCGGATATGTTTATCTTGGATGAACCGACCAATAATTTGGATATACAAAGTATCGATATCATTACTTCAACGATTAAGAACTATGCAGGAACTATTATCGCTATTTCCCATGATAGTTATTTTATCAAGGAGATTGGAATAAAACAACGAATATTATTAGAATAATCCACTGATAATTTACTCCACAAGTTTAAATATCAAATCAGTTTTTTATAACTTCGCTGCGTGAAAGAATATCCACGAAAACATTTGTGGAAAATACCGCGAAAAAACCTTAGAAGAAAATGAGTCAAACAATGCGACTTTGGTGGTTCATCTTTTATAAAGACCAGCTACTACTTGAAAAGAATGAAAATGGGACATTCACTATTCCTTATAGAGAAGTACCTCCTATTAATATCAAAGAGAAAACTACAATACACGATATTACCATACTGGGAAATAGTATTTGTAAATCCTTTTCCATCACATCTCCTGTCGAAGAATCGGAACAATTTGTAATGGTCGGACTTCGTGCTTCGTACGAATATTTATCAGTAGTTCATTATCAGACAGCGGGAAAAGCATATGAAATATTACATTGGGACAGAAACAACCGTTTCTGTTCTGCTTGTGGAACTCCTCTGGAACAAAAAGAAACAATTATGAAGCGTTGTCCTAAGTGCGGACAAGAAGTGTATCCGGCTATTTCTACCGCTATCTTGGTTTTGGTACGCAAAGAGGATTCTATCTTGCTCGTCCATGCCCATAATTTTAAAGGAACATTCAATAGCCTTGTTGCCGGATTTTTGGAAACAGGAGAGACACTGGAAGAATGTGTAGCACGTGAAGTAAAAGAGGAAACAGGACTAGATGTAAATCATATCACTTATTTTGGCAATCAGCCATGGCCTTATCCCAGCGGATTAATGGTCGGCTTTATTGCCGATTATGCCGGAGGAGAAATCAAGTTACAAAAAGAGGAACTGAATTCGGGAGCCTTTTACAGGAGAGACAATTTGCCAGAGCTTCCACATAAACTGAGTTTGGCTAGAAAGATGATTGATTGGTGGATAGAAAATCCTACCTCTGAAGCAATATAATCAATCGTATTCTAGTACAACAAGAACAGGCTACGAAGTACACACAAACTACAAACGAACAACTTATGAGAATGAAACGAAACGCATCCACTCTAAAGCATCAACAAAAACCTTGTGCCCCCGTAGCCTGCATGTTTAAATTGAGATGTTGCAGATAGAACAAGATTCAGGGCAGAAGGATTAGAAAGGGAACTTAAAGAATGCAAAGGAAATGAAACTAACAAAGAGATTATTCATTGGATATCCGCCCAACTTTCTTATATTTGTGAATTACGAACCGAAAAAATTCAACTATGAAGCAAAACGACGAATGGACCACAGTAACACTCTTTATCAGTAGCACATTTGCAGACATGGATGCAGAAAGAGATCATATCCGCCGAATAGTAATCCCTCAACTAGAAGAGTTCTTCAATCCTCTACACGTAGCAATTCGAATCATTGACTTACGCTGGGGAGTAAATACTACTGATGACAAGAGTCTAATTGACCGTGACGCAAAGATACTGAAAGTATGTATGGAAGAGATAGACAGAAGCCGTCCTTTCTTTATTGGGTTACTTGGTTCACGTTATGGATGGGTGCCGGGTAATATTCGTATCAAACGTTCACTCCCACAGTTAGATATAGACCGTTGCTGCAATTTGCTACAAACTGACGAAATCAGTGTAACTGCATTAGAATTTTATTACGGTTTATTTGAAAAAAATCATCTGAATCGAAGCATCGTATGTATTCGCAACGAAGAGGCTAATCACGAAATTCCCGAAGAATATCAAAAGAAATATATCGAAACACAACATAAACCTGAACTCAACAATCTCAAGGAAATTATTACTAAGTACTTCCATCGGAATGATATGGATGAATTATTAATGAATTATTCGCCCACATGGAACGGAAGAAATTTTGAAAATCTGGACGAATTCGACACAAAACTCTATGAGCTATTAAAAAAATGTATTTTAGAAGATGTAGGAGAAAGGCAACTGAATTATGAGAATTGGATAGAAAAAGACATTGCAGAACAAGTTGGGTTTATCCAACAGAATACCCGCTCGTTTATAGGACGTGAATCTATTCTTTCAGAGCTTAAAAATAATTTAGAGAAGGCAGAGTACCCTATCATTCTGTTTTCAGGAGAATCCGGTTCCGGAAAGAGTTCGATTATGTGTCAGCTGGCCAATGAAATACAAATAGAATGGGAAGACGATCCGAAACATTTGCTTCTATTTCACAGCGCATCCGTTTCAGGTAATGCTTCATCCGTTAGCAATATGCTGGAATGTTTCTGTCATCAAATAGCAACTATCTTAAATCAAACGTACGAACCCGTAGAAGAAGGAGCGGAAATGTCAGGAGAAGAATTTAAAGCATTTTCCAGTTGGGTAAGCACATTCAATGTTATTGGGCAGGAGAAAGTTAATTATATGTCTCATGATCAGATTGTTCTTCACAATTTCGAGAAGTTGGTTAATCATGCTACTAAGGCAGGAATACATTTAACATTACTGATTGACGCTTATGACTGTTTCAACAAACATTCGCAATTAATATCATTACAATGGTTATCTCTGCTCAACGTATCAACTTTAATAAGTACAATCCCTGATTCAATAGAAGAACTACAAAAAATACCTCAAAGTTTTATCATAGAAGTTCCCTCATTCGATGAATCAGATACTCGCGACATGATCACTTCTCTTTGTACCTATAATTGTAAAGAGGTTCATTCCAGTGTGGTCAATGCACTATTGCAACATGGTACTTCCAAGTATCTTTCACACTATTCTCCCTTATGGTTGAAAATGGCTACCCATGCCCTGTTTACACTCGATATCTCAGATTTCGAAGCCATTCGCGAAAGAGAAGAGGAAGACAATGAAGTGAAAATAGAACAATACATGCTCAAACTTATCAATGAATTTCCAAATACACCAGGCGATATGTTTCTTTATTTACTAAAACGGGCAGCTGAAAATCTTGGAGATAAGTTTGTTTATCAGGTCATGTATTATTTGACAGCTTCACGTTATGGACTTCGTGAATCTGATTTATCCGTATTACTTAAAGAAGAATGGAATGAACTCACATTCTCTATCTTACGCCGTTGGTTCCGTCCTTATTTTATAGAAAATGGTATTGATAAACAATGGAACATCTCCCACCAGTTATTGAGAAACAGACTGAATGAGCTCAATAAAGAGAATCTATGCGATACTCACCAAACAATATTACGACATCTAAATAACCTGAAACCGGATGATCCCATACGTATCAAAGAGCTAATGTATCATGCTGCTAAAGCAAAAGAATTTCTCTTATTCCACTATACATATTCCTGCCGCCTCCCCATAGCAATACAAATCGGAACATTGACCCTTGTGGATGAATTTGAGAATAATCCGCAATTATTCGAAATGTTTTGCGAGGAAATTCAGGAATTATATCGAGGTAATCAAGAAAATAAAGAGACTTGGAAAAAGGCACAGGAGTATTTATCGCAGCATTTGAATGAAAGCCAAAATACAACTGATAATGATAACATTCTAGACAAATATCAAAACAATACTTGTCAGTCGCGTCATATGTACGACCGCATAGTGAGAACGATGTCTAACCACCTGATGTTTATTGGTAAGGAAGAAATGAACGAAAAAATCCTTCAGATCATTATTCCTATGATGGAGGAGGATATGGATGATTTAGTAGTAAAGGAGATTTTACTTCCCAATGCATATAAAAATTTAAGGAACATCTATGAACATTGCTACAACATAAAACTAAAAGAATATTATAACGAAAAATACAAGGAACTCACAGAAATCTCTTCTCTTGATTTCTCCCGCAACCTCTTTATGGATCTTTCTAACTAAACAACACGTTAGAAAATGAGGATCATAATCAAATTGTGCAAGATACTATCGAAATCATTGATAAGGAATTACCGGACAAATGGGAAGCAGATTGGCTAGATGAAAGAGCTTATCTTGGTTTACTCTTGCTACATTATACTTTAAAGAATCCAAATATGGAAGATAAAAAAAACTTTGAAGAGTTGTATAATGCATTTATGGAGGATATTATTAATGGAAAGCATGAGAAAAAATATTCTGAAGAATATCTAAGAACTCTTACCATCTGGGAAGCAAGAGTACCCATCCTGGCTCTATTTATGGAAAATATTGCAAAAGTTATATTACCAATGCACAAACAATTAGCAATAGCCTGCCAACAAGAATCCTGTACTTTGTATAGATCAATATGCGTAGACTCTGGGAGTTTAGAAGATATTGCCGAATACATCTTATCTCTTCAGGCTACCGGTTTATTATACGAAAAAGCGCAAGAGGACGATATAGCACTCTCAACTTATTTAGAGGCACAAAGATTGGCAAAAGAGATACATATGCACAATCCCGATTTTGAAGATGGCAAGATGAGAATACTAAGTATTTCCCGCGTTCTAGGAGACTTTGCCTTCAAAAACAATAGATATGACACAGCATTAAGCTCCTATCAGGAATACAAAAGGCATGCTGCTGAATTGTATGAAAACAATCCAAGCCGTAAACAATGGCAAAGTAGTCTGGTTAATGCACTAAAAGCTACCGGAAAAAGTTATCTGCGACTTGAAAACTATCAATCCGCTCAACAAGAATTTGGAGAAGCGATTAATCACGTAAATGAATTGGTAAAGAAAGCCAATACTGTTCCTTTCTTCTCACTTATGGCAGAGATTTATCTTTATTTTTCACATACCTGCTTTCATTTAAAAGACTATGAAAGATGTTACCATGCTGCACTTTCAGCGAAACAAGTCTTAACAATGCTCAAAGAGAATGGCGTACACTCCAATCCGGAAAACATAAAATGGGCTGATAACATTTTAGCAGTTTTTGAAAAAAAAGAATAAGTATAACTATCTTTCACTCATTTCTATCGTTAAATGAGGGAGATATGATAAAAAAGGCTACACAAAAGTCACTAATGATATAGAAAGAGAGAGCATCAAAAACCTCATAAATAGGAATCACCCTCGCTACAAGTAGTTGTATTGAGGGTGATTCGTTGAAAAGTGGATTTTAACACATTGCCTAAATCTTATAGGACAAGGCTTTCCCAAAAGCCTCTTTTACTATTTATCAATAAAAGTATCTGAATTCAATCAAATACCTAATGATTTCTTCACTGCTTCAATTTTTTCCATTGCATCCGACTCGGCAGAAGCATAACAGTTACGACAACCCATTTCACCTTGCACTTCCATGTAGAACTTAATCTTTGGTTCAGTACCTGATGGGCGAACGGAAACTTTACTACCATCTTCTGTGAAATATTGCAGAACATTAGACGGTTCCGGCATATCAATTGAAATAACATTACCTTGAGCATCTGTTTGTTTCAAAGTCTTATAGTCTTTGCTCAGAATAACTTTCGAGCCACCCAATTCTTTCGGAGGATTAGAACGGAAATTTTCCATCATTGCTTTAATCTCTTCTGCCCCACTCTTTCCTGGTTTCACTACATTCACAGTGAATTCTTTAGAAAATCCATACTCAACATAGATATCCAACAACAACTGATACAATGATTTACCATTGTCTTTAGCCCATGCAGCAACTTCAGCGATCAGACAGCATGCAGATACGGCATCTTTATCACGAACAAAGTCTTCAGCAAGGAATCCGTAGCTTTCTTCACCACCACCGATATATTTCTTCTTGCCTTCACGCAAACGAATTTCGCGGGCAATCCATTTAAAACCGGTGTAGCAATCCAGCATTTCAATATGATTCTTATCGGCAATCTTCTTGATCAATTCTGTTGTTACAATTGTCTTTACACAAAATTCATTACCCTTAATCTTACCCAATTGCTTGTATTGAGTCAAGATATAATAAAGGTACATCATACAAGTCTGATTACCGTTAATCAATATCCACTCACCTTTATCGTCCTTACAAGCGATACCTACGCGGTCAGCGTCCGGATCGGAAGCCATCACAAGGTCAGCGTCAATTTCTTTTGCCAAATTGATTGCCATTGTTAAAGCCTCAGCATTTTCCGGATTCGGAGAAACAACAGTCGGGAAGTTACCATCCTTAATCATTTGTTCGGGGACAGTAAACACATTTTCAAATCCCCACATCTTCAATGCACGTGGAATCAACATCATACCTGTACCATGGATCGGAGTATAAACGATCTTCATATCTTTATGACGAGCAATAGCTTCCGGATCAATAGATACTGTTTTCACCATATCCAGATAAACCTTATCTATATCTTCACCGATAATCTGAATCAGATCCGGATTTCCTTCGAACTTGATATCAGCAGCTGAAGCGATATTATTTACTTCGTCAATAATACCTTTATCATGCGGAGCCAATACTTGTGCTCCATCATCCCAATATGCCTTATAACCGTTATATTCTTTAGGATTGTGTGAAGCAGTCAAAATAATACCACTTTGGCAACCAAGATGTCGAATAGCAAAAGACATCTCAGGAGTTGGGCGCATATCGTCGAACAAATATACTTTGATACCGTTGGCAGAGAAAATGTTAGCAGAAGTTTCTGCAAACAGGCGGCTATTGTTACGACAATCGTGACCTACTACAACAGATATTTGAGGAAGATCCTTGAAATTTTTCTTTAGATAGTTGGAAAGTCCTTGAGTAGCAGCACCCACAGTATATATATTCATGCGGTTACTTCCTACCCCCATGATTCCACGTAAACCACCTGTACCAAATTCCAGATCTTTATAAAACGCTTCGATCAACTCTGTCTTATCCTCGTTTTCCAACATACGTTTCACTTCAGCCTGAGTTTCGGCATCATACGCCGGAGTCAACCATTTCTCAGCCTTCTCTGTAACCTGTTTAATAAGTTCTTGATTTTCCATTTCTATTTAATTATTAGTTGATATTTTTGTCAGAACTCAACACAATGTCCCGCTAGAAGTAATCCAGCTAGCAAGTTGAGCATACAAATGTAAAAGAATAAGTTTATAAATCCTACATTTTACCTAAATTTAATCACCTAAAAGGGGATTTTACCCATACTATTATTTGAAATGATACAAGATTAAAACGAGAGTATCATCCATACGCAAACGAGAAGCCACTTCTTTTGCTTTACCGGATAATCTTCCTGATTTATATAACTCAAGTAGTTTTTTCGAATGTATTGCGGATATACAAGTATTTTTCGGAAAATTCCCATTGCTATTTCCCACATTGACAGGAAACGGAGGAGTAAACTCTTTATTTATGAGTATAGGAACAGAAACCTCTTGTGTCTTCAAATCAAATAATAATGATTTATTTTTTACTCCTTTCTCATTGGGAATATATACTTTTTCTATAATATCCATAAAAATAAAACGATCAGTCTTTATACTGACTCCTATCAACTTCAGAGGAAAAGTAGAACGAACGGCAGGAGTTCGGCGTAACAAAGCCTTCTTTGTTCCACCATCAAATAAAAAAATAGTATCACAGGCGAAATCTGAAAGAATCACTTCATTTCCATTTTTTATCATCGGCTCGATAGTAATTGTATAACTCAAACTACTAATTTGTTTCTCTTCCCGTACTTCACAAGTAAAAGTATTCGTAATCCGATGCTTCACATAAAACGGAAAAGGAGATACCCCAGCGTCTTTCTTGGATAATTTATAATAATAAATTCCATTATCAAACCTATCTTTGATTTTGCTTATCCCATCACTAAAAACCAAAGAATCTTTATTATACCCGAAAACTTGATTGAATGATATTGGATAAGAAGCTATCAAACTCCTTTTATATTCACCAGCCAAGGAGTAAACCTGAATCCTATAACGAGAAGTCTTTATAAATATCTCTTGATTCTTTTCATCTCCATAAATCGAAAAAATATAGTCGTATTGTTTCTTTTCTCCCCTAGTATGATTGAATCGATGTAGTTGTTTCCCTGCCCTATCGAATACAAAAACTGTTCCTTTCTTGTTATATGCGAATATCATATTTTCTGATATTGTTCCACGCAACAGATCGAATGTTTCCAACCGTTCCGTTCCTTGAAGTTGCAAAGGAATGTATTCGATTTCAGCCTCTTCTACCAAGTCTATTTCTCTTTCCGGATAATCAGCGGTGATATCCAGTACCGGTAATGAAGAGTCCGGATTAACTGTTACCGATTGACGGCTACATCCTGCCAACAGACTAAGTGAGAAAAGAAACCATACGAACCTCATGATTATTTGAGATTGAATTTAGACAATGCAAATACAGGATTATCATCCTCAGTCATTTTAGAAGCAATCTCTTTTAATTTACCTGTCAGCTTGCTTTCTTTATAAGCTTTGAGCAAACGTTCTGAATCATGACACTCAAGAGTACAATTTTCTGGTAATTGGACATCACAATTGTCAATCATAAACGGACGTTTATTTGAAATATCAGCATTCATTATTTCCAAACTTCCATATATTTCTCCTGTTGAAAGATCGAATACAAATGTTTTTGCTTTAATTCTTTCTGAATCTTTGTACATCCTCTTCGGAATTGCCGACATAAAGAGGTAATTCCCCACTTTCGAGTCACAATAGAACATCACACGAGGATCGGTTTCTGCCGACTTCGGGGTACGAACAAACAAAGGAGTAATTTTCTTATTTTTAAAAAGATAAACGGTATCTCCCGCCAAATCTGAAAGAATAAATTCTGTTCCATTACTAACCATTGGTGAAGCAGTCATTGAATATGTTGAGGTCATTTCCGGTGTATCCTTAGTATAAATCATATTACCAATCCTATTCTTTATTGTTATTGGAAGGCGTGAAATAGTACCATCTTTCTTTGACATCAAGAAATAGGGACAATCATTCGGGACCTTTCCCGTCCTATCCAAATCGTAACTATCATAACATATCAACGATTGATCATCATAAATATACATCTTACTGATTCTAATATCTCTAGGGACAGGTAAACGACGTTTAAAATTCCCCTCAAAAGAGTAAACCAAAACTTTATTGCCATCCAATAAGTATAATTCCTTTGCTTTTTCGTCTATTCGCAGACTGAATATATAAATATACTCTTCCCCGCTCTGACCTTTACGATTAAAATGGTGCTTAATTTTACCCGCCCGATCAAAGACAAAAATAGTACCATCTTGTCTATTACAGGTCGCGATATAATGGTCTGTAAAAGTAGTTCTATAATAAACGAGATTATCAAGCAGTACGTCATCAGTGGTCTCCAACGGAATAAATTCTGTTGTAACATAGTCTTTCAATGTAATTTCCTTCTTCGGATAATCTTTCGTAACATCAATTACCGGCAAAGCTTTACTTTTGGGTTGTTTTTTAGTCTGTGCAGATGTATTAAACACCATGCACAGCGCAAATGATACCAATAATAGTTTTCTCATGGTCTTTTATTTTTAAAGGTGAAACAAATACTATTTTAATAAAAACTCTTCCAATAAATCGTCTGGTGCAAGATTCATTTTCTTCTTGATTCGTTGTTTAGACTTGGTTACAGAGCGAGAATCAATGTTAAAAAGCCGACCCAAATCCGTATTATTAATACCCATATGAAGCAAGTAACAAACTCTTTTATCTTGTTCTGTCAGTAATCCGTATTTACTAATCTTCCCGGAAATATCTCCATACAACAAGTCTATTATTACATATAACTGATCCCATTCCTTCTGAGTTTCAAGAAGTCCATAGTAAGGTTCACTCCTCAATTGGCAAAGATGGGTATAAGCCATATACTGTTCAGAAAAGTTCATTTCAAAAGTCCCTACATTAAGCCGGCGTAATATACCCTCTCTATCTGAAAGTAAAGTCCTGAGCTCCGTCGATAATCGATTATTTCGTTCTTTCAGGTTTTCATATTCCATCCCCTTCTCCTCCAACAACACAGAGTTCTTTTTCTGGTCACTCAACAAATTGGCAATCATTCGTTTATTTTCTTGTAACAAAGAAGTATAATCACCGATTTGTTGTTCATTTTCTCTCAATCTCTGCATGATTCGAGAGAGTTCTTCCTCTTTTTTCCTCTTCTCCCGATAATAAAAGAACAAAACGATTATAAACAAAAAGCAAACAACCAATATGCCAATTAGATAGTGCATTCTCCGTCGTAATTGCTCATTCTGTAATTCTCGATTTTCGCTCTGAAGACGTTCCTTCTCATATTTTTGTCCCAAAGCCCGAATATCAGAAGAGTAAGATAACTGCTGTTCCAAAGAATCTCTACATTGATTATAAGAATCAGCATAATGAACTGCAGCTTCCCAACATTGTTCTTCTTTCTCCAAATTATACAATTGCAAGTAAGCATTCGAACAAATATACATATCATTCGTTTGAGTAGCCTTCAATAACCATTTTCTCGCGTCATCTTTTCGATTCTGAAAAGATTCATATTCTCCGAGTAACAAATAAGTAGAAGCCTTATCTTCCAAACTATCAAGAAATCTCAATAATATTCTGGTAGAAAAATGAAAAAGTCCTATTTTCGAATATATAGCCTCTAATTCTGATGATATTTTATGCTGTAATTCCTCATCAGATAACTGCATCGCAACTTCCAATGCCTGATCATAATAACAAAAAATACTATCAGATTGATGCTGCAATAAATTGACTCTGCCAATATTTCGTAATGTGATAGCTCTTTCCACACAAGGAGGAATAGTCGCATATATAGAAGCACCCAGTTTAAACATTTCTAAAGCAGCACTATATATCTCGCGATACATATATATAGTACCAAGCCGACTATAAAGAGTAGCCTCCAACCAAGAATCATTTTCACACTTTACTAAATTCAAGGATTGATTATAGAAATTTACTGCACTTTCTTCATCCCCATGTTCCCTACAACTATCACCTTTCTCAAATAAAAAATGCATTTCTTCTTGAATATTTTTCTCTTGTGACGAAGATTGACAAGAGAAAAAGAAAATTCCCGAAATTAGCATATATAAAAGTAAGGTGATTTTCATCTTATCATGATTTACTAGTTTATGCAAATGTAGGAAGTATCTAGAAAGAAAGCAAATATTATAGATGGACAAATTAAGCGCATGTATTCATTTGATTATTAATAAAATAGAAATCCACATCATTCAAATAATTTGAATGATGTGGACAACATTTTAAACAGAAAAGACGATAATAACAGAATTATTCCGTAACCATGTATCTTTCTCCGGTTTGTTTTACATATTCTTCGAGAAACTCCTTCGGATATCCCGGACGGATGACGCCGGCAGGCTGACCGATAGAGTTACGTTCAAATTTTCCATCTTTCATACGTTTTACCACTCCGTCGTTATACTTCACGATAAGGAAAGTTCCGAGTTGTTTCCATGTATCAAAAGTACTTTGAGCAGTCATATTAGTATAATTTGTCAGAAATTCGATTGCAGCATTCTTATCTTTTGCCAATAGTTTAGCTGCCATTTCTTCAATACCGTCCTGTGCTTGATTGAAAGTCGTTTCCAGTTCTTTTTGAGTAGCACGAACGTCATCTATCATCAGGCTATAACGAGGATATACCATATTCGACACCCAATTGAAAATCCAAAAAGCAGAATTCCATGAGAAAGTAATATAATCTGCTCCATCTACGCGTGTATAGCATAATGGAGCTTGGGTTGAACAACAATAAACAGGAGTAAATACAGTCATGTTTGCATCATCTACACCAAACCAAAGCACACCACCAATCACATCGGGTTTATTCGCACGCATCTGTGCCACAAACACAAAACCGCTTTGCTGAGTAGAAATAGGACGTTCGTTGAAATACTCTTTATCACCAACCTTAAAATTCAGTGGAGAAAGGCGATAAGGAGTTTTATAAGGACCTGCTCCGAAATCATTAGAAATATCGAGAGGCGTTCCTTCATAGTGATCACGCATCATATCTTTCACATCCTGAACAGAAAGCTTCTGTTTCGGACGAATGAAAAGAGGCATCGGATCGTTTGTCTTACCTTCTATATAAGGAAGGTATTCTTTTCCATGATCAGTGAACTTATTAAAATAGCTCCATACACGAGCCTCACAGAATCGACGGGCACCAAAATCAAGCGGTGCATACGCATTGGCAAAACTAAAGTCTTTATTGACTCCATTGAAATAACCTTTCTCACGTGCAAACGAAATAACATCATGCGAATACAAACAGTTTTCTTTGTCGCTCATATCAAATTGATGAATACGGGATTGATTAGCATGAGCTGAAATACAATCATCCGGCACTCGTACAGCTACCCAAACCGCTCCACGTACACCTGGACCTTTACCAATCATCTCCATAATCCAAACCTCATTAGGATCGGCAATAGTAAAAGATTCCCCTTCGCTATAATAACCGTATTGTTGTACCAAATCAGTCATTATCTTAATAGCTTCACGCGCCGTACGCGAACGTTGCAGACCGATATAAATCAAACTCCCATAATCTATAATCCCGGTAGAATCAGCCAATTCAGGACGACCACCGAAAGTTGTTTCACCAATAGTCACCTGATATTCATTCATGTTACCATTTACATTATAAGTCTGACGCGCTTGCTCTATTTCTCCCAGATATTTACCAGTATCCCATTCGTACACTTTCAACATCGTTCCTTTCGGATATGTGGCGGCAGGATAGTGATAAAGCTCACCAAACAATCCATAGGAATCAGCAGAATAAGAAACTATAGTTGATCCGTCGGTAGAAGCATTTTTTCCGACAATCAGATTGGTACAGGCGAAAGTATTCGCTACAGCTGTCAGGAATACTACAGCACAAAAGACAATTCTTCTTTTCATAATATATGATTCACATTTTTAATAATTACCAGATAAAACTTTCCCGAGAAATGGTCTTGTTACCACAATTATCAGTTACGGTAAATTCGACAATATGCTTCCCTCCCTTCTTGATATATTTCGGATCGAGCTCACATTCCCAATAAGACTTAACAATATTGGGACGTCCGAAAAGCGCATACTTTCCATCAATCGTTCCACGATAAGAACAGACTCCCGTACCCTTATCTTTCAATCGATAAACAATCTTTTTATTTTTTGCCCATTGATTCTTATTGATAGGAATAATCTCTGGCGGAACAGTATCAATATCTACCGTATAAGTACCTAACTCCTGGATATTTGTTTTCATATATCCATTTTCATATATACCACCCACACTGTATCTTGTTCCTTTGGGAGTAACTGAGGCTATATAATATTTTGTAGTGTCTGCCAATGGTTTCTTCAATAATCCAATTCGTAATTCACAACCGGCATGAAGAGGTGTCGATTCATCATTCAACTGATAAGTTAGTGCAATAGCCCCGCTATCCGCTTTTACTTCATAATGAAGATTCACATCATCATACAACGCCCCTTTCGGCACAGCCAGACTCAATCCCGGTTCATGCAGAAAATTTGTTTTATTCCATGCAAAGAAGTATTTATCCTGATATTCCAACGGTTGAATCGGTTGTTTTCGTCCACGTACTGTAAAACGATAACGGGAGGCATTACCAAAAACATCTTTCAAAGTATACAAGAATTGATAATCCCGTTCTTCATCGATAGTGATCAGACCACGATTTCCATTTGAAGCTTTTAGCATACGTAAAGTATTTCCCGGATCAATAAAAGATTTCATATATTGTCCATAAGTCCAGGAATTAATCATTCTGTTTTCATTTTGGGAAAAGCGATCTACAGTACTACGAAATACTTCGTTTCCATCTACTGAAAGTACTACGGAATATACTCCATAATGATTGCTCACGCCATCCATATAATCATACGCTTTAATACCTGTACCAATTATACCCCACGCTTCTACAGGCTGTTCATGATTCGGTAGGATCGTTAAGTTCTCCTGCTTACCCGCTACTACACCTTTACCCGCTTGAGGAATAACATGATACCATCCGCCTTAGGCGCACGCGTATCCTTTATTTTCGTTCTGAAGAAAGGCATAGGATCAATAAATTCACCCGATTCTGTTTCGAATACATCCAGATGGAGATGAGGTCCGAACGAATATCCTGTATTCCCACTCCAAGCGATCGGTTGTCCGGCTTTTACAGGGTATTCTTCTGGTCCGGGAATAATCTCTACTTCCCAATTCTCATTTTCATACTGAAGCTTTTCCACTCTTTCGGCAATAGGAGAAAGAAAAACACTTAGATGTCGGTTTATAGTTGAATATCCATTATAATAGCAAACATCAAGTACATATCCTGAACCATTAGTGACGCGGATACGCGAAATATAACCATCAGCCAAGGCATGTACAGGTTTACCGATCACTCCTCCCGTCTTAAAATCTAATCCTCCATGGAAATGATTGGTACGGATTTCTCCAAAATTTCCGCTTAAAGTGAGAGGGAAATCGAAAGGCGGCGTAAAAGTCACTTGCTTTTTCTCTTGCGCATACCCTTGAATGCAACAAGCAAGCAAAAAGGCAGCAATATATTGTTTCATATAACACATACATTTTAAAAACTCTACAAAAGTACACTATTTTAAGTAGATTACGAAATGTCCCGAAGCGAATGATATACCGAATACTAGTTAATAATTCTTTTATTTTTCGTATTTATCTCTCATTTTGAAAGTAACATATGAATTATATTCGTATTTTTGTAGGCTGTTTCTTATTTTTAATTAATCGAAAAAAACAATGAGAATTTATGAGAGAGTAATGGCAACAGTGGTTGCCTGCGTACTGCTAGGTGTTGTATGCCCCCACATGGCATCAGCAGAATCCTCGGTCGCAGAACAAGCGAGTTGGTTCAAGAAGAAAAAAAAGAAGAAGCCCGAACAGGAAGAAAAGTCAAAAACAGACTATGAAAAGTTGGTAGAAGGCAGTAAAATTTCCAAAGGAATGTTTACTGTATACCAGAAAGAAAATGATTTTTATTTCGAAGTTCCTACCTCTTTGTTAGGTCGTGACCTATTAGTGGTCAATAAGCTACAACGTGTACCCGCAGAGCTGAATGAAGCTGGTGTAAACCGTGGGGTAAATTATGAAAATCAAATGATCAGCGCTGAATGGGACAAAGCCAGCAAAAAACTAATGTTTCGTCAGCAACGCCCTTTACCTTTAGCTCCCAAAACTGATGCTATCTATCAATCGGTGAAAGATAACTTTATCTCTCCCTTGATCGCTGCATTCAAAATTGAAGCAATTAATCAGGATTCTACAGCTTTGGTTATTAAAGTAAATGATATCTATGATGGAACAGAAACCAGCATTAATAATGTATTCACAAATATTAATTTAGGAACATCAGCCATCAAAAACCTTTCACGTATTCTTTCTGTGAAGTCTTTCCCGAACAATGTAGTAGCAACTTCGGAATTGACAACTAAAGTCACAGAAGGAACAACTAGTGTTTATGTAACTGTAGAGGTCAGCTCATCTATCCTTTTGTTACCGGAGATTCCAATGATGGGACGCTTCGACAATCAGAAAGTAGGATACTTTACTAATCCACTATTAAGTTTCAGTGATACACAGCAAGGTACCGATACCAAACACTATATCACTCGTTGGCGCCTAGAACCTAAACCGGAAGATCGGGAAGCATATCTAAAAGGGAAACTCGTAGAACCGGCTAAACCTATCGTGTTTTATATAGATAACTCAACACCTTATCAATGGCGTGCTTATATAAAAAAGGGAATCGAAGATTGGCAAGCCGCTTTTGAAAAAGCAGGGTTCAAAAATGCAATTATTGCCAAGGAGATTACCGACAGTATGCAAATTGATATGGATGACGTTAATTACTCTGTAATAACGTACGCAGCTTCAGAAAAAAAGAACGCTATGGGACCTTCCATCCTTGATCCACGTTCAGGAGAAATTCTAGAAGCTGACATCATGTGGTGGCACAATGTACTCTCCATGGTACGCGAATGGATCACTGTACAAACCGGAACAGTCTGCCCGGCAGCACGTAGCGTACAATTACCTGATTCTCTGATGGGTGACGCTATCCGTTTTGTGGCTTGTCACGAAGTAGGCCACTCTCTAGGTCTGCGCCATAATATGATGGGATCAGCTGCATTCCCTACAGATTCTCTGCGCTCTGAGTCATTCACATCCAAGATGAACTCCACCGCTTCATCGATCATGGATTACGCCCGTTTCAATTATATCGCTCAACCGGGAGATGGAGTTAAAGTCCTTTCTCCACATATTGGCCCTTATGACCAATTTGCTATTGAATATGGGTATCGTTGGTATGGTAAAAATACTCCGGAGGAAGAAAAAAATCTTCTGTTCGATTTCCTGAGTAAGCATACAGACCGCCTTTACAAGTATAGTGAAGCACAAGATATACGTGATGCTGTTGATCCGCGTGCGCAGAATGAAGATTTAGGAGATGATCCGGTTCGTTCTTCTCTACTCGGTATCGAAAATCTAAAACGTATCGTTCCTCAAATTCTCCAATGGACTACTACCGGAGAAAAAGGACAAACGTATGAAGACGCGTCACGATTATATTACGCTGTTATCAATCAATGGAACAATTACTTGTATCATGTACTGACTAATATTGGTGGTATCTATATTGAAAATACGACAGTAGGTGATGGCGTTAAGACATATACATTTGTGGAAAAAGAGAAACAACAAGCTTCATTGAAGTTCCTGATGGACGAAGTACTGACTTATCCCAAATGGTTGTTTGATACGGAAGTTGGACAATATACATATTTACTTCGTAAGACTCCGGTTGGTAAACAAGAGAACGCACCTACACAAATATTGAAAAATGCGCAGGCATATATCCTTTGGGATCTGCTAGGTAACAATCGATTGATGCGTATGATCGAAAATGAGTCTGTAAATGGCAAGAAAGCATTTACAGTAGTAGAATTTATGGATGCGCTTCACAAAAACATTTTCGGTGTTACCGAACGGGGAGGAACTCCAGATGTGATGGAACGCTCTTTACAGAAAAACTTTCTGGATGCTTTACTTACAGCAGCCGCAGAGCCCGAAGCGGTTAAAATCAATAAGAAACTGGCTGACGAACATTTCTTACTCGATCATTCTACTTCTTTTTGTAGCTGCCATGCTGCCGAACAGCGTACTCTGCACGAAGAAAGCCGGATGGGTGCTCCACGAGTATTGAATTTTTATGGTAGCCAACTTAACCGTATCTCAGATGCTATTTCTGTAAAACGCGGAGAATTATTACGTATCAAGAAACTCTTGCAGAACCGTCTCAGCACTTCTGATACTGCAACACGATATCATTACGAAGATATGATATTGCGTATCAATACTGCACTGGGAATCAAATAAGAAAATATTAACTTAAGCATATCTACAATTAATGGAAAAAAAACATTTGTGCATACTTATATGCTTTCTCGCAAACGCGCTGGCAATGGCTGGTGCCAACAATCGCACTATCACAGGTGTCGTAGTATCTGGTGAAGATGATCAACCATTGATCGGTGCTTCTATATTTGTACCCTCCGACGAATTACAAAAAGCCGGTGCCTCTGAAACCTCTTTAGGTACTATTACTGATTTAGATGGAAAGTTTTCTATTTCCGTTCCCGAAAATATAACAAATATTCATTGTAGCTATATCGGATACGAAGAGCAGGTAATCAAACTACAAACCGGAAAAAACGATTACCGCATTGTACTCCAAACGTCATCACATACATTAGGAGATGTAGTAGTTACAGGTTATCAGGAATTGGAACGCCGAAAATTAACTGCTGCTATTTCTAAAGTAGACGTAACAGATGCCATGTTAGGCTCTGCAAAAAGTATCGATCAGGCATTAGCCGGACAAATTGCCGGTGTGGCAGTTACCAACACTTCCGGTGCTCCGGGATCTCCGGCACGTATTCGTATTCGTGGAACTGCTTCTTTGAATGGAACTCAAGATCCTTTGTGGGTATTAGATGGGATTCCTTTGGAAGGAACGGATATTCCCAGCTTAGGAGACAATGATAATAATATCGTTGATATGAAACAATCTTCAATCGCCGGACTCAGCCCCAACGATATTGAAAGTATTACTATTTTGAAAGACGCAGCAGCCACAGCTATCTATGGTGCACGTGCTGCAAATGGTGTGATTGTGGTGACTACGAAACGAGGAAAAACAGGGAAACCCGTAATTAATTTCAACACGCGATTGACTTATAGCCCAAACCTTGATACTTCCCGATTAAACCTACTTAACTCACAAGAGAAGATCGACTTAGAGCTAGAATTAATGAAAGAACCAGCAGATCCAATTCTAGGAATTCCAGCTTTCTATCAGAAAGGAGGTGTAGCTTCCATATTAAAACAATATAATTTATTTGATACCTATCAGGAAAAAGGTTGGAACGGTTTAACAGCTGAAGCACAAAATGCGATTAACCAATTAAAAACAATCAATACAGATTGGAATGACATTTTGTTTAGAGACGCTTTCACACAAGATTATAATTTTAGTATTTCAGGTGGAAGCGAGAAGTTACATACTACAATTCACTTGGCTACTCAAAAGAAGATGGTAATGTCCCAGGAGTAAGTATGAGTCGTTTCAATTTGACAAGCAAAACCTCCTATCAAGCAAATAATATGTTAAAAATTGGTATGTCCCTTTTTGCTAACCGCCGAAAGAATACAAATTATGTAACAGATAAATATGGCTATGCTAATCCTATCTACTATGCTCGCACAGCCAATCCATATCTGAAACCTTTCGATTCAGATGGAAACTATTTATATGATTATGATATTTCAAGCAGTAATATTCCCAATCCTAAGCAAGGATTTAACATTTTTGAAGAAAGAGCTAATACAAGTAAGGAAACACTAACGACTGCTATTAATGCAATCTTTAGTGCAGATTTACGCTTCAATGACCACTGGAAACTATCATCTCAAGTTGGTCTGCAATGGGAACAGGCAGGGTTGGAACAATATGTCGGAAACAACACATTTACAACTCGTAATTTGCGTGAAGGCAGCCAATACTGGGATAACGTAAACAGGTATATAAATATGTCATCCCTGAAGGAGGAATGCATAAAGCAACTAACTCTACAACATCACAAGTAACGTGGAAAGTACAAGGAGAATGGAATCAAACCTTTAAAGATATTCATGAAGTTCAGATTATGGCTGGTTCCGAAATTCGAAAAAACTGGTATGAGTCATTGACCTCCAATGCATACGGCTATGATCCAAAAACACTTACAACAAAACCTCTCATCTTTAAAGATGAAGACCAAGCCAAATCTTATCCATTACATACGAAAAGTTATATTGAAAACGCTTTTGCGTCCTTTTATGCAAATGGTTCATATACTTTAATGAAACGTTACACATTAGGAGGAAGTATCCGTATGGATGGCTCTGATCTTTTTGGAGTAGACAAGAAATATAGATTCCTGCCTATTTATTCTATAAGTGGTTTATGGCGTATTTCTAATGAATCATTCCTTGAATCTGCTAAGAATTGGATGGATAATTTGTCACTGCGATTATCCTACGGACTGCAAGGAAATATAGACAAAAACACCTCTCCATTCCTTGTAGGGATATACAAAAACCAAACTATACTACCGGGCAATACAGAAACCAATATTGAAATTTCCGGCGCTCCTAACGACAAATTACGCTGGGAAAAAACAGCTTCGTACAATGCTGGAATTGATTTCTCCATACTCAATTCTGCTATCAATCTTAGTGTAGACTATTATTATCGTAAAGGAACAGATCTTATTGGTCAAAAAAATCTACCTCTGGAGAATGGTTTTGAAAGTATGACAATCAACTGGGCAAGCATGGAGAATAAAGGTGTAGAAGTAAATTTGCAAACACGTAACATTACTACACGCAATTTCTCGTGGTATACTACATTCAATTTCGCATATAATTATAATAAGGTATTGAAAGTCTTAACCGCTTCAGATGAAAAAACTCCAGGACTGCAAGGATATCCAGTAGGTACTATTTTCGCTATCAAAAGCAAAGTAGACCCTGAAACAGGACGTATATTAATCTATCCAAAAGATAGTTCCGAACCAGTCAATGTTGAAACGCTCTTCGATATGTATGATGAAAGTGGCATCGGCTACTATTCATATAATGAAAGAGCTGATTTCCAACGGGATTTATACACATCTGCTGGAACAACTGAAGCACCATATACCGGAGGATTTATCAATACTTTCAACTACCGTAATTGGGAGTTAAGTTTCAACTTTGCTTATAATCTTGGAGCACACGTTCGTACTAGTCCTTCATATGATATTGTTGATTTTGATCCGGGACATAATGCAAACCGAGATGTTCTCAATAGATGGACACCAGAAAACAAAAATGGACAATTTCCCGCTTTACTTAACCGAAATAATTATTCAGCTGACTATTATCTATTCGGAAACGAGAGAGCACTTTACAGAAACCTCGATTTATGGGTAAAACGTCTTAGCTACGTACGACTTCAGAACATACGATTAGCATACACATTGCCACAAGAATGGTTACGTAAGTTCAGCATTCATGGAGCAACAGTTGCTTTGGAAGGACGTAATCTGTTTGTTTTCGGTTCCAGCTACAAAAATTATATGGATCCAGAATCAATGGGAAACCTTTATTCTACTCCTATAGCTAAATCGTTTACATTCAATCTCAGTCTTAACTTTTAAACTAAAAAACAATCATGAATATGAATAAAATTCAAAAATTATATATATTCTTCATGTTTGCCGGAAGTCTTATTATAACTTCATGCAGTAACTTTTTAGACATACAGCCCACAGGGAAAGTAATTCCCAATACATTGGAAGAATACAGAGCACTCATACTACTGTCTATTCTAATGGATTGATAGATAGAAGTCTTTGTGACATGCGTACAGGTGATATTACAATCCGGAATGATGAATTTGATCAAAGTACCTACAGAGACATTGAGAGATGGGTAGCCAACAATCCTTCCGGAACCGAATTTGGCTGGTCTTCATATTATGAAAATATCTATTATGCCAATGCTATTATAAATAAGCAAAATGATATTACAGAAGGTAGCAAGGGGGATATTGACCAACTGGTTGGAGAAGCTTATTTTATGAGAGGATATATGCACTTTATACTAGTCAATCTTTTTGGGCAACCATATACCAAAGAGGGAGCACCGGAAACAAAAGCAATTCCTTTGAAACTAACACTTGATTTAGAAGAGTTACCAACCCGCAATACAGTAGAACAGATATATACATCCATTCTTTCCGATATTGAAAATGCACGTAAGTTCATCAATCGGACAGAATGGGAAACAGGTTATAATTATCGTTTTACTACTTTAGCTGTAGACGCTTTTGAATCACGAGTGTGCCTTTATAAAGGCGATTGGAAAACTGCTTATGATACAGCCGAACGTTTATTAGCACAAAAATCGGCATTAGAAGATTACAATAGTCCCGATTTCAAAATGCCAAATCTTTATGAGTCGATTGAATCTATTACTGCTTATGAAAACATATACAATAATAGCACACTCAAAGCTTCACAGGCTACAGAAGCATTTGTACAAATGTTCCAAGAGGGTGACCTTCGTCTCGCAAAATATATTGACGTAGTAAATGCAGATGGTAATTATCCTATTATAAAAAATGATGGAACTAGTAAATACAAATGCAGTTTCCGTACTTCGGAGCTATACCTGAATGCAGCAGAAGCTGCTGCTCATCTAAATAAGTTACCAGAAGCACGTAATCGTTTGTTACAACTAATGGAAAAACGATATACTCCAACTGCATTCGAGCATAAAGAAACTGAAGTAAACAATATGAATCAAGCTGATTTGATCACGGAAATATTGAATGAACGTGCTCGTGAATTGGCTTTCGAAGGTCATCGCTGGTTTGATTTACGTCGTACTACGCGACCAGAAATTAAGAAAGTATTTAATGAACAAACTATCATTTTACAACAAGATGATGTTCGCTATACAATACAAATCCCACTAAGTGCAACCAGTGCCAATCCTAACTTAATGGATTGAGTATAAAATTAATATACGATTATTTAGATAATCTAGTTATTATAGTTGTGTTGAGTAACTCACGATAGAAATTGTATCATTCAGGTGGTATCAATTTACTCATATAAAAGAGGGTGTCCGAAAAGCTTTCAGACACCCTCTTTATGGATTTGCTAAAAATAATATTTACTGAATTCACCCAATTATATAATTCAAGGAATTCGGAAAGACACTCTTTTTTAATTCCTAATTTGTTAAACAAGTCATAGGGTTCGGAATAGAAATATAAAAATTGGTACTGGTATTAGAAATAACAAATACAGAAACCCTGTTCGTTTATGAAACCAAGATAATTGATGAATGTTATAATCTGAGATAACATAAAAAATACCAGATGCAATAAAAAATATACCTAAAAGACTAAAACATATAATCTCAAGACTCATCTCCCTTAAAACGTATGCAAGAATAAGATATCCAGTAATTAGATAAATTATAGATAATATTTTTTTCATAGCTTATTGACTTTGTAATGAATAAGGAATACAGCCAGAAGAATGTAATGGATGAATCAAAGAAACAATTACACCATTAGGGTATTCATCTTTTAATATAGTGCATGCTACAGATCCAAGTCCACATGCCAAGGCAACAGCCTTAGTTGCGGTACCATCAGGACAGCCTGCGGCTATGGCAGCTGCAGCACCTGATAAATATGAAGAATATCTCAATGTATCGTTAGATATATATATATGTACATATGTTGCGTACCATGTAATTTCGACGACAGCATTGTTTATTCCACCATTTATAGTTTCGCTTCTTGTCTTAAGCTTAGTTACAGCTAATGGAATACTATCAATACGCATAAACGACTTTTCACTCATCTGATATAAATTATCACTTCGATCAAGTTCTTTATTTTGTTGCTTCATTAAAGTGATCATATAATCATATAAACGACGGGATAAATTAAGATGAACTGGATCACAAGATACCATAACATACTGGCCATTCTGATAATGCACATATTTATCCATACGTTCTGCTGCTTTTTCTATTACACCAATTTGCATTTCATAAAAATCATCATCGACAAAATCAAGATAATCTTGATCCACTGGCAAATCATATTCCTCTGCAGAAGAACATGCATTAAATATTATACTTATAAATATAATAACACTCAATAAAATAGGATTCTTTCTACCCATTACT
>NZ_BAKK01000009.1 GCF_000614145.1 Bacteroides faecichinchillae JCM 17102 | reverse complement strand
ATATTTCATGCTTTTGATATATTGAAATATTAATGTAATATTCATGCAACAGAAACATAATATAACAGTCATTCCTTTGCAACATAATTCAAAATTACGACAACCCAAATCATGGATGAACTGACAGAAGTATATAAAAGAATAGAGTACCTACGCAATAGCGGAGTGAAGATGAAAGAAATTGCTGATCGGGTGGACATGGCTCCAAGTGTATTGTCTGCTTTGTACTCCAGTGTTTTACCTGCTTATATCGATCTTTTGAAGACATGCACTCCGGATGATGCTCTGGATGAGGCATTGGCATTAGTTAATAATGTATCCAAGAAACGCTTATTAAATAATGTAAGCTCCATGAAATTGCTGCTTCTCGAAATGGAGCCTGAACATCAGAGCGAAGCAGATAGTGGAAACCCTCTGGCCAAATTACTCGTAATGGAAATGAAGGAATCTATACAGGATGTTTATAATTATAGTGGTATCTATCTTAGTTACAGTCTTTCCTCTTCGACGGACAGCCTGAAAATCGAGCCTTACATGATTAGTACTTCCGAAAACAGTGAGTATGTGAAGGTCGGTATGATTAATGCTTATAAATCCGTTCATTGGGGAGGCGGTATTATCAGCAATCATCAGAATTCATACCTAATGTTTAATGAAAGAGACTTACCTCAATTTGCCTTGGTCACTATTTATCTGCAACTCCCGCATTATGAATTCCCCAGTATGTTGAAAGGCTTGTATCTCTGCCTGGATTACAATCATAATCCAATAGCCCGACGGATCGTACTGGTGAAGCAATCAGACAGTACGGACATCAATGAATTTCTGAAGATGGAAGGCAAACTAGTTCCGAAAGGAGAACTGACACCGGAATTGGAAGTGTATTACAATTATACTTGCCAAGAAGGAGATTACATCAAAACCTGTACAGTACCTTCACCGAAACTAGATGAGACGGATTTGGAACGGGAGAAAAAGATGCTGAAAATATAGTAATTGAAAGTAAGAAACAACATCTTATGAATCAAGAGAATTTTTATAAGGAACAAGATTTAAAGTAATTGTAACCTTCTCGCCATTTACTATAGCCATACTCTATATAAAAAGTCAGACCTCTCCCCCTTGCCACCAGCATAATCTGCATGTGAAGCCGGAGATTCAAACGCATTCTTAGGTACTCCTTCATAGGCTTTTTCCAAATGATGAATGGGAATATCTTTCATGATAGCATCACCTATCATAGCAATTACATAGTCTCCTACCATTGCAGAAGTATAACTATTCCAATAAGGAAAAATACGTAACCATCCTCCCTGTTCATACTTCGAAACCAAAGAAGAGACCATATCTTTCCCTTTCTCAGGATCTATCAAATGTACCAAAGACATTAACACACGATAAGTATCCCATGCACTGAATTCATCATAGTACACAAAAGAAGGTTCACTGACTATCGAATCTTTTAAAGAAAAAGCAGGATGTGTCCCACCGACATCGCTATAGATTCTTGGTAAGATAGAGAACGGTATAGAGCACCGTAAAAGATCTTTTTATCAGCTTCATTTTCAGTCTCTACTGAAATAGACGACAGATGTTTATTCCAACGATTTTCGGTCGCAACACGTACCTTTTCAAAGTTCCAACCGGAGATCTCTACATCCAGATTGCTAGAGGCAACTTCCGAACCGATAAGAATCTCTGTAATAATAAGGAACAACACATTTATTCTCCGTCAATCGGGCATGCCTGCTCCGCCTTCATTGTAAAAGCAACTACCAGACACCCCAATAGTCCTATACAGCTATTTTTTATTTTGTTCATAGAGAATTAGACACTCACAATTGCTCCTTCAAAAGCTAGAAGAAGAACCTCAATATATCGTTAAAGTTCGCCCATATCAATAGTCCGAAGAGCAGGATCATTCCAGTCATCTGAGCATACTCCATAAACTTATCACTTGGTTTACGGCGTGCTATAATCTCATAAAAGAGGAAGAGTACGTGTCCTCCATCCAATGCAGGGATCGGAAGAATATTCATAAATGCAAGAATAATAGACAAGAAAGCTGTCATGTACCAGAACTGGTGCCAATCCCATGTAGCAGGGAAAATGCTACCGATCGTTCCGAAACCTCCCAACTGTTTCGCTCCTTCTTTTGAAAAGAGGTACTTCATGTTCCCTACATATCCTTTCAATGTTTTTACACCCAAAGCAGCTCCTGCCGGGAAAGACTCAAAGAAACCATATTCTTTCTTCACCATTGGCAGAAGACGTTCAGTTTCGATACAAGCATTTACGCCCATCAGGTAAGCTGTATCTACTTGCATGGTCAGATTATCTGTCACCCCACCACGTACATAAGTCAATGTGATCACGCGAGGATCAATGCTGTCTTTACGAAGTGCAGCTTCATTCTTTTTACGATCTGCCATTGCTTCTTTAAAGTCTGAATAAGAAATCGGTTTTCCATCCAGAGCAATAATACTATCTCCCGGTTGAACACCAGCAAGTGCAGCCGGAGAATTAACTCTTACACTATCTACTACATACGGAAAACGATAAGAAGCGAAACGGATACTATCCGTCATCAAACGTTGCATCATATCTTCGGGAATGTATACAGAAGCCTGCTTGCCGTCACGAAACACACTAACTTCACGAGCATCGGCAATCTGGCTCAACATATCGCCATCATAACGTACAAAAGGAACACCATCAGCAGACAATAGAATGTCTCCGTCTTTAAAGCCTACAGATTTAGCTGTTTCATTGAAATCCATACCAAGGGGAACATCCTGTACCTTAATATATTGGTCACCCCACGCAAAAAGGATCATTGAATAGATAAACAGTGCCAATAAGAAATTGAACAGCACACCGCCTACCATAATCAACAAACGTTGCCAAGCCGGTTTGGAACGGAATTCCCATGGCTTTTCCGGTTGCTTCATCTGTTCGGTATCCATAGACTCATCTATCATACCAGCAATCTTTACATAACCACCCAAAGGTAGCCATCCTATAGCATATTCAGTCTCACTCTTCTTGGGCTTGAACTTGAAGAGAGTAAACCAAGGGTCAAAGAATAAGCAGAATTTTTCTACACGCACCTTAAACAAACGGGCAAAAAGAAAATGCCCACCTTCGTGAATGATGACGAGCAGCGAAAGGCTCATAATCAATTGCAGGGCACGAATCAAAAATGTTTCCATATAATCACAATTTAAAGCCTCTTTCATCCTATCTCCCTAAAAGGAAGAACCTGAGGCTACTTTCAATTTATATTAATACTAATCTATTTCTCTAAAAATATATCTTATATCAAGCTTTTCGCAATTCTCCGCGCCTCCGCATCAGTTGCTACATAATCCTCATATGTTGGCGTAGATACAAAAGCTGTACGCTCCATTGTTTTCTCTATCACATCACTCATTCCGAGAAAACTAACACCATCCTTTAAAAAAGAAGCAACGACTACTTCATTGGCTGCGTTTACAATGCAAGGCATATTTCCTCCACGATACATCGCTTCATAGGCCAACGCCAAATTACGGAAACGTTCCGTATCAGGTTGTTCAAACGTCAGATTCGTACATTTTGTAAAATCGAGCCTGTCGAAAGAAGAAGGAATACGATCCGGATAAGAGAACGCATACTGAATAGGCAGACGCATGTCCGGCATGCCAAGTTGTGCTTTCACCGCACCGTCTTCGAATTGTACCATCGAGTGAATAACGGATTGTGGATGTACTACTACTTCTATCTGGCTGGGCTGCACACCAAACAACCATTTGGCTTCGATTACCTCAAAACCTTTGTTCATCATAGATGCTGAGTCGATTGTGATCTTAGCTCCCATTTCCCAGTTTGGGTGTTTCAAAGCTTGTGCCTTCGTCACAGATTTCAGTTGTTCCAATGTGCAAGTACGGAAAGGCCCCCCGAAGCTGTCAGTATTACTTTCTCAATCGGATTACCTACCTCTCCTGCTAAACACTGAAAGACAGCGGAGTGTTCGGAATCAACCGGTAAAATAGGAGTATGATATTGCTGTGCCAACTGATTAATCAGCTCTCCGGCTACAACCAATGTCTCTTTATTGGCCAATGCTATGGCTTTTCTTGCTCGAATCGCATTGATCGTTGGTTTAAGTCCTGCAAATCCTACCATAGCAGTCAGCACCATATCAACAGGTCCTGCCTCTACAATCTGACAAATAGCATCTGTACCCGCATATACTTTGATGGGAAGATCACTCAATGCTTCTTTTAACTGAAGATATTTCTCTTCGTTGGCTATCACTACCACTTCCGGTTGAAACTTCCTTGCCTGATCAATCAGTCGTTCCACCCGATTATTAGCTGTCAGTGCATAGGCTTCGTAAAAATCTGGATGTTCCTCAATTACCTGTAGCGCCTGTGTACCGATCGAACCGGTAGAGCCTAAAATTACTATTTGTTTTTTCTTTTTATTGTTCTCTATATTCATTATGATCAAATTCCTTTTTTTTCTTTTCATCATCCTCTCCACTTAATACACGATATATTTCTCCGAATTAACCGGACGACCTTTATACCAGAGTTCAAAGTGTAAGTGAGGACCTGTACTGAGTGTTCCGCTGTTCCCTACTAGAGCAATAGCTTCTCCTCCTTTTGCCCGTTCGCCTTCTTTCTTTAGCAGCGAACCGCAATGTTTGTAGACCGAAACAAAATCCTGATTATGCTGCACAGCTATCAGATAACCTGTTTCTGCTGTGTAAGTGCTCAAAATAACCGTTCCGTCCATTGTTGCCAACACACTTTCATTAGGGTTAGCCGCAATATCAGTTCCGAAATGTTTCTTCTCCGCATCGAAATGGTCAGAAACCATACCACGTGCCGGACGATAGAAAATTAATCCGTTTACATCTGGTTGAGAAGCACTTGATGTCAAATTATATTTTTCATTTTCTTCATATTGGCGACGGAATTCCTCTTCACGCTTAGTACGCTCCATCAACGTATCATGCCGGGCTTCCGTCAGTGAATCTAACGTTTGAACACTGTCGATCCGTACCTTTCCGCTAAATATATCCTGAATATTCATGATATAAAGATTCTGCTTGTCCAATACCTGCCGGAGAGAATCCACCCGTAGTGCATTATTCACAATCTGACTACGAACTTCACTATTCATATAACCGGGAAGATAATTACGCAAAGGAGTAAAAGCAATGATACTAGCAGCTATCAAAAAGAGCACTGCCAGTACACTCAGCAAAACAGAGAGACCGTTAAGCTTGGATACATGAAGCCCTACTATCTCTTCAAGTGTGTTCTCATTGGTTATTGTGAGTTTGTACTTGAACTTGAAATTATTCCAGAAAGCTTTACTTCGTCTTCTATTTGGCATTCCTCGGTTAATTACAAATTTCTAATTAGTTACTACAATCTATTTTAATCTTCTTCCAAATCATCTAAATTCAGCAATCCTTCAGGAAGCTCCACTGTGATAAGCTTCTTCTCCTGATCAATGCCTAAAATAAACTCTTCCTGCGCAGGAACCAGAAGTTCTTCTCCCTCCTGTTCGACAACAAAAAGAGTGTTCACTGTAGTGATATCTACATCCACGACTTCCCCCAGCAGTCCATGGTGAACATCTTCCATTCGGAAACCGATAAAAAAGTTCCACGACAATTCCCCGGCTTCTGCTTCATCTACGTGTTCTACCGGAAAATAAACATCAACATTGGTAAACATCCGGGCCCGTTCGGCAGTATCTACTCCTTCCAGCTTCACCAAAGCGGTAGAATCTGATCGAAAACGGTATTCTTCGATAAAGAAAGGCACGAAGATTCCATCGAGCTGACATACCAAATAATCGCAATCTGCACGATCGAAAATATCATCTGTGAAAGTAAATTGCAATTCACCATGTATGCCATGCGGTTTATTAAATATACCGATCCTATATACTTCTTCTTTCTTTATCATATACGAGTTATTCTTGCTCCGATTGCGTTCAGACGTCCTTCAATATTCTGATATCCGCGGTCTATCTGTTCGATGTTACTAATAGTGCTTGTTCCTTCCGCACTCATGGCGGCAATCAACAGGGCGATACCAGCACGAATATCCGGAGAAGTAAGACGGGCGCCACGCAGGGTAAAATCATGATTATGCCCAATGACAACAGCCCGGTGCGGATCACACAAGATAATCTGTGCTCCCATATCTATTAGTTTGTCCACAAAGAACAAACGACTTTCAAACATTTTCTGATGTATCAATACACTTCCTTTGGCCTGGGTAGCTACTACCAACAATACGCTCAGCAAGTCAGGCGTCAAACCCGGCCAAGGTGCATCGGCTATGGTCATAATTGAACCATCTATAAAAGATTCTATCTGATATGTTTCCTGAGCCGGGACATATATATCATCTCCTTTCTGCTCCAGTTTGATACCCAAACGACGAAAGCTTTCCGGGATAATCCCCAGATTCTCATTAGAAACATTTTTAATGGTAATTTCACTTTTGGTCATGGCTGCCATACCGATGAAACTGCCCACTTCAATCATATCGGGCAATACGGTATGTTGCGTTCCATGCAGTTCTTCTACACCTTCGATCGTAAGTAGATTAGAAGCAATGCCACTGATTTTTGCTCCCATTCGATTGAGCATGTGACAGAGTTGTTGCAAATAAGGTTCACAAGCTGCATTGTAGATAGTAGTCGTACCTTTAGCAAGCACAGCAGCCATCACAATATTGGCAGTTCCGGTAACGGAAGCTTCGTCCAACAGCATATAATTTCCTTGAAGTCGTTCTGCAGTTATTACATAAATACCACGTTCTTCATCATAATGGAAATCAGCTCCCAAGTTCTGAATGCCAACAAAGTGGGTATCCAAGCGTCTACGACCAATCTTATCACCCCCCGGCTTTGAAATTAGCGCTTTGCCAAAACGCGCTACCATCGGACCGATCAGCATAACCGAGCCACGAAGGCTTGAGCACTTTTTCAGGAATTCATCACTCTCCAGATAGGCCAAATCAACGTTCTTTGCTTTGAAGGTATAAGAATCAATGCTATTCTTTGCAACCGTTACTCCCATTTCCCGCACAAGCTGGATAAGGTTATTGACATCCAAAATGTCAGGTATATTGTTCACAGTTACTTCCTCTGCAGTCAGCAACGTGGCACAGATAATCTGCAAAACTTCGTTTTTAGCACCCTGAGGATAGATTTCCCCACTGAGCCGATGTCCTCCTTCGATTACAAATGAAGCCATATAATTCTGATTAATATCTTCTGCGTTGATTATTATTTCTGTTATTGTTATAATTTGCTTTCGGACGATAATTCTGACTCAGACGTTCTGCCATAAGACGAATAATATCATCTGTTAGTTGAAGCTTTCCACCCGAAAGTTCATTCAGGTCTTCTGCAATCTTACGTTCGTCCACTGTGTCTTTGTTCCAAGCCATGTAGTCTTTCTTCATGTGGTTACAAATCATTGCTACCAGGTTTCTTTTTTCATTTCCTTCCGGAAACTCACAGGCTTTCTTTATCAAGACTTCCAATGTATGCCCATAATGACGGTAGTGCATACGAACGTTAGGATAAGGTATCGGTTCCGGTTTAGTAACCAGATTATCCTTATGGATTATTTCGTATGGATAATCGATATCCAACTCAAAACCAGACATAATAGCCAAATGATCCCACAGTTTATGCTTGAAATCAGGAACATCACGCAGATGAGGAAACATATTCCCCATAATGTTGATAATTGTATTGGCACAACGCTGACGTTCGGCCCGATCCTGGATAGTCAGCGCATAATCCACCATATTTTGGATGCTACGTCCGTATTCGGGAAGCGGCATTCTCTTTTGTTGAGTATTGTATTGCATATCTTCAGTAGATAAGGAATTATTAATTATAAATAATGACATAAGAAAACAATTAAAGAAGTTTTTTGGGTAATGATGCAACAAACTCTTTCAAATAGAATGGTTCAAAATATGCAACATCCTTATAATCTTCCAATGCTATTGCTTTCTCAGCCAATGGATACATTACTTTTGCCAATGGATGAATATTTTCTATGAAATGTGCATTCGTGTGAGTGATTTTCTCACGACATTTCTCAGCTCCGTTACCAAAGAAGTAAACCGGATGTTCGTTTAGAAATTCAAGATATGAATTCTCATCTACGATGTCAGCCGCAATCTCACGTTTCACATTCAAAGCACGATCATAAATAGCTGCATATACTTCCATACGGCGGGCGTCAATCATTGGACAAAGCAGTGCATCTTCCGGCAGATCTTGCTGTAACAGTACCGGTACACAGAGAACCTCCAGAGTAGGAATGCCAATCAATGGAATGTTACGACCGTAGCAAATACCTTTTGCCATCGAAACCCCGATACGAAGCCCGGTATAAGAACCCGGTCCACAACTGACTGCAACTGCATCCAACGGTATGGCATGGTTATCGATAAATGATAACGCTTCGTCTACAAACACTCCTAAAGAGACGGCGTGTGAAGGGCCTTTCAAGTCTTCTTTCACAAAAATCGTCTGTCCGTCTTGACTGGCCGCTACCGAGCAAACAGAGGTAGAGGTTTCAATATTTAGTATACACGACATAAAAATGAGCTTATTAAATTGTGGCAAATTTACATGATTATTTCCAATTCTTAAAATAATCGTGTACTTTTGCACAAAACTTTAAGATTATGATACAGTCAATGACAGGATATGGCAAAGCTACTGCCGAACTTCCTGATAAAAAGATAAACGTAGAAATCAAGTCGCTCAATAGCAAAGCTATGGACCTCTTCACCCGCATAGCCCCTATTTATCGTGAAAAAGAGATTGAAATCCGCAATGAGATTTCCAAAATACTGGAGCGTGGAAAGGTTGATTTCAGCTTGTGGATAGAGAAAAAGGAAGGTACGGAAGGAGCGACTCCTATCAATCAAACATTGTTAGAAGGTTACTACAAACAAATCCAGAACATTTCTGAAAATCTTGGTATCCCTGTTCCGACAGACTGGTTTCAGACATTACTCCGCCTACCGGATGTTATGACAAAAACAGAGATTCAAGAGCTGACTGAAGAAGAATGGAAAATGGTACATGTGGCTGTATTGGAAGCTATCAATAATCTTGTAGAGTTCCGTAAGCAGGAAGGCGCTGCATTGGAAAAGAAATTCCGCGAGAAAATCACTAATATCACTCATTTGCTCGAAACAGTGACTCCTTACGAAAAAGAACGTGTAACAAGAGTAAAAGAACGTATCACCGATGCACTTGAAAAAACTTTAAGTGTGGACTACGACAAGAACCGATTGGAACAAGAATTAATCTACTACATCGAAAAGCTCGATGTCAATGAAGAGAAGCAACGCCTCAATAACCACTTAAAATACTTTATCAGCACCATGGAAAATGGTAACGGTCAGGGCAAGAAACTAGGATTCATCGCTCAGGAAATGGGACGTGAAATCAATACACTTGGTAGCAAATCCAACCATGCCGAAATGCAAAAGATCGTCGTGCAAATGAAAGATGAATTGGAACAAATTAAAGAACAAGTATTGAACGTTATGTAAAAATAAAGAGTGAAAAATTTCTACGTAACATTACAAATAGCACAGCAATTCTTCATTCTTCATTCTTAATTCTTTATTTTTATTATGAATGGTAAATTAATCATCTTTTCTGCTCCGTCAGGTTCAGGAAAGTCTACTATCATCAATTATCTATTAACGCAGGATTTGAATCTTGCTTTCTCTATTTCTGCCACTAGCCGCGCTCCGCGCGGAACAGAGAAACATGGAGTTGAATATTTCTTTCTTACTCCTGAAGAGTTTCGTTATCGTATAGAGAATAATGAGTTTTTGGAATATGAAGAAGTATATACAGACCGCTATTATGGGACATTGAAGTCTCAGGTAGAAAAGCAATTGGAAAAAGGACAAAACGTTATTTTTGACGTGGATGTAGTAGGCGGATGCAATATCAAGAAATTCTATGGTGACCGGGCTCTGTCTGTTTTTATTCAGCCGCCTTCTGTTGAAGAGTTACGTTGTCGACTGGAAGGTAGAGGTACGGATAATCCGGAAGTAATTGAAAGTCGTATAGCTAAAGCTGAATTTGAGTTGAGTTTTGCTCCCAAATTCGATAAGGTCATTATCAATGACGATTTGGAAACAGCTAAAGTGGAAGCTCTGAAAGTAATCAAAGAGTTTTTGGAGAAATAGATAAAAATAAAGGAAAATGGCAAAGAAGTATCCTAGAAAGACAATTGTAAACATGACGATTCTATGTGCTGCCACAGGTATTGTAAGCCTGAGTTCTGGTATATTTTCTTCTTTTATGAGAAGTGGATCTTTGCCGTTATTCTACTGTTAATAACCCTCAGACAAGCCATTGTTTTCCCTAAATGGATAAAGTTACTAAATTAAAAACCGGAATATTCAGCGGGTCATTCAATCCGATTCATATCGGGCACTTAGCTATAGCTAATTACCTTTGCGAATATGAGGGACTGGATGAAATATGGTTTTTAGTAAGCCCACAAAACCCTCTAAAGGCACATTCAGAACTATGGAGTGACGAACTACGCCTTAAATTAGTAGAACTGGCTGTTGAAGATTATCCACGTTTCCATGCTTCTGATTTCGAATTTCATTTACCTCGTCCATCATACAGTATTCACACATTAGATAAGTTACATGCTACTTATCCCGAACGGGAATTCTATTTCATTATCGGTGCCGATAATTGGACACGTTTCGATCGTTGGTATCAATCCGAACGGATCATCAAAGAAAATCAGCTGCTCATTTATCCACGTCCGGGTTACCCTATAGAAAAAAGGGAACTTCCGAAAACTGTACGTCTCGTTCATTCACCTGTATTTGAGATCAGTTCCACTTTTATCCGCCAAGCACTTTCCGAAGGAAAAGATGTCCGTTACTTCGTTCATCCAAGAGTTTGGAATTACTTGGCTATGCATACAAAAGATGAATTACTGTAGTCATAAGATTGATTACTCTATTGCGTTATCCATCACCCCTTTTTCATAAACTGACTATTTCTTCTGTGTACTGTGAAGAGTTATCATTATTATCTCTGCAGGAGCACCGATACGGATAGGTAACTGTGAAGTTCCGATACCATTTGTTACGATCAGTGGTATCTGATCTGAGTTATAAGCCAATCCTGTAAGAAAACGCATACCATAATGAGAGTTCTGTATCGGAGCTTTACCAAATATGCGTACTTGTCCACCATGAGTATGTCCCACCAAAGCAAGATCCGTATTAGCTACCGACACATCTTCCACATAGTCCGGAGTATGCACCAGAAGAATAACAAAGTCTTTAGGTGAAAGCGCCAATGTTGGAGACACCCCATTCTTTGTCCTATTAAAAGGATCACGCACACCAGCAATCAATATCTGCTGACCGCCTTTGCGTAGAGTATCTACTTTATGCTCCAATACATGCATTCCATAATATTCCATCGTACGGATGATCTCGTCATGACAACGTTCATAATCATTATTTCCCATCACACCGTATGTTCCCATCGGAGTTTTCACCTCCGAGAGTGCAGCGAACAAGGGTTCCACATGTTCACATCCTTCCTGATAATCCCCTCCCATCAACAGCACATCTGCTTTTTGCTTATTCAACAAACGGACAAGATTGCGCAATGCAGTCTGCCTAAACAAACTTTTATAATGCAAGTCAGAAATAAAAGCAATACGAAATCCGTCAAATGCTTCAGGAATATCATCGTTTATAAAATCATAATACATCACACGCTCTATACCGGAATAATCTGTACCCAAGTCTAATGCAGAATAGGATATTTTTATTCCAGGTACCGTTTCATCAGAAAAGATTTTTGCTTTGCGTTCCTTTTCAATTTCTTCACCCAGATCATTGACTTCCGAATGCTTGGAAGGAACATGGGTATCTTTCTTTAATGGGGTAACGGTATCTATAGTCAAAGTAGAGGCAGATGAACTTGCTATCATATTTTTCTTCGACTTACAAGAGACGAAAGCAAATAACACCCCCAATAATAAGAAAGGATAAAACTTCTTCTTCATAGTCTTTTAATATAATGAAAGTACAAAGATAAAAAAATTCATGTACCTTTGTCCGTCAAAGCATTTAATTATACAGAGATAAACAATAATAGAATGGAAAAAGTTAAACGGAATTCGCTACATGCTTGGATATTGGCAGCACGTCCCAAAACACTGACAGGAGCCATTACTCCTGTCATGGTAGGTACAGCACTTGCTACAATGGATGGACATTTTCAATGGCTTCCTGCTCTTATTTGTTGCCTGTTTGCAAGCTTCATGCAGATTGCGGCCAATTTCATCAATGACCTTTTCGATTATCTCAAAGGCACTGACCGAGAAGACCGACTTGGTCCGGAACGTGCCTGTGCACAAGGGTGGATTTCAGCAGGAGCCATGCGGACAGGAATCATTATCACCGTAGTACTTGCCTGTCTTATCGGCAGCGTACTGCTATTCTATGCCGGATGGGAATTGGTACTCGTAGGATTGCTCTGTGTACTTTTTGCTTTTCTCTACACTACTGGTCCTTATCCTTATCTTATAATGGCTGGGGAGATGTTCTAGTTATCGTCTTTTTCGGTTTCGTACCTGTAGGCGGGACTTATTACGTACAAACATTGACGTGGACACCGGATGTTACCATTACCTCTCTGATTTGCGGATTACTGATCGATACATTATTAGTAGTAAACAATTATCGCGACCGCGAAGCAGACGCACAAAGCGGTAAACAGACTGTTATCGTTCGCTTTGGAGAGCATTTTGGGCAATACCTTTACTTTATATTAGGATTGTCTGCCTCCCTACTCTGCTTTTGGTTTCTTATCGAAGGGCATATGTTTGCTGCCCTTCTACCGCAGTTCTATCTAATTCCTCATATCATCACATGGAAACGAATGATACAAATTCATAACGGTAAAAAATTAAACAGCATATTAGGCGAAACTTCGCGTAATATGCTGTTATTCGGTATTCTTTTATCAATTGGAATGCTGATAAGCTAAATCAAACACACCATTTATCCAACTCTAGTACTTCTTTCATAGCAATCTTGTACTTCATTCAGACTACTCTTGTACATCAATCTATCTATTCAAGTACATCTTTCGGGAAGTTCTTGTACATCTATTAAACAATACTTGTAGATGAAGACTTATGAAGTACAAGATCACATTATTTAATTTGATTCAGCCTAAATTTGTTAGGACTAGGCTGAATATTCCAAGTAATCTCCGGAATTATTTCCCGTACATTTTTTCGTAGTATCCCTGATAATCGCCACTGGTCACTTCATCGACCCAAGCCTGATTATTCAGATACCATTCGATAGTCTTCACAATACCAACCTCAAATTTCGTTTCCGGATACCACCCCAAAGCGTTTGTGATCTTAGTTGGGTCAATAGCGTAACGTTGGTCGTGTCCCAAACGATCCTTAACAAAGGTAATCAAATCTTCGTTTATCCAATCGATTGTAATTTCTCCCTTTTCGTCTTTTACTTTTTTCTTCAAGACCTGACGATATTCGGGATGTTCTTCCATCAATCGGTGGATCGTTGCAATGGTTAGCTTCACGATTTCAAGATTTGTTTTTTCGTTATGTCCACCTACGTTGTATGCTTCACCTTCTTTACCTTCACGTACCACGAGATCGATTGCCTTACAATGATCCTCTACGTAAAGCCAGTCACGCACATTGCTGCCATCACCGTAAACAGGCAAATGTTTACCTTCAAGAATATTCTTGATAATTAGTGGAATCAGTTTCTCCGGGAAGTGATAAGGACCGTAGTTATTAGAACAACGGGTAATTGTTACCGGCATTTTATAAGTATCGTGATAAGCCATCACTACCATATCAGCACTTGTTTTGGATGCACTGTAAGGGCTGTGAGGACAAAGCGGAGTTGTTTCAGTAAAGTAACCTTCTGTTCCAAGAGAACCATATACTTCGTCTGTAGATACCTGATGATAACGTACGCCTTTCCTCCAGGTAGGATATCCTTGTTCATCCTTACCCATCACCCATGCACGACGAGCGCAATCCAACAGATTTTGAGTACCGAGAATATTAGTTATCAAGAACAATTGAGGATTTTCAATGCTACGGTCTACATGACTTTCAGCAGCGAAATTCACTACATAATCAAAACGGTATTCAGCAAAAAGACGATCTACCACTTCGCGATTACAGATATCGCCTTTTATAAAAAAACAACGTTCGTTATCAATATCTTTTGCAATAGTACCCAGATTACCTGCATATGTTAAAGCATCCAGGACAATCACTTTTATGTCACTGTGTTTAGCTAGAATATACTTTATATAATTGGCGCCAATAAATCCAGCAGCACCGGTCACTAAATAAGTTTTCATATATAATTCTTTATGTTGATTTTAGGATTGTTTTGCCAGTTCTATAAGGTACTTACCGTATTCCGTCTTTTCAAGTTGTTGTCCTAACACAAATAGTTGCTCTGATGAAATCCATCCCTGACGCCAAGCTATTTCTTCGATACAGCTGACATAGAAACCCTGACGATTCTGAATGGTTGCCACAAAATTGGAAGCTTCCAATAAGCTGTCACAGTTTCCTGTATCAAGCCATGCAAATCCACGTCCAAATAGTTCTACCTTCAATGTGCCCTCTTCCAGATAGAGACGGTTCAGATCCGTTATCTCATATTCTCCACGCGCCGAAGGTCGGAGTGCAGCAGCTTTTGCAGTTACAGTAGCGTCGTAGAAGTAAAGTCCAGGAACAGCATAGTTACTTTTCGGATGTACCGGTTTTTCTTCCAGAGACATCACTTTTCCCTGTTCGTCAAATTCCACCACACCATAAGCGCGAGGATCTTTCACATAATAGCCGAAAATACATGCACCTTTTGTTATGCTGGCAGCACGGCGAAGCATAGCAGAAAATCCCTGACCGTAAAACATATTATCGCCCAAGATAAGGCAACCCGGTTCTCCGTTCAGAAAATCGGCCCCAAGTACAAAAGCCTGCGCCAAGCCGTTAGGTTTCTCCTGAATTTTATAAGAAAACGACATTCCTAGTTCTTCACCTGTCCCCAACAAATCGCGGAACATAGGAAGATCACGCGGGGTAGAGATAATCAATACTTCACGTATTCCAGCCAACATCAGTGTAGATAGCGGATAATAAATCATCGGCTTGTCATACACAGGCATTATTTGCTTGGAAATCGCTTTAGAAAGCGGATAGAGACGCGTAGCACTCCCTCCTGCCAGAATAATTCCTTTCATCTTCGTCTGAGTTATTCGTTACTGCGTGCAAAGGTCGGAAAGAAATCTGACGTGGCAAAATTTTAAAATCATTTTTCACCCGGCCAATTCAATAACTTCCAAGTCTTTGAAGGCTCCCTGATCAATGACAAAGCGCACCAATGTCCGTACTTTATGAAAACCGGATATCCCGGCAGCTCCCGGATTAATATGTAACATATTTAATGTTTTATCATATTTTACCTTTAATATATGGGAATGTCCGCTAATAAACAATTTTGGTGGACGCGTCATCAGACTCCCAATGATAGAGGAATCATATTTTCCCGGATAACCTCCAATATGCTTCATCAGTATTTCCGCCCCATCTACGGTAAAACGGTTTACTTGTGGAAATAGTTTCCTAATCTCCTGACCATCAATATTCCCATAAACGGCACGAAACGGACGAAACTCGATGAGTTTCTCCGCTACTTCCAGAGAACCGATATCTCCCGCATGCCAGATTTCGTCACAGGGTTCGAAATATTCCAAATATTTTTCATCCCAATAAGCGTGAGTATCTGATAATAATCCTATTCTTGTCATAAAATCTTTTGTTTAATTCCACAAAGATAGTATATTTGGAGGAAATCTTGACTTTGAAGCGCATGGAAAACAAGTATAATTATTTTAAACGGGACATTAGTTGGCTATCGTTCAATTACCGAGTATTACTGGAAGCCCGCGACGAACATCTGCCACTGTACGAACGAATAAATTTTATCTCTATCTACTCTGCCAATTTGGAAGAGTTCTATAAAATTCGTGTGGCGGACCACAAAGCAGTGGCATCCGGCGCAACGGAAAGTGATGAAGAAAGTGTGCAGTCGGCACGAGAACTAGTGGAAGAAATAAACCGGGAAGTTACCCGCCAGTTAGACGATCGTGTGCGTATCTACGAAGAAATGATACTGCCGGCCCTAAAAAAGAATCATATCATTTTTTACCAAAGCAGACATGTGGAACCGTTCCATCAGAAATTTATCAAAGACTTCTTCCGGGAAGAAATCTTTCCGTACCTGCAACCTGTTCCCGTCTCAAAAGATAAGATTATCTCTTTTTTACGGGATAATCGGCTCTATCTCGCCATACGGTTATACCCCAAGGAGGGAGGAAAGCCGCTTTATTTCGTAATGAAGCAACCCTATGCTAAGGTCCCCCGGTTTATCGAACTTCCGGCACACGAAGGAAACCATTATCTGATATTTGTTGAAGACATCATCAAGGCAAACCTCGGACTTATTTTCCCTGGTTATGAAGTAGATTCCAGTTATAGCATCAAGATTTCCCGTGATGCCGATATTCTCATTGACGACACGACCAACGGCGCCGACCTCGTAAAACAATTAAAGCAGAAAGTGAAAAAGCGTAAGATTGGAGATGTCTGCCGATTTGTTTATGACCGTTCTATGCCACAAGACTTTCTCGAATTCCTGATGGATGCTTTCCATATCCATCGTGACGAGCTTGTCCCTGGAGACAAGCACCTGAACTTGGAAGATTTGCGTCATCTGCCTAATCCGAACAAGTCGCTCCGTCCTATTGAGAAGCCGAAGCCGATGAGACTAACTTGTCTTGATGAAAAGGAGTCAATCTTCAATTATGTTGCTAAGAAGGACTTGTTATTATACTATCCTTATCATTCTTTCGACCATTTCATTCATTTTCTTTACGAAGCAGTGCACAATCCTGAAACACGAGAAATCATGGTTACCCAATATCGGGTAGCGGAAAACTCCGCTGTCATTAACACACTGATAGCTGCCGCGCAGAACGGTAAGAAAGTAACTGTTTTTGTAGAACTTAAAGCCCGTTTTGATGAAGAAAACAACCTGGCAACTGCTGAAATGATGCAAGCAGCAGGCATCAAGATTATTTATAGTATTCCCGGACTGAAGGTGCACGCCAAAGTAGCTCTTGTACGACGCCGCGGGTTTAATGGGGAAAAGGTTCCCAGTTACGCATACATCAGTACGGGTAACTTCAATGAAAAAACTGCCACGCTTTATGCAGACTGCGGGTTATTCACTTGTCGGAAAGAAATCGTGAATGACCTGTATAACCTCTTCCGCACGCTACAAGGAAAAGAAAATCCGAAATTCAATACGTTGCTGGTTGCCCGCTTTAACCTGATTCCGGAACTAAACCAGCTCATTGACCGGGAAATCTCTCTTGCCGAACAAGGAAAAGAAGGACGAATCATTTTGAAAATGAACGCACTTCAAGACCCAACTATGATCGACCGACTTTATGAAGCCTCTGAACGGGGGGTAAAAATCGACCTGATTGTCCGAGGTATTTGCTGCCTCATCCGGGACTGCCTTACAGTCGTAACATTCGTGTAACACGCATTGTTGATAGTTTTCTGGAACATGCCCGTATCTGGTATTTTGGAAACAATGGTAATCCCGATCTCTTCATGGGTTCTCCTGACTGGATGAGACGTAACTTATATCGCCGAATTGAAGCTGTCACCCCTATTCTTGATCCCGATTTAAAAAGTGATTTAATAGAATTACTACATATCCAACTGAGAGATAATCAAAAGGCCTGTTGGGTGGACGGCCAATTGAATAATGTTTTCAAAAAAAGACCTGCCGGAAAAGCTGCTATCAGAGCACAATATTACTTTTATGACTGGCTGAACAAGCAGACAACAGTTTAATGAGATTTCGGGCAGATAAGTAAAATAAAATGTAGAAAAGCCAAATAACGAGCAAGAGCTAGAGGGTGCCAATCTTAAAAACGGCACATTCTGGCTCTTCTGCCTATTATTTCTCAGCTTTTCTTAGTGTTTAGGGCAAAAATGCGAGAGATTCGAATTATTCATCGATCATTTTGACAGACAAAATCCATTCTTTACACAAAATCGTAACGTTATTCATCAAATACACAACAAGCCAATACGCCTTTTGATTATTTCGCATGATATTATCTTTTCCAACAAGTATAAAAAAGAAAGCCAGGAAGCTAATAAAAGTACACATTTCAGCTCTGTTAAGAAGGAAGGCGAGATTGGTTTTAAAGGAAGGCGAGGTTGGTTTTAAAGGAAGGCGAGGTTGGTCGGCGAGCAAGGTGAGGTTCCTTTAAAAGGAACTTCGCCTCACATACAAAGTAACTACCATTTAAGTCAGATAAAACAGTATATTATTTGCAAACAAATACAATTACAAACAAGAAATATGTATATTCTTGCAACAAAGTATACATAATTCGCTCTATAATCATCTTTTATATCCTACTACTCCCTCTTATATTCTTAAAAACAGAACATCTTCATCTTTCATTTATATATCCCATCCGAAAGAAATCTCTCACAAGTCTCTCCTTCCATTCGTCCTGTATAATACCTTTACCAGACACTTTCAGCTTGTAACACAAATGTAACACATACGACATTTCACTGCAACGTCAAAATCAGACTTTTGCACTCAGAAATAACATACACATTTTTATGGAGACAATTTACTTATGCATTATCATTTTCCTCTTCGTACTTGCAGTCTTCGACCTGATCGTCGGTGTGAGTAACGATGCGGTAAACTTTCTAAATTCAGCAGTAGGAGCAAAAGCCGCTTCATTCAAAACTATCTTATTCATTGCCGGTATAGGTATTTTCATCGGAGCTTCACTATCTAATGGAATGATGGACATCGCCCGACACGGTATCTACCAACCGGAACATTTCTATTTTGCGGAAATTATGTGCATATTGCTTGCCGTTATGCTAACCGACGTCGTACTACTGGATGTATTCAATTCAATGGGAATGCCTACCTCTACCACCGTATCCTTGGTATTTGAACTTCTTGGAGGAACCTTTGCACTTTCATTGATTAAAGTAAATGCCGACAACACACTCAGTCTGGGGCAACTTATCAATACTGACAAAGCACTCTCCGTCATCATGGCAATCTTCGTATCTGTTGCAATCGCTTTCTTTTTTGGTATGGTGGTACAATGGATTGCCCGCGTAGTCTTTACTTTCAATTATACCCAAAAAATCAAATATAGAATCGGGCTGTTCGGAGGTATCGCCGCTACTTCCATCATCTACTTTATGCTTATTAAAGGTTTGAAGGACAGTTCCTTCATGACACCCGAAAATAAATTGTGGATACAAGAGAATACTCTGATGCTAATCTTCATACTATTCGTGTTTTTCACTATCCTGATGCAAGTACTTCATTGGCTGAAAGTCAATGTATTTAAAATAGTAGTACTGATGGGAACTTTTGCCCTCGCCCTTGCTTTTGCCGGTAATGACTTGGTAAATTTTATCGGTGTACCTTTAGCCGGTTACTCCTCTTTTATTGATTTTACAATGAATGGAAACGGTACTACTCCCGACAGCTTCCTGATGACATCCTTACTCGGTCCGGCAAAAACACCCTGGTATTTCCTGATCGGTGCCGGAGCCATTATGGTATATGCCTTATGCACCTCAAAAAAAGCACATGCCGTTATAAAAACCTCTGTCGATCTCTCCCGTCAGGATGAAGGAGAAGAGAACTTCGGAAGTACACCAATCGCCCGTACCATGGTCCGTATAAGTATGACCCTTGCTAACACAATATCACGCATCACACCAGAAGGTACTAAGAAATGGCTCGATACCCGTTTCCGCAAAGATGAAGCTATCATTGCTGACGGAGCAGCTTTCGACTTAGTCCGGGCCTCCGTAAACTTAGTACTTGCTGGGTTACTTATTGCCTTGGGAACCTCCTTGAAATTGCCGCTTTCTACTACTTACGTAACCTTCATGGTTGCCATGGGTACCTCGCTCGCCGACCGTGCCTGGGGACGTGACTCAGCCGTTTACCGTATTACTGGCGTATTAAGTGTTATCGGAGGATGGTTCATCACAGCCGGCGCAGCCTTTACCATCTGTTTCTTTGTAACGATGGTATTGCATTATGGAGGAAATATATCTATCATTGTCCTGATTGGTATTGCTGTCTTTATTCTAATACGTAGCCAAATAATGTATAAGAAACGTAAAGCAAAAGAACAAGCTAACGAGACATTAAAACAACTGATGCAAACTACCGACGAAGAAGAAGCTTTGCAATTAATGCGCCAACATACCCGTGAGGAACTAGCCAAGGTATTAGAATATGCAGAAACCAACTTCGAATTAACTGTGAATTCATTTATCCACGAAAACCTGAGAGGGCTACGGCGTTCTATGGGAGCTACCAAATTCGAAAAACAACTCATCAAACAGATGAAACGTACGGGAACAGTTGCCATGTGTCGCCTTGACAACACGACTGTTCTTGAAAAAGGACTTTATTATTATCAAGGAAATGACTTTGCCAGTGAACTAGTTTACAGTATCGCCCGTCTCAGCGAACCTTGTTTGGAACATATCGATAATAATTTCAACCCGCTGGATGCTATTCAGAAAGGTGAATTCAGCGACGTAGCAGAAGATATCACCTATTTGATTCAACAATGCCGCAAGAGATTGGAAAACAATGACTATAACGATATGGAAGAAGTAATTCGTCGTGCCAACGACCTGAACGGCCAACTTTCTCATCTGAAACGTCAGGAGTTACAACGTATCCAAAGTCAGACAGGTAGTATACGTGTAAGCATGGTTTATCTCACTATGGTTCAGGAAGCACAAAACGTGGTAACTTACACTATCAACCTAATGAAGGTAAGTCGCAAATTCCAGATGGAAACGGAGATGCCATAACAAAAAGATACAGCCTCTCTTTTTATACCTTCCTTGATAAAGAGATGTGGACAAACCAGCCAATAATACTTTTTTAAACTATTATTTTTTATTTATTAAATTGCATAAATATTAAGCCTGCATTCAAAATGTCATAAAAATAACCACTCTACTTTAAATTTATTCATTGTAAGCAAACAATTCTAACGTAAAAGATGTTGTCTCAGCATAAAGGTCAGCACAGAGTTTAGTTATCAATGAGAATTAATACTTAGTTAGAAAGCAAACAACAGTTTTTATAAGTTAAATTAAAGAGAGAGAGTTTTATGAAAGAGAAATTATTATTAACGTTGGCCTGCCTTTTTGTAAGTGTAGGTATAATGACAGCGCAAACGTCGAAAGTAACAGGAGTTGTTACTTCTGCGGAAGACGGATTACCCGTTGTAGGTGCATCAATATTGGTAGCTGGAACTACACAAGGAACAATCACCGATATTGACGGCAAGTTTACTATCTCAGGAGTTCCCGCCACAGCCAAAACCCTTCATGTGTCTTACATGGGGATGGCCCCACAAGATGTTAGCATCAAAGATGGAGTATTGAAAATCGTACTTAAATCGGATGCAAAGGCATTGGACGAAGTGGTAGTAACTGCTATGGGTATCAAGAGAAGTGAAAAGATTTTGGGATATGCTTCTTCTACTGTGAAGAACGATGACTTGATCGCAGCTAAATCCGGTTCGGTAATGGCAGGGCTTTCAGGAAAAGTAGCCGGACTTAATATTTCTAATTCCGGTACAGCTGGTAGTTCACAGAAAGTAATCGTTCGTGCTACTCTTCTTTCGCCAACAATCAACCATTGTATGTAATCGACGGAGTTCCGATATCCAACAATACCAGCTTGTCTAATGATAAAGGCAACGGAGTGATCGAGGCAAATGACGCTGTAGACTTTGGTAACGGTGCAAATGATATTAATCCGGAGGATGTAGAATCAGTAACCATACTAAAAGGTGCCTCGGCAACTGCACTTTATGGTTCACGTGCTGCTAATGGAGTTATTATGATTACAACTAAACGTGCGAAACAAGAGAAGTTGACCGTTTCGTATGATGGATCGTTCATGGCCTCCAACGTATTACGTGTTCCACAAGATCAGGATAAGTTTGGTCAAGGTTGGGGCACTTGGGACAGAAGTGAAAACGGTTCATGGGGACCTGCACTCGATGGAAGAATGAATGAATGGGGTTCGTACAACCTCGATCCTCAGATGAAAAAACATTATTCATTCATAAAAGACAACTTACGTAACTTTTACACTACAGGATTCGAAATGAACAATAATATAAGCATTCGGACCGGTACTGAAAAAGTAGGTTTATTCCTTTCTTATGGAAACACCACCTCAAATGGTATCCTGCCGAATAATGCCGATAAATATGAGCGTAACACGTTCTCCCTTCGTGGTAACATGAAATTCGATAAGTTCAGTGCAGACGTTAATGTCAGCTATATTCGTAAGGATATGACCAAAGCCGCCGCAGGGCAAGGGAAAGCCGGTGCTACCATGCAACAGGAACTAATTCAACATCCGGTAGACATTGACTACTCAGTCATGAAAGATTTCAATGACATTCGTTATGATGGTAATAACTATTACACTTGGTATGCACAAAATCCTTATTGGGTACTTGCTAACAACAAGAATAACTACCAAGATGACCGTATCTATGGTAAACTGGAACTTGCTTATGAAGTAATGCCCGGTCTTAAAGCAGTAGCCGTCTCGGTGGCGACTTTACCAACTCCCGCCAGAAACTACGTACAGCCAAATTGACTTATGCGGAAAACTCTTACAGTGCAGATGGAGGTAAATCAGATGAAAGAGGTACGTATACAGAACGTTCTGACAACTACGACCAATTAGACGCTACCCTCTTCATGAATGCCAACTACAACATCGGTGAGGATATCACTTTAGGAGGTACTCTTGGTTGGAACCTCAACCAGCGGAAATCTTCTTACCTGAAATCTTACCTTGATGGTTTATTCATGGCTGGTTGGTACAACCTTGAAAATGGTATCGACAAACCACTCAGCACTAACTATCGTGAATTACGCAGAACAATCGGAGCATTTGGTCAGGTGGAGTTCGGATACAAAAACTTCTGGTTTGTCAATCTTTCAGGACGTAACGACTGGTCGTCTACATTGCCGATTCATGCAAACAGCTTTTTCTACGGTGGCATCAACACTTCAGTGATTCTGACGGATATGATTCCTTCTCTGAAAAATAACATTGTGAACTACCTGAAAGTACGTGCAGCCTGGGGACAAACTGGTAATGATGCCAATGTCTACCGGACAATGCCTTATTTCGTACCGACTCAGATATCAACAGGTTTCGGATATATCTATACTCCATTGAATGGTGCATTGGGCCTAACAGAATATAACCGTCAGGCAAACAACCATCTGAAACCGGAAAAGACTTCCGAATGGGAATTGGGAATAACAACTAATTTTATTGACAACCGAATCAACATCGACTTTGCTTACTACAATAAGCTGACCAAAGACCAAATTATAGCAGCAAACGTCGCTCCGGAAACTCGTTACACTACGGCAACTCGTAATGTGGGGAAGATTTCCAATAAAGGTATCGAGTTGTCAGTAAACCTGACACCAATTCGTAACAAGGATATCCAATGGGATCTCGGTGTCACATTCAGTAAAAACTGGAGTAAAGTAAAAGAACTCTGGAATGAAGGTGATACTCCTGTAACGGAATATGTACTGCAAACAGCGTACAGCGCCAACTTCGTAGCCAAGGTGGGCGAACCTCTCGGTATATTCCAAGTCCCAGCCATTGCTACTGTACAGGACCCAAATAGTCCTTATTACGGAAAAGTGATCGTAGATGCAAACGGCATTCCGACAACGAGTAACAGTGAAATGAAAACTATCGGTTCTTCAGCTCCTGATTTCAACATGGGATTCAATACACGTATCACGTACAAAGGTTTCACTCTCTCGGCAGTAGCCGATTGGCGCAAAGGAGGATATATGTATTCTTACACAGCGCAGTTGATGCACTTCGTCGGTAACACCACACGCTCAGTGTTCAATAACCGTGAACCGTTTGTTGTTCCGAACTCTGTAATGGCCTTACCCAATGGCGGATATGCCGAAAATAATAATCCGGTAACCAGCGACAACATGAGTAACTTTTATAGTGACGCTTATTCCAGAAGTCAGTTCGAGAATTTTGTTATCCCGAAAGGCTATGTGAAACTGAGAGAATTAGTACTATCATACTCATTCCCCAAAGTATTGATTTCTAAACTGGGTATTCAACAACTCGACTTGAGCTTCATTGGACGTAACCTTTTTATGTGGACTCCGAAAGCTAACAACTATGTCGATCCGGAAATCACCAACTTCGGTAACGATATCCTGTCGGAAATCGGTGAATTCGCTTCACTTCCTTCTACACGTAACATAGGAGGAGGTATCAAAATTGTATTCTAAAAAATGACTGAATATGAAAAGATTAAAAAAAATATATATAGGTGTACTTAGCACTCTATTGTTCGGAACATTTGTTTCATGCGAAAATTATCTGAACATCAATGAGAACCCGAACTATCCGGGAGAATCACAAGTAACTGTATCAGCCCTACTGCCATCTGCATTCACAGGTTCGGCGGGAGTCATGGGATATCTATATCAACTCTACGGCTCTATGTGGGCACAGCACTACACTCAGAATCCATCATCAAGCCAGTATATCACACTTGTCAATTATGCGATGACCTCTTCCAGTGACTTGCGTTTATGGAGAATCCCTTATGCCGACGTGCTGCCCGACCTTGATCTTGTAATCCAGAAGTCAGAAGCCGAAGGTGCTTGGAATTACTGGGTAGTAGGTAAAGTAATGACTGCCTTCACCTATCACGTACTAACTGACGCTTATGGAGATATTCCTTTCACCGAAGCATTGAAAGGTAAGAACTGCAAATATGACGATAGCAAAACCGTAGTTTATCCAGGGATCATCCAAATGTTGAATGATGCTATCGATAAAGCTGACGATGCATCTGCAAAAGGGTTGCTCGCTATGAGTGTGGAAGATTATATTTATGATGGTGATATGACGAAATGGATTCGGTTTGCCAAAACGTTAAAACTAAAACTGCTCATGAGAGACTTCGAAGCAAACAAAACTGAAATTCAAACAATGCTTGCTGCGGGTGATTTCTTGAAAGATGATGCAACGGTCCATTGTTTTGAAGATGTAGTAAACAAATCGAATCCGTTCTATGAGAATGACCGTCGCCAGTTAAATACAACGAACAATGTACGTGCCTGCACTACTCTCTACCAATATTTGAATGAGAATGACGATCCACGTATCAAAGACTTTTATGAGACAACAGCCGGATCTGACTACTCAGCGTATAAAGCTATTCCTTACGGAAGTAGAGATTCTAAGCTTTACTCCATTAGAGAAACCTCCCGGGCTGTCATCGGTGCACTCGACCCTGTTTACTATATGTCGGCTGCTGAAACAGAATACCTGCTATCCGAATGCTACGCACGACTTGGTGATAAAGGCAATGCCAAAACTCATTACGAGAATGCTGTTAATTTATCATTTGAAAGATGGAGTCACGATGCAACAGATTTCATTGCTGACGGAGGTAAATATGCTTTCGACGACACAAGTGAAAATACAATGTTGAAATGTATCCTTACTCAGAAATGGGTAGCCAGCACTCGTTGTCAGGCATGGGACACTTGGTTTGACATCAATCGTACTAGAATTCCGGCTTTAGGAAATGTAGAAACGACTAACGATAATTATGCAACAGGTGAGCTGGCTTATAACCCAAACAGTTCATTGGCAAAAGGTGCCTTCCCAAGTCGTTTTATCTACTCCAAAGAGTCATTAGATTACAACACAAGTGCACCAACTGTCATACCGGGAATTACGGAACCGCTTTGGTGGCATAAGAAATAAAAGTTGAATTTATAACATAAAGAAAGGATATATCTATGAAACCTATTAAATATTTATTTTTCTTGATATTCGCTATGGTTGGATTAATCTCATGCGACACGTATGGAGACTATGAACAGGAGTTCTCACCTGTTTATCCGCTGAGCGGACAGTATTATGTAAAAGTGATTGATGAAGCTGGAAAAGAGATTGTAATGCACACTATTACAGATTCGGATGGACAAAAGACTGATGTATTCGGTACATATATGTATCTGTATAATACGACAGATAACGATAAAGACAAATTATGGATCAAGCTACCAAGTGATGAGTTATTCAGTACCGGCATATTAGGAAAAATTAATTGCAATGTGAAAGATCTCACTTTCAGCGGTACAGCTGGTAACATGGAGGCAGACGGAGCAACTGTAAACGGAACGTTCACTGTAAATTCCGGTATACTGACATTGAAAAGTGTAACTACACCTACGAATGGAAAATCTGATGGTATCGAAGTAAAATATACATTGAATGGAAAAACTTACACTGTAACAGGTTTCCGACGCACTGGTTGGGATGCAGACGAGACTTGGAGTGCTCCACAGATTAATAACTAAACCTAGATTACTACCCCCGAATATCGGTACATACCGAGAACCGGGAGTAACTTTATACTATTTTCCTATTTATATTATATGGTATAAACAGCAATGCAAGACAGTTATCTCATATAAATATGATGAGAAACGAAAAAAGATACTACGGCTCTCAATAATAAATTGATAGTTGTAGTATCTTCTCTATATTTTCATAGTATTTCTTTCCTGTATATACAGGAAAAAAACTAATTATATCTTACCATTGTAATGCCGGGAAATATCCACTCAACGCATTACGAAGAACACCTAATGTAATAGGTTTGACCAGAACTTCACTAGCCCCTGCATTCATTGCATTCTCTCTGTCCGAACTGAAAGCATACGCAGTCTGCATAATGATAGGGATTTCTTTATCTTCTTCACGAATAATCTTGGTAGCCTCCAGTCCATTCATCACCGGCATCTTGATATCCATCAAAATAGCTTTTGCCTCATGACGATATTGTTTGAAAAGTCCTACTATTTCTTCTCCATTCTTAGCCCACTGTATATCACATTTCTTACCTATAATTGCTTTAATTAACTTAAAGTTGCTATCATCGTCCTCTGCCACTAAAATGAGGGTCTGAACTCTTTTATTTGTTCACTTTCCATAGTGTTTATATATTGTTTTAATTTTATATTTCACTTTGATAATTCATTTCAGCCCGCAAGTTATAAAAAAGATTGATATATTTCGCTATCTTTGCGCCTCAAAATTTAAGAATTATATGATTTCTATAGACGGACTAGCCGTAGAATTTGGCGGCACCACCTTATTTAGCGATATCTCTTTTGTCATTAACGAAAAAGACCGAATCGCCCTGATGGGAAAAAACGGAGCGGGAAAAAGCACTTTGCTCAAAATTTTGTCAGGAGTAAGACCACCGACACGCGGAAAAGTTTCAACTCCCAAAGATAGTGTAATAGCTTATCTTCCACAGCATTTGATGACAGAAGACGGACGGACTGTATTCGAAGAAACTGCACAAGCTTTCGCACATTTGCACGAAATGGAAGATCAAATAGAGAAACTGAATAAAGAACTCGAAACACGTACCGATTACGAAAGTGACAGTTACATGGCTCTCATCGAAGAAGTGTCTGCTTTGAGCGAAAAGTTTTATTCTATTGATGCGACTAATTACGAAGAAGATGTAGAAAAAGCATTGCTTGGCCTTGGGTTTGCCCGCGAAGACTTCAATCGTCAGACGAGTGATTTTAGTGGTGGGTGGCGTATGCGTATCGAACTTGCCAAACTATTACTACAAAAGCCGGACGTACTGTTACTTGATGAACCGACCAATCATCTCGATATCGAATCCATTCAATGGCTGGAAGATTTTCTAATTAACAACGGAAAAGCTGTAATCGTTATCAGCCACGACCGTAAATTTGTAGACAACATCACGACTCGTACCATTGAGGTAACCATGGGACGTATCTATGACTATAAAGTAAACTACTCTCAATATCTGCAACTACGCAAAGAACGTCGTGAACAGCAACAAAAAGCTTACGATGAACAACAGAAATTTATTACTGAAACAAAAGAGTTCATCGAACGCTTCAAAGGAACATATTCTAAAACTCTGCAAGTACAAAGTCGTGTCAAAATGTTAGAGAAGTTGGAACTACTTGAAGTAGACGAAGAAGATACTTCCGCTCTGCGCCTGAAATTCCCTCCTTCTCCCCGTTCCGGGAATTATCCGGTCATCATGGAAGAAGTTGGGAAATCATACGGCAACCATGTGGTATTCAAGAACGCCTCTCTTACTATTGAACGCGGTGATAAAGTGGCTTTTGTCGGAAAAAATGGTGAAGGTAAATCTACACTTGTGAAATGTATCATGAAAGAAATTGATCATGATGGTACCCTAACACTTGGACACAATGTTCAAATTGGATATTTTGCTCAAAATCAAGCTTCACTAATGGATGAGAATCTCACTGTATTCCAAACGATTGATGATGTAGCAAAAGGCGATATCCGAAATAAGATACGTGATCTATTGGGAGCTTTCATGTTCGGCGGACCGGAAGAGTCGATGAAGAAAGTAAAAGTTCTTTCGGGAGGAGAACGTACCCGTCTTGCATGATTAAGTTGTTGCTGGAACCTGTTAATCTGTTGATTCTGGATGAGCCAACCAATCATTTGGACATGAAGACAAAAGATATTCTAAAACAAGCTTTAGCCGATTATGACGGTACTCTGATTGTCGTCTCACACGATCGTGACTTCTTGGACGGACTAGTTACGAAGGTTTATGAATTTGGACATAAGAAGGTGACAGAACACTTGTGCGGTATCTACGAATTCCTTGAAAAGAAGAAAATGGCTTCATTGCAAGAACTGGAAAAGAAATAATAAATAATAAAAAGTTATCGTCTACCTGTTCTGAAAAAAAATATATTTGTATATTTGCTGAAATTAGTTTAAATAGATAAAAACTCATAAAGTCTTCAATAAAAGGATGAAAGGGAAGAAGAAATTCATAGTAACGCTGCTGCTTTTTATCAACATTATCATGTTGATAGTAGCCGTTTTTCCCCATCATCATCATTCCGATGGGATGATTTGCATGAAGCAGGACTTGCCAATCGAGCAACAATGTCCCATGAATCACCATCATCACCCCGAAAACGATTCTTGCTGTCATAGCGAATGCATGACACATTTCCAGTCTCCTACTCCATCCTTACAATCTCATAGCGGACCGGATTATATTCTGATTGCTACCTTATTCACGGATGATATTATCGAACACTTACTTCGACCGTTGGAAAAACGAGCCAGAAATAATTATGACTTCCGGGAATCTTTGCACGGTACGAATATACCTCGTACCTTCTCTCTTCGTGCCCCTCCCTGTTCTGTTTTTGCGTAATCTAACAGTATGCAATTAAGTTGCATACCCTTTTAAATTATCTTTGCGGAGAGTAAAAACAGAATTTTAGTAGGAAAATTACATTTATGAAGAAACTTATTTTTATAGGAATCCTAGGGTTGTTCGCCTTGGGTTCATGCAACAGTAGAAGTCATGAAGGACATGACCACGAAGCCACTACACATAACCATGAAACAGAAGGACACGATCACGAAGCGGAAGCACATAATCATGAAGGTGAATGTAGTGGAGACCACAATCACAACGAAACCACTGACGAACACGAGCACAGTGAAGCTGCCGAAGGACATGGTGACGAAATCATTCTTCCAAAAGCAAAAGCAGACGCTGCCGGAGTCAAATCAAATATTATTGAACCAACTCCCTTCCAACAAGTTATCAAAACCAGCGGACAAGTATTAGCTGCTCAAGGAGACGAATCTGTTGCTGTAGCTACTGTTGCCGGAGTGGTTTCATTCCATGGAAAAGTAACGGAAGGTATGGCTGTTGGTCAGGGAAAACCATTGGTTACTATCTCTTCCAGCAATATAGCAGATGGTGATCCGGTTCAACGGGCACGTATCGCATACGAAGTGTCCAAAAAGGAATACAAACGTATGAAAGAACTGATCAAAAACAAGATTGTATCAGACAAAGAATTTGCACAAGCAAAGCAGAACTATGAAAATGCCCGTATTAGTTATGAAGCATTAGCTAAAAATCATTCAGCTGGGGGCCAGAATATACCTTCACCTATTTCCGGATATGTGAAGAGTATTTTAGTGAAAGAAGGGGATTATGTAACGATCGGACAGCCTTTGGTAAGTGTAACGCAAAACCGTCGCCTCTTCCTTCGTGCAGAAGTCTCAGAGAAATATTATCCGTATTTGCGTACTATCACTTCTGCCAATTTCCAGACTCCTTACAATAACCAAGTATATGAGTTACAAGAGTTAGACGGAAAACTCCTTTCCTTTGGCAAAGCTTCAGGAGACAATTCATACTATGTGCCTGTTACTTTCGAATTTGACAACAAAGGGGATATCATTCCCGGAGCATTTATTGAAGTGTTCTTGCTTTCCTCTCCAATGGAAAATGTTATTTCTGTTCCTCGTACGGCACTCACCGAAGAACAAGGAATATTTTTCGTTTATCTGCAGTTGGACGAAGAGGGCTATAAAAAACAGGAAGTTACTTTAGGAGCCGACAATGGCAAAAGTGTACAAATCCTGACCGGAGTGAAAGCAGGTGACCGTGTAGTAACTGAAGGAGCTTATCAAGTACGCCTGGCAAGTGCAAGTAATGCAATACCAGCTCATAGTCATGAGCATTAAAAGTAATTGTATTTGATTCTACCAATCAATAAGAGATTAAATCATAATCATTAATTAATAAAATCATCCTTCCCCTTCTATAGTAAGGTGAAGTTTATACAATATGCTAAATAAAATAATACATTACTCCCTGCATAATCGTCTGGTTGTGCTCTGTGCGGCTATCCTTCTGCTCATTGCAGGAACATATACCGCCATGAATACGGAAGTAGACGTATTCCCCGACCTTAATGCACCAACGGTGGTCATCATGACCGAAGCTAATGGTATGGCAGCCGAGGAAGTGGAACAACTCGTTACTTTCCCTGTTGAAACAGCTGTAAACGGAGCTACTGGTGTTCGCCGCGTACGCTCATCTTCTACTAATGGTTTCTCCGTAGTCTGGGTAGAATTTGACTGGGGAACAGACATTTATCTGGCACGTCAGATTGTAAGTGAAAAATTAGCAGTAGTCAGCGAATCTCTTCCGGCCAATGTTGGTAAACCAACTCTTGGTCCGCAATCTTCCATCTTAGGGGAAATGTTGATTATCGGTCTGACTGCCGATTCAACTTCCATGCTCGATCTACGTACAATTGCCGATTGGACAATTCGTCCAAGACTTTTGTCTACAGGAGGTGTGGCACAGGTAGCCGTATTGGGTGGAGACATCAAAGAGTATCAAATACAACTTGATCCTGAACGAATGCGGCACTACGGAATCTCCATGGGTGAAGTAATGACCGTAACCCAGGATATGAATCTGAACGCTAATGGTGGAGTACTTTATGAATTCGGTAATGAGTATATCGTACGTGGAGTACTTTCAACAACCCAAACAGAACAATTGGGAAAAGCAGTAGTAAAAACAGTAAATGGTTTCCCTGTTACTTTAGAGAGTATTGCTGATGTAGTTATTGGTCCGAAAGTTCCGAAATTAGGAACAGCTTCGGAACGTGGCAAATCAGCTGTACTAATGACTGTAACTAAACAGCCTGCCACCAGTACATTGGAGTTAACAGACAAATTGGAAACTTCGCTGAAGGACTTACAAAAGAACTTACCTCCTGATGTAAAGGTATCGACAGATATTTTCCGTCAAAGCCGATTCATCGAAAGCTCAATTGGAAACGTGAAGAAATCGCTTTTTGAAGGAGGTATTTTTGTTGTCATTGTATTGTTCCTATTCCTAGCAAATGTACGTACAACTGTTATTTCATTAGTGACACTGCCACTCTCTCTTCTCGTTTCTATCCTGACATTACATTATATGGGAATGACGATCAATACTATGAGTTTGGGAGGTATGGCTATTGCAATCGGTTCACTGGTAGACGATGCTATCGTCGATGTGGAAAACGTTTACAAACGCCTGCGAGAAAACCGACAGAAACCAGAAGCGGAACGGCTTAGTACTCTTGAAGTGGTATTTAATGCTTCCAAAGAAGTACGTATGCCTATTCTGAACTCAACTCTTATTATTGTAGTAAGTTTCGTTCCGTTATTCTTCCTTAGTGGAATGGAAGGTCGTATGTTGGTTCCACTGGGGGTTGCCTTCATTGTAGCATTATTTGCTTCTACTGTGGTTGCCTTGACACTGACTCCGGTACTTTGCTCGTATCTCTTAGGCAGCAAAAAGACAAATAAGGAGCTGAAAGAATCTTTTGTAGCCCACTGGATGAAAGGTGTTTATGAAAAAGTATTAACATGGGTGCTAAAGCACAAGCAGATCACATTAGGAAGTACAATTGTTCTCTTCCTGGTCGCTCTAGGAATGTTTTTCACACTTGGGCGCAGTTTCCTTCCTTCTTTCAACGAAGGTTCATTTACAATCAATATCAGTTCTTTACCTGGTATTTCACTGGAGGAAAGTGACAAAATGGGGCATCGTGCTGAAGAATTATTGTTAAGCATACCGGAAATTCAAACGGTTGCCCGTAAAACGGGACGTGCTGAATTGGACGAACATGCACTTGGCGTGAACGTATCAGAAATCGAAGCACCATTTGAATTGAAAGATCGCTCTCGAAGTGAAATGGTAGCTGAAGTACGTGAAAAATTAAATTCTTTGACTGGTGCTAATATCGAAATCGGACAACCGATTAGTCACCGTATTGATGCAATGTTATCAGGAACTAAGGCAAATATTGCCATTAAGTTATTTGGTGACGATCTGAATAAAATGTTCTCACTCGGCAATCAAATAAAAAATGTAATCAGCGATATTCCTGGTATTGCCGACCTCAATGTAGAACAACAAATAGAACGTCCACAGTTAAAGATTCAACCCAAACGAGAGGTATTAGCCAAATACGGTATCACATTACCAGAATTCTCAGAATACGTAAATGTAGCACTTGCCGGAAAAGTAATTTCTCAAGTATACGAACAGGGAAAGAGTTTCGACCTTATCGTAAAAGTGAAAGATAATGCTCGTGACGAGATGGAAAAAATACGTAATCTGATGGTAGATACAAGTGATGGAAAAAAAGTGCCTTTAAACTATGTAGCTGATGTCATATCTGCTATGGGGCCGAATACTATCAACCGTGAAAATGTAAAACGTAAAATAGTGATTTCTGCCAATGTCGCTGATCGTGATCTTCGCAGCGTAGTTAATGATATCCAGAAACAGATTGATACTTCCATTCAACTACCTGAAGGATACCACATCGAATATGGTGGCCAGTTTGAAAGTGAACAAGCTGCAAGCCGGACGCTGGCATTGACTTCTTTCATTAGTATTGCCGTAATTTTCCTGTTACTTTATCATGAGTTCCGCAGTGTCAAAGAATCCGGAGTCATCTTACTAAACTTGCCCCTTGCATTGATCGGTGGTGTATTTGCACTGATTATTACTACAGGTGAGGTTAGTATTCCTGCCATTATCGGGTTCATTTCACTATTCGGTATTGCAACACGTAATGGAATGCTACTCATCAGCCATTACAACCATCTACAAAAAGAAGAAGGTTTGGGAGTATACGAAAGTGTGATTCGAGGTTCACTAGATCGTTTGAATCCTATTTTGATGACAGCATTATCTTCAGCTTTAGCTTTGATTCCATTGGCCTTGGGAGGCGATCTTCCGGGTAATGAAATTCAAAGTCCGATGGCCAAAGTTATTTTGGGTGGATTATTAACTTCGACTTTCTTAAACGGTTTCATCGTTCCGATTGTTTATTTGATGATGCACCGGAAAGATAATTCTCATACTCCATCGGTTAAGTAAAAGGATGGAAATCGATCCTTAATAAGAAAAACTTATTATCATCCTATTGAACAAATTAAGAAATCAATAGAACGAATTAATGAAAAGAAAAATATGAAACGAATCATTATCATAAGCTTTGTACTCCTTATCTTAACGAGTGGAGTTCAAGCTCAAAACGGAATCGATCAAGTATTGCGTAATATTGAAACTAACAATAAAGGGTTACAGGCAAACGCACAACTTATCGCTTCTCAAAAACTGGAAGCTAAAACAGAGAATAATCTTGCTGACCCAACATTGTCGTATGCTCACCTGTGGGGAGCAAAAGACAAAAGCGAAACAATCGGTGAACTCGTAATCTCACAAAGTTTTGACTTTCCAAGTCTATACATAACACGTAATAAACTGAATCGCCTGAAATCAGAAGCATTCGATAGTCAAGCAGATATTTTTCGACAGGATATGCTATTACAAGCTAAAGAGATATGTTTGGATATCATCATGTTACGCCAACAAAAACAAATTCTGGAAGAACGGCTTCGTAATGCGGAAGAATTATCCAAGATGTACGCCAAACGTCTGCAAACAGGGGATGCGAATGCACTTGAAACGAACAAGATAAATCTGGAATTACTGAATGTCCGTACAGAAGCATCTTTAAATGAGACAACGTTACGTAACAGATTACAGGAACTAAACGCCCTGAATGGTAATATTCCAGTGGTTTTCGAAGAAACCAAATACCCAACAGCACCTCTCCCCGCTGATTATCAAATTCTCAAATCGGAAGTTATGGCTTCTGATCGCACCCTAATGGCTATAGGCAATGAAAGCTTGGTTGCCCACAAACAAATCTCGGTCAATAAATCACAATGGTTACCCAAATTGGAATTAGGATATCGTCGGAATACTGAAACAGGAGCTCCCTTTAATGGAGTAGTAGTAGCTTATCCTTCCCACTTTTTGAAAACCGGAACAAAGTGAAAGTAGCCAAAGCCCAAGCATTGAATATCGATTTACAAAAGCAAGATGCTACTTTTCAGGTGGAATCTGAATTAACACAACTCTATAGAGAAGCTAAATCTCTACATACCTCAATGGAAGAATATCAGAAAACATTCCAATCACAACAAGATCTTAAACTATTGAAACAGGCATTAACCGGAGGTCAAATCAGCATGATCGAGTATTTTGTCGAAGTATCGGTACTGTACCAAAGCCACCTGAATTATCTCCAGTTAGAAAATCAATATCAGAAGGCAATGGCACGAATTTACAAAAGTAATCTATAACGTTTTTATCTCTTCCGGCAAGTATCCACTACGGATACGCCACTCTTGGGGATATAGATTATTAGCACGATTACCAATATTCTTCACAAATCCTAAAGGAATATTCCGGTAAGTAAGTAAAATATAACCACGAGGGGCTGTTACTGATAAAGTAATAGCCTCTTTTCTCAAATAAAAAATGGCTTGTTCATAAGTAACCTCTTCGGTAACAAAAACTCCTTGACGGAGTATAGAAGTACTCATTGCCAACGCATGAGCTGGAATTAAATCTTTACCTTTTACTTCTCCAACAGTAGTTCCCGCCTGAATAACACGAAGATTCTGCTTCAAAACAGCAAGTTCATTCTGATATTGTCGAGAAAATGCACAAATTGTAGTATCTTCCGTAGTTAGGACATACTTATCCAAGATATCTTTTCTCAACCAGTTTTCAGCTATTTTGAGATTTTCCCTAGATATGAGAAAAGAAGAAGGAGTTCCTCCTCTTTTATCTTTCTTTTTCTGATTTTTACTCTTAACAATATCATGATTAAGGATAGACTCACCATCTGACCTCGTTTTACGCAAAGCAGCCAAAAAGAATCCTTCTCCTTTCGTCTTATGAGGCAGAAAATGGTAAACTGGTAATTTTTCTCCTCCCAGAAGATCTCCGGTTATATTCCATTCAGCCGGTATATCTAATGATAATAGCTCTGCCCCGAACTCTTCGCGTATCCAATGAACATTTTCTTCATCCTCTTTTGTGTTATAGGTACATGTGCTATATATAAGAATCCCGCCTGGCTTCAAAGAAGCCCAAATATCCGAAATAATTCGTCGCTGACGCTGCCAACAGATTTCGACATTCTCCAGACTCCATTCTTCAATAGCTACCGGATCTTTTCGGAACATTCCTTCACCGGAACAAGGAACATCAGTCAGAATAATATCAAAAAATGAGGGTAACCGTAAATAATCTGATGGATCATTATTAGTTACTATCACATCCGGATGTCCCCATTTCGTCAGATTCTCTGCCAGAATTTGCGAACGATTCCGAATCACTTCATTTGCCACCAACAGACTACCTTCTGGAAGTATACTCCGAAGATGTGTGGATTTCCCACCGGGAGCTGCACAAAGGTCCAACATGATTACAGGTTCTTTGGCGTATTGCCGAAGTATCTGTTCCACAAACATAGAAGATGCCTCTTGCACATAATAGCATCCTGCATGAAATAACGGATCAAATGTAAAAGTCAAACGTTCATCAAGATAATATCCTTCAGAAGCCCAAAGCACTTTTTTCAATGAATAATCATCATGATTCATCATCCATTTTCTATTATTTATACGGATACTGACGGGAGGATCCTGTTGTAAAGCAACAGCAAACTTTTCATATTCTTCATTGCCCAATAAGGCACGTGTATAATCGACAAAAGAGGCAGGTAAATTCATTTTTCATTTATTAACTCCTGCAAATATCAAAAATATTTCTTCTCTTTGCAACTTTCTCAGATATTAACTACGTCTAACCAATAAAGAAATAAAGAAACAAATAATAAATAACCATATGAAACAATTTATCATTGCCCTCTTTGCTGTATTATCCTTGTGCACCTCAATATATGCTCAAGATTTTCTAATAAACAGCACTACAACTGCGCTAAATGCTGCGAAGAATAATATTAGCGCACAGACTTTACTAATTCAAAATTCGAATGGAAACATTTCACTTCCTTTCGAACTTAATGATGCCATTGAAAAAGGTATTATAGCCTCTATCATTAGTACAATTGTCGTATTTGCATGTCCAGTTTTTATATTGTTTATTATCTTTTTCTTTCGCTATAAAAACAGGAAAGCACGTTATCATCTTGCCGAACAAGCATTAGCAGCAGGACAACCTCTACCTGATAATCTTATCAAAGAAAAAAAGACAACTGACCAGCAGACACAAGGTATTAGAAACACTTTCACCGGAATCGGCATATTCATCTTTCTCTGGGCGCTCACTGGTAAATTTAGTATCGGAGCCATCGGACTACTCGTTATGTTTATGGGTGTTGGTCAGTGGATTATCGGATATAAACAGCAAAAAAAGAACTCAGAAAACAAATGAACCAGCTCAACGAAATCTCACTAGTCGCACAGGTTGTGGTATTAAAAAACACCAAGGCCTTTGACCAATTGGTGCAAAAATATCAGTCGCCTATCCGGTGTTTTTTCTGCACTTAACTTGCGGAGATAATAATTTGAGCGATGATTTGGCACAAGATACATTTATCAGAGCATATACTAATCTTGCTTCTTTCCAAAATCTGTCTAGTTTCTCTACGTGGTTGTATCGGATTGCTTATAATGTATTTTACGATTATTTTCGCAGCCATAAAGAGACGGCTGATCTGAATACGGGAGAAGTAGACACTATCCATTGTACCATACAAGAAAACATTGGGCAGAAAATGGATATTTATCAGGCACTCAAAACACTTAAAGAAATGGAACGCACTTGTATCACCCTATTTTATATGGAGGATGTAAATATCGATAAGATAGCAAGTATTATGGAAATTCCGACAGGTACCGTCAAAAGCCATCTGTCACGTGGAAAAGAAAAATTAGCTGTATTTTTAAAACAAAATGGTTATGGAAGAAATAGATAATGATAAACTTTTGCATGATTTCTTTGCTGAAAACAAACAGGAAATAGCTGATAACGGATTCAGCCAACGTGTTATGCATCATTTGCCTAGCCAAAGCAATTGGCTTGTACGTATTCGGACAGCCCTTATTGTAATCATCGGAACTATACTTTTTGTATGGTTAGGTGGAGTGGAAGCAACTTTGAGAAATATGCAAGAAGCAATTGCTAACATAGACCAAAAATCTCTTATAATCATAGCAATTGTATTGCTGTATTTAGGTATGAAGAAGATCTGCTCATTGACATAAGGAAGTTTCCAAACAATGCTTAAATGTAAGAGATATGTTAAAACATAATAAATTTCCCCTTTACTTCAAATAGCCCAAAATATAGATATACTATCTTTGTTCCTCTGTAAACTAAAAGAGAAAAGAGAGTTTTGAAGCTACGTATATTTATTTTATTTCTGTTCTTATCTTTGCTCCATGCACAGGCTGATATTGTCGATAGCCTAAAGATGCAACATAGGGATTCGGTCAAATTGACAAGTGATTCCCTTGTTCTTCGTTTTTTTTCAGAAGCAGGTCTTCCAATTTCTAACAATAATAAGGTGAAACTTCTGAAAAGTGGACATGAAAAGTTTATAGACCTATTTGAAACCATCCGAGAAGCGAAACATCATATTCATTTAGAATACTTCAACTTCCGTAATGATTCCATTGCTACCGCATTGTTTAATCTGTTAGCCGATAAAGTAAAAGAGGGAGTGGAAGTGAGAGCTATGTTTGACGCCTTTGGAAATTGGTCAAACAATAAACCACTAAAAAAGAAACATCTTAAAAGGATTCGTGAACAGGGAATAGAGATTGTCAAATTTGATCCGTTTACTTTTCCATATATTAATCATGCTGCACATCGAGATCATAGGAAAATTGCTGTCATCGATGGAAAGGTTGCATACACAGGAGGAATGAACATTGCAGATTATTATATCAATGGACTTCCTAAAATCGGCACCTGGCGTGATATGCATATGCGTATTGAAGGAGATGCAGTTAACGATCTTCAAGAAATCTTTCTCACTATCTGGAATAAGGAAACAAAACAAAATATCGGTGGAGATGCTTACTTCCCAAAGCATAAGAAAGTTACTGACAGTACTGACATTGTTATTGCCATTGTAGATCGTACCCCGAAGAAAAATAGTCGCATGCTAAGCCATGCCTATGCCATGTCTATTTATTCGGCCCAAAAGAATGTGCATATTGTCAATCCTTATTTCGTTCCGACTTCTTCCATCAAAAAAGCATTGCAAAAAACAATTGATCGGGGGGTAGATGTTACTATTATGGTATCATCTGCCTCTGATATCCCATTCACCCCTGATGCTGCATTATATAAGCTACATAGACTGATGAAAAGGGGAGCAACTGTATATATGTACAATGGCGGATTTCATCATTCTAAAATCATGATGGTAGACGATCTGTTTTGTACAGTCGGTACAGCTAATTTAAACAGCCGCAGCCTGAGATACGATTATGAAACAAATGCGTTCATATTTGATCAAAAAATTACAGGAGAATTGAATGATATGTTCCACAATGACATAGAACATTGTACTAAACTAACACCTGAGTTCTGGAAGAAACGTTCTCCATGGAAAAAATTTGTAGGGTGGTTTGCAAATCTATTCACTCCATTTCTCTAAGAAAAATGAAGAATTACTATACAGTACATGATACACAGTAAATTCTTCATTCTTCATTCTTCATTCTTCATTCATTTCGTTACCTTTGCAACATCTATCAAATAGTGATAATCATAGGACAATGAAACAATATTTAGATCTACTCAACCGTGTATTGACTGAAGGTACTGAAAAAAGTGACCGTACTGGCACAGGAACAATCAGCGTATTTGGTCATCAAATGCGTTTTAACCTTGATGAAGGTTTTCCATGTCTGACCACCAAAAAATTACACCTGAAATCAATCATCTATGAATTGCTTTGGTTTCTACAGGGTGACACTAATGTGAAATATTTGCAAGAACATGGTGTACGTATCTGGAATGAATGGGCAGACGAAAATGGCGATTTAGGTCATATTTACGGATATCAATGGCGTTCATGGCCTGACTACAACGGCGGATTCATCGACCAAATTAGCGAAGCAGTCGAAACAATCAAACACAATCCGGATTCACGCCGAATCATAGTAAGTGCCTGGAACGTAGCTGACCTGAATAACATGAATCTACCTCCTTGTCATGCTTTCTTCCAGTTTTATGTAGCCAACGGACGTTTAAGTTTGCAACTTTATCAACGCAGTGCTGATATATTCCTCGGAGTACCTTTTAATATTGCATCATATGCTTTATTATTACAAATGATGGCACAAGTTACTGGACTTAAAGCTGGAGATTTTGTCCATACTCTCGGAGACTCTCATATTTACCTGAATCATCTGGAACAGGTTAAATTACAATTAAGTCGTAATCCACGTCCGTTACCACAAATAAAAATAAATCCAGACGTGAAGAGTATCTTCGATTTTAAGTTTGAAGATTTCGAATTAGTTAATTATGATCCACATCCACATATTGCCGGAGTAGTAGCTGTATAAATTATGAGTAGAATATCTATTATTGCCGCTGTAGACAGTCATATGGCAATCGGTTTCGAAAACAAGTTATTATTTTGGTTGCCAAACGATCTGAAACGTTTCAAGACATTAACCACAGGAAATACGATTATCATGGGACGAAAAACTTTTGAATCACTTCCCAAAGGTGCACTTCCCAATCGAAGAAACATCGTATTATCTTCTAATCCGGATTTACAATGTTCGGGTGCAGAAGTATTTGCATCTCTCGATTCTGCTTTAAAAAGCTGTCAGGAGAATGAACATATATTTATCATAGGAGGAGCAAGTATTTATCATCAAGCGCTTCCCTTGGCTGATGAACTCTGTTTGACAGAAATAGACAGTATCGCACCACAAGCAGATGCTTTTTTTCCGGAAGTATCGCCAACAATATGGCATGAAAAAAGCAGAGAAGTTCATCTTGCGGATGAAAAACATCTCTGCCCGTATGCTTTTGTCAATTATGTTAGAAAATAATTTGAAGTTCCCAATTATTCTTCGTCTACATCTACCATAATCGGCATTTGACGTTTGATAGCTTCGTGGAAGGAAATTAAAGTTTCTGTACGTGCCAAACCTAACGGCTGCAATTTATCATGAATAATACTCAGCAAATGGTGATTATTCTTAGCATAAATTTTGATAAACATATCATATTTACCAGTAGTAAAATGACACTCCACTACTTCCGGAATAGCCTCCAAAGCTTTCGTTACCGAATCAAATGATTCAGGGTCTTTCAGATATATACCAATATAAGCACAAGTCTCGTATCCGATTTTCTCAGGATCAATTACATATTCAGATCCTTTCAATATTCCTAAATTAGTCAATTTCTGGATGCGCTGGTGAATCGCCGCACCAGAAACATCGCATGCTCTCGCCACTTCCAGAAAAGGAATACGTGCATTTGCTGCTATCAGTTTCAGAATCTGCTCATCTAAAGCATCTAATTGATGATGTCCCATATTAAATCAAATTGTTTTAATCAGTGAATCTTTTATGCAAAGTTAGCGATTTTCCCACAACAAATACTATGAATTATTACTTTTATTTCCAAATATCGGATAAGTCATCAAATGTTTGTACCTTTGTCTAAAACATAAATACACTATTTATATGAAACCCTTTTACTGCATACTCCTTTTCTTACTAATTACAGCAGGAAGCTATGGACAGAATTTTTCCGATCATTTCCTGAATAAAACACTTCGGGTAGATTATCTCTTTACCGGAGATGTTAAACAACAATCCATTGTTTTGGATGAACTATCTGAACTTCCTACATGGGCAGGTCGCCGTCATCATTTGTCTGAACTTCCATTAGAAGGTAACGGGCAAATTACCATAAAAGATCTATCTACTAAACAATGTATCTATAAAACCTCTTTTTCTTCTTTATTTCAAGAATGGTTATCAACCGATGAAGCTAAAGAAATAACCAAAGGATTCGAGAATAGTTTCCTCCTTCCCTACCCTAAACACCCTGTAGAAGTTGAAATTATTTTATTAAACCCACGCAAAGAAGTAATGACTAACTTCAAACACATTGTTCGTCCTGACGATATTCTAATCCATAAAAGAGGAACATCACACATTACTCCACATCGATATTTACTTCAGAGCGGAAATGAAAAAGATTGTATAGATGTTGCTATTCTCGCTGAAGGATATACGGATAAAGAAATGGATACATTCTATCAGGATGCTGAAAAAGCTTGTGAAAGTCTATTTTCACATGAACCGTTCCGTTCAACAAAAAATAAGTTTAATATTGTAGCAGTAGCCAGTCCTTCAATAGATAGCGGAGTTAGCGTCCCTCGTGAAAATACATGGAAACATACAGCTGTACAATCTCATTTCGACACTTTCTACTCGAATCGTTACTTAACAACTAGTCGAGTGAAGTCAATTCACAATGTATTGGCTGGTATTCCATATGAACACATCATCATACTTGCCAATACCGATGTATATGGTGGAGGAGGTATTTATAACTCATACACACTGACTACTGCACACCATCCTATGTTCAAACCTGTTGTAGTACATGAATTCGGACATAGCTTTGGAGGATTGGCTGACGAATATTTCTACGAGGACGATGTCATGACAGATACCTATCCCTTAAATGTAGAACCATGGGAACAGAATATTACTACACGTGTAGACTTCTCGTCGAAATGGAAAGACATGCTCCCTTCTAATATTCCAATCCCAACTCCTGTTTCTCAAAAAGAAAAATACCTAGTTGGCATATATGAAGGTGGCGGATATTCTGCCAAAGGTATCTATCGTCCAGCCTTCAATTGCCGGATGAAGACAAATGAATATCCGGAATTTTGTCCTGTCTGCCAACGTGCTATTCGCCGAGTTATCGACTTTTATGTCCCTTAATTGTTACACTATACAGACAAACTCAAAAAAGAATATATTGTTTAACCCCAAAAACAGACTTTATGATCAGACTTCAAGCGATTAATACATCGGACATTCAACATTACAAATTTATGGAAGAACTTCTAATAGACTCTTTTCCTGCAGAAGAATACCGGCAATTGGAAGAGTTACGTGAATTCACTGACCGAACAGGAAACTTTCATAATAACATCATTTTTGATGATGAACTACCTATTGGATTCATTACATACTGGGATTTTGAACACTTCTATTACGTAGAGCATTTTGCAACTAACCCAGCCCTACGTAATGGTGGTTATGGAAAACGTACTTTAGAATATTTATGTGACCACCTAAAACTTCCCATCGTCTTAGAAGTTGAACGCCCAGTAGAAGAAATGGCTAAACGGCGTATAAACTTCTATCAACGTCATGGGTTTACATTATGGGAAAATGATTATTACCAACCTCCGTATAAACCTGGAGATAATTATCTTCCAATGTACCTTATGGTACATGGTGCATTAGATGCAAAAAAAGACTTTGAAGAAGTAAAACAAAAACTCTATACTGAAGTTTATAAAGTTAAAAAATAGCAATATAGCTATAATGCTAAAAACTAAAAGAACGAACAGAAAACCAGCCTGTCTCAGAAATCATACCATTCGGAGCAAGTCTAAATTTCTCATACCTTTATAATAAATGAGAGTTTCCCATCTTCATATAAAAATATCCTACCTATAAGAATATAAAGCTATATTTAAAATCAACCTCATTTCAAAGAAATCCAAAAAGAAAAGGGTATCCATTTTGGGATACCCTTTATCTTTTATATATCAAAACCAACTATTTATTATCTTTTTTCTTTGAAGAATAGTTAATTTTCAAAGCAGAAGCTTTTCTAAGAGCATTTTTCACATCGGTAACAATACCCATCTTAGTCTTTTCATCTACTTTCAGAGATACTGTCATTTTACCCCGATCACTTTCATTCATATTCGAACGTTCCTGGAAGACAAAATCTCCTATTTGATCTACCTCAGCATAGCTATCATTTAATTGAATACGACTTTCAGTACCCATTTTTCCACGATATTCTGCAGAAGGTTCACCTATATAAATGAATGTTACCAGCGACTTCTTCTCCAATTTCTCAAGTTCAGTACCTACGGGAAGGCTTATCTGAACCTTCAATGTAACCTCACGCATTGTTGTTACAATCATAAAGAAGAACAACAAGGTAAAGATAAGGTCAGGCAACGAAGAAGTATTCAATGCCGGCATCTCACGTTTACCAGTCTTATTAAATTTTCCCATACTTACTTCTTTTCTCCGTATTTTTTAGGTTCTGCCTCAGAAATTCTCTGCGGATAAACTTCACGAATAGCTTTCTGTTGTTTATCATTCAGTTCCGCATATGGTCTCTGCCATTTTTCTTTAGCTAATTCATCTCTCAATTCATTGTATGCAGCAACTAATTCGTTCTGCACACTTATATACGCCTGATATGAAGACCCACGGTCATTCTGCAAAGAAATTACATGCTTATCATTAACAAGAGTCGTACCTAAGAATTCCACATTCTTTTGTGTTTTCTCTGGTTTATTTGCTTCATTATTATAATTAGCTATAAATTCTTTGGCTTTAGCTCTTAGTTCTCCAACAGCAATATAATCACCATCGCACATCAATTCATCATTCTTGTTTAGATATACCTGTAAAATATTGCGTTCTTTAATTTTATCAGTTTCCCTATTTTCTTCATCAGGGGGAGGCGGCAAAAGTCTTGCTAAACCTTGGTCCGTGTCCATTGATGTAGTAATCAAGAAGAAGATAAGCAATAAGAAAGCTATATCCGCCGTAGAACTGGAGTTAATATCAGGAACTTTTCTTTTTCCTCTAGCCATTTTAATTACTTTATTAAATTGAGCTTATCAATTGATTATGATATTTTTTTCTTTATGCCACTTGCAATGATTGCAACAATTGTTACAAACAAAAGAATGTAAATAGTATAAAGGAACATATCAGTTATCTTCAGCCAGAAAGTAACGTTGTCTGCACCTTCATAACCACGGATATTCATTGGAGTTCCATCTCCTATAGCCCAAGTTACAAATAGAATAACAACCATAAGTACTAATCCAAGCAAAGACCTAACAGCATTAGCCGGATTATCTTTCAAAGCTGCACCAAATTGGAATACTGCAGCAACTACAGTAGCTGCAATAGCTATACCAAACAAAGCATACATTAAATAAAGTAAAGCATCTGTTTGAGCCGGTTGCCACATTTCGGGATCTATCCCCGGAATCGCCGCATCGCCTGTTGCGCTTCCTCCTAAGAAGAATAGCACCATAACGATTAGGATAACGGCAAACATCGCATACAATGCATAATACGATGCTTTATATGTAAGTTTACTCATCTTGAATTATTTTTTGTATTTCAAATTATATTTGATAACCATATCAAGTAAAGAGATAGAAGAATCTTCCATTTCACTTGTAAGAGCCTCAATTTTAGAAAGTACGTAATTGTAGAATACCTGAAGAATCAAAGCAACGATCAAACCAAAGATAGTTGTAATCAAAGCTACTTTCATACCACCTGCTACAACCGTCGGAGAAATATCACCTACAATTTGAATTTTATCAAATGCCTGCACCATACCGATTACAGTACCCAAGAATCCGAGTGACGGAGCCATTGCGATAAACAATGTGATCCATGAACATCCTTTTTCAAGATAACCGGCTTGTACACCTCCATAAGATACAACAGACTTCTCAACAACGTCAATACCTTGGTCGATTCTCATCAAACCTTGATAATAAATAGAAGCAACTGGACCTCTAGTGTTACGTGCGATGTCTTTAGCAGCTTCAACGTCACCTTTTTCCAAAGCAGCTTCAATAGATGCCATAAACTTCTTTGTGTTAATTTCAGCCAAGCTCAGATAAATGATACGTTCGATACAGAAAGCCAAACCAATTACCAAAGCAATAGCTACCAAACTCATGAAGGATGCAGTACCTTCAATAAACTTGATTTTGATTTCCTTGTGGAGACCTGTTTCTTCTGCAGCAGGAGCAGCAGCTTGAGTAGCGGCTGGTGCAGCAGCTGGAGCAGCCTGTTGTTCAGTTTGTTCTGCCGCAGGAGCATCTTGAGCCTGAGCAAGTTGAGTTGAGCCGAATGCCAAGGCCCCAATCACAGCAACAATTGCAAATAACTTTTTCATTGTGTGTCTAATTTTTAAGATTAATTAATTAATTATTATTTATTGTATTTACTTTACGTTCTTTTTCATCCTGCGGAGAGAGGGGGATTCGAACCCCCGATACACTTTTGGCGTATACACGCTTTCCAGGCGTGCCTCTTCAACCACTCGAGCATCTCTCCCTACGGTTTTTTCGAATTTTCAGCTACAAATGTATCCTTTTTTTTCTTTTCATGAAGCATTATCCCTTTTTTATCTCGAATAAATACTGCAAATTAATAAAATTTAAAACCTTTCTGACCTTATTTGGAGAATCCAAACACTTTTAATGCGTTTTCCGAAGTGACCTGTGAAACGCGTTCCGGACTTACCTGATAAATTTCTGCTACTTTAAAAAGAGTATCTTTTATATTCGCACTTTCATTTCGTTTTCCACGATTCGGAACTGGCGTCAGATAAGGAGAATCAGTCTCAAGTACCAAGCGTTCTAACGGAACAGAAGACGATAAAATTCCTGCTAACAATGACTTCTTAAAAGTAACTACTCCATTAATACCTAACATAAATTTTTCGAATTCCAAACATTTCTCAGCCTCCTCCAATGTGCCGGTAAAACTATGAAAAACACCTCTTAAAACAGTATCTTTATATGGTTCCATTACCTTATATATATATTCGTAAGCATCTCGAGCATGAATTACGATAGGTAAGTCATATTCAAGTGCCCATTTAATCTGATTTTCAAAGACTAACAACTGTTCTTTTAGAAACGTTTTATCCCAATACAAATCGAGTCCTATCTCTCCTATCGCTATAAAATTATTAGGAGCTGAGAGATATTTATGAACAACCGCCAACTCCTCTCCATACGACTCATTCACTGAGGTTGGATGTAATCCGATCATAGGAAAACAAAAGTCCGGATAATCAGCACAAACAGACAACATAGGTTTAATAGTTGTGCTATCAATATTAGGCATAAATATAGATGAAACACCGGCTTGTCGAGCACGTTCCATCACTTGTGGTAAATCTTTGGAGAACTCCTCTAAAAAAAGATGGGAATGAGTATCTATCAACATATTCAATCGTTTTTTTCTAACTTTATTTTTTCACCAGAACGGTAATAATACACTAAACCATAATCTCGGCATTTCTCCAAACGGTCTTCATTAGGCATTACTTCCTGAAATTTATTTTCTACCTGATTCCATATATCAAGAATCAGTTCATCGGCACGATCCCTCATAGAAGCAAGTTCCTCTAAGCTACGATTAGTCAATGCCTGATAAGCTTTTTGACGTTCATAACTATCTAAAAAGATATCATAATGTACTTTAACACGAGCAATAGTCGGATTATAAATAGGTATACCTCCCTGAGATACTCTTCGTTGTTCACCATCAATAATTTTTCGTCCCCACTCCACCAATGCAACTTCACTCAGCAAGTCCGGTACAACATTTGTCTCAGGCAACTCGTATAATCGTTTATGTCCCACTTTTATTTCATCACGAAGCACAGCCAAATTTAGTACTTGAATAAAATGAGAAATATACAATCGTGCCACTTTCACATTTCCCCGATGTTTACGACTAGCTCTAGACTGATTCTCATAACATTGCATATAATAATTCTGAGCAGCTTCAAATTTCTGCAGAAAATTACGAGCATCAAATAAAGTTTTCAAAGTAATAGCCAAATCACGTACATTATATACATCGCCCTTCCTGACCGCTGCTTTCAGCGCCCGAACTCTAGCTTGATCGGTATTTGGTAATCGTCTATAAGGCATCTCTTAAAACTCAATTACATTTCACGATACATCAGTAATTTCACTAAATTTTTTAATTCTTTCTTCTTTTCTTCGGTAACTCCAACCGCTTCCAAACTTTTCATTGCAAGCGTATAATATTCACGCATTTTATTTTCACATATACCACGAATATTAAGTTCATTGTAGAGTGTAGTTACCGCTTTAATTTTTTCATCAGGCTCATAAGCTTCAACATCCAACCATTGCTTCAACTCTTTACGCTGTTTTGCGTCAGCACGTTCCAACGCTTTTATGAGCATATATGTTTTCTTGTTACAAAGAATATCTCCACCTATTTTTTTTCCGAACACTTCCGGATCCCCATATACATCTAATAAATCATCCTGTAATTGAAATGCGACTCCCATCTGCATTCCAAAATTATATAAATTCGTAGCATCTTCTGCAGGCGCCCCTGCCAAAACAGCACCAATTTTAAGACTAGCAGCAAGCAATACAGCCGTTTTCAACCGGATCATTTCTATATACTCACTTTCTGTAACATCACTTCTCGATTCAAATTCCATATCTAACTGTTGTCCTTCACAAATTTCAAGTGCAGTCAGACTAAACAAGTCCATTACTTCTTTTAAATACGAAGGTGTAGAAGCAGCCATATATTGATAAGCCAATACCAACATAGCATCTCCCGATAATATTGCACTATTATCATTCCAGACTTTATGTACAGTAGGTTTACCTCTACGTACATCCGCACGATCCATTACGTCATCATGCAACAGCGTATAATTATGATATACCTCGATCCCCGTAGCCGGATCATAAATTGAAGAAACATCCTCACGATATAAATTATATGCCATCAACATCAATACCGGACGTATCCGCTTCCCCCCTAGAGAAAGAACATACTCTACCGGTTCATAAAGTCCTTGCGGACTCCGAACGAATTGAATCTCAGAAATACGATTATTTATTTTATCAAGCAATTGAGAAGCTGTATACATGATAGTAACAAAGATTAGTGAATAAAAAGAGGCTGCTTTCGGCAGCCTCTTCATTTTATGATAGGATAATTATGTCAATCTAAACGCTACAGGAACAGTAAACTTAACGCGAACTGGTTTACCACGCTGCTTACCTGGTGTCCATTTTGGCATGGTATTGATCACACGAATAGCTTCCTTATCCAAATATGGATCTACACTACGTACAACTTGTGCATCTACAATACTACCATCCTTATTCACCACAAACTGTACAATAACACGGCCCTGAGTACCTTGTTCCTGTGCAATTACCGGATACTTAATGTTTTTATTCAAATATTGCATCAAAGCAGCAGTTCCACCCGGGAATTCCGGCATTTGTTCTACAACTTCAAAGATAGTCTGTTCCTCTGGTTCTGTTTCAACAACTTGTACAGGCACATACGTTACATTTGCCTTTGTTTGTGTAGGGAGATTATCTTCGGTAAGAATATCTGTTGATTCTTCAACATCTGAATTATCATCAACGATTTCCAACGTTTCAGCAACTTTCGGAGCCTCAGCGGGTGGCGGAGTGTTCGGCTCTGGAGGGGTTTCTGTAATAGGAATAATTTCCTCCTCAAATACGACCTCAGTTACAACTTGAGCGACATCGATTTTCACGTCACGTTTAGTCCATTCGAACGCTACGAACATGAAAGCCAATACGATCACGTAACCGATGAGCAACCAGGTAGACTTCTTGCCTTCCAAGTCTGCTTTGGGTGATTTTTTAACTTCCATAAGTTTAATTAATATAATTGATTAAAAAAAAAGTGTCTTTTAAAGTGTTTCTGGGCAAATATAGCACATTTTCAAATAACCATCCCTTTCTTGATATCTTTTTATCCAGCTTTTTAACTTTTTTAATTTTTCAAGCGTCCCACTTTAATGCTTTTATAAGCAATTGTTGGGTTATTATTCAAAATTACCTGTATCTTTGGCGAACTAAATTAGAAGAATTTATCAAGATGAAAAAGATAACTATCGCAATTGACGGATTTTCCTCTTGCGGAAAAAGTACGATGGCCAAAGATCTAGCTAAAGAAGTGGGTTACATTTACATTGACAGCGGTGCAATGTATCGTGCAGTCACTCTATATAGTATAGAAAATGGAATCTTCAATGGAAATACCATTGATACAGAGAAACTAAAACAAGATATCAAAAATATTCGGATTTCCTTTAAACTAAACCCCGAAACAGGACGCCCGGATACTCATCTCAACGGAGTAAATGTAGAAAGCAAAATCCGTTCAATGGAAGTTTCATCAAAAGTTAGTCCAATCAGCGCCCTCGACTTTGTACGCGAAGCAATGGTTGCCCAGCAACAAGTTATGGGAAAAGAAAAAGGTATCGTAATGGACGGACGTGATATTGGTACTACTGTTTTTCCTGACGCCGAATTAAAAATCTTTGTTACAGCTTCACCGGAAATCCGTGCACAACGACGCTACGATGAGTTGAAAGCCAAAGGACAAAAAGCTAGTTTTGATGAAATTCTGGAAAACGTCAAGCAACGAGATTATATGGATCAACATCGTGAAGTAAGTCCGTTACGTAAAGCAGAAGATGCGTTATTATTGGATAATACAAATCTGACCATCGAACAACAGAAAAAATGGCTGTTTGAACAGTTCAACAAAATCACCGGATAGTTTATACATTAAATATATGATTAAGGTAGAAATCGATGAAGGTTCCGGATTCTGCTTTGGTGTAGTTACAGCTATTGATAAAGCAGAGGAAGAGTTAACCAAAGGCGAAACTCTCTATTGTCTGGGAGATATTGTACATAATAGTAAGGAGGTGGAACGTCTCAAAGAAATGGGATTAATCACTATCAATCATGATGAATTCAAGCAATTACGTAATGCAAAAGTGTTGCTTCGTGCACATGGAGAACCACCTGAAACTTATATGACCGCCCGCGAAAATAATATAGAAATTATTGACGCCACCTGCCCGGTAGTTTTACGCCTGCAAAAACGTATCAAACAAGGTTTTCTGGAAGACAACCAGAAAGAGAAGCAGATCGTCATTTATGGAAAAAACGGACACGCTGAAGTATTGGGATTAGTGGGACAAACAGATGGGCAGGCTATTGTTATTGAGAAAGCAGAAGAAGTCAAAAAACTGGATTTTAATAAGAGTATCCGTCTCTTTTCACAGACAACAAAGTCACTGGATGAATTCCAAGAAATTGTAGAATACATCAAACAACATATATCTCCAAAAGCCACTTTCGAATATTATGATACCATTTGCCGCCAAGTTGCAAACCGGATGCCCAAACTTCGGGAGTTCGCAGCTTCACATGACTTAATATTCTTTGTAAGTGGGAAAAAAAGTTCGAATGGAAAAATGTTGTTCGAAGAATGCTTAAAAGTGAATCCAAACTCCCATTTAATAGATAGTCAGGAAGAAATTGATGCTTCTTTGCTTCAAGATGTAACATCTATCGGTGTGTGCGGAGCGACTTCCACCCCGAAATGGCTAATGGAAAAGATATCACGCTATATTCAAACGCAAATTAAAGAATAGGTAACTCAACAACAAAGAAAAAATTGATTGAATAAGAGTGTGATTTGAACAATTTTAATATTTTCTTCACATGAAAACGAAGTTCTGAAATAACGTTTTCAACTTTTTATTGTACTTTTGTCGCACCAAATTAAATAAAAAGATTGTTATGGGAACAATTAAGTGTATAGGTATATTGACCTCTGGGGGGGATGCTCCCGGAATGAATGCTGCTATTCGTGCGGTAACACGCGCAGCTATTTATAATGGTTTACAAGTTAAAGGTATATACAGAGGCTACAAAGGGCTAGTTACAGGTGAGATCAAAGAGTTTAAAAGTCAGAATGTCAGTAACATCATCCAACTTGGCGGAACTATCCTGAAAACTGCACGTTGTCAAGAGTTCACTACACCTGAAGGGCGACAACTTGCTTATGACAACATGAAAAGAGAAGGAATCGACGCATTGGTTGTTATCGGCGGCGATGGTTCTTTGACAGGTGCACGTATTTTTGCACAGGAATTTGATGTGCCTTGTATCGGATTACCCGGAACAATTGACAATGACCTTTATGGTACTGATACTACGATCGGATATGATACGGCCCTGAATACAATATTAGATGCAGTAGACAAAATTCGTGATACTGCTACTTCACATGAACGTCTGTTTTTCGTTGAAGTAATGGGACGTGATGCCGGTTTTCTTGCATTAAATGGTGCAATCGCATCAGGAGCAGAAGCTGCTATTATCCCAGAATTCAGTACAGAAGTAGACCAATTGGAAGAATTCATTAAAAACGGATTCCGTAAATCAAAGAATAGTAGTATCGTGTTGGTGGCAGAAAGTGAACTCACTGGAGGTGCCATGCATTTCGCAGAACGCGTAAAGAACGAATATCCTCAATACGACGTACGTGTAACTATTTTAGGTCACTTACAACGGGGTGGTAGCCCAACAGCACACGATCGTATTTTAGCAAGTCGCTTAGGTGCGGCTGCCATTGATGCTATCATGGAAGATCAACGTAATGTTATGATTGGTATCGAACATGATGAAATCGTCTACGTACCCTTCAGCAAAGCTATCAAAAACGACAAGCCAATTAAAAGAGATCTTGTCAATGTATTAAAAGAACTCTCTATCTAAACGAGGAACAAAAATATATAACGAACGGCAAGCATCTATCAAAACAGATTGTTTGCCGTTCGTTATTATCATTCAACCCTTTGCAATTTCTCTATCATCAGACAGAATGAACAATTAATCTTACAACTTCTTTTTATCCATAATTCCACTGATCCACAAATGATAGTTAATTAGCAATAATGTAGTTTCAAACAATACAACAGAGAAAGGAGCACCTACCATTCTTCCCTACTTTTTACATGCTCAGTATAAACCTATATATAATTAAGGAATAGATTAATACTTGTTCAGCCAACGTTGTAATAGATGTTCCGTTTCCTCCCAAAGCTGTTTTTTCTGTTTATGCCGGATATATTTCTCAGACAGCACTTTTCGATGACTGCTAGCATAGAGTTGTCCAGTCACCCCTGCTTCCTTCGCATTCAGCAACAATCCAATAGCTGTATCTGCTCCTTGTCGAGGTGTACGAATAAACGGTCGGAATAAAATATCCGTTAAAGGGTCAAACCATTGATGCATGGTTATAATATCCGTAGAGACAATTCCAGGATCAGCTGCATTCACAACAATTCCTCTATCTTTCAGACGTTCGGAAAGCTCAAGAGTAAATAACATCAAAGCCAGCTTTGTGTTACTGTAAACAGGAATTCTGAAAAAACGTCCTTTCTTACCCCTCAAATAGAAATCCGGAAAATCAAGATGTCCGATAGCATATGTACAAGAAACCATATTGACAATACGCGCACCAGGAACCAATATAGGTAGTAGTTTATGTGTGAGCAGGAAAGGACCTAGATAATTAACGCTAACTGTACGTTCGAAACCATCAGTAGTAATATGAAGCCCCGTTTCCATTGTACCTGCATTATTCATCAACAATGAAACAGACAAATTGCGTTTTATCACTTCATTAGCAAAAGAAACGACCGAGTCCATAGAAGACAAATCAATAGCTAATACTTCTAAATATGGATTTCCCGTTTCCTTAATTAGTTGTTGCCGGACACCTTCAGCCTTCTTAGGCTGATAACAAGCCATCAATACATGATAACCAGCTTCAGCAACAGCACGCGTAATTTCCGTCCCCATTCCTCCATCGGCACCGGTAATAATTGCCCATCTTACTTCATTCATTGTTTCTCTAATTTTTCGATCTCCTTTTGTAAACAAAGGGGCAGTTTTTCTTTCAAATGTTGATGACAAGCCATTTCGATAGTGTACATCCGTCCGATACAATAGTTACTGTGTCCACAAGTACAACGTGCTAACTCTTCTTGTCTCATCCTATTTACAAATCCCGGTTCATTCAATAATGCACGTGCCATTTGTACTGCATCAAATCCTAAATCCAGTACTTCTTCTATCTTTCCCGGAAACCAGACCACCCACATAAATTAATGAAGCATCCGGCAATGCTTCACGAAACTTCAAAGCATCTTCAAGAAAATAAGCTTCTTTAAAAGGAACAGTAGGTATCATCCATTTACCAAACATTCGAACGCCATATTTTAACCACCAACAATCCATATAATAAGACATAGAACGAATCGGCATTGCTCCTCGCATAACATACATCGGTGCCTTACTAACAAAACCTCCACTCAGAACCAAAGCATGAGCACCCAATTCTAATAAACGCTTAGCTACTGGAATCGTTTCCTCCAATTCCATTCCTCCCTTAAATCCATCCCGCATATTCATTTTGACGATGACTGCCATATCATTACCTGCCGCCTTCATCACTTCACCCATTACCAGATCCATAAATCGCATTCGATTTTCCAACGAACCTCCATACTCATCTTTTCTATGGTTTGTAGATGGAGAAAGAAACTGACTAATCAAATATCCATGACCAGCATGTACTTCGACTGCATCAAACCCAGCTTCTCTAGCCAAGCTCACACCCTGTCCATATGCTTTAGCCATTATAGGTAATTCCTCTTTTTTCATCCCCCGCACAAAAGTAGGAGAATAAAGATTGAAACCGGAACAGGCTGATATTGGAGTTACCCCACAAATCTTTTTATGAGACATATTGCCACAATGCCCTATTTGGATTCCGGCAGCAGCACCTTCAGCATGAATGGCATCCGTCACTTCCCGCAAACCGGGAATAATTTCCGGACGTAACCATAACTGACGATCGAAAGAAAGCCCACTTTGTGTCACAGCGGCATAAGCAACCGTTGTCATTCCAACCCCTCCCGCAGCTACCGAACGATGATAATCAAGTAACATTTGAGAAGGAGCATTTCCCGGACACATACTTTCAAAAGCTGCCGAACGGATGGTACGATTTCGTAAAGTAAGAGGCCCGATTGTGACTGGAGAAAAAAGTAATTTCCGTTGTTCTTTCATATTATTAGTCGAATTCATAGATTCTTAATTTACAGAAATTTGATTGCAATATTCGCTAAAATTATTTATATGAACAAGCTTTTCAGTATTAAAATCAGATAGAATCAAAGACAACTTAATACAGATACGGGAATACTCGTTTCCTTCGTCCAACCTTCTCTCCAAATTCTTCCCGATAATGGTGCCAGATAGCATTAGCTCGAGGAACAAGGTTAGCAATTGTCCACCAAAAGAAAACAAGCCCGGAAAGGGAACAAGTCAATATGGCCCAACCTAACCATTCCACAATTTCACCAAAGTAATTAGCAGAAGTAATATAACGATACATTCCTTTCTGAGGTAAATAATGACGTGTATCACCGGGTTTACGCAAATGGCGAATCACATAATCGGCATGCCAATTCACAAACATTCCTGTAAAGAAAAGAAGTGTACCTATTATAAACCAAGGAGTAGAAAACCAATCAGATTGATACATATCTTTTGGAGCAAGATAAAAAATCCACTCTCCTTGCATGTAACCATTCAACAAATTAAAAAGTATTCCCATCGACATGATAGCCAACGGCATTTTACTCTTTCCACTCAACAAAAAAGGAAAGACAAAGGCGCGCTGAAAATAATGAGTTTGAAAGAATAGAAAAAATGTTAGAACGACCGGATCAAAACGACGTTCCGAATATATCCACATCCAACACATCACTAAAAAGACAGGGGCTTCCATAAATACCCAAGCCAACTTATTGGAAATAGCTACTCCCCACGAATTTGTACGAAACATTCCATACCCGGCTTTTACAAAATAAAGTGCAATAAAAACAATCAATGCAATCAGGCTCATACCACCCAAAAACCAATAAAAAGAATCTATATTCATAGTAAACTTATTTTCAACACGCAAATATAATAAAATCACTGCAATATGCCAGAGTTTATATCAAACTAAGAAGCAAGTATTATTCTTCATATCAAGACTATCATTTTTCTTGGCAAACTTAAAACTATTAATTAATTTTGGCGTCATAAATAACTCTTTTATACTTCTTCCAGCAGTAGGAGAAAGTGGTAGTACAATCTCGTGGAATTTAAATAAGAGTGAATATATAAACAACCAAGGAATAGTTCATCATCAGGACGCAGGAAGTGATGATAAAAAAGTTATTCTTACAGCAACTTTACAGAAAGGAAGAGTTTTACTAAAAAAGAACTTCACTGCCACAATAATGAGGATCTATAAATAGACATTTTTGAATAAAGCCTTTTAGTTGTTTATTATCTTGTGATACTTCGAATATATATGCATCTTTTATCCTCAATTCATTATCAACAATCAACATTATAGGAGTAGGTACATACTTCAATCCTTTTCTTATTAAATCTTTCTTATCCTTATAAATAAATTCCTTATATGAATTCCTTTTTTGACTACTTCAAAGCCTCTGTCTATACATACTTCGCAGTCATAATAATTAAATATATACACAATAGTAGATCCTTCTATCTTCCCTGTTACTGAATCCAAAGAATGAATTTGTTTTCCTTTCAGCCAAGCAACATCTTCATTTAACAAAGAGGATATATTTTGTTCTACAACTTTGCTCTTTCCGCTATTACAAGTACAAAACAAACAAAAATACTAGAAAGGCTTACTAATCTTATATATTTCCATAGCACACTGCTCATAATTCATTGCATAAATATAATTTTTATTAGCACAAATTGTATTATATATTTTACCAGGTAAATGACAAATATAAAATGGAGTTAAATCCGAGTTTAAAATTATGATAGTATTTACTCTATATCCTTTTTCCCAAGTAGCACACAACAGATACAATTTCCCTTCATCCCAATAAGCATCACATAAATATGTGAAAAAGCTTCTAGGATATATTTTTCTGTTTTATATAAGATAAATTATCTTTAATAACACCAATATCTGACAGATCACAAGAAGCAAGTAGTTTGTTTTTATGCAAATCATATTTTTCTACTACAGGATAACTTGGACATATAGTATACAAACAATCTTTACCTTTTACTAAATGACGTTGATTACGTAACATATTCATATCTGCATATTCTGTCATAGTAAATACATCCCCACAAAATTGTATATCATTATTATTCACACGATCCCAATTTATTGCCGTCTTAACATAACATGAACTATCTGTCATCGTTGTTGCATAAACAGTATCATTATCTATAAAGAAACGGAACTCATTACATGTTGGGACTGACACAGATTCTATAAATCCTTTCCCATCATAAAGTTTCAAAGTCATTGTGCCAGCATCTGAGATATAAACAGTATCTTTCTGTACATAAAAACCTGTTGGTGACACCACTTCTTTAGGACCTTCTCCGAATTTACCAACAGTATAGAAAGTATCTCTATCAATATCTAAAACAGCAACATCAGCCCTTGACGGATCAAACATATAAAGTTTATTTTCTTCAAAAAACAAGCATGATATACCCTTAAAGAATGTTGAATCAGGATAAATCGTAAAAGAAGAAAATAGAGAACATTTAAGTTCTGCAAGCTTCTTTTCTTCTTTACAAGATATAATATTAAACACAATCAAAATAGCACAAACATATAATATTGACGTCCTCATTCTTTATTTTATTTAGCAGTACGTTTTTAAGCCGTCACATTCAACCCACCGTTTTTCTTTAATTATAATAGTACCACTCTTGTCAATTCCTCGATGACATTTTACAGTTCCAGTACAACTAATCTCACCATCTCTCTGACCTGCTGAATTTATACAATCATAACTAATCGAACACGACCGAGTTCCAGCTTCAGGGTTTCCTAAAGCCTCAATATTAACCAAATCCATTAAACTAAAATGAGAATTAATCGAATTTGTGTTATAATGAGCCCATGAATATACACTAAAAGCAACAACACAAACAGCCAATAATACATTAACTGTTTTCATAATATTAAATTTTAAGATAAAAATTATGGTACAAATGTACAATATATATTAATCAAAAAAGGAAAAATGATTATAAGAAGAAGATCAAAAACATTTATTAACAATTTACTCAATATAAATCACCTACCTTTATATCAAAACAGTTTATCAATATAAAAAAACAACAGAATCATTCCTTCAAATTTGCATAAATTAGTCACAACTATATACTTTATTGTACCAATGATTGTGTATAATAAAGTATATAGTTGCGTAAAAAGTTCCTCTCCATTAATAGTAAACTTATTCTTCTCTAATAGAAAAGTTCTTTTTGCCAAAGAACAATCTATAACTGCAAGTTCTGATTGTATAAATGCAACTTGCGTTTTTATAACCGGAACTTGCGTTTATAAAAACAAAAGTTCCATTTATAGTTTATATCAAACAGAGGACAACTTTACTATTAAAGGAAAAGAAGTTTAGTCTTAATGGAGAAGAATTTATCCATTAAGACTTTGGAAGAGAAGCAGTATAGGTTACTACATCAGAGAAAGAATAAGTAGGAAGAAGGTGATAGGTGATAGATTGGGTGATAGGTTATTTACCAACCTATCACCACCTGAAACACCGATGAATAAATGGATTCAGAGCATCGGTGATAGATTGATAGAGGATTATGCTTTTTTTCTATTGTAGGAGTTGAAAAGCTTGTTTTTCTATTTTCAGACAGTTTCACCCAATCTATTAACGCTTCTTAATAGGAACGTAAGGAGCTCCTTCCAAAACATTCTTATATGCCGGACGAATAATGCGCTTACCTTCAAAATTCAATTCTTCATTGCGATGCGCACACCAACCAACAATACGAGCCATAGCAAAAAGAGGAGTAAATATCTCTTGTGGCAAACCGATCATTTCGTATACAAAACCGGAATAGAAATCAATGTTGCTCGATACTGTTTTCCCGTTATTTTTAATACGGCCAAAAGTAGCGATTGCACGTTCCTCCAACAGTTCAAGGAAAGCAAACTCTTCTTCTTTACCTTTTTCACGTGCCAGATCACGCGCCAGTTCTTTCAGTAAAAGAGCACGAGGATCGGAAATCGTATAAACAGCATGACCGATACCATAGATCAATCCAGACTTGTTGTATACCTCTTTGTTCAACATACGGGTAAAATAAGTATCTATCTCATCCACACTTGTCCAATCTTTGATATTCTCCTGCAAATGATGGAACATATCGGCTACTTGAATGTTAGCTCCTCCATGAAGCGGACCTTTCAGCGAACCAATACCTGCTGCAATAGCCGAATAGGTATCTGTTCCAGTAGAAGAAGTGACACGAACAGTAAATGTAGAGTTATTACCACCACCATGTTCTGCCTGAAGAATCAGCAGTAAATCCAAAGTCCGCGCATCCAACTCTGTATAATCTTTCTTCAGCATGTAAAGGAAGTTTTCCGCTATCGAGAGTTTCTCTTGTGGATGACGAATATGCAGGGAACGACCATGTGTTGCATGACGAAGCATGTTAAAAGCATACGCTATTATAGTTGGGAACTTTGAAATCAATTCAATACTTTGACGCATCAGATTATCACGTGAAGTATCATCTGCATTCGGATCGAAGCGATACATCTCTAGCACACTGCGAGAAAGAATATTCATGATATTGTTTCCTTCCAGCTCGATGATATTCATTTTGGTCTTTTGTTCCAATGGCATATTATCATTGACCAATTCAGAGAAGGAAGCCAATTCCTCTTTATCGGGCAGACGACCGGACAGTAAAAGGTAAGCAACTTCTTCGAAACCAAAACGTTTTTCTTTGATGATAGCATGGGATATATCTTCCACATCATAATTACGATAGAATAATTTGCCGGGAATAGGCTTTAACCCTCCCCCTGGAATACGCTCATAACCTACTACATTACCAATCTTAGTCAATCCTACCAACACACCTGTGCCGTCTTCATTACGTAATCCCCGCTTTACATCATACTTGGGAAACAAATCGTTATCGATCCGGGTAGCTTCCTTCATCTCCTCGGAAAGTTTGTAAATCAAATACTCTTTCTTCATGATATTCTTCGTTTTTGATCGTTATTTCTTATTTTTCAATTCTTTCTACTATTTCACGAGTAAAAGCTGAGGTAGCCAAAGAAGTTCCTCCCGACATGAAACGAGCCAGGTCGTGAGTAGCACGAGCCTCCAAAAAGCTCTCTTCTAAAGCCTTTTCTATCAATACCGCTGCTTCTTTCCAGCCAAAATACTCAAGCATCATTACTGCCGAAAGTATAATGGAACATGGATTTACTACGTCTTTTCCGGCAATATTAGGAGCAGTTCCATGAGTTGCCTCAAAAATAGCATGTCCTGTCTTGTAATTGATATTTGCTCCCGGAGCAATTCCAATACCTCCCACCATTGCAGCCAATTGATCGGAAACATAATCTCCATTCAGATTCAATGTGGCTATTACTGAATATTCTTCAGGGATCAGCAGTGTATTTTGCAAAAAGGCATCAGCAATACAATCCTTTATTTCCAAGCGTCCGTCCGCCAAAACATCAGCAAACTCACGCTGTGCCAACTCATATCCCCACTTCTTAAAACCTCCTTCGGTAAATTTCATAATATTTCCTTTGTGTACCAAAGTCACAGAAGGTAAGTGATGATCGAGTGCATACTGGCAAGCTGCACGTACAAGACGTTCCGTACCCTCTTTTGAAACGGGTTTCACTCCAAACGAAGAGGTTTCCGGGAAACGGACCTTTGTCACTCCCATATCATCCTTCAGGAACTGATAGAACTTTTTAGCTTCCGGTGTACCGGCTTCCCATTCAATTCCAGCATAGATATCTTCGGTATTCTCACGGAAGACACACATGTTTACTTTTTCTGGAGCTTTCACCGGAGATTGTACTCCTTGATACCATCGAACCGGACGAAGGCATACATATAAATCCAGTGTTTGACGCAAAGCTACATTTAGTGAACGAATTCCCCCACCGACCGGAGTAGTCAGCGGACCTTTGATGCCTACCAGATATTCATTAAATGCTGCCATCGTTTCGTCGGGCAACCATGAACCGATAGCGTTGAATGCACGCTCTCCGGCCAAAACTTCTTTCCATTCGATGCGGCGCTTGCCTCCATAGGCTTTCTGTATTGCTGCATCCACTACGGCCTGCATAGAGGGAGTAATCTCCACTCCTACTCCATCCCCTGTAATATAAGGTACGGTAGGTACATCGGGAACCAATAACGTACCATTTTCCTGCATGGTTATTTTGCTCATCTTTTTATCTTGCATTTAAAGCAGAGCCGGCATGGAACCATGCAATCTGCTGTTCATTATAGGTATGTTGTACTTCAAAACTTTCTTTTGTCCCATCTTCATGATGAAGAACGAGTGTCAGGTTACGTCCCGGTGCAAAATTTACCAGTCCTGTTACGGAAATAAGGTCATGTTCCTGTATCTTGTCATAATCTGCTTTATCTATAAAAGTAATGGCAAGCATTCCCTGTTTCTTCAGGTTTGTTTCGTGAATGCGAGCAAAACTCTTAGCGAGAATAACGCGGACATTCAAGAAACGTGGTTCCATAGCTGCATGTTCACGACTGGAACCTTCTCCATAATTTTCTTCCGCTACTACAATCGAAGGTATGTTTTCGGACTTATACATCTTAGCAGTACCAGAGACAGTTCCATAAGTATTAGTCGAACGATTCCACACTTTATTCGTTTCACCATTAAAAGCATTGATTGCTCCCATCAACATATTATCCGAGATATTTTCCAAATGTCCGCGAAAACGAAGCCATGGTCCTGCCATAGAAATATGGTCAGTGGTACACTTTCCCTGAGTTTTGATCAACAACGGCATATTAAGCAAGTCGCTTCCATCCCAGGCAGGAAAAGGAGCCAGTAATTGTAGACGCTGTGATTTCGAATCTACCATAATTTCCACAGTTGCTCCGGCAGGAGGTATATATCCTTGATTCCCCTTAGCAAACCCGTTAGGCGGAAGTTCCTTTCCTACCGGTTCAGATAGTTTCACTTTTTCTCCATCATGATTGACCAATCGGTCTTTCAGCGGATTGAAACAAAGATCTCCGGCAATAGTCAATGCCATAGTCAGTTCCGGAGAAGCTACGAAGGCATAAGTATTGGGATTACCGTCAGCACGTTTGGCAAAGTTACGGTTGAATGAGGTGACGATAGAGTTCTTACGGGTAGGATTGTCCGTATGGCGTTTCCATTGTCCAATACAAGGTCCGCAAGCATTTGCCATAATCGTAGCACCTATCTTCTCGAATATCTCAATCATTCCGTCCCGCTCAGCCGTTGCACGAATCTGTTCCGATCCCGGATTGACAATTAAAGGCGCAGCTACACTCAGGTTCTTCTCGGCAACTTGTTCTGCTAAAGAAGCAGCACGACTCAGATCCTGATAAGATGAATTGGTACAGGAGCCAATCAATCCCACTTCCATCTTGCGGGGATACCCATTCAATAATACTTTCTCTGCAAACTCGGAAATAGGAGTTGCAGCGTCCGGAGTAAAAGGTCCGTTTATATAAGGTTCCAATTCAGTCAGATTCATTTCGATAACCCGGTCGTAGTACTTCTCCGGATTATTGATCACTTCTTCATCTGCACGCAAATCATCAGCAACGTATTCAGCCATTTCAACGACCCGTTTCCTTCCGGTAGCTTCCAGATAGGTTACCATTCGCTCATCATAAGGGAAAAGCGAAGTGGTAGCTCCCACTTCAGCTCCCATATTACAAATAGTTGCTTTACCCGTAGCCGATAGTGAAGCAGCTCCCGGACCAAAATATTCGATAATAGCATTGGTACCTCCTTTAACGGTCAAAATACCCGCTAACTTCAGAATAACGTCTTTCGGAGAAGTCCATCCGTTCAATTCACCAGTTAGTTTTACACCAATCAGTTTCGGCATTTTCAGTTCCCACTCCATACCCGTCATTACATCCACAGCATCAGCACCTCCTACACCAATAGCTACCATACCTAAACCTCCGGCATTCGGTGTATGAGAATCTGTCCCTACCATCATTCCACCGGGAAAAGCATAATTCTCAAGTACTACTTGGTGAATGATTCCCGCACCCGGTTGCCAGAAGCCAATGCCATAACGGGAAGAGACATCCCGCAAGAAATCATATACTTCCGCATTTGTCTTGGTAGCAGTGGCTATATCCTCTTTTGCTCCTTTATATGCTTGTATCAAGTGGTCACAATGTACTGTAGAAGGTACGGCAACATGTTCTTTTCCCGCATTCATAAATTGAAGTAAAGCCATCTGAGCAGTAGCGTCCTGCATAGCCACCCGGTCGGGACGGAAATTTACATAATCTTCTCCCCGCTCATAATTTTTTATATCATTCGCATGATACAAATGAGCATATAAAATTTTCTCAGCCAATGTCAAAGGGCGTTTCAATGCAGCCCGTACGTGTTCTATCTTCCATTTATAGGCAGAATAGAAAGCCTCTAACATATTCAAATCATACACCATATGCTTTTATTTTTTTTAAGTCCAACTATAAAAATAACGAACGAAGCTCCTTGATTGTTTAACAAATTGAAATATATTTTCGCTTCCAGTAGAAGATTTGTTACCTTTGCATCTATTATGAATAATAATCCGAAAAGTCCGGTAATGGACCTTCAACAACAGCAACTCCTCCTACGAATGGAGTATGAATATGAGAAGGAAGAGTTTAAGCGACAAACCGAAACGATGGGTGTCGCCCGCAAAGTAAAACGTGGTCTTTGCTGGTATCCTGCTTCTCCCGGTCGAAGTTACTACAACTCCCTAAATCAACTTGTAATAGATATTACACGAATCGAAAATAAAGAAATAGAACATTCTTTTGAGTTTGGTCGTCCCGTATGTTTTTTCCGCCAATCATTCGATGGAAAAGTGAAATATATGAATTTCATCGCAACCGTCAGTTATGCGGATGAAGAACGAATGGTCGTTGTTCTTCCCGGAGCAGGTGCACTGCTAGAGCTTCAAACGGACGATGTACTGGGCGTACAACTTTACTTTGACGAGACGTCTTATCGATGTATGTTTGAAGCATTGGAAGATGTACTTCGTGCCAAAGGTAATCGCCTTGCCGAACTACGCGATATTTTATTAGGTACTTCCAAAACCGGATTTCGTGAGTTATATCCAGTTCGTTTTCCATGGCTAAATAGCACGCAGGAGTCAGCTGTCAATAAAGTTTTATGTGCACGAGATGTTGCTATTGTACATGGTCCTCCGGGAACCGGAAAAACGACAACACTTGTTGAAGCTATCTACGAAACGTTGCATCGCGAACCGCAAGTGTTAGTTTGTGCCCAAAGCAATACTGCCGTAGATTGGATCAGTGAGAAATTAGTGGATCGCGGTGTACCTGTACTCCGTATTGGTAATCCTACGAGAGTAAATGACAAGATGTTGTCATTTACTTACGAACGCCGTTTTGAGAATCATCCTGCTTACCCCGAACTTTGGGGTATCCGAAAATCTATCCGGGAAATGGGTAACCGAATACGACGAGGAAGTTATTCCGAACGGGAAGGCATTCGTAGCCGTATGAGTCGTCTACGCGATCGTGCTACAGAATTGGAGATCCAAATTAATACTGATCTATTCGACAGTTCACGAGTGATTGCTTCTACTTTAGTGAGTAGCAATCACCGTCTGCTTAACGGGAGACGTTTCTCTACTTTATTTATTGATGAAGCTGCCCAAGCAATCGAAGCTGCTTGTTGGATTGCCATTCGTAAGGCCGACCGGGTTATTCTTGCCGGAGATCATTGCCAACTTCCTCCCACTATCAAGTGTATTGAAGCTGCTCGTGGAGGACTCGCCCATACGTTAATGGAAAAAATAGTAGCACAAAAACCATCTGCCGTCTCTTTACTTAAAGTACAGTATCGGATGCATGAAGACATCATGCGTTTTCCTTCCGAATGGTTTTACCATGGAGAACTGGAGGCTGCTCCTGAAATACGTCATAGAGGAATACTAGACTATGATACTCCAATGAGTTGGATCGACACATCAGAGATGGACTTCCATGAGGAATTTGTAGGAGAAAGTTTCGGAAGAATCAATAAACAAGAAGCCAATCTGCTACTGCAAGAATTGGAAGTGTACATCAACCGGATAGGCAAACAAAGGATCTTAGATGAACGAATAGACTTTGGACTAATTTCTCCATACAAAGCACAGGTTCAATACCTGAGAAGTAGAATCAAGGGAAGTAATTTCCTTCGTCCTTTTCGTAGCCTCATTACGATCAATACCGTCGATGGTTTCCAAGGGCAGGAACGGGATGTGGTATTTATCAGCCTAGTACGAGCTAACGAGGATGGACAAATCGGTTTTTTGAATGACTTACGACGAATGAATGTCGCCATCACACGAGCACGTATGAAATTAGTCATTTTAGGTGATGCTGCCACGCTGACGCAACACTCGTTCTATAAGAAGTTAATGGAATATATTAATCTTGCATCTTTCTAATAATACTATAAAGATGACTTCATACCAAGTCCTATTTCTCTTAACAAGTTATAGGAATTAAAGGCATATTAAGATAATCAAAGTTCAAATTAAACCATAATATATAGAACCCAAAAGCACCTTATCTCTTCTAAGAAATACTTCATATCTGATCGTTATCTTATTATATAAAGGTATTCCTGTATTATCATGCATTATATAATCCCATGAAAATTAATAGAATACAAAAATATTCTTAAAATATTTTGTTTTACGTCCTATATATTCTACATTTGTAGAGCAAAATATAAACTATGTAGAACAACTCCTTAAATTTATGAAGTTATCAAAGACAGAAGAACAGTTGATGGACATTATTTGGAAGTACGAGCAGGTTTTTTTCAAAGAAATCATAGAAAGTTATCCGGAACCCAAACCAGCCTCTACTACTGTGGCTACATTACTAAAAAGAATACAAGATAAAGGCTTTATCAATTATAAGTTATTCGGTAATTCACGTCAATACTATCCCTTAGTAAAGAAAGAAGATTATTTCTCAAGAAGTCTCAAAGAAATAGTGAAAGACTACTTCAACGATTCGTCATTGCAGTTTGCATCTTTCTTCACAAAAAATAGCGAGATGACCGCTGACGAACTTGAAGATTTGAAAAGGATTGTAGAACAAGAACTCAACAAAAAGAAAAGATGATACTTTATTTAGTAAAATCGATATCCTGTGCATTATTCTTTTTAATCGTATATCATTATCTAATAGAAAAGGATAAAATGCTTAAGTTCAAGAGATTCTTTCTCTTGGGAATTCTTGTGTTTTCTTTGGTCATTCCATTTGTTGGTGTTCCACAGATTCAAGAATCCTTCCCACCGGTAGAAGAAGTAGTCAGTACATATATAGTTGCCATACCGGATAATTCTGTAGAGTCTGCTAATATTCAACAACAGCCTGCTAAAATATCATTCTCATGGATATACATTCTGGGAGGAGTATATCTTTTGGGCGTATTTACACTTTTGCTACGATTCATAGCTAATCTTTCAAACCTGATAAAAATGACGAAAGACCATCCAATTATTAGCAAACATGGCAATGTCAAAATAATAGTGGAAGATGGATTAAAAGCATCCTTTAGTTTTCTCAATTATATATTTATCAGTAAGAATGATTACCTGGATAAAAATGTAAGAAACGAAATATTGATTCATGAATTAATACATGTCAAACAGAAACACTCGGCCGATGTTTTGTTTGTTGAACTATTAATTGTCTTTTTCTGGTTTAATCCGGCTCTTTATCTATACAGAAGAGCTATCAAACTTAACCATGAGTTTTTAGCCGATGAAGGAGTAATTAATAGCACAGGAGATATTCCTGCCTATCAAATGTTATTGATAGATAGGGCTACCTATCCTCGTGTATGTTCACTAGCAAGCAGTTTGACTTATTTAATCACTAAAAAACGTTTGATTATGATGGTAAAAACAACATCGAAAAGAACATTTCTTTTCAAATTGATTGTATTGATTCCTGCATTTCTAATTGCTGGTAGTATTTTTTCAGCTAAAATGATTGCAGGAACAAATGTAGATATCCCAATGGATATAATAATAGACCAATCGGTTTCAACTGAAGATAACGTTATTATTGTGCCTGGAAGTGGAGTTTCTCAGGAGAAAATGGAGGAGTATTCTAGAATTGTCACTAAGTATGTAGGCGAAGTTACTGATGAAAAAATTTCATGGAAATCGTTCGATATCTCAAAGGAGGATGAATTAATACTGTATCCTACTTATATTCAGATGACTAATGAACAACGAAATAAACAGTTGATCGGTTTTGAGTCACCATTTACAGTACTTAAATTACGATGTCCCAATAATGATGAATTGAGAGGATGTCTTAAGAAAGATAATATATGGGTTGACGGGATATTAGTTGATAATAATACCGCAAATTCATACAATCGCAAAAACATAGTCTTTTTCCTTACTTCAAATAATACCAATAAATCATATTTGTGGACAAAGAAAGGGTACGAAGCATATATGAACCAGTATGAAAAACAGGTTCCATTAGACGAATTACTTAAATTGCCAACAAAAAAGTGGTTCCGCATTGGCTATTTTAACAAAAGTCACTCCATGAAATAACCAAAGTAAAGGGTGCCCTTGCAAAAAAGGACACCCTTTATGTTACTGGATATTATAACCTATACCCAATTAATTATTTTCCGGACGAAGCTTACGAACAGTAACAGCAGTCTGCCACATTTCGCTTTCACGTAATTGACGAAGTTCTTCGTTCAGTTTTTCACGATAATCAGGCTGTGAGTTGCTATCGATAGAAATCTGTGCTTCATTACCAGTCTTTACACTGTGATACAGTTTTTCAACTACCGGTTTGATAGCATCGTGGAACGGGCCCATCCAGTCAAGAGCACCACGCTGAGCAGTAGTAGAACAGTTTGCATACATCCAATCCATACCGTTCTTTGCAAACAATGGCATCAATGACTGAGTCAATTCTTCTACTGTTTCGTTGAATGCTTCAGAAGGAGTGTGACCATTTTCACGTAATACTTCGTATTGTGCCAACAGTAATCCTTGGATAGCTCCCATTAAAGAACCACGCTCCCCTGTTAAGTCAGAAGTAGCTTCACGAACAAAAGTAGTTTCAAACAAATATCCCGAACCGATACCGATACCTAATGCAATCGTTCTGTCCATAGCTATTCCCGTAGCATCCTGATAAATAGCATAAGAAGAGTTCAATCCACGACCTTCAAGGAACATAGTGCGCAATGAAGTACCGGAACCCTTAGGAGCCACCATAATTACATCAATGTCTTTAGGAGGAACTACACCTGTGCGATCACTCCAGGTAATAGCAAAACCATGAGAGAAATAAAGTGCTTTACCCGGAGTCAGGTAAGGTTTGATAGTCGGCCATACAGACATAACAGCTGCATCAGACAACAGACACATGATAATTGTACCTTTATCACAAGCCTCTTCAATGCTGAACAAAGTCTCACCCGGAACCCATCCGTCTGCAACTGCCTTTTCGTATGTTTTTCCTTGACGCTGACCTACAATTACGTTAAAACCATTGTCACGCAGATTCAATGCCTGACCAGGACCTTGTACACCATAACCGATTACAGCAATTGTTTCATTTTTCAATACTTCACGAGCCTTTTCCAAAGGAAATTCGTCACGGATTACTACAGTTTCTGTAACACCGCCAAAATTCAACTGTGCCATTTTCTTTTTCAATTTTTAAGCTCCCTTTATCCTCCACAAAGAGATAAGCAAGAGCGAGTTATTAATAATTATAATCTTTCTAAAATCCTACTGTCCAACCTATATTAAATTGGAAGATGTTATTACACCTCTTTCCGGAAGCGGACCATTCTTCAGGATGCTTCTTCCAAGCATCCATTAGTCCAAAGTTGTAACTTGCCGAAAGTTGTAAACCAAAGTCCCATTGATAACCTGCACCAACTCCCACAGAAAAGTCAAACTTACGAACCCTATCGATATCCGATAAGCAATCCTCATCCCTTCCATCATCCCGGACTACATTAAAGCCAAATTGAGGACCTGCAAATAAAAAGAATCCTCTATATACATATCCTTTTGCATAAACCGGTATACTAAGGTAATCCAACTTTGCCGTATATGAAATATAATCCGTACTAAATTTATTACCTAACATCAGATAATAAATTCCTGTTTCAATTCCTACCCTTTTGTTCCAAATAAGTCCTGTACCCAATCCAAAATTAAATCCGGGACGTGTACTAGTGTTACCTTTGTCATTGTTAGTGAAATTGGATAATCCCAATCCCACTTTAGGTAACAAATAAAAATCCTGAGCACTTGCCTGAACCGTTATCAAAAGGAGCAATATGAAACAGTACTTCTTCATCTCAATCTTTTATTCAAATACTACCTTCGAACGGCAAACAACCTCGTTACCATGTTTTCTCACTTCTACATGAAACTCATTTTCATTCGCTTCATCACAAAAGAAAGTAAGTGTATCTCCATAATAACTTTCCGCCACATACGCCATTTCAAAACGACGAATACGTTTGGTCTTATATAGTTCAATTGGAAACAAGTCCAAAATATGTTCGATATAGCGAATACTGTTTACATGACCATTTATATCAATATCACTGTATTTAGCCATTATTGTGGCCGATGGCTCAGTTGAAGTCACCTTAATACGCGAAGGTTTTTCTATCGGACATGGTTCATCGCACACATAGTCTACGATACTCCCTCCATGCAATGCCAACAAATCAGCTGGCTTACGAGTATTCAGATTAATCATCGCCCATACGGAACGAGCATAACCGATTTTCTTTCCGTCCTTATTGATGACAGCGAAATTACGATCCGTAAACAGACGATAGACATTCTCTACCCACGTCTGAACCGTAAACTCTTCATACTGATATGGCATCTCATCCAACTCGATAGCCAAACGCGAAAGTACCCATGTATAATTATCCTCATTTAATGTGGCAATTCCGAATCCCCGATCACTAGCATGAAAACCTGCACAATTCAACAAATGATTTCCCAATACTCCCATTGTCAGACGACCGTTGAAATCTACATGGAAAGGTTCTGCTACAAACTTATAAGTACCTATTTTGTTTTCTCCGTTCATTATTCTTGTTGTTTCTTGCTTTGGTTATACTTTGCTTCCTGTCCATCCAGAAATTCATTTACCCGTTCGAAACAACTTGTCGTAATAGCCACACGACCGGAACGGACAAATTGCAAAACACAATTCAAAGCACGTAACTCACCATAGAGGGAAGTAATCTCTTCACTCATACCATTTTTCTCTACAATAGAGAAAACCGGATTCACTTCCACAATACGTGCATTGTACTTGCGAATAAGTTTCGATGCTTCCGTATTCTCTTGAAAAGCAGGAGTCGATACTTTATACAAAGCTATTTCATGAAAATAGATTTCATCTTCGGTAAAGTAATGAGCCTGAATAACATCAATCTTCTTTTCAATCTGTTTCACCACTTTCTCAATAGTATCCTTATCTGTCCAAGCTGTAATCGTGTATTTATGTACCCCTTTTATTGAAGAAGCAGAAACATTCAGACTCTCAATATTTATCTGTCGACGAGTAAATACAGCTGTTACCTGATTCAGTAATCCGGCTATATTTTCGGAATGAACTATAATCGTATATAATGTTTTATCCATAACTTTTTAAATCTTCATTCTTCATTTATTTTCAGCATTCCAATAGCATCTGGTTTACCGAACCACCCGGAGGTCATTGGCAATACATTTCCTTCTTCCACCACACAAGCTTCTAGTAAGAAAGGACCATCGGTCGCAAGCATTTCGTTGATAGCTCCCTTTAATTCCTCACGAGTGAAAATCCGTCTGGAAGGAATATCATAAGCAGATGCAATCTTCATATAATCAGGATTCAACATCGGTGTAAAAGAATAACGGCGATTAAAGAACATCGCTTGCCATTGGCGTACATTACCCAGATAGTTATTATTCAAACAAATCATTTTTACTGGAGCCTTTTGTTCCATTATGGTTCCAAATTCCTGAATATTCATCTGAAGTCCTCCGTCTCCCATAAATACACATACAGTACGGTCAGGACAGCCGAATGTAGCTCCAATAGCTGCCGGAAGCCCAAATCCCATGGTTCCAAGTCCTCCCGAAGTTACTATACTCCGTTCTTTAGTATACTTAAAGTAACGAGCAGAGATCATTTGGTTCTGGCCGACATCAGTTACCAGAATTGCCTCATGTCGGGTAGCATCACTAACTGCACGTACTACCTCACCCATACTTAATGATCCAGTAGGGGGATTAAGTTCCAAGCGGATAACCTTTTCTTCCTCAATCTGCTCATATTCTTTAAAGCTGTCAATCCATGCAGTATGTTGTCTCTTTTTCAGCAAATTGGTTACAGCTACCAATGTCTCTTTACAATCTCCCAGTACAGCCACATCCACTTTCACATTTTTATTTACTTCCGCCGGATCAATATCGAAATGAATAACTTTTGCCTGTTTCGCATAAGTAGCAAGGTTTCCTGTAACACGATCGTCAAAGCGCATACCAACAGCAATCAATACATCGCACTTATTGGTATTAATATTCGGACCTAAATTTCCATGCATACCCAACATACCTTTATTCAAAGGATGATCGGTAGGTAAAGCAGAAAGTCCAAGTAAAGTACATCCGGCAGGCATATCTGCTTTTTCAATAAAAGTACGTAGTTCTTGTTGGGCATTACCCAATTCTACTCCTTGACCTACCAATACTAGCGGACGTTGAGCGTTATTAATAAGTTCTGCAGCTTCTTTTACAGAATCCTCATGAGTGTCGGGAACCGGAACGTAGCTACGGATAAAATCTTCATTCGTAGGTTCATATTTCGTTTTTTCAACTTGCGCATTCTTAGCAAAGTCCAATACTACCGGACCGGGACGACCACTACGTGCAATATAAAAAGCACGTGCTATTGCCCACGCTACGTCTTCCGCACGACGAATCTGATAGCTCCATTTAGCAATAGGTTGGGTAATACCTACCAAATCTACTTCCTGAAAAGCATCTGTTCCCAAAAATCCTGTTCCAACCTGTCCTGCTATTACAACAATCGGCGTACTGTCAATCATTGCATCTGCAATACCGGTTACAGTATTAGTTGCACCAGGTCCACTGGTTACCAAGCAAACACCTACTTTTCCCGATACGCGGGCAAAACCTTGTGCTGCATGTGCAGCTCCCTGTTCATGACGAACTAATATATGATTTAAATTCTTTCGATGATCGTACAAAGCATCGAATACCGGCATTATAGAACCTCCCGGATAACCAAAGATAGTATCTACCCCCTGATATTCTAAGGAACGCATCAACGCCTCCGCACCTGTTATTAAGTCTTTACTCATAATAATATAGTAGTAGCATACCAGCCAATCATTAATTGGCAAATGCACTTATTTTTTAATTATTCTCAATCAATTAATCTCACCGCTCCTTTATCGGCAGAGCTTGCCATACTGGCATATGCTTTCAGACTCTTCGGCACATAGCGATCGCGAGTGACAGGAGTCATCGGGCGGGCAGCCAGTTCTTCATCAGTCAGTCGCACGTTAATCGTTCGGGCAGGAATGTCGATTTCAATAATATCTCCATCCACTATTTTTCCAATATTACCTCCGGCAGCTGCTTCAGGAGAAATATGTCCGATACTCAATCCGGAAGTTCCACCGCTGAAACGTCCGTCAGTGATCAAGGCACATTCTTTTCCTAAGTGACGGGATTTGATATAAGAAGTCGGGTAAAGCATTTCCTGCATACCGGGACCACCCTTCGGACCTTCGTGCGTGATGACGACAACGTCGCCGCTGACGACTCGTCCACTTAGGATACCTTCGCAAGCAGCATCCTGCGAGTCAAAAACTTTTGCGGGTCCTGTAAACTTCCAGATACTTTCATCTACTCCTGCGGTTTTTACTACACAACCGTCCTGAGCAATGTTTCCTTTTAGTACCGCCAATCCTCCGTCTTTGCTATAAGCATGTTCAATATCACGAATACAGCCGTGGGCGCGATCTTTATCTAATTCCTTATAATATGTATCCTGTGAGCCCAGAACCAAGTTAAACTTATTTCCGGCCGCACTCGAATATTTCTTAATTGCTTTTTCGTTTACATTCGAACTCATTAAGGAGTATTCATCAATAGTTTCCGCCAAAGACATTCCATCTACACGACGAACTGATGTATCCACTAAACCTCCTTTTGCCAGTTCATCCATAATAGCAATGATACCACCGGCACGATTCACATCCTGGATATGGTATTTCTGAGTATTCGGAGCTACCTTACATAAACAAGGAGTTTTGCGAGATAACATATCAATATCATCCATAGTGAAATTTACACCAGCTTCGTGAGCTACTGCCAATAAGTGAAGAACTGTATTGGTTGAACCACCCATCGCAATATCCAATGTCATTGCATTCAAGAAAGCCTGACGAGTAGCAATGCTGCGTGGAAGTACACTTTCGTCCCCCTCTTCATAATATTTCATTGCATTCTCCACGATCAACTTTGCCGCGTCTTTGAAAAGCTCAGTACGATTCTCATGAGTGGCAACAATCGTCCCATTACCCGGCAATGCTAGGCCAATTGCTTCATTCAGGCAGTTCATGGAATTAGCCGTAAACATTCCCGAACAAGAACCGCAAGTCGGGCAAGCACTTTGTTCAATCTGTTCCACTACCTCATCACTTACACTTGAATCTGCCGACTTAATCATTGCATCAATTAAGTCCAAATGCTGCCCTTTCCATTCACCGGCTTCCATCGGACCACCGGAAACAAATACCGTAGGAATATTCAGCCTCATAGCTGCCATCAACATTCCCGGAGTTATCTTATCACAGTTGCTGATACATACCATAGCATCCGCTTTGTGTGCATTGACCATATATTCTACGCTATCAGCAATAATATCACGTGAAGGAAGTGAATAAAGCATACCATCATGCCCCATAGCGATACCATCATCAATGGCTATTGTATTGAATTCCGCAGCAAAACATCCTAGCTTCTCAATTTCAGCTTTCACATACTGACCAATCTCATGCAGATGCACGTGTCCCGGAACAAATTGTGTAAATGAATTAACGATAGCTATAATAGGCTTCCCCATCTGACTCTTCTTCATGCCATTGGCTGCCCATAATGCACGGGCTCCTGCCATGCGGCGTCCCTGCGTACTAAACGAACTGCGTAATTGCTTTTTCATTTCAATATTTCTTCTAATTAAAAAGCCTTCCTCACAATAGTGAGAAAGGCTCCAAATTTTATCTTTTATAGTACGAATACATACATAAAACCTTTCTCACGCTCTTGATGGGACCACCACGACGCGAATAATATGCAGAACTGCTAGGTTAATAGATGTATGTAACATATTCATAACTTCTTTTCATTTTCGTGATGCAAAGGTAAGGGCTTTTTTCTTATCTCCAAACAAATCGAAGAAAAAAAACACAAAAAAGCGAATAATCGTAAGAAAAGTATGGATATAAGTCCTATTTTATCACTTTAAGATTAAAATTCCGCTATTAATCACAAGAATACATAAGTGTTCGTTTTTAACATTTCGCTTAATAATCTGAAATTTACTATCTTTGCACCCGGTTCAACCAAATAAAGTACGTATCTTTGTTCATTCGGAATACCGGAATTATTAATCAGAAATAACAAATTAAATGGAAACAGCAGAAAACAAGTACATTACCGTTGCATACAAACTATATACAATGGAAAACGGAGAAAAAGAATTGTTCGAAGAATCTAAAGCAGAACATCCTTTCCAATTTATCTCCGGGCTAGGCGCAACACTTGAGGATTTTGAAAACCAGGTAACCGGTCTTTCAACAGGTGATAAATTCAATTTTACCATTCCTGCTGAAAAAGCTTATGGCGAGTACGATGAGCAACACGTTATCGATCTCCCTAAAAACATCTTCGAAATAGATGGTAAGTTTGACAGCGAACGCGTAAAAGAAGGAGATATTGTTCCTTTGATGACTTCAGAAGGACAACGTGTAAACGCTAGCGTAGTAGAAATCAAACCCGATGTAGTGGTTGTAGACCTTAACCACCCACTAGCTGGTGCCTCTTTGATCTTTGAAGGTGAAGTAATCGAAAGCCGTCCCGCTACTAACGAAGAAATTCAAGAATTAATAAAGTCTATGAGCGGTGAATGCGGATGCGGATGCGATAGTTGTGGTGGCGGTTGTGGCGATCATGAATGTGGTGACGACTGCGGTTGCGAAGGCGGACATTGCCATTAAGCAAGACAAAAGGTAAACGAAATACAAAGGGGTCCCCCCCTTTTTCAACGAAATCCCCCCCTTGCACAATACAATTGTAACAAGGGGGATTTTAATTTTATGAAGGTTTCAGCACCCCTTGTGTGTCATAATATCAAGAACCATTTTATCCGTTTCATTCATAGCTTGCGAACCAATTCGAGTCAAGTTACGAATACTTTGATCTACATCTTCGTCAATAATTCCTTCAACAGAAGTAACATAACGATTTTCCATTGCCATCATAGCAGATAATACAGCAGTTGATACTCCCGTAGTTACTTTTAGAGCACAACTAGGTTTTGCCCCGTCACAAATCATACCAGTCAAGTTAGCGATCATGTTTTGAACGGCAAAAGCGACCTGATTATAATTACCTCCCATCAACCAGGTAATTCCACAACTGGAACCTGTAGCAGCTACAACACAACCACATAAAGCGGACAGACGTCCAAGACTTTGCTTGATATAGATAACTGTAAGATGACTTAATATTAAAGCGCGAATTAATTCTTCTTCTGTCTTATGGTTCTCTTCGGCAAAGATTACAACGGGAAGAGTGGCAGAAATTCCTTGGTTACCACTGCCGGAGTTGCTCATAACCGGAATCATTGCACCTGCCATTCGGGCGTCACAAGCTCCGGAAGTATAAGAAAGGATATGAGAGAAAATACTATCTCCCATCACTTTATATTCATATGCTCCGCGAAGCATTTTTCCCAAAGAGTGTCCATAATTACCGGCAAAAGACTGTTCAGCGGCAGCTTTATTCAAACGGGCAGTATCAAGAATAAAACGGATTTCATCCAGAGGAGCCGTCAAAGCAAAATCATAGACTTTACGTAGATTTAACTCTAGCAATTCTTCTTCATCCTCTTCATTGGTTATTTGCCGTTTGTCAAGCAGAGTTTTATTGTCGGTTGCTATATACACAAAGGTAGTATGACCTCCCGCAATTACGGCTTTCGCTATTCTATCAGCTGCCTTACAAATGACTTCTATATACAATTTCTCAGTAATATCCTCTTTCAAAGAAATACAAATCCGCTTTTCCCCAATAAACTGTTTTCCCTGCTCTACAGCTTCCGGAGTACAATCCTTTAAAACTTCCAGCTGATATTCCGATTTTCCGATCAAAGCTCCTAAAGCAATTGCTATTGGAAGTCCGACCATGTCTGTTCCGGGAATACCAACTCCCATTGCATTCTTTAATATATTGGCGCTTAACAGTACTTCGACTTTTTCAGGTTGCACTCCTAGAGTTTCAGCAGCTTTGGCAACACAAAGTGCTACAGCGATAGGTTCAGTACAGCCTATTGCCGGAACGACTTCTCTTTTTATTAAACCGATGATTTGTTTCCTTTCTGATTCAATCATAAATAACATAGATTTAGTTCCCACAAAAGTAGGAAAACTTTTCTACTGATCATCTTATATTGAACAAATAAAATATCATATTGTTATAAAACACTTGAAGTAATAATATGTATAAGTAAATTTAATAAAAAAATGAGAGCAAAACACGTAATTATCTATACGTTGTCAATAATCCTCTCCACTGCATGTATCCGCAATGAGGCCCCAAACGCAGAAGCTGATATATTAACTTGCAGTTTACCAGGAGTCATCATGACGACTAATCCTATCATAAATAATAATTCCATCATTCTCTTTGTTGGTCCGGGAACTGATCTATCAGCCCTTGCACCAGAATTCACTCTTACACCGGGTGCAAGCATCACCCCAGTCGGAGGAACAGAACGCGACTTCGAATCGCCACAAAAATACACAGTAACCGCTGCTGATGGTTTTTGGAAGAAACTTTATACAGTATCTGTTATCGATACGGAATTAGCAACCAACTACAATTTTGAGGATACACTTGGTGGACAGAAATATTACATTTTTGTAGAGCGGGAAGCAGGGAAAGTAATTATGCAATGGGCAAGTGGAAATGCCGGCTATGCTTTGACCGGAGTTGCCAAAACAGCCGACGACTACCCAACCTTCCAGACAACAGATGGTTATGAAGGCAAATGTTTATCGCTTGTTACCCGCAGCACCGGATTTTTCGGACAAATGGTGGGAATGCCCATCGCAGCAGGTAATCTCTTTATAGGTTCTTTTGACGTAAACAACGCTATGACCAATCCATTGAAAGCAACTAAATTCGGTCTTCCTTTCAGACATGTTCCTACTTATCTGGCAGGTTATTATAAATATAAAGCCGGAAGTCAATTTACTGAAGGTGGGAAGCCAGTCAATGGCAAACGAGATATATGTGATATATATGCCATCATGTATGAGACCAGTGAAACAGTTTCCACTCTTGACGGAACCAATGCGTTCACAAGTCCGAATCTGGTATCAATGGCGCGCATCAATGACGCTAAGGAAACTAACGAATGGACTTATTTCAAACTTCCGTTCACTACCCTTCCTGGAAAGTTTATAGACAAAAAAAAGCTCCAAGAAGGAAAATATAACATATCTATTGTCTTCTCTTCCAGCCTTGAAGGAGATCATTTCAATGGAGCAGTCGGCAGCAACCTACAAATTGATGAAGCTGAACTGATTTATCATTTGGAGAATTAACAGCAAAAAGAATACTCATTCTAACAATAGAATTATGAAAATTTATCCCTATATAGTAAGTCTGCTGATTGCCGCAGGAGTTGCTTTACCCACCTACTCTCAAGTAGATAGAAATGAAACGCTTATTCGTTCTGCCCTGCATGGATTAGAATACGAAATAAAAGCAGGTTTTAGTATTGGTGGTACAGCTCCACTTCCGCTTCCGGCAGAAATTCGATCTATTGATAGTTACAAACCTACTCTTGCTATCAGTATCGGAGGAGAAGTAACCAAATGGTTCGCTCTTCAAAACAAGTTTGGAATCATTGCCGGACTTCGACTCGAAAATAAATCCATGATCACACAAGCTACTGTAAAAAATTACAGTATGGAGATTCTGGGACAAGGTGGCGAAAGAATAAGTGGAGCATGGACAGGTGGAGTAAAAACGAAAGTTAATACTTCTGGTCTGACTATTCCACTGATGGCTACCTACAAAATAAATAACCGCTGGAATATAAAGGGAGGTACTTATTTCTCCTATCTACTTTCTAGAGAGTTTTCCGGACACGTATATGAGGGGTATCTTCGTGAAGGAAACCCAACAGGAGACAAAGTGGAATTTAATAACGGAAAAATCGCAACTTATGATTTTTCAAATGACTTAAGACATTTCCAATGGGGATTGCAGTTCGGTGCAGGATGGAGAGCATTCAAACATCTCAATATCTATGCAGACCTCACATGGGGATTGAATAACATCTTTAAAAGCGATTTCCACACGATTACATTTGCCATGTATCCTATCTATTTAAACATAGGATTCGGATACGCATTCTAAGATTCTTTCTCTTACTTTTGAACAGATTGTGTCACCTTATTGGCACAGTTGTGCCAATAAGGTGACACAATCGTTCCAATATGGTGGCACAACTATGCCAACCCACTGGCACTCATACAACAATATTATTCCTATATTTAGTTGTCTATATCCTTAAATACAAATCATTAAAAGACTTTCCAACAGAGCTATATTTACTCTGCTGATATCAATTCAAAATCATCCACTATTAGTACACTGCCCGGAGCTCCACAAAACTTATCCCCTTCTTTGCTGGACGAACAGATAATAGCAAAACGGTATTTCTGATGGGTATCATAAGGCTTGGTATAATTTAAAGTAATATCAAAGAAGGTCCAATCAGATTGTGCTCCTCCTTCCAAAGAGGCTGTTGCCACCACTCTATCTGAGGTATAAATATCGACTCCCGTCAGACAGTCGGAGTAATCAGCTTTGTACTCATCGGTAGTATATAATACAGCTTTGATAGAGAATGCATCGGTTTGGGCAACGTCTACTGTTGCCACATCACAAGTTTCGACAGATTGACAAACATAATAATCTTCACCCGGGGCATACTTATAATATCCCTTTAGTGAAAGCGGCTTTTTACCAAATTCAATACCAAACTTAGTACTTTCAAGTGTGTTTGGGAAGCTAGTTTTAAAAGCTCCCAAAAACAATGAACCGGTAGTAACTTTCGGGATCTTAGCAAATCCCGCATCCTTTCCTTTAGAATCCAAGGTTTCAATTTTTGCAGCAGATTTTCCCCAATGTGCATCACTCGTTTGCGTCACTACATATTTATCCACATATCCCATTCCTTTTAGTAATTGAGCACCTGTATTACTAGAACTCCATCCGGTCGGTTCATAAAAAGTCATGTCCGGTTCTTGTCCTTCCACACCGGGAACCCAAGTTTCAAAGTCATAATAAGTGCCCGTATCGGTTACAAGTTTTACTCCATCAAAGGAGACTTTCACCGTCTGCCCCAACGTTGGTACTTTAACGAGAATATCCATATCGATATCTCCGCCTTCCACATCACCCTCTACACTAGTAGCACAACTACCCAATGCAGCACCTGCTCCCTGAAAAGTCAAGTTCTGCTGCCCCGTAAAGTTATAGGAAGTTCCGTCTTTTTTGACAACACACTTATCAACAACAATATCCCCAAGTTTCAATATCGTGCCATTGAGAAACAATTCGAATTCTTTCAATTCCATCTTTACTTCCGTATCACTGACCTGAGAGATTGTAATATTCTTCGTCAGACCGTCAGCGATAATAGTTTCCTGATCCGAGCCATTCGGTATCATAACAATATCCAAATTTCCACGATAAGTTCCTACGACAGCAGGAGCGGTCACTGTAGGCGTCTCTTCTTTCTTTCCGTTATCATCATCATTACTACATGCCACAAAGAGGCTGACAAAACAGACCAATGCACATAAATACAATAGATTCTTTTTCATACATTTCGGGTTTAGTTATTAAAAAAGTCATCACTTATAAACTAAAAAAGGAAGAAAAGGTTCAAAAAGCCTCTATTTCTGAAGATATTTCGAAATCACAACCTTCTTATCAAAAACTTTGTTATATTTGCATAGAGTAATTTTAAATAAGCCACAACTATGTTTAATTCATTTGGCAATATCTTTCGACTCACAAGTTTTGGTGAGTCTCATGGGAAAGGAGTAGGAGGAGTTATCGACGGATTTCCCTCAGGAATCTCCATTGATGAAGAATTCGTGCAACAAGAGCTAAACCGGCGCCGTCCGGGACAATCCATTCTTACCACACCGCGCAAAGAAGCGGATAAAGTAGAATTTCTATCAGGTATTTTCGAAGGAAAATCTACCGGTTGTCCTATCGGATTCATTGTATGGAATGAAAACCAACACTCCAATGACTATAATAACCTGAAAAACGTATATCGTCCTTCACACGCCGATTATACTTATAATGTGAAATATGGTATTCGTGACCATCGTGGCGGTGGACGTTCTTCGGCACGCGAAACGATTTCGCGCGTTGTAGCCGGTGCATTGGCAAAGTTAGCACTTCGCCAGTTAGGTATCGATATCACTGCTTATACTTCACAAGTAGGAGCCATTAAGCTGGAAGATAACTACTCGGACTATGATCTTGATTTGATTGAGACAAATGACGTACGCTGTCCCGATCCGGAAAAAGCAAAGGAAATGGCAGACCTTATATATAAGGTAAAAGGAGAAGGCGATACGATCGGTGGTACAATCACTTGTGTTATCAAAGGATGTCCCATCGGATTAGGACAACCGGTTTTCGGTAAACTGCACGCTGCACTAGGTAATGCAATGCTTAGTATCAATGCCGCTAAAGCCTTCGAATATGGTGAAGGATTTAAAGGATTGAAGATGAGAGGCTCCGAACAGAACGATGTTTTCTTCAATAACAACGGACGAATTGAAACACATACCAATCACTCCGGAGGTATACAGGGAGGTATCAGTAACGGACAGGATATTTATTTTCGTGTGGTATTCAAGCCGATTGCAACCTTGCTCATGGAGCAGGAAACTGTTAATATAGATGGTATTGATACTACCTTGAAAGCTCGCGGACGCCATGATGCCTGTGTGTTACCACGTGCCGTGCCTATCGTGGAAGCAATGGCTGCCATGACCATACTCGATTACTATTTGTTAGATAAAACAACGCAATTATAATGAACGATATTCAGAAATATATAACTGCAAACGAACCGAAAATGATGGAGGACTTGTTCAGCCTCATCCGTATCCCAAGTATCAGTGCTTTGCCGGAACATCATGATGATATGCTTGCATGTGCTGAACGATGGGCACAACTTCTTTTGGAAGCCGGAGCCGACGAAGCACTTGTAATGCCTTCGAAAGGAAATCCAATTGTATTCGGTCAGAAAATTGTAGATCCAAACGCTAAAACCGTATTGATATATGCTCATTATGACGTAATGCCTGCTGAACCGTTGGAACTTTGGAAAAGCCAACCTTTCGAACCAGAAATTCGGAATGGATATATTTGGGCACGAGGTGCAGACGACGATAAAGGGCAATCTTTTATTCAGGTAAAAGCTTTTGAGTATCTGGTTAAGAATGAGTTATTAAAGAATAATGTAAAATTTATCTTCGAAGGAGAAGAAGAGATTGGTTCCCCCAGCCTGGAGGCTTTTTGCGAAGAGCATAAAGAGTTATTGAAAGCGGATGTAATTCTGGTATCGGACACTAGTATGCTAGGTGTGGAACTTCCGTCATTAACAACAGGACTTCGCGGATTAGCTTATTGGGAAATTGAAGTGACCGGACCGAATCGGGACTTGCATTCCGGTCATTTTGGCGGTGCAGTCGCTAATCCGATAAATGTACTTTGTGAAATGATCAGCCAAGTAACGGATGTGAATGGAAGAATTACAGTTCCCGGTTTTTATGACGATGTGGAAGAAGTGCCACAAGCGGAAAGAGAAATGATTGCACATATTCCTTTTGACGAAGAAAAATATAAAAAGGCAATCGGAGTAAAGGCTCTTTTTGGAGAAAAAGGATATAGTACACTGGAACGTAATAGTTGCCGACCTTCATTTGATGTTTGTGGTATCTGGGGTGGATATACAGGAGAAGGTTCTAAAACAGTTCTCCCTTCAAAAGCTTTTGCCAAGGTTTCTTGTCGTCTGGTTCCGCATCAGGATCATCATAAGATTTCTCAATTATTTGCTGACTACATTCTTGGTATAGCTCCTGACACTGTACAAGTAAAGGTAACTCCGATGCATGGAGGACAAGGATATGTTTGTCCTATTTCACTTCCTGCTTATCAAGCAGCAGAAAAAGGATTCGAGATAGCATTTGGTAAAAAGCCGTTAGCTGTACGACGTGGTGGAAGTATTCCTATCATTTCAACGTTCGAGCAGGTTTTAGGAATCAAAACTATATTAATGGGCTTTGGACTTGAATCGGATGCGATTCATTCGCCTAATGAAAATTTCTCATTGGATATTTTCAGAAAGGGAATAGAAGCAGTTATCAACTTCCATTTGGAATATGCGTAATGGGATAACTGAAATATAAATGATCATCATAATTAAAACGGTGGATTAACTTGCATCTCGCAGTCTATCCACCGTTTTATTTTATAATAACCCATCATCCAATCAACATTTACATTACGGGAGTTTGAAAAAGGAAGGTAAACGGATTACTATCCTTCAAATCTTTCACAGCATCTCCTGCATAGATCTCACCATGGGTTAACGCTAATTTCTTCACACCTGCTTTCGGGCTAAAATCTATTTTCTTTAAATCCAACCAAAATAGATTTGGAGTTAAAGTAGACTCAAAATAATATACTTTATTCTTCTGATCAGAAACGGTACGCCAACGAGTAGAAGAGATATACGGTTTATCCGGAGTATTAATACCAAAGGGAACCGATACATTACGCATCACACTCAATACACTGGGAACTGCAATCTTCTCGTCCGAAGTCTGAGGAATTGTATGAATATAGAAAGAAGCACGAACAAAGCGGTCACTTGAACGATTTGTCCCCGGAAGCATTTGTATCCCTCCTATTTCTTTCCAATAATCGTTAATAGCCAACTGGTCTTCATAACGTGGAGAGTTTGTCATTACCTGATATTCTTTTCCTTCATGAATATTCAGCTTACCGTCCAGATATTCCAAAATTGCCGTATTACCGCTATCATCCGTAATAGCAAGATGTAAAGTAGACTCCGGTCCGTTATTCGGCATACGGGGAGCGTCAATCCGAAAAGTTTCTTTTTTCAATTCATCTACAGCTTCACGCACTGATGCAAAATTATCTAGCACATATTGAGTCCAGATACTGATTCCCATTGCCGGACGTGTATCTCCCGGAAGCGAATAAACAGATTCCGGCAGAAAAAGAAGACTGGCTACCAGACCTTTTTCATTCATACCATCACAAGTACCGATATCATAACCAGTCGCAATCACACTTCCATATTTAGAAGTCCAGTTCACTGTTTTCTCTTCATTATGCCCTGCCCTTTTCATTCCACGCGGAAACACATAGATATTAGACATAATATCCTCTTTCCAATCCATAGTACGACCAGTTATTACCATTTGGTCAGGACCAATATAGACTGCTCGAGTACAAGCACCTACAGGCTGCACACTCCATAAAGAGACAGCAACTAATAACAGAGCCACTCCTACCAACTTCTTTTTCATATTCTCATCTATTTAAATTATTGACATTCTTATTGTACGAGAACAATTATACAATGATTAATGCCGAAAAGTTAGACTAATTTAAAGAAAAAAAGGAAGTTTGACCATAAATGGAATAAAAACTCAAAAAAGCAGATTAAATTACTTTAAGAACTAATTTTGCAGTTATTCTCATCGCTTCTTGTCTAATATACAATACTAGATATAAAACTCTTATGGAAAAGAAATATAGGAAACAAATTCTAACGATATTTTTCCTATTATTGGAAACAACATTATTAACAAGCACCGCACAAGAACAACCTGTATGGGATCGCTTTTACGATAGATACCAACGTGACCGAATTATCATTGATACTATTCCTTCAATACTAGAAAATGCGCTAAACTGGTCACCTACTGTGAATTAAGAACAAAAGGAAGTGATACACTATTATATTATGAAACATGGCCTATATAGCAAGGTGGAACAACGAACATGGGAGAAAACAATGCCTTTCCCGTAACTGTTAATTCTTTCTTTATAAACCGTTACGAAGTAACACAAGACGAATATTATTATAGGAAAGAATCCATCCAATCTGCACAGACGCGATCATCCAGTAGATCAGATCTGTTAGTTTGATACTGAGTAATTCACCAAACAACCTTCCACGTTGAGCGGACTCCCTTTTCGATTACCATTTGAAGCAGAATGGGAATACGCAGCACGTGGAGGAGTAAACACTAAAAACTATATTTATGCCGGCAGCAACAATCCGGCAGAAGTAGCCTGGTACAGAATTAGAATTAGAAATGAAAATACTTATGTATCTCAAAGTGTGGGCAAAAAGAAGCCAAATGAATTAAGACTTTATGATATGGCTTCAATCCACCTCGGTGGGATATCAATTACGGATTGCGTCTGGTAATGGTATTACCAGACAACCAATAACTACATTCTCAAAACAATTAGTATATAGGAGAAAGATTCGCCATTGTCACATCTCAATCACAAGATTATGACTCAAAAGCCTTGCGGTAAGTACATCCACTTCTCCATTCCGAACAGCCATAAGCTGTTTTTCCTTTAATAATTGTGCCTTTACCACACAAGGGACATGGTTGTCCCACTATCAAATCTACAGCTAAAATCGAAGCAGATTCCGGAGTTTTCTCTGCATTTATCAAAGTCTTATTCTCCCTTTTTACCTCATTCCTTGGTTTACTTTCTTTGGGAGTAGTCGGTTTCCTTTCCCGTTTCTTAGGTTCTTTCTTTTCTTTTTCTTCCACCTGAGAAGTAGCATCCTGAATAGTAATCCTTCGATTCGTATTATCAGAAAGTACACTCATTACAATTTCAGACACCATCTGCTTCAATTCTTCCAAAAATTGCCGGGCGTCATATGTTCTCTTTTCAATCTCACGTAATTTCTTCTCCCAGATACCTGTCAATTCCGCTGATTTCAACAATTCTTCATGAATCAACTGTACCAACTCCACTCCTGTAGGTGTAGCAATAAGGTTCTTTCTTTCCTTACGAATGTAATTCCGCTTGAACAAAGTCTCAATAATAGCAGCACGTGTAGACGGGCGACCAATACCATTTTCTTTCAGTGCGTCGCGCAATTCATCATTATCTACCAACTTTCCGGCAGTTTCCATTGCACGAAGCAAGGTAGCCTCTGTATAAGGTTTAGGTGGTTGAGTCCATTTCTCATTCAGATCAGGAACGTGAGGTCCACTCTCTCCTTTCACAAAAGCAGGAAGTACATCCTCACTCTCTCCTTCTTTCTCTTCAGTAGGTTCTTTTACATCCTTTGCAAAAACAATGCGCCACCCCGGCTCCAAAATCTGTTTACCGGTTACCTTGAACTCTATCTTATCCACTTCACCCATTACGGTCGTAGTGGAAATCTTACAATCAGGATAAAATACTGCAATGAAACGACGAGCTATCAGATCATAAACACGACGTTCCATATCAGTTAGATTCTGCGGATAGACCCCCGTTGGAATAATAGCATGGTGATCAGTTACTTTTGAATTATCAAATACCTTTTTCGACTTTGGTAATGTAGTACCAACTAACGGAGCAGTCAGCACTTCATAATCCCGAAGGCCTTTTAAGATTCCAGGACACTTCGGATAAATATCATCACTCAAGAAGGTGGTATCTACACGTGGATAAGTAGCCACTTTCTTTTCATAAAGAGACTGAATCAATTTCAATGTTTCATCGGCAGAATATGCAAACTTTTTATTGCATTCTACCTGAAGAGAAGTCAGGTCAAACAAACGGGGCGCATACTCTTTACCATCCTTCTTACCGACACTAGTAACTACAAAAGGTAAATCCTTGATGCGGTCTACTAATGCCTCTCCCTCTTCACGATTAGCAATAGGATCAATGCCCGGATTCTCTATTCTCTTTTTTCCACCATTTTTTTCTTCTTCCGCAGCAATCTCTTCATCGCTCTTCCTGATTAATGCGGAAAAAGTAGTATCACGATATACGGTTTTCAGCTCCCAATATTGCTTAGGCTGGAAATTAGCAATCTCTAACTGCCGATTGACAATCAACGCTAAAGTTGGGGTCTGCACACGCCCAATAGAAAGTACCTGCTTATTTTGACCATATTTAATTGTGTATAGACGAGTGGCATTCATCCCCAGCAACCAGTCTCCCATCGCACGAGATAGCCCTGCTTCATACAACGACTGAAATTCCATCTGATCCTTCAGTTTAGCAAACCCTTCCCGGATCGCTTCTTCTGTCAATGAAGAAATCCATAAACGTTTTACCGGACAACGCGCTCCAGCTTTCTGCATCACCCAACGCTGAATCAATTCTCCTTCTTGGCCAGCATCACCGCAGTTGATAATCTCATCTGCATTCTGCATCAACCCTTCGATAATATGAAATTGTTTTTCGTATGTAGGATTTTCTATCAACTTAATACCAAAACGAGGTGGAATCATCGGCAAACTGCTTAGACTCCATGACTTCCATCCCTGTGTATATTCATGAGGTTCTTTCAGGGTACAGAGATGACCAAATGTCCAGGTCACCTGATATCCGTTTCCTTCTATATATCCTTCTTTCTTTGTATGGGCACCGAGTACATCGGCTATATCACGCGCTACAGACGGTTTTTCGGCTATGCAAACTATCATTCTCTATTTTTCTGATTTATCGCACAAAGGTAGGCAATTTTAGCCATTCTTCTTACCTCATTCTACATAAATTCCCGAATCAACATTAGCACTGGTTTGTATTTTCCGTATCCTAAACCAAAAACGGGAACCTACACCCTCTTCCGACTCAACTCCCATCTTCCCCCCAAGCATACTAACAATGGTTTGGCAGATGGATAATCCCAAGCCTGTTCCTTCCACATAGCTATTTAGTTTATTAAAACGTCCGAAAATAGCAGCCTGCTTTTCTGTGGCAATTCCAATACCAGTATCTTTCACATAGAACTCAACCAACTCATCGTCATAAGAAAAATAACCGACCTCAATACTTCCTTTTGAAGTAAACTTAATAGCATTGTTCACCAAATTAATAAGCACCTGCATTAAGCGATTGACATCCGTAGTAAGTGGCATAGAAGTAACTGAAACATTGAGATAAAGTTCTACACCGGATCTACACTTACTAGCAAGTGAGGTAACAACGTTATTACATACATAAAAAGCATCCGTCTGACTAAAAGAAAATTCAAGTACCCCTGCTTCTATACGTGATAAATCAAGAATGTCAGAAAGTAACTGTAATAACAAGTCGCTATTACGACGGATCAATTCTACATACTCATCACGTTCCTCTTTTGTATCCACCTCATCGAGTACTCCTGAGAAACCGACAATCGCATTCAAAGGTGTACGTATCTCATGGCTCATATTTGCCAGGAAAGCGGATTTCAGCCGATCTGATTCTTCTGCTTTTCGAAGAGCAATAATCAAATCTTCTTGTGCTTGTTTCAATTTATCATTGGCATATTGTAATTTGATGTTACTCCGAAGCGTATAAATATAAAACAGCAGAAAGATCATGAATATTCCTATCACAGCGATAATGTAGTATTTATATTCTACCCAAAACGCCTGAGGTGCATTATAGTACTTTACCTTGGCTGGAAGCTTTTCCGGATTGAGGTCGTAATGATGAAAAACTTTCCACGCAATATGACATTGGTCATCGTGATAAATTTCGGGTACAATCTTTTCTGGAACCGTACCACCAAGCACCGCAAGTAAAAGATCAGCTGCCTTATTTCCCCAAAATGAAGCTTTATTTAAATAACCTCCAATGAAGAATTCTTTATCCAATCCGATATTATTAGTTATAAAAATCGGAGTAGACAATTTATTCTCCATCCGACTATACAAATAATCTTTCGAATATTCGAACCCATATTCTCCTGTCAGCCAGGAAGTCAGCAACACTCCAGCAGTAGAAGGTATAGTAGGTAAAAGTGAAAGCAAAGAATCAGTATTAATAAATCTTCCGTCGATATTTTGAACAGGAATTTGCGGATAACTCCGTTCTGCTTCCTGTTGAAGAAGTAAATGTGTATAAACCCCGTAAAAACGACTATCAGTAATAAACACAAAACGATTTAGCCCGACAATCAGGTTGTCCATTAGCGACAAATAACCTGAGGTATTCATTTCTCTCAGCACAGCAGTAGCTTTATAAGGCTTCATCATTTCAATAGTAGGAGTGAAATCATTCAAAGTGAGGCTATCTCTTTTCGCTGCAAAATCGCTAGTAGAAATAGAATGAGGCTTCACAGCACACAAAATAAGAGGTACATCTTTAAATTCTGCCACATTAACGTCCTGATATCCCATCCAGGCCTCATCAGAGACAAGTACGATAGCTCGCGGTGGATTCTTTTGATAGTTACTTAACAACACCCCCATCTTTTTCCCCCAAGTATAAGATTCGTCTTGCATCTCAGAAGATAGAAATTCACGACTGAACTCAATCGAGGGATAAACTTCTTTAAGCCGATTGCCAATAGCATCCATAATCGTATTGCTCCACTGATAGTCAGTACCGTAAGAACTAACTACAAGAACTTTTCCTGTAGCAGAAAATAGTTCTAGATGAAACAGACCTATAAATAAAATCACTATTAAAAAACGTGACATATCAATCTATATTTTGTTTGTTTATTTGCTAATAGTCCTTTTAAAAACATACAAATGTACATTATATTTCCTAGATTCTCACACAAAGGTATAAAAATGCCAGGTAATTACCCCAGATCTGACAAAACCACAGTAGCCACCGAAAGATGGATGCAGAAATATATCATTACTATCTATATTTTAGGATATAATAATCCCCTTATTGATATCCTATTTCAAAAATGAAAAAAAGAATATAATAAGGGGATGTATGATAAAGAGGTATTAGTCTAGAAAACTTTCAACTTATAAATTCTATTTTAGAATGTCCTCTTGAATCTATTGCAACCGATTTATTCTTCGTCCATCAAGATTTCCAGAATCTGACAGGCTGCTTTCGCTACCGGAGAACCTGGACCGAAAATAGCCGCTACACCTGCTTTATACAGGAAGTCATAGTCCTGTGCAGGGATTACGCCACCAGCAATCACAATAATATCTTCGCGACCCAACTTCTTCAATTCATCCAAAATCTGCGGAATCAGCGTCTTATGCCCTGCAGCCAGTGAAGAAACGCCCACTACGTGAACATCATTCTCTACTGCTTCGCGGGCAGCTTCTGCCGGTGTCTGAAACAACGGTCCCATATCTACATCGAAACCACAGTCCGCATAACCGGTAGCTACCACCTTAGCCCCCCGGTCGTGACCGTCTTGTCCCATTTTCGCAATCATAATACGAGGTTGACGTCCCTCTTTCTTCGCAAACTTCTCGGCTAATTCACAAGCACGCTTGAAGTCGGCATCATTTTTACTTTCTGATGAATACACGCCTGATATTGTTCTGATTACTGCTTTATAACGTCCTACTACTTTCTCACAAGCCAAAGAAATCTCACCCAGAGTCGCACGAACACGAGCTGCTTCTACAGCTAATTCAAGTAGATTTCCTTCTTTAGTTTCCACACACTTCGTGATGGCTTCAAGGGCTTTTTGCACGTCGGCTTCGTTACGTCCTTCTTTAAGCCTCTTCAAGTTTTCAATCTGTTCTTTACGCACAGCAGTATTGTCCACTTCCAGAATATCAATCGGATCCTCTTTCTCCAGACGATACTTATTCACACCCACAATGGTCTGCTGGCCGCTATCAATGCGAGCCTGAGTACGTGCAGCAGCTTCTTCAATACGCATCTTAGGAATACCAGTTTCAATTGCTTTTGCCATACCGCCCAGCTTCTCTACTTCCTGAATTAAATCCCAGGCCTTTTGAATCAACTCATTAGTTAATGTTTCCACATAATAAGAACCACCCCAAGGGTCTACATTCTTGCAGATATTTGTTTCTTCCTGAATATAGATCTGAGTATTACGAGCAATACGAGCAGAAAAGTCAGTCGGAAGAGCAATTGCTTCATCCAATGCATTGGTATGCAGTGATTGTGTATGTCCCAGTGCAGCAGCCATAGCTTCGATACAAGTACGACCTACATTATTAAATGGATCTTGTTCAGTCAGTGACCAACCAGAAGTCTGGCTATGCGTACGCAATGCCAATGATTTAGGGTTCTTCGGATTGAATTGTTTAACAATCTTCGCCCATAACATACGTGCGGCACGCATCTTAGCTATTTCCATGAAATGGTTGGTACCAATTGCCCAGAAGAAAGATAAACGGGGAGCAAACGCGTCGATATCAATACCTGCTGCTGTTCCTGCACGAAGATATTCCAATCCGTCGGCCAATGTGTAAGCCAATTCGATATCTGCCGTAGCTCCTGCTTCCTGCATATGGTAACCGGAGATAGAGATAGAGTTGAACTTCGGCATCTTTTGCGAAGTATACTCGAATATATCAGAAATAATCTTCATTGAAAATGCAGGTGGATAAATATAAGTATTACGCACCATGAATTCTTTCAGGATATCATTCTGAATAGTTCCAGCCATTTCTTCCAGTACAGCACCTTGCTCCAAACCTGCATTGATATAGAATGCCAAAATCGGAAGTACCGCACCATTCATTGTCATAGATACAGACATTTTATTCAAAGGAATGCCATCGAACAGAACCTTCATATTTTCTAATGAACAGATAGATACACCAGCCTTACCAACATCACCCACAACACGTTCGTGGTCAGGATCGTAGCCACGATGAGTAGCCAAGTCGAATGCAACAGACAAGCCTTTCTGTCCGGCAGCCAGATTACGACGATAGAATGCATTTGATTCTTCCGCAGTAGAAAATCCAGCGTACTGACGAATGGTCCAAGGACGAAGAGTGTACATTACTGAATAAGGACCACGCAAGTAGGGAGGAATTCCGGCTGCATATTCCAGATGTTCCATTCCTTCAAGATCTTCCTTTGTATAAACAGGCTTCACTTCAATATGTTCCGGTGTTTTCCAATTAGCGGAAATACCGTTAGCCTTTTGCCATTCAGCACCATTAGCAGGCTGAAATGCAGCATATATATCAATATTTTTAAAATCTTTTCTCATTTTACTTCAATAGTTTGGCGTTAAACTCTTTCAAGGTATCCAATACGTTTACACGAACATGGATGAAGCTCTCAATACCTGCAGCTTTAAGTTCTTCAGCACAAGCTGGATTACCGGCAACAATAAACATAGCACGTCCGTTCAATGCTTTGAAAGCAGGAATAGCATATTCTGCATATTCATCATCACTGGAACAAAGAACTACGATATCTGCTTTAGCAGCCATTGCTGCTTCAACACCAGCTTCCACAGTTTCAAATCCAAGATTATCGATTACTTCATAACCTGCACAAGCAAGGAAATTACAAGAGTATTGGGCACGGGCCTGACGCATAGCCAAGTTACCAATAGTCAGCATAAATGCTTTCGGGCGCTTACCAGAGGCTTCTGTCTCCAGACGTAAAGCTTCAAATTCGCTGGCAGCACGATCAAATACTAATGTATTCACATCCTTTGTACAAGTTTGAGCATCATTTCCACAACAACATTTCGCTTCAACCGGACGTTTTTCACCAGCTTTCTCATTAAAGTTAGGGAACTGGTTAGTACCCAACAAAATCTCGCGACGTTGAGCTACTGCTTTATGGCGAGCTTTATTGCTTTCGTTTACAGCAGCCTGAATAGTTCCTGCTTTCAACGCAGCATAAAAACCACCAGCTTCCTCTACAGCCAAGAATAGTTCCCAAGCCTGTTTAGCAATAGATACTGTAAGATTCTCAATATAATAAGAACCTGCAGCCGGGTCAATTACTTTATCAAAATGAGACTCTTCTTTTAACAATAATTGCTGGTTACGCGCCAAGCGTTCAGAGAATTCATCCGGAGTTTCATAAGTTTTATCAAACGGAACAACTGTCATTGAATCAACACCAGCCAGCGCAGCACTCATCGCCTCAGTTTGTGTACGAAGCAAGTTTACATGAGCATCAAATAAAGTGAGATTGAAAGTCGATGTTTCAGCATGAATTACCATCTTCGCAGCGCAGCGGCATTCTCCCTGAGGACCTTTATTATCACAGTCACGCAAGCATTCAGGATTATATGAAGCCACAATATTCGCCCATAACATACGTGCTGCACGGAACTTAGCAATTTCAAGGAAGTAATTAGAACTAATACCAAAATTAAATTTTATCTTCTTGGCAACTGTAGCAGCAGGTATACCTGCATCTATCAGCTGGTTCAAGTATTCATTACCCCAAGCTAACGCATAACCCAATTCCTGAGAAATATACGCACCAGCATTGTTCAGAGATAATGCATTCACATTAATTACGCGATAAAAAGGAAGCGGTTGAATAGCTTCAATCAAAGCTTTGGCAGTTTGTACCATATCACCTTTTTCCTTACCACGGGTCAGCATCTTGTTGAAGAAATCATAATTGATAGAACCTTTCAGTTTCTTCACATCATAATCCTTCTTCTGGAAATAAGCAACAAGTAGATTAGCTAACTCAACAACATGTCCCTGACAGGTTGAGAAGTTCAATTCTACACATTCAGCCTGAATATCATTTAACAACGTTTCAATATATTCAGCATTCAGTTCTTTTGCTTTTATGTGAAAAGAAAGAGAATCGACACCTTTATTCAGAATATCCAATGCTTTTGCATTTGCTTCTTTCGGGCACTCAACTCTAACTTCCTGGCGAACCATCCATTCATTGTTGTTTTTCTTCGTACCTCTTAAGTAAGGGAATTCTCCGGGAAGTGCGTTTGTTGTCTTCAAACCTTCCAAGTCCTCCAAACGGTAGAAAGGTTTTACTTTGAACCCTTCGTTTGTTTTCCAAACGAGCTTCTTCTCAAAATCAGCACCTTTCAGGTCGGCTGTAACCTTCTCCATCCATTGTTTGGTAGAGACAGGAGAAAAGTCCGAGAAGAGTTTTTCTTTTTTGTCTGCCATAGTTTATTTAAAATTAAAACAAAATTAATATTGTCCTTATATTTATCTATTTCATCCCAAATGCCCATCGTTAGATCTGCAAATATAACCATTAAGTTCAAAAGACTATCTTTTTTAGGGAAAATTCGTACAAACAGAAAGTTACTCTTTCCCGTTTAAAGGAAACGATGCAAAGACTTAGGATTCTCGGTTTATAGAATAACAATCGCTTATGCACAAAATAATTCGTTGAGCTATAGTCCTACGAATTAATATATACACCAGAAGGAATAACGATATGCAGCCAAAAGAATTAATGTACACAGTAAAAGGAATAACCATTTGAATCATTAAAAATAGTATAATTTAATAGAGAAGTAATCTTCTACAATTGAATATCTATAGAATTGCATAAATGGATATTCTTCATTTTTAATTCTTCATTTATTTGATTAGCTCCAATGTTATGACTAATTTTGCATCCGTTTTTTAGAAAAATATCATAAAAACTACTATTAAATTATGGATTGGTTACAAAGTTTACTGTGGGACCCTAGCTCCGTAGCACATATCGTATTCCTCTACGCCTTCGTAGTGGCAGCCGGTGTGTATCTTGGTAAGATCAAGATATTCGGAGTATCTCTGGGAGTCACTTTTGTTTTGTTTGCCGGCATCCTAATGGGACATTTCGGCTTCACAGCCGATACACGCATCCTACATTTCATCCGCGAATTCGGATTGATCTTGTTCGTATTCTGTATCGGTCTTCAGGTGGGGCCATCATTCTTCTCTTCCTTTAAGAAGGGTGGAATGACATTAAACCTGTTGGCTGTAGGCATCGTAGTGTTAAATATTGCTGTTGCTCTGGGGCTTTATTATCTCTGGAACGGACGTGTTGAATTGCCAATGATGGTAGGTATCCTCTATGGAGCCGTAACAAACACTCCGGGACTTGGTGCTGCTAACGAAGCACTGAATCAGTTAAGCTATAACGGTCCACAGATTGCACTTGGTTACGCCTGTGCTTATCCACTTGGTGTAGTCGGTATAATTGGCTCGATCATTGCTATCCGTTATATCTTCCGCATCAATCTGAATAAGGAAGAAGAAGTCTGAAAACACAAAGTGAAGATATACATCACAAGCCACATATGATGAGCCTTGAGGTGCGCAATGAGTCTATCAGTGGAAAAACATTGATTGAGATTAAAAACTTCCTAGGACGTCCCTTTGTATGCTCACGTATTCGTCATGATGGTCATGTAAGTATTCCGAATCATGAAACTCTCTTCTATGTGGGCGATCAGCTATTTATTGTTTGTTCGGAAGAAGATGCCGCCGCCATTACTGTATTTATAGGAAAAGAAGTAGAATTGGATTGGGAAAAGCAAGATCTTCCAATGGTATCCCGTCGTATCTTGGTTACCAAACCGGAAATCAATGGAAAAACATTAGGTTCTATGCATTTCCGCAGCATGTATGGTGTAAACGTAACTCGTGTCAATCGTTCCGGTATGGACTTGTTTGCTGATCCTAATCTGATATTACAAGTGGGTGACCGCGTTATGATAGTGGGCCAACAAGATGCTGTCGAACGTGTTGCCAACGCATTAGGTAACCAATTGAAACGTCTTGACACACCCAATATAGTGACTATCTTTGTTGGTATTTTCTTAGGTATCCTTTTGGGTAGCCTTCCTATTGCCTTCCCGGGCATGCCGACTCCATTAAAGCTAGGGTTGGCAGGCGGACCATTAGTAGTGGCTATTTTGATCGGACGTTTTGGTCATAAGCTTCATTTAGTAACTTATACTACTATGAGTGCCAATTTGATGCTTCGCGAAATAGGTATCGTGCTTTTCCTTGCGAGTGTAGGTATTGATGCAGGAGCTAATTTCGTGCAAACAGTTGTAGAAGGAGATGGGTTACTTTATGTAGGTAGCGGTTTCTTGATTACAGTGATACCATTACTTATCATCGGTGCCATTGCCCGTCTATATTACAAGGTAAACTATTTCACTTTGATGGGATTAATAGCTGGTAGCAATACCGATCCCCCCGCATTGGCTTATTCAAACCAGATAACATCCAGTGATGCACCAGCAGTTGGATATTCCACTGTTTACCCATTATCAATGTTTCTTCGTATTCTGACAGGGCAGATGATATTATTAGCAATGATGTAAATTAAGTTCTATCATAAATAGAAAAGCCGACTAAATTCATGGATGAATAAGTCGGCTTTATTTTTCTCCTCACACAATATATGTTTTCACAGTTGAAGTCTCTTTGCTACAAATTCCTCTATAAACCGTACGGTTCCATCAATACCCAATGATGAAGAGTCAATACATAAATGATAAGTAGCAGCGGCTCCCCATGTTTTAAAACTATAATAATTATAGTATTCCGAACGCCTCTTATCAGCTTTCTCCATCATTGCTTCTGCAGCTTCTTCATCAATACGATGTATCTGACAAAGACGCGCAACACGATCTTCTTTAGAAGCTGAAATAAAGATGTTTGCACACCGAGGGTGCTCTCTTAAAATATAATCAGCACAACGTCCAACAAACACACAAGATTTTTCAGCTGCCAACCGACGAATCACATCACTCTGTACTTTAAACAAAGCATCATTGCTTAAACAATTGGTACAAGGCATTGCCCCTTCACTAATAAAAGGAAACCGCATCCCAAACAAACCTCCGATAATACCTTGGGAGGCTTTTTCATCCGCTTTTTCAAAAAATTCTTTGCAAAGTCCGCTTTCTTCCGAAGCTAAATTAATCAATTCTTTATCATAGAAGTCAATACCCAAACGGGTAGCCAACCTCTCTCCTATTTCTTTTCCGCCGCTACCCAACTGGCGACCGATATTAATGACATAATTACCACTCATAGTACATTTGTTTTATGGTTTTGAAGCAAACATACGAATTATTTCCAAAACTTACATCATTGTACGGAAGTTATATTTGAAACTTACAATGAAATACCCACGTATTTGTTGACTACGATACTCATAAAATCCATCAGAAGTAACTGTACGTGTATAATTTTTCTTATCACTCAAAATATCCGACCAATATGCTGACAACTCCGCAGTTTTGTTTTTCAGAAAACGATAAGTGGCCCCCGCATTCCAGAGAACTTCGTTCTCATCATCCTTTTGAATATTGGTTCCACCTCTAAATTCATACGTTGCGTCCGTCCGTAGTTGTAGTCCGAAAGGTAAATCTACATAACTCTCAAGCCCAAACCGATAATTTCGAGTAAATGTATCATTATTATTCACCGAATTGAGTGAATACTGATATTGCCAACCTGTGGAAAAATCAAGCCCACCCCATGCTGGTTGATATGAAAGATGAGCTTCACAATTCAGATTGGAAGTACGTGTTGTACTCTTTTCCGGATCTTGACTTTTATCTTCATTGATCATACTGACTCTGTTATCACGATTTCCATGAGCATCCAATCGCAAAGAAAAGAATTTCCCCATACGTTTCCACCAATTGGCTCCGGCATTTACTCCCCAATTACCATTGATATTCATAGGATATGTCTCGCGCCCTCCCGTCTGTGAATCATATATCATAACCTGAGTTACACTATTCTGTTCCATCCGCCAACCAACATTCGCAGATACTCCTTTCGCTTGATTCTGAAAACTCAGACGTAAATTATGAGTAAACATCTGTTTAAGATCCGGATTTCCACGAGTGATATACAACGGATCACTATTATCTGTCAAAGGCATCAAATCAGACAAAGAAGCTGACGAGTCATGCCATCATAATTCAGATTCAGTTGAAGTTGTTTCTTTCGCCAACCTAACCATATCGTCGGCCGGTAATCGATAGTATTCATAGTAGTATCAGCACTAAGCTTCCCAATTTTTCTCTCAACCGTACGCTTTTGTGGAGTAACGACTACCATTACATTGAGTGTCCATGTAGTGTCATTATAGTTAATTCCCATGCTCAGATCATGACCTTTAAATCGACTACGACTTCGATTACTCAAACTATCGACATACCCCTCCTGATAATTATTAGGAAGTTTCCCGAATGTATCTGCTGTTGTCAAAGAAGAGAGTTCATACGTATCTCGATTGTCTCTCTCATACAGGGTGCTCCAGGCATACGCTGCATTCAAACGTACCTTCTTAGCTATCAATTGTGATAAAGAAAGTCCCATCCGCCAATTACCATTCCGAGTAGGTGATTGCAAATATTGATTTCGAAAAAGCACAGAATCATTACCCAACTTATCTTTCAGACGGTAATAAGTCGTATTGGAAAGAGAGAAATTTTTGTTTATTCCCCAAGTATCTGAATTTTGAAGATTCAAGCTGATGATGGTATTTCCTTTCTCATCCATTCGTCTCATAACGCTTGCCATCCACATATAATTATTTGATTGACCTTTAGATAGCGAACGATTCTCACTACGATTGATTCTGATATCTTTAGGGATCGATTCAAAATTATCAAAAAAGTTATTCTGATCAATCCCCGGAGGTGCATCAAAAGTTGCATTCTGATTACTGTTTTCACCTTGATTGGGAGATAGTGAAAAATTTCCCATAAAATTGAAACGGGTACGTTTATCAATTTTTCCATCTCCAAAGAAGTTACCGGATATATTTCTGTTTTTAGAATTGCTTTCACTAACGGAAGAAGAATATTGATTACCACTAATCAAATATTGCTCTTGATAGGTACTAGAAATATTACCATTCCGATTAAGACCATAATTCACACTACCCGATAATCTTAAATCTTCTCCTAACTTCTTTGTTATATTCAATCCTATCGAATTATTGATGTTATCTTTATAAATACTATTCTGGTATCTATTTGTAGAACGCATCATCAATGAAATATTATCTCCATTTTTCCGAAAATAGTTCGCTTGTGCTTCCAGGTCTTTTTTCCGATTATTACCAAATCCGACTTTTGCATTCACCAACCATGTTTCATTCAGTTCATCTTTAGTTTGCAGATCCAGAACATAATTTTTCTTGCCATCATCAACACCAGTAAATTCTTCCTCTTTCGAACGTTTGTCGTATACTCGTAACTTACTGACTAAATTTGCCGGAAGATTTTCCAACGCAGTCTCCTTACTACCGGAAAAGAAAGATTCTCCATTTACATTAATTTCACTAATCGTTTGACCGTTGTAACTCAATGATTTATCATTCTTATTATACACTAATCCCGGAACACGTTTCACCAAATCCTCCAGATAAGAACCTTCCGGCGTTTTATAGGCTGCGGCATTGATTACTGTTGTATCACCTTCCATCACTATCTCTTTTAATTTGGCAGTCACTACTACTTCATTAATCCGGATATCATCATCCTTCAGGACAATTGTTCCAACATTGACAGATGTTGAATCTTTCAGGCCAAGAAAAACAGATTGCATTCCCATAAAAGAAGTTTTCAACAAATATGTCTTCTTATTCTGAGGTTGAAAACGAATCGTAAAACGACCTTCCTTGTCACTTGTCGTTCCTTTTACAAAAGCAGAATCACTTTTTGATAATACGACGACACTTGCGGAAGGTAAAGGCTGTTTTTCTTTGCTTCCAGTTTCCAGTGTCAGTATCCTTCCTTTGATTGTTCTTGTCTGTTGGGCATACAAAACAGCATGTATCCCCATTAAAAATAAAAGTAGTCCGGCTAGTCTATAAGTTTTCATGTTAGTTGTGTTTCAAAATCCTATAGAACAATGGCATATTGATGTGTTTCCTCACATGAGCTGCCAATTTATCATATTGTTCTTCTTTAAATGCGGCATAATCAAATGCGTGCTGTTCCAGTTTATCAGTATAAGGCTTGAGCAAGAAATCGATAAACGATTGATTATCCAATATTCCATGGATATATGTCCCCAAACATTTACGACCGTTTCGATAACCGTCTTCCCGTCCGTCCGTCAATTGATTTAAAGAAGAAGCAACAGCTCCTTCGACAAGTACTGTCCTTCCCATATGAATTTCATATCCTTTGCAAATTGTTTCTGTTCCGTCAAAAGTAAAACTCACTTGCCGAGTTACTTTATCCCCTTGCATACTGGTAATCACAGGAAGCAATCCTAGACCCGGTAAACAGTTGAAATCTCCTTCTACTCCTTGCGGATCCCGAACTTCCAGTCCCATCATTTGATAGCCTCCACAAATTCCCATAACTGTCGCTCCTCTCTGATGAGCTTTAAGAATGGCTTGTGCCACTCCATTACAGCGAAGTTCATAAAGATCATCTAAAGTATTTTTACTTCCCGGTAGTAAAACAATATTAGCCTTCTCTATATCATCCACATTGTTGGTGTAGTACAAATGTACCCGTTCATCTCTTTCCAATATATTAAAGTCAGTAAAATTAGAAAGATGCCTTAACAATATTACGGCTATATTTATCTTGCCGACCATAGCTTCCCGATTCTTACATTCAAGCATTACAGAGTCCTCTTCTTCTATATAAATCCCTTTGAAATAAGGAATAACTCCCAACACAGGAATTCCACAAAGTTTTTCCAGCATCTTGACTCCCCGTTCAAACAGACGAATATCTCCCCTAAACTTATTGATTATAATCCCTTTAATGAGTGAACGTTCTTCCGATGTCTGTAACAAGACAGAGCCATATACACTAGCAAAGACACCACCTCGATCAATATTCGCAACAAGAAATACATCAGCTCCAGCATGTTTCGCCATCGACATATTAACCAAATCACAATCCCGGAAATTAATCTCAGAAATACTTCCGGCCCCCTCCATTACAATAGGATTAAATTGGTTGGCCAATCTATCATAAGCAGCATTTACCACTTTCCGAAGTTCTTTACGATTTTCTTTCTGAAAGAATTCATATACATTACGGTCACCAATCGGTTTCCCACCTAGTATCACTTGGGCAGTCTGTTCTGTACTAGGTTTCAGTAATAGTGGATTCATGTCAGTGTGACAAGACACTCCCGCTGCTTCCGCTTGAACAGCTTGTGCCCGTCCAATCTCCAAACCTTCAGGCGTAACATAAGAATTCAGTGCCATATTTTGTGCTTTGAATGGGGCAGGTGTATAACCATCCTGCTTCAAAATACGACAAAATGCCGCAGCTAAAACACTTTTGCCTACATCACTTCCTGTACCGGCAAGCATAAAGGAGTTAAGTCTATTCTTTTTCATTTTTCCACACCACATTAATCTGAAATAACCTAAAAAGTGATTTCAAGTTCTAAGGTGGTAAAAGTACACAATATAAAAGTGATTCAAGAGAAAAAGGCTGTAAAAAAGGCAAATTTAAGCACTAATTATATCCTTACACAATGTTATCCTTACACTCCCTAATTAAATGTCTTCAACTTTTTTATATAAAATACTCACTTCTAACATTTAACATTACACTTCTTTTCCAATTCTCAAAAAAATACTATCTTTGTGCCGTTAAGGTTCTTTCCGACAGATGTCTACGGAAAGATTAAAAGGGAATGTCGTGTAAACCGGCAACAGTTCTCGCTGCTGTAAATTTCATTTCTCCTATTAATAGGGGAATATATAGAGAAAAAAAGCCACTGGTCTTAACAAGATTGGGAAGGCGTATCTATTAAGAAATGAGTCAGAAGACCTACCTATACAAAAAAGGAATAACTCTTGCGAGCAACGAGAGCACCGATGATCATTGTCTTCATATCAGATAGCATTTCATCTATCATATAAAAACAATATTGTCTGACGCAGCTTTTGTTTGCTTTCTTTTGCGAGACAATAATTTATTAACTATATATGAAACGTATGAAAAAGTATCTTCTCTTTTTAGTTACAGTATGCCTATTGGCTGCTTGTTCGGATGATAATTCAATCCCCAAAGGAAAATCTTCTTTAAAGATTACCGCTGCTTCTATCGAAGACTTCAATTATGCAGAAAGTAGAACTTTTGAAGTTAAGCTGCAAAATGTGAGTTCAACTGCCATCAAACAACCTGAAGGATGGAATACTTCTCTCAAAGATGGTATCCTGACAGTGGTTGCCCCTCAAAAGGGAACTGCTAATATCTTAAAAAGTGGAAAAATCGAGATTGTTGCTACCGGAGATGACCAATCGACTTTGAATGCTTCTTTCGAAGTAAAGGTATTCCATTATGTAACTTTTGAAAATGCAGATGAGAGTTATCTGGCAGGCCCGACTTCTTACGGAGAAAACCTATATTCGGATTATACAGGCGAATATCTTTATGGTGGATACGACGATCTAGAATCCGGTTTGTTCTTCCATACCAGTAACGAATTCTATAATGGAGGTATTGCAATCTCTCAATGGAATGACAAAGAAACAAAACTATATACTAATCAATGTAGTGTATATTATGGTGACCATAACCAGAAAAACGGTGGACATAACCATTCTAAAACATTTGCTGTCGTTTATTACAGTTCCTTTTCAGGAGAAGAAGCAACTTCTATAGATTTTATAGACGATAATGCAGAATACATCATTGACCATTTGTACATAGCCAACAGTAGTTACGCTGCACTTTCTATGTTGCAAGGTGATAATACAGCTAAAAAGTTTTCCTTTGAAGATAATGATTGGCTCAAAATAACAATTCAAGGATTTAATGCAGCTGGTGAGAAGACAAGTGAAGTAGAGGCTTATCTAGCTGATTTTCGCAAGTCAGATGCAGGAGGTGTGTTAACCGAATGGAAACGTGTAGATCTATCATCATTGGGTAAAGTACACAAAATCCAATTCTCTATGAATAGTTCTGATATCGGAGATTATGGAATGAATACTCCTGCTTATTTTTGTATAGATGATATAGCTGTCGCATTATAAGCGAGAAAGAGATTCTTTAAAATCTATTCAATATCTTAAGTAAGGAAGAACAACATTGATCTTCCTTACTTTATCTCATTAAAAAGATAATCATCTAAGAAAAGATGACTATCTTTGCACCCACGAAAGTGGTTCTCTGAAAGAGACAAAAGGGAATACCGTGATAATCGGTAACAGTAGCCGCTGCTGTATTTTCCCGCATGGATTACAAAATCATGCAATTTGGAGCAAATTGTCACTGGAAATCTTCTCTGGGAAGGCGCTACCGAATAAGGGAATAAGTCAGAAGACCTGCCTCTTTCGTTTGCATTTTACTCCTGCGGCATTCAGGAAGTAGTTCATTAATCCTTTTTCTCACATACGCTTTGTGTCAGAAAGACTTTTTCTATTGACATTTTTCTTAGTTTGCCGCTCACTGTAAATTCAATTATTACTTTGGTTAATAATTCCGAAGAATAAATATGTCTATGATACATAGATTTTGGTAAACAGCAGATTATGAAGCAAAAGACTCAGTTCATTATTCCTATCCTTCTTTTATTCTTTGCCGTAGCATCGTGCATGGATTATGATCCATTTGATAAAAAGCCTTTTGAAATTTCCGGCAACGGATTATTTATCACCAATGAAGGGAATTTTCAATATGGCAATGCCAGCCTTTCCTATTATAATCCCGAAACCAAAAAGATAGAAAATGATGTTTTCTTTCGTGCAAATGGGAGAAAATTGGGTGATGTAGCACAATCAATGACTGTACACAACGGCAAAGGTTATGTCGTAGTCAATAATTCCGGAGCAGTATATGTGATAGACCTGCAAACTTTTGAGATATTGGGCGGTATTACAAATTTAACTTCCCCTCGTTACATACATTTTGTAAGTGATACAAAAGCATACATTACCGATCTATACGCTTCAGCAATTACCATATTCAATCCTCAAACTTTACAAAAGACAGGAACTATCGAAACAAAAGGACATCAGTCAACAGAACAAATGGTACAATACGGAAAATATGTATTCACAAACTGTTGGTCTTATGATAACAAAATACTGGTGATAGATACTGAAACAGACCAAGTGGTAAACGAAATCACTGTAGGCATACAGCCTACATCACTCGTCCTCGATAAATACGGACAAATATGGACAATAACCGATGGGGGATATGAAGGTAGTCCTTATAATTATGAGGAGCCTACTCTTTATAAAATAGATGCCGCTTCACAAAAAGCTACTAGATTTTACAGTTTTAACAAAGAAAAAAGAGCATCTGAAGTAGCATTAAACGGCGAACGAGATACTCTATATTTCATTTCAGAAGATATCTGGTGCATGGATGTAACTGATTCTCGGGTTCCAGTGCGTCCTTTTCTAAAAGCACCGGCAAACAATAGTATTTATTATGGGCTAACAGTAGATCCCAACACATCTGAAGTATATGTGGCAGATGCTATAGATTACCAACAACCAGGAGTTATCTATCGTTTTACTCCCAAAGGAGAACCAGTAGATACATTCAAAGTTGGCATTACACCAGGCGCCTTTTGCTTTCAATATAACAATCAATAAACATGGAAGATAAAATAAAGATAAGTATAGTACTTCTATTCTGTTGTATCTTCTCTATTCAGGGGCAGGACAATAAAGTGGCATGGCAACTACGTCTGGACACAATAACGATTATTGGTAAACGCCCATTTAAAGATATTGGAACCACAAAAACCGTACTCGACACTCTTATCCTTCGCGAAAGTATCACTAACAGCTTAGCGGATATATTGTCACAAAACACCTCTATTTTTATTAAAAGTTATGGTAGAGGAACTATGGCAACCGCCTCTTTCCGCGGCACCTCTCCTTCTCACACACAGGTACTCTGGAACGGAATGAATATCAATTCTCCAATGATGGGACAAGTAGACTTCTCACTTATTCCGTCATATTTTGTTGATGATATGAGTTTGTGGCACGGCGCAAGTTCAGTGAATGTATCCGGCAGTGGTTTGGGAGGTGCAATTACATTAGGAACAAGCCCGGAAAAATTTAAAGGATATGATTTAAAATTCATACAAGGTATCAGCAGTTACCGAACATTTGATGATTTTCTTCATTTCCGTTATGGAGGAGAAAAATGGCAAAGTTCCACTCGCATCTATTTAGCACACTCAAAAAATGATTTTAAATACACCAATTATGAAAAAGCAATAATAAACGATGATGGCAGTTACAATAAGGACTTTGAAAAAACCAAAAATAAAAATTGCCAATACCAAGACTTTCATATATTACAAGAGCTTTACTATAATCGTAAAGATGGCAATAAATTTTCACTTGCTGCCTGGCTTATGAATTCCAATCGTGGTATTCCAATGCTTACTACCGACCAACGCAATGACAATGATTATAAAACCCGCCAAAAAGAAACGACTTTTCGCGGAGTAGGCTGTTGGGACAAAACCTCAGAAAAATTAAAGATATCCAGTAAATTGGGATATACATATACTCATATGTTATACACGTATGATATTAGAATAGGCGAAGAGCAAATGAGTAGAATGCAAGATGCAAGTAGCTATATTTATTCAGGATTTGTATCAGGAAATGCTGAATATCTTCCATCTGAGAAATGGATGATAGGTGGATACATAGATGGAAAATTCAATTATGTAGATAGTAAGAATTTAGAAGTAAATGCTTACCATCCGGGATATCAAGAGACTCGTCCCGAGGCAACAGCACTTGCAACAATACGCTATCGTCCTTGTTCCCGTATAGGGCTGGCTGTTGACTTACGAGAGACATTCTACGATGACAAATTCACTCCTTTCATACCAGCCGGTTTTCTTGACATAACACTTTGGCCACGCTATGGATTGATGTTTAAAGCTTCTATAGCGCGCAATTACCGTTACCCTACTCTGAACGATCTTTATTTTCAACCCGGCGGAAATCCGGACTTATTATCAGAAAAAGGATTCACATATGATACAGGAGTCGAATTTACATTAAAATCGGATGAATGTTTCTCATTAAAAGGAGAAATTACCGCTTTCGACTCATATATTGACAATTGGATTTTATGGGTGGTTCATCCTAAAGGCTATTGGACTCCTCGTAACATAAAACAAGTTCATAGTTATGGTATCGAACTTAAAGGAAAGGCATCATTGCGATTAGGCGACTGGACATTGTGGCTGGATGCCAACTGGAATCATACAAAAGCTATTAACAACGGAGATCCGGTTGGTACGGAAGATGTATCTGTAGGGAAACAACTTGTTTATATTCCCGAATATTCATCCGCTATTATGGGACAATTAAGTTGGAAAGATTTCTATCTAATCTATAAATATAATTATTATAGCAAAAGATACACTACTTCAAGTAATGAACTGTATACCAGACGAGATGAATTAATTCCTTACTATATGAACGACATTTCTTTAGAAAAAAGGTTCAGATGGAAACAGACTGCTGTATCTATTAAAGCTTCTGTTTACAATCTATTCAATGAAGAATATGTATCAGTATTAAGTCGTCCAATGCCAAGGAGAAATTATGGTTTAACAATCTGTATCAATCCACGATGGAAAAAATAAGATAAGAAAGAATATAATAATTATAGAATCAGCCCATACAATATGACAAAATATTCTATTTCATACTTCCCAATGCTCTGCCTATTTTTTCTGGCTAGTTGCATACCCAGTAAAAAAACATTTTTGGAAGCATTTCAACATGAATTATATACTCCACAATATGCTTCCGGATTCAAAATATTAGGTGCGAACAATATCCAAAGTACCTTGATACAAGTATCCAACCCATGGCAAGGAGCCAAAGATGTGGAAATGTATTATTTCATTTCCCGTCATGGAGAACGTCCTCCTACAGGGTTTACCGGACCTGTAATTTCCGCCGGGGCCAAACGTATCGTTTGTATGGCTCATCTTACATTGCCATGTTTGATATATTGGGACAGACCGACCGAATTATTGGCGCATCCGGCATTGATTATATATCCAATCCCTACATTCGGCACATAAAGATTCAATTAAAGATATGGGCGCAGAGATCAATTATGAATTATTACTAGGATTAAAACCGGATGTCGTCCTATTATACGGTATTGGAGATGAACAAACAGCCGTAACGGATAAACTGAAAGAACTATTTATCCCTTATATGTATGTTGGTGAATACCTTGAAGAATCACCACTTGGAAAAGCTGAATGGCTCGTTGCCCTATCTGAAATAACAGACAGTCGGGAAAAGGGTATCGAAGTATTTCAGGAAATACCCAAACGCTATTATGCACTCAAATCCCTTACAGATTCAATAACCCAGCGCCCAACAGTCATGTTCAATACACCTTGGAACGACAGTTGGGTTATGCCTTCAACTCAAAGTTACATGGCACAACTAGTTACCGATGCGGGTGCGGACTACATCTATAAAGAGAACAATTCCAATATTTCCTCTCCTATCGGACTGGAAACAGCATACGGACTTATACAAAAAGCAGATTTTTGGATTAATGTAGGCTCTGTTTCTACATTGGATGAATTAAAAATTGTGAATCCTAAATTCGCAGATGCAAAAGCAGTACAAGAAAAGGCTGTATATAACAATAATTTACGACTCACTCCGACAGGTGGCAATGATTATTGGGAATCCGCAGTAGTACATCCAGACATTGTACTACGTGACCTCATTCATATTTTCCATCCGGAACTTGTATTCGATTCACTTTATTATTATAGACATTTAGAATGAAACAGAATCGCAGATCCATATCACTCTTATTCATAGTTTTAGGAATAGTTGCTATATTATTAATAATAACAGATATGGTAACAGGGGACACTTTCATACCAATTTCCAAAATATGGGCTGTATTTACGGGAGGCGAATGTGATGAAATGACACGCAACATTTTATTTTCTATCCGACTATTACGAGTAATAGTTGCAGTTCTGGTCGGTGTAGCCCTTTCAGTAAGTGGCTTACAGATGCAGACAGTATTTCAAAATCCACTGGCAGATCCTTATCTGCTCGGTGTAAGCTCTGGTGCCGGTTTAGGAGTAGCATTATTTATATTAGGCGCTCCATTACTAGGTTGGGTTGAATTCCCATTATTACAATCACTGGGAGTCGTAGGTTCGGGCTGGATAGGTGCAGTTGTTATTTTAGTGGGTGTGGCCATCATCAGCCAGAAAGTTAAAAACATTTTGGGTGTTCTGATTATGGGAGTAATGATCGGTTATGTAGCAGGTGCTATTATTCAGATATTACAATATTTGAGTTCCGCTGAACAATTGAAAATGTTTACTTTATGGTCAATGGGATCGCTTAGCCATATTACTGTTACCCAACTATGTATAATGATCCCCATATTATTTATTGGATTACTAATTTCTATTGCTTGTATTAAAGCACTTAATTTATTGTTATTAGGTGAAAATTATGCCCGTAGTATGGGAATGAACATTAAACGTTCACGCACTCTAATCTTCTTATCTACTGCTCTATTGACCGGAACAGTAACTGCCTTTTGCGGTCCCGTAGGATTCATTGGTCTAGCCGTTCCACACATTACACGACTATTATTCAATAATGCTGACCATCGAGTACTAGTACCAGGCACGATGCTGACAGGCCTGATCAGTATGTTACTTTGTGACATTATCGCGAAGAAGTTTTTATTACCGGTCAATTGTATTACTGCCTTACTGGGAGTACCGGTTATTTTATGGGTAATAGCTAAAAATCTGCGTATAATCAAATGATTCAATTCAAAGAACTTGCACTAGGATATGGACAGCGTACGCTGTTGGATAAAGTTTCCACTCAAATTGCAGGAAGCCAACTTATTGCTTTATTAGGACGCAATGGTACGGGAAAAAGTACACTACTTCGTGCCATAATGGGATTGGAGAAGCCTTTGAAAGGAGAAATTCTTCTTAAAAATAAAAATATTTCGTTACTCAAGCCGGAAGAACTTGCGCGTAATATTAGCTTTGTAACCACTGATAAAGTGCGTATTGCCAATTTACGTTGTGAAGATGTCGTGTCATTAGGTCGTGCTCCTTATACCAACTGGCTGGGACAATTACAATCGGAAGATAAAGTGCAAGTAGATGAAGCCATGCGATTGGTAGGTATGACTGATTATGCTGAAAAGACCATGGATAAAATGTCAGACGGAGAGTGCCAACGTATCATGATTGCAAGAGCGCTTGCTCAAGATACTCCCGTTATTCTGCTTGATGAACCGACAGCTTTCCTTGATTTACCTAACCGCTATGAACTGTGTCTGCTCCTCAAGAAATTGGCAGAGAAAAAAGGAAAATGTATCATCTTCTCCACGCATGATCTGGATATCGCTCTATCTCTTTGTGACTCTATCATGTTGATAGACAATCCGCAATTATACTCCCTTCTTACTCCCGAAATGATAACTAGTGGACATATCGAAAGACTTTTCCGGAACGAGTCTGTCACGTTCGATGCTCAGGAGATGAGAGTACGCATAAAATAAACATACCCTTCAATGAGGGTTATCCATAAATTCGCCTTCTTGATCTACGAGTTGTTTTCAAATAGCCTTATCAACTATCTGAATAAAAGGGAATCGTGTGAAAATACCGATTATTTTTACCACAGTGGGAGGAGACTTTAAAGAGATCAGCCTATAAAAATTACCAATTGGTAATTTTATCTCACCTGTTCAGTCTACCTTTGCAATCGTTTTCAAAATAATAAAAGATAAAAAGGTATGAAAGATAGTATTGATCTCGGTAGCATGGACATCTCTAAGTTGTTCCGTAAATTACTGATTCCTACGGTATTGGGAATGGTATTCTCTGCTATATTTGTAATCACTGACGGCATATTCGTAGGTAAAGGAATAGGTAGTGATGCATTAGCAGCCGTTAATATTACCGCTCCTCTGTTTATGATCACTACTGGTATCGGACTGATGTTCGGAGTTGGAGCTTCGGTAGTAGCCTCCATTCATCTGTCCCAAGGAAAACGCAAAGTGGCGAGTATCAATATTACTCAAGCACTGGCTGTTTCAGTAATCATCATATTAGTGATGTCAGCTCTATGCTTTTATTTTGTGGAACCATTGGCACGATTACTCGGAAGTTCTGAGAGACTAATGCCTGACGTAGTGGAGTATATGATCTGGTATGTTCCTTTCCTTGTTTTTTATGTACTACTGAATGCTGGTATGTTCTACATCCGTTTGGACGGTTCACCCAATTATGCTATGTTATGCAATGCAGTTTCTGCTGTGCTAAACATCATACTTGATTATATTTTCATTTTCGAATTCGGCTGGGGATTAATGGGTGCTGCGTTCGCTACCAGTCTGGGGATTACCGTCGGAAGCCTAATGACAATTGTTTATCTCACCGGATATTCCCATTACATTAGACTTAACCGTATTAAATTGAGCCAAAAAAGTCTGTTGCTAACCATACGTAACATTGGCTATATGATCAAACTGGGTATTTCTGCATTTATCAGTGAAGCCTCCATCGCCTGTATGATGTTTCTGGGAAATTACGTATTCATCCGTCATCTGGGAGAAGATGGAGTAGCTGCATTCAGTATTGTCTGCTACTTCTTCCCAATTATTTTCATGGTATATAATGCGATTGCACAATCCACCCAACCAATTATCAGCTATAATTTCGGAGCTGATTTACCGATACGTGTACGCGAGACTCTTTATCTTTCCATACGGACAGCCTTACTGTGTGGAATATGTTTTTTCGCGATTACTGCTCTTTGTAGCCAATACATTGTCGCTCTATTCATTGATCGTAGCTACGCAGCTTTTGAGATTGCCGAAAAAGGAATTCCTTATTTTGCAATCGGTTACATCTTCTTCGCATTCAATATGGTGGGAATAGGTTATTATCAAAGTATTGAACGGGCAAGAAGAGCCACAATTATTACGCTTCTCCGGGGAGTTATCTTTATGTTAATAGGATTTTTCGCATTACCTCCTTTTTTGGGAGTGCCGGGTATATGGCTGGCTGTGCCTTTAGCAGAGTTATTAACTACAATCTATATTATCGGAGTTTATCTGAAAGATCGTCGAATTAAGAAATGAGTAGCAAAATCTGAAGATGGAGATTGCATAACACATAAGAGTTTCATAATAGCATAAGCTAAACATATATTGAATTTTGTTTTTACTACTCTGATATCTATAATTGGAGCACAAAAATTATCATTAAAATTTATCGGATAGACCATTTTTTTGTACGCCAATGATACGTATCTTTGCAATATGAATATATTTATAGAGAAACTTTGCAATAAGTACAAAGTATCAGAAGCCAATGTACAACTTTTATTGGAATGCATGGAAGAAGTACATTTCAACAAAAAAGAATTAATTGTACGAGAAGGTACAAAGAACAGTAACCTTTATTTAATAAAGAAAGGCATCTGGCGAGGATATTACCATAAAGACGGAGTAGATACAACGATATGGTTTGCCTCTGAAGGAGAAGCTGCTTTTTCCGTTTGGGGATATGTAGATAATGCCTATTCACTTATCAATATTGAAGCAATGTGTGACAGTACAGCTTATTGCGTTTCTCGTTCAGTTCTGAACAATTTGTTTTCTTCTTCCATCGAGTTAGCGAATTTGGGACTTAGTCTGATGGAACGTCAATTCATTGGACAAGAGAACTGGCTAATCAGTACAGGAAGTCCACGAGCAAAAGAACGTTATCTTACACTTATTAAAGAGACTCCGGAATTATTGCAGTATGTACCTTTAAAATATATTGCATCTTACCTATGGATAACTCCTCAATCACTAAGTAGAATACGAGCGTCCTTGTAATCAGTCTTTTTCCAACTATAGGCATACCTAAATTAGATTAAATAATCACTTCATAAATTGAATACAACTATGAGTAAGTTTCTCGCCACTAGTTTCAGATATTTAGTAATCAGTCTCCTACTGTTGATATGTTTCCACCCTTTAATTCAGGGGGCAAATAAAAAAATCAAAAATAACAACTGGGAAATCTCTTATCAGCCTTCCACCCGTACTATTGATTATAGTTACAAAGGACAAAATATACTGAAAGGAACATTCGTAAAAGCAAAGGTAAACACAACAGAGATCAGAAGTTGTGATTTCAAAACCACAGAAATCCAAAAAGAGAAAATTAATGATGGGGTGGGAAAAGGAAAGAAATACACAATCACCTACTCTGACGGTCCCCTATCCAATATCAAGATAGAACAAAATTACTATTTCTACTCGAGCAAAGAATATTTTCTTACTGAAGTATGGCTCTGCTCTGCCAACGAAAAGATAACAAGTAATTATATAGCTCCTGTATATACCTCGGAAAAAAACTCTTTTTTACCCCAAGATTCCACTAATAGAGTGTTGCGTGTGCCATATGATAATGATGCTTTCGTAAGTTACTTATCCGCTCCATTAAAAGAGGAAGGTATTTCCTTTGAAGTAACCGCAATATTCAATGGAATCAGCAGAAATGGATTGGTGATCGGTTCAGTAGAACATGATACTTGGAAAACAGGTATCCGCTATCAAGGAGAAAACGACCGATATATTACTCATCTTGAATGTTTTGGAGGGATAACTCATGAACTAACCCGCGATATCAGCGATCGATCGGATCGTCCTTCTAAAGAACATGGAAGTGTTCGGGGAACAAGGCTGAAATCCCCCCAAATATTTGTAGGTTATTTCAATGACTGGCGAAAAGGTATGGAAAAATTCGGAGAAATGAATGCAGCGATTACTCCTCCCCGTCAATGGAATTCGGGAACTCCTTTCGGATGGAACAGTTGGGCCGCCATGGCTACAAAGGTAAATTACGAGGGAGCTGTTGATGTTGCCGATTTCATCAAACTAGAATTACAACCCAATAGTTTTGAAAATGACAATACCATTTATATCGGACTGGATTCTTTCTGGGATAATTTCAATGAAGAACAATTAATAGCTTTTGCCCGACATTGCAAAGAAAATGGTCAGAAAGCCGGGATTTATTGGTGTCCTTTTTCGGACTGGTTTGGTAATGCGGATGGTTTCGTTGAAGGGACCGACCAACAATGGAAATACAAAGACATCTACCTATATGCAAATGGAAAGCCTCGCAAAATAGAATCACTGGCAGTAGATCCTACCCATCCGGGAACGAAATCACGAATGAAGCATTATATAGAAAAGTTTAAAAAATGGGGATATACCTATATAAAACTAGATTTTATCAATAACGGCTCTTTAGAAGCCGATTCATTCTATAATCCCGATGTTACTACAGGTACACAAGCATACAATGAAGGAATGAAATACTTATCTGAATTATGTGGTAATGATATGTTCATGGCTCTGTCCATTGCCCCTGTTTTTCCGGCTCAATACGGAAATTCCCGTAGAATTAGTTGCGACACTTGGGGAGCGATGAGCGAGCAAGGTTGGGGAACTACAAACTACATGCTCAATAGCCTGTCTTTCGGCTGGTGGCTTGATCGCGTATACACGTTTAATGATGCAGACCATATTTTATTGCATAAACCGGAAGAAGCCGAGAATTATAAAGAAGGAGCCAATCGTGCAAGAATTACTTCTGCTGTCATCACCGGAATATACATGCTAGGAGATAATTTCAGTACCAAAGGCTCAATACCGGGAAGTGAAGAAGCTCGAAGAAAAGCAGTATCTTTGGTCACCAACAAAGAGATTAATGAGATTGCCCGATTGGGGAAATCCTTTTATCCAGTAGAAGGATTTACGGCACAGAGCCCGGAAAAAGCAGAAAGCATGTATATGATGGAAACCAATAAATACACTTATATTGTCATTTTCAATTTCGACATTACTTCTGTGAAGGAAGGTTGTTTGGACATGAGAAGAATCGGATACTCCCCTAATAAACACATTGAAGGAAAAGAATTATGGACCTCTACTCCTGTTATTTCTGATCACAAAGGTCTTCAGTATTCTGTTCCGTCACAGGATGTGAGAGTCTACCGAATCAAAAAATAAAAAGGATAAAATCTTTCAGAATTTCATGATCACTCTTTTCCAATATTATCATCAGAAACATGACGTCATCTTTTACGCAGATAAACAATGCCTTTCTCCCCGCTACTTCTCCGCAGTGATCAAAGAAAAATCTGGAAACAGTGCACTGTAATGGATTATTCAAATGGTAATCACAGAAGCAAAACAATTGTAGGAAAACACAGATCTAAGTATTAAAGAAATTGCAGTTAAACTGAATTTTCCTACACAGTCTTTCTTTGGAAAATATTTCAAGCAATACGTAGGAATTTCTCCTAAAGAATATCGGAATAAGCAACTTATGTCACCTCTTTCTTGATACCAAGAATCGATACAGTAAATACCACTATCCTCTATAAGAGCCTGTTGAAATTTCCTTCAACAATAATCCTATACCTGCAATTCTGACTATTTCTTCTTTCGAATATTTCATAGTACTATTCTTTTATATAATCAATAAACTCCTTCACCTTCCCACCGATATCCCGAAACTTGTCTGCTCCCTTCTCTATCTTTTGGTCAATACGTTGAAAAAAAAGACTATACCTGAGTCCAACCATTCCAGAGAAGTCACTTTAGACAAATAGCTTTTATATTCATTCTGCAAAGCTTGACTCGAAGCTATGTTCTTCATAACAGCTACATTCATCCTGATAGCCAATTCGTAGTTTTCATTCAGACTCTTCAATGTAGAGGCTTTTTCTTCCTCAATCGGTGTCTATAATGATTTTTTACAAGACAAATATTCAACCATACAACTTTGAGTCAATGTCTTGATCATCTCCATCCTATTTACCAAATTGTCTGTACGGACAACCTCATTCCAAAGTTCTACAATAACGGGCTGTTGAAACAGATCTTCTACATATTAGGGATACCAGACATTATCTATATACTTCTCTTTTTCCTGATATGCTTTCTCCACAATACTGTGAGTGGCTTGTTGCAACGTATAAAGTTGCTGCTCCAATTGCACTGATATATCTAAAGCTGCTTTGGGCACACTGACACAAGAAGCGAAAGCACACAATATGGCAATGCAAAGGAATGGACTTCCTTTTATCCGAAATAATTTATTCGGAGAATGATGATTAATTAAAGAAAATAGTGACATAAGCATATTATTTACTAATCATTTTCATAACGAACTCTGTTTTATCTTCCCCTGTATAAAAGTCAATATTGGCAAAACAACATAAATAGTTCCAGAAATAGAGAATTAAAAACATCTGTATATCTCTGTCTGATTTAAAATCACTACAAATACGATGCTTATCAGTGTTTAGTTGTCCCCATATCAAAGAGGGAATAGGTACACTGGTCTCTTCTATGATTCTAACGACCTCTTTCATTGCCGGATGGGAAGCATGTTGTAACTCTTTCCGATAATAAGAAGAGCCATCTTTCGGAAATAAGTTTAAAGCAAGCGGCATCAATTCTACTTGTGCCCTGTTATATTCTTGCTGTTTATCCAAACTACTAACATTCTACATTTGTTTATCTAAAAAGTAAGAATAAAGCCAACCATCTCCATACAATTTCTCATTGATTTCTTTCAACTGCTTCTTATCCACTTCCAACAGATAATTGAAATTATATCTGTTCATACCTTCTACAAACAGATCAACAGCATAGCGATTTCCATAGTTTTTTGCTAACGTCGATTAGAAGAAATTAATCATCTCCGACTCCAAAGTGGCAAGTTGCTGCTCTCTATTATCATTTACATTTGTTTCTTTATTGTTCCTATTGCCACAGGACAATGACAATAATACAAACAACAATATAATATGTTTCATTATTATTTCAATTTTAAAATAGTCATAAGGAGATTATTGTTCACACTAAGATTCCGGCTATGGAAATTACGCAAGCCATTATCATCTATAAACTGAAAAGCAATCCGGCAGTACTCCTGTATAAAATCAAGATCGTTTCTACCTAGAAAACCGGCATTATAAGAAAGGATGACATCACGCTCCAAAGCCTTGTGCAAAAAATCCGGCATACGGTAATCACTCCGCAAAATATCGTTCATCATATTCTTATAATATTGACTGCCCATCTCTATGTTTTGAGCAATTAATGCCCCGGATTCTATGGAATCGTCCAGCCAATGAGGAAGATGCACGTCGCCATCCACATGAATAAAAGGTTCTTTCTGTAAAGAATAAGTAAGTATCTTAGGATAAGGCCCAATGAATGTCGGGGCATAGCAGATCGTCATATTGAACCACTACATCTGTATAAGGTAGTTTCAACAACTCTATAAAGACTTTATAACCATTGCTGTCTGTATAAAAGACTACGTTATTATAGTTTTCACGCAGACTCAGACAACTTAACGCCCATGACATCAAGTGATACTGCGGATGAGGCCATCCAAATCCGTTCTCCAACAACGGTTTGTTTGCTGTCTAAAAGATCTGTACAATTTTCATAATGATTAATTTAAGACGTTATAAATTTAAGTATTTTTTGTGATGGATGCAAATAAGGAAGTGGAAACAATCAATATGAACAGCTTTACCAACAAATAGAACTATAAACTATTTTCTTAGCCATATTTTCTATGTAAATCCTGCTTCATACCCCCAAATGTAACACACAATAAAGGTATTAAATTGGCAAAAGTATCAACGACGAACACCATATTGTAGCCCTATTATTCAAACTAACAAGAATGTAAAAGCCAGTATAAAATACCATAACGGAATGCATTCTGATCTAATCATCATACAAGTAGAAATACTGAAAGACAGAATTCCGAGTAACGTGGCATTCGTTGAAATAAAAAAATGCAATAAAATAAAAGTTGATATACCCAAACAGCTTTTTTCATAACTGGATGGCACTTAATCTCTAAGTATCCGGACCACGTACACGAGATTTACAGATATGAGCCACAATTTATTAACAGACGTTTTATTATCTCTGTTGCATTACCCAAAAAAGAAATTGATTTTTTCCTCAGTTTAAATGAAACCTTTGTTCCTGACCAGAATTATTTATTACCTTTGTCGATATAAACAGATACGATTCTTTTTTTAACAACAACAAACTATAAAAGAATTCTAAAATCATGGAAAAAAAGATCAACTATAATGACATTCCCAAGAATTATCTATACTGTAATCACAACAAGTGTCCACGCCGTAACAAATGCCTTCGCTATCAGGCTACACTCTGTATCAGCCAAGACGTCCCTTATTACACGGCAGTCAATCCAAGTCACATTATAGGCAACGAAACTAATTGTTCTTACTTCAGCTCATTTTGCATTTCCCTTTTTGCCTCCGGGATAGATCATTTGCTGGATAACATCCCACATGTTACAGCCATTGCCATACATAAAGAAATGTACTCACTGATGGGACGTAGTATGTATTATCGTATCCGCAATAAACAACGATTACTACATCCGAAAGAGCAAGAACAGATTGCTGATATCTTCTTAAAACACGGAATTAAGTTCAAACCTGTATACGATAAATACATCGAAAAATACGATTGGTAGACTAAAGAAAAGTCTCGCCTCAATGAGTATTATTTCTCATTACAGTGAGAAGATATTCTCATAGTAATGAGTATTTTTTCTCAGTGTGATGAGTATTTTTTCTCATAAGTATGAGAAAAGTTTGAGAAAAGCAAGAAAGATAAGTTATTACATCCTTAAATTCTTAATGTTTTTTACTGCTTACCAACGAGAACTGACGGAACTGCCACCACAGCATAATTCCTGCAATCAAACTCGCAATCAAGTCAGAAATAGGCATACTCATCCACACACCTTCTTGCCCATAGAATTGAGGTAAGATCAATAAACAAGGAATCAAAATAAGGACCTGACGCGAAACTGATAAGAAGATCGCTTTACTTGCCATACCAATACTTTGAAAGAAGTTAGAAGTCACCATCTGAAAACCAACAATCGGAAAGAACATTACCACAATACGTAACCCTTTCGTGGAAATACGAATCAACTCTCCATCAGTAGTAAAAATAGAGACTGCCAGATTGGGAATCAGCATTCCCATTAGGAAACCGGTAGTAGTAATTGCCGTTGCCGCATAAATTGTTATTTTCAGTACTCTTGTCACACGCGTATATTGCCGTGCTCCAAAATTATAACCAGCAATCGGCTGCATTCCCTGATTCAAGCCCATCACAATCATAACAAACAGAAAGACCAACCGATTGACTATGCCAAAAGCTCCAATTGCCAAATCTCCTCCATATTGTTTCAGTCCTTTATTGATAAGAATAACGATAAAACAGGCAGCCAAATTCATTAAAAAAGGAGCCATACCTATCGCTAAAGAATCAAATACGATTTTCTTTTTCAACCGGAATATCCCTCGGTGAAAATGCAATAGTTCTTCTTTATTACTGAATAACTTAAACTGCCAACTTAGTGCAATCACCTGTGCTGTAATAGTAGCAATAGCTGCTCCCTGTATTCCCCAACCGAAACCATAAATAAAAAGAGGATCGAGAATGGTATTAATGACTACTGTAGCAATCGTCGCATACATGGCCTTCTGAGGATGGCCGGCAGAACGCAGTACTGCGTTTAATCCCAGATAAAGGTGTGTGACTACGTTACCAAGCAATATCACCACCATATAATCGCGCGCATATCCAACTGTAGCCTCACTTCCACCAAAAAAATAAAGAATCGGATCAAGAAAAATAAGGGCCAGTACGGTAAATGCCAATCCTATAATGATATTCAAAACTAACACATTCCCTAATACCCGCTGGGCAGTGTCATAATCCTTCTGTCCTAGTTTCACCGAAACCAGTGTAGCTGCTCCCACACCTACCAATGAACCGAAAGCTGCGGCAAGATTCATTAGCGGGAAAGTCAAAGCCAACCCGGAAATAGCCATTGCTCCCACACCATGCCCAATGAAAATACTATCTACCATGTTATAAAGAGAAGATGCTGTCATGGCGATAATTGCCGGAATAGCATACTGCATTAAAAGCCTTCCAATCTTTTCTGTCCCCAGCGCAGTGGGTGTCTTTTGTCCTGTCATACCTATTACTTTGAAGCTGCAAAGATACAAAAAAGAGACAGATTACAGGATATATGAGAAAAGTTTCGTATTTTTGCCTCCAAAATTGAGTTAATACATAACGAAATGAATATATTAGAACTAAGTGAACAGGAAATCATTCGACGTAATAGTTTGAATGAACTTCGTGCAATGGGAGTTGAACCCTACCCTGCCGCAGAGTATGTAACCAATGCTTTCTCTACAGACATAAAATCTGAATTCAAAGACGAAGAAGAACCGCGCCAGGTTTCTGTAGCGGGTCGTATCATGAGCCGTCGTGTGATGGGTAAAGCTTCGTTCATCGAATTACAGGATTCTAAAGGACGTATCCAAGTGTATATCACACGTGACGATATCTGTCCGGGAGAAAATAAGGAAATGTACAACTCGGTGTTCAAACGCCTGCTCGACTTAGGTGACTTTATCGGTATCGAAGGTTTTGTGTTCCGTACGCAAATGGGTGAGATCAGTATCCATGCAAAGGAACTGACTGTTCTTGCCAAGTCTATCAAACCGCTACCGATTGTAAAATACAAAGACGGGGTTGCTTACGACTCTTTTGAAGATCCGGAACTCCGCTACCGCCAACGATATGTCGATCTGATCGTTAATGATGGTATTAAAGAAACATTCGAAAAACGTGCTACTGTAGTGAAAACGATACGTAAAGCATTAGATGAAGCGGGCTATACGGAAGTAGAAACTCCTATTCTGCAATCTATTGCCGGTGGAGCAAGTGCACGTCCGTTTATCACTCACCATAATTCATTGGATGTAGACCTTTATCTGCGTATTGCAACTGAGCTTTACCTGAAACGCCTCATTGTAGGTGGCTTTGAAGGTGTCTATGAAATAGGAAAGAATTTCCGTAATGAAGGTATGGACAAGAACCATAATCCGGAATTTACTTGTATGGAACTTTACGTACAGTATAAAGACTATAACTGGATGATGGATTTCACAGAAAAACTGTTGGAACGTATTTGTATTGCTGTGAACGGAAGTACGGAAAGCGTTATCGACGGAAAGACAATCAATTTTAAAGCTCCATATCGCCGCCTTCCTATCTTGGATGCAATTAAAGAAAAAACCGGATATGATCTGAATGGCAAAAATGAAGAAGAGATCCGTCAGATCTGTAAGGAACTTAAAATGGAGGAGATTGACGAGACCATGGGTAAGGGCAAACTGATTGACGAAATCTTCGGTGAATTTTGTGAAGGAACTTATATCCAGCCTACTTTTATCACCGATTATCCTGTTGAAATGTCTCCATTAACCAAGATGCACCGTTCCAAACCGGGATTGACCGAACGTTTCGAACTAATGGTGAATGGTAAAGAACTTGCCAATGCTTATTCCGAGTTAAATGATCCGCTCGATCAGGAAGAACGTTTCAAAGAGCAGATGCGTCTGGCTGACAAGGGAGATGACGAAGCTATGATTATCGACCAGGATTTCTTACGTGCTTTGCAATATGGTATGCCACCAACATCAGGTATCGGTATAGGTATTGACCGTTTGGTTATGTTGATGACGGGACAGACTACTATTCAGGAAGTATTGTTCTTCCCGCAAATGCGTCCGGAGAAAATAGTAAAGAAAGATTCTGCCGCTAAATATATGGAACTGGGTATCGCAGAAGACTGGGTTCAGGTTATCCAGAAAGCCGGTTACAACACAGTAGAAGACATGAAGGATGTTAATCCACAAAAGCTGCATCAAGACATTTGCGGTATCAATAAGAAGTATAAACTAGAATTGACCAATCCAACCGTGAATGAAGTAACCGAATGGATTAATAAACTTAAATAAATTGAGTATGAAGAATTGAGTATGAAGAATCGCTCCGGTTTTTCATTCACAATTCTTCATTCTTCATTCTTAAATTCTTAATTCATAGAAATGAAACTACCCGGTAAGATAGCGATAATGGGCGGAGGAAGCTGGGCTACAGCAATCGCAAAAATGTGTCTGGCTCAGGAAGATTCTATCAATTGGTATATGCGACGAGATGACCGTATTGCTGATTTTAAGAGATTGGGACATAATCCGGCCTATCTGACAGGTGTGAAGTTTGACATGAAGCGTATCAATTTCAGTTCTAATATCAATGATATTGTGAAGGAATCAGATACGCTAATTTTCGTCACCCCCTCTCCATATCTGAAAGCGCATCTGAAAAAGTTGAAGACGAAGATCAAGGACAAATTCATTATCACCGCTATCAAAGGAATCGTACCCGATGACAACGTAATCGTATCGGAATACTTCACTAAGGAATATGGTGTACCACCAGAAAATATTGCTGTATTGGCAGGACCATGCCATGCGGAAGAGGTAGCGCTTGAACGCCTTTCTTATCTGACTATTGCTTGCCCGGATAAAGACAAAGCCCGTATTTTCGGTCGCCGTCTGGGAAGCAGTTTTATCAAGACTTCTGTAAGCGACGACGTAGCAGGAATAGAATACAGCTCGGTTTTGAAAAATGTATATGCAATCGCTGCCGGTATTTGTAGCGGTTTAAAATACGGAGATAACTTTCAAGCCGTATTAATATCAAATGCCATTCAGGAAATGAATCGTTTCCTAAATACCGTTCATCCATTGAACAGAAATGTAGACGACTCTGTTTATCTGGGAGATTTGCTGGTAACGGGTTATTCTAACTTTAGCCGCAACCGGACGTTTGGTTCTATGATCGGCAAAGGATATTCTGTAAAGAGTGCGCAAATTGAAATGGAAATGATTGCAGAAGGTTACTACGGTACAAAATGTATCAAGGAGATCAACAAACATCATCATGTCAATATGCCAATTCTGGACGCTGTTTATAATATCTTGTATGAACGAATCTCACCGATGATCGAAATAAAATTGCTAACGGATTCTTTTAGATGACAATAATAAGTAGTAGTCACTACTAAATAAATATAACTATGATTAGCTTGAATATTGAAAAAACTTTTGGATTCATCTCCAAAGAAAAGGTTTTCGCCTACGAAACTGAGGTAAAAGCCGCACAAGAAATGTTGGAAAAAGGAACAGGAAAAGGAAATGACTTCTTAGGATGGTTGCATCTTCCTTCTTCTATCAGCAAAGAACATCTGGCCGACTTGAAAGCTACAGCACAAGTTTTGAAAGATAACTGCGAAGTAGTAATTGTTGCAGGTATTGGCGGTAGTTATTTGGGTGCACGTGCTGTAATCGAAGCATTGTCTAACAGCTTCACTTGGTTGCAGGAAAAGAAAACGGCTCCTATCATGATTTATGCCGGACACAACATCAGTGAAGATTATCTGTTTGAACTTACTGAATATCTGAAAGACAAAAAATTCGGTGTTATCAATATTTCTAAATCAGGTACTACTACCGAAACTGCACTTGCTTTCCGTCTGTTGAAAAAACAATGCGAAGACCAACGCGGTAAAGAGACTGCCAAGAAGGTTATTGTAGCTATCACAGATGCTAAGAAAGGTGCTGCACGTGTTACTGCCGATAAAGAAGGTTATAAGACTTTCATTATCCCCGACAACGTGGGCGGACGTTTCTCCGTATTGACTCCGGTTGGTTTGTTGCCAATCGCAGTTGCTGGATTCGACATTGAAAAATTAGTGGCCGGTGCTGCTGAAATGGAAAAAGCTTGTGGTTGTGACGTTCCGTTTGATAAGAACCCTGCTGCGATTTATGCGGCAACTCGTAACGAACTATACAAGAGCGGTAAGAAGATTGAAATCTTAGTAAACTTCTGCCCGAAACTTCACTATGTAAGCGAATGGTGGAAACAGTTATACGGAGAATCTGAAGGTAAAGATAATAAAGGCATTTTCCCTGCATCTGTAGATTTCTCTACAGACCTTCACTCTATGGGACAATGGATTCAGGAAGGTGAACGTACGATTTTCGAAACTGTAATCTCCGTAGAAAAGGTAGATCATAAATTGGAAGTACCTTTTGACGAAGCAAATCTGGATGGTCTGAATTTCCTTGCTGGAAAACGAGTAGACGAAGTAAACAAGATGGCAGAATTGGGAACTCAGTTAGCTCACGTAGATGGTGGTGTTCCTAATATGCGCATCGTTCTCCCTGAATTGAGTGAATACAATATTGGTGAATTACTATATTTCTTCGAAAAAGCTTGCGGTATCAGCGGTTATCTATTGGAAGTAAATCCATTTAACCAACCGGGTGTTGAAGCATACAAAAAGAATATGTTTGCATTACTCAACAAACCAGGATACGAGGAAGAATCAAAAGCGATTCAGGCAAAACTGTAATTTAACAGTAAACCTATAAACACAATGAACGGTGAACATCATGCAGTCCGCATAGTTGTTCACCGTTCATTATTTATAATTTATCAGACGCTTTTTAAAACTTATTATTCATCTTTTTTATCTTCTTTTATTTTCAGACCAATCATTTCCTGAGCACCTTCACACTCCGCCTTTGACGACAAATAAAAAGTTACTTGTACATCTCCGTTAGATTCGACCTTCTCAACAGTGACCTGTACCAGTACATTTGTTTTTGTTACTCCATCTTTAAAGCGCAACTGCCCCTTTTCTGCATCCGTCAGATTTCCCTCTGTAGAAACTTCTGTTTTTTTGTAATGAAGTTCTGTCTTTACTTCAGCATCATTCTGAAGTTTAAAACTTTTAAGTTCAGCTCCGTTACCATCCAACGACAAGAATGCTTCTATTTTATCACCTACTTTTAAAGCAGGAATTTCATCCATTCGGTTTGCATAGTCTTCTCTCGCTGTTTCTTCTGCCTTTGGATCTACTTTTATATACAAGTTTTGAATTTTGATAACAGGACTTTCCACACTATCAGAGCAAGCGTAAAAAAACAATGGCAACAGAAATAATGCTTTCTTCTTCATGCTATTGAAAGATTTTTTAGGTTACAAAAATACATATAATCTTCAAAACGGCAAATAATCACATAAATTATCCTCCAAGGCCCTTACTTGTAGTACTCTTATTGCTCTGTTCTACCCGATCTTTCATTTTTTATATCTATCTTTGCTACACTTAACTTTGCTTCGAAAAATACTTAACTCTAATTAATAGAACTATGCGGAATTTATTAAAGAGATCCAATAGAGTAATGTTATTCTTCAGCTTATCACTGCTGATTATGATAACGACCAGTTGCCAAGATATCAAATTAAAAGTGGCAATTGAAAGTGCAAACAAACAATGTCCTGTGGAAATGGGTGAGTTTGGTAAAATCACCAGTATTGTATATGATGGTCAAAACGTAGTGTACACTTTCAATGTGGACGAAGTATACACCAATATCAAAACATTGAAAGAGCATCCGGAAAGCCTGAAGTCATCTATGACTATCATGTTCCAGAATCCGACAAAAGATGTAAAAGCATTGTTGGATCTTGTTATAAAATGTAATGCCGGACTAAAAATGATATATATAGCAAAGACTCAGGTGATAAGGTGGAATGTGAACTTACAACGGAAGAGTTGAAAGAAATTCTTAATACTGATATCAGTTCATCACAAAGCGACCTGACAAAACTGAAAACACAAATAGAAATGGCGAACTTACAGTTTCCGTCAAAAGCGAGTGAAGAAATTACAATTGAAAAAATACTGCTTAGTAATGAATCGGTTATCTATTTATGTCGTGTTGATGAAGATGCGTATGATATCAATTTAATAGAAGAAAATCATGACGTAGCGAAGCAAGGTATTATAAAAGAGTTATCAAACCAATCTCAACCTACGCAACTATTCATAAAATATTGTACCAATTGTAATAGAAATATAGTTTATAGATATATCGGCAATCAATCCGATACTCAATATGATGTGGTTGTCACTGTACCCGAACTGGAAGAAATATTGAAAAACAAATAAATATTACCAGATTTTCATCGAATCAGAAATTATGAAAAAAAAGATAAAAGCCGTCCTATTCGATATGGACGGCGTACTTTTTAATTCCATGCCTTACCACTCCGAAGCTTGGCATCAGGTAATGAAATCACATGGTCTCAATCTCAGTCGTGAAGAAGCATATATGCATGAAGGACGAACAGGTGCCGCTACGATAAACATCGTGTTTCAACGCGAACTGGGAAGAGAAGCTTCTCAAGAAGAGATAGAAAAAATATATAAAGAAAAGAGCATTCTATTCAATACTCATCCGGAAGCAGAACGTATGCCTGGTGCATGGGAATTGCTGAAAAAGATCAAGAGAGAAGGGCTAATCACTATGGTAGTAACAGGTTCCGGTCAGCTTTCATTACTTGACAGATTGGAACATAACTTTCCGGGAATGTTTCATAAAGAATTGATGGTTACAGCATTTGATGTAAAATATGGAAAACCTGATCCAGAACCCTATTTGATGGCTCTAAAGAAGGGAGGTATAAAAGCCAGCGAAGCTGTTGTAGTAGAAAATGCGCCTTTGGGAGTGGAAGCCGGACACAAAGCTGGAATCTTCACTATCGCAGTAAATACTGGTCCTCTGGATGGACAGGTCTTACTGGATTCGGGAGCTAATTTATTATTACCATCTATGCAAGCGCTTTGCGATACTTGGGAGAATCTGGATTTATAAATATCCCAGAAACTTTTAGACTAAACTATTCAACCTTGACAAACAAATAAATCTTCCCGACAGATATTATCCAATGTAAGCTATATGTAATAATAATCTATTTGATATTAAGTTTAAATAAACGATTTCAATAGTAAAGATCCGATTAGACATTAGGAATAATAAAGATAAGAGATATACAAACAGAGGTCTCATTTCTATATACTAATAGGGATTTCCCTATTAGTAAATAGAAAGATCCTTTTGCCTGAGGAGTTTTCCCATCCTACATTTGTAGTAACAAAAGCCACCTATTATGAAAATGTTTCAAATCATTCTATCTTTACTACTATTTATAGTAGTATTCAGTAGTTGTCGTACGAGTCAAATTAGTTATAAAAGGCTCAATGATATACAATACGGAATGTCCTCAAAAGAAGTTATAGCGATTTTAGGTACACCTGAATTTAGAAATTTTGATGATAAAGGTGAATCTCTAGAGTTTTACTCTTCCAAACTTTGGGCTGCTTCCAAAGTCGTAAAAGTATGGTTTATTGATGACAAGGTAGTTAAGATGAATAGTCATTATTATTTACATGATGATAACTGTTCTAACAAAACAAAGGATACAGAAAAGAAAGAAGAGAATACACATTCTGGAATACGAATGACTACAGATGGACAACAACTTATACAACAAGGATCAGTTATACAAACACCAGACGGTACAACTGAAATAGTAGTAAGCGACCATGGTGGATTAATTATCACTTCATCAGGTAAACATATACAAACGTATTAATACAATATTCTCACTGACAACACATTAACAATCATATATAGAAAGATGAAAAGGGGATGTACCCAAAACTACCCTTTCAACGAGATCACCCTCGCCACAAATAGTTGTAGCAAGGGTGATCCTTAATTTATAAGACTTTCGCCACACCCCTCAACAGTGTTTATACCATCTATAACGTTTTATGTATGATATATTCAAACTACTTTATGATAAATGTTTCTCATAAAAGACTTAGAGAGAATATAAAATGGTGTTACCCTAACACAGGATTTATTTCTTCTTCCTTCTTTTATTTACAGACTCTACAGCCTCCGTCACCACAGGTTTACCCTGGAATCGTTTCGTATAACCGGAATAATCTGGATGGCTACGCTCATAAGTAGGATCCATAAACAATGGACTGGAAATAATATGATCTGCCGTTGAACGGTTACAGCAAAAAATGATATTTTCCACACCTGCCAAACGAGTCAATGCTTTCACATCTGTATCATGCGCTTGTAACGTCATCGGGTCTGTAAAAAAGAAAAGATAATCAATTTGTCCTTCAACAATACGTGACCCCATCTGCTGATCACCTCCCAAAGGCCCTGACTTTAAAATAGTAAAATCCCACTCTACATCCGGATGTTTCTCTTTCAACGCTTCCAAAATTAAAGTACCCGTAGTACCTGTACAATAGAATTTATGTCCCATCAATAATTCTGAATTCCACAAAACCCATTCAATAAGATCTTTCTTCATAGCATCATGTGCGACCAGCCCGATGCCTCTTCTAACTTTTGGTTCCATCATGTTATCCTTTTAAATCCGACAATTGAGAGAAACGCTTACATCCTCTCACATAAAACAGCCACAAGATACTACTTTTTATTCGTTCGGGTATCGGATTCAAGAAAGTTTTTCTCAAATTCTCTTCACGAGATGAAGAAAAGGAAGAACGGCTACGTTTATATTCTTTTCGTGCCTGCATCACTGCACGTGCATTTTCCAGTTGGCCTTTCAGCAAAAAAGTAAGTGCTGCCACATAGTCAAGCCATGCACGAATACACATTACTTTATTCAACTCCGCTTCCGGAAGATTTTTATAAAGCATGACAAGATTATTACGAAAATTGAGAAAAGTTTTACGAGGATTATCTTTTTTTAGTGTTGCCCCCCTACATGATAAACTACACTTTGAGGAATACACACAATCTCCCGGCCTCGAGAACGTAAACGCCAACACAAATCAATTTCTTCCATGTGAGCAAAAAAACGTCCGTCCAGCCCACCTGCTTCCAGATAATCAGCACGACGGATAAACAATGCTGCACCCGTAGCCCAGAAAACAGGGATTACCGTATCATACTGACCTTTATCTTTCTCAACTATATTCATGATACGTCCACGGCAAAAAGGATAACCATATCTATCAATAAATCCACCTGCCGCTCCGGCATACTCAAAATATTCTTTTTGTCGTTGGCTACGTATTTTCGGTTGGCAAGCTGCAACCTCCGGATGATTATCCAAATAATCAATCATTGGCTCAAGCCAACGCTCAGTCACTTCAACATCAGAATTTAGAAGAACCACATATTCTGCCTCCACTTGCTGCAAAGCCCAATTATAACCATCGGCAAAACCATGATTTTGTTCTAGTAAAATATTTCTAACAGATGGAAATTCTTTCTGAAGCATATCCACCGAAGCATCAGTAGAACCATTATCAGCCACACATACTTCAATCTCCTCTCCTTCTGAATACCGAACGACGGACGGAAGAAAAGTGCGAAGCATATCACATCCATTCCAGTTCAAAATAACAACCGCCACTTTCATCTTCTAATTCCTTTCACATTCTGCTTTCGAAGCTTTCCAACGCTTATGAGACCATAACCAATAGGCGGGCTCCCGATAAAGTGTCTGTTCCAAATAATGGGCAAACATTTCTGTGATTTCTCCTTCGGCAGTTTCTTTTGGATTTTCTGTCATTAACTTAAACTCCGCCTCACAAAATCCTCTACGTGTTTTTATTAGTTCACAATAAAAAACAGGGAAATTCATCATTTTAGCAATACGCTCTGCTCCATTCAGAAAAGCAGTTTCCTGTCCTAAAAAAGTTGTCCAGTACTTTTCGCTTCCGCTAGGCCATTGGTCAGTTATCAACCCCACCACTATTTTTTTTCCTTCACGTTTCAATTTGATAATCTCGCGTGCAGTAGAATGTTTCGGAATGTTGTACCCTCCAAAACGAGAACGTATCCGTTTAAACAATTCATTGAGATATTTATCTCTCAAAGGTTTATATACTTGCACCGGTACATCTCCCGGCTTCATAATCGTTCCCATACCGATCAACCATTCATAATTGGCATAATGCGGAATCATCACAATGATCCCTCCATACTTCTCTGTCAATTCAAGGTATTGCTCCGTATTCTTATAAGTCATTCTCCGGTAAAGATCCTCCGCTGACATATGGATCATTTTCAAGTCCTCAAGCATATAATCCGAAAGATACCTATAAAATTTACGTTCTATCTGTAACCGTTCTGCATCACTTTTATCCGGAAAAGACTTTTTCAGATTTTCCCTAACAACTTTCCGACGATATTTTCCGACATAATACATCAACCAATAGTTCAAATCCGAAAGCATATATAACACTTTGAACGGAAGAGCGGAAAACAACCACATTACAGCATATACCAACCAATAGATAAGCCTAGATTTCATAATACTATAGAATTGTACCTTTTAGTGCTGTGTTATCTTCATTAAAATCACCCAGACGAACAGAAAGAACTTGATTGTCTAAAGAACTATCTGTTTCTACTTCTACACGAATATAATTCTCCGTAAATCCATACATTGGATTACCCACCTTCGATTTTTCCATCAACACAGACATTGTCTGCCCAATATGTCTGGCATAAAAAGCTTGCGTCTTTTCATCCGAAAGATTCAATAAACGCTGACTACGCTGATGCTTTTCTTCCGGCGGAACAATATGTTCAATCTTCAAAGCCTGTGTTCCCGGACGTTCAGAATAACTGAACACATGCAACTGAGTCACATCCAAACCTGCTATAAATCTGTAAGCCTGTTCAAAATATGTCTCTGTTTCACCGCGAGTGCCTACAATCACATCCACGCCAATAAAAGCATCCGGCATAATTTCTTTAATCTTCTTCACTTTTGATGCAAAAAGAGCTGTATCATAACGACGACGCATCAACTTCAATACTTCATCGCAACCAGATTGCAACGGAATATGAAAATGAGGCATAAATTTACGAGACTGAGACACAAATTCAATAATCTCGTCCGTCAGCAAATTGGGTTCAATAGAAGAAATACGATAACGTTCGATACCTTCCACATGGTCTAATGCTTTTACCAGATCGAAAAAAGTCTCTCCAGTAGTTTTACCAAAATCTCCGATATTCACCCCGTCAATACGATCTCCTTTCCACCTTCGGCAGCCGCCTGCTTTGCCTGCTCCACCATCGAAGCAATAGTTCCATTACGGCTACGTCCGCGTGCAAAAGGTATAGTACAATATGAACAGTAATAATCACATCCATCCTGTACTTTCAAGAAAAAGCGGGTACGATCCCCTCTCGAGCAAGACGGTGCAAATGAACGAATATCTTTAGTTATGGTAGTTATTGTTTCTCCTTGTTCATGTTTATGTAAGTCACCCAAATACTGTAACAAATCATTTTTTTGTTCAGCACCCAACACCACATCTACTCCTTTTATCTTTGCTACATCACCAGGTTTCAACTGCGCATAACACCCTGTTACTACCACAAAAGCACCGGGATGCTGTTTTACTAATCGATGAATAGCCTGACGGCATTTCTTATCTGCCATCTCTGTTACCGAACAAGTATTGACGACACAAATATCTGCTTTTTCCCCTTTACGCGCAGTCCGGACTCCTGCTTCCCGCAGGATTTTACCGATAGTTGAAGTCTCTGAAAAATTCAATTTACAGCCTAATGTATAATATACAGCTGTCTTATTTTGAAATACAGTGGTATCTATCATAATCTGTTTTAACGCATATTTCGTGCAAAGTTACACATTATTATTAGTAAAACACTTGAGGATACAAAAGTTTATTCCTATTTTTGCACAATTCATTAAAAAACGTGCAATGATTAAAGAGAATTTCATTAAACTATACGAGAATAGTTTTCGTGAGAACTGGGATTTACCTTGTTACACCGATTATGGAGAAAATACTCAATATACTTACGGTGAAGTAGCGGAAAGAATCGCCCGCTTGCATCTGTTATTCAAGCATTGCAGCCTCCGCAGAGGAGATAAAATCTCGGTGATCGGTAAAAACAACGCTCACTGGTGCATAGCCTATATGGCTACAATCACTTATGGCGCAATTGTAGTCCCTATTCTACAAGATTTTACTCCGAATGATGTTCATCATATCGTCAATCATTCTGAATCTATTTTCTTATTTACTAGTGACAGTATTTGGGAAAGTCTAGAAGAAGAAAAGCTAACCGGACTTCGCGGAGTTTTCTCCCTTACAGATTTTCGCTGTCTCTACCAACGCGATGGGGAAACGATACAGAAGTTTATGAAGAATCTCGATAGAGAAATGCACACCACTTACCCGAAAGGTTTTACTCGCGATAATGTGCAATATACCACCTTGTCTAATGACAAAGTAATGCTCCTGAACTATACCTCCGGAACAACAGGCTTCAGTAAAGGAGTTATGTTGACCGGAAACAACCTTGCCGGTAACGTTACTTTCGGTATTCGAACAGAACTGCTGAAGAAAGGAGATAAAGTCCTCTCCTTCCTTCCATTAGCCCATGCTTATGGCTGTGCTTTCGACTTCCTCACTGCAACAGCTGTCGGTACCCATGTCACCCTGCTTGGAAAAGCACCTTCGCCTAAGATTATCATGAAAGCTTTCGAAGAAGTAAAACCAAATCTTATCATTACCGTCCCTCTAGTAATCGAGAAAATATATAAGAATATCATCCAGCCCCTCATTAATAAAAAAGGAATGAAATGGGCATTGAATATCCCTTTACTTGACACCCAAATCTATAATCAAATACGCAAAAGACTGATTGATGCTTTGGGTGGACGTTTCAAGGAAATCATCATTGGTGGTGCAGCATGAACGAAGAAGTGGAAGAGTTTTTCTATAGAATTAAATTTCCATTTACCATTGGATATGGCATGACAGAATGTGGTCCGCTCATCAGTTATGCCCCTTGGAATGAATTTGTGCTAGGTTCGTCTGGAAAAATACTGGATATTATGGAAGCACGTATATATAAGGAGAACTCGGAAACTGAAATTGGAGAAATTCAAGTTAGAGGAGAAAATGTAATGGTGGGTTATTACAAAAATCAAGAAGCTACTGATGAAGTCTTTACTGAAGATGGATGGTTACGTACAGGTGACCTTGGAACAATAGATGCCTGCGGAAACATTTTCATTCGTGGTCGTCTTAAAAGTATGATTTTAAGTTCAAATGGCCAGAATATCTTCCCAGAGGAGCTGGAAGCAAAGCTTAATAATCTGCCGTTTATTCTTGAAAGTCTTGTCATTGAACGAAATAAGAAATTAGTTGCGCTAGTCTATGCAGATTATGAAGCTTTAGATTCACTTGGACTCAATAACCCAGATAATTTAAAAACAATAATGGATGAGAATCTCAAGAATCTTAATAACAGCGTAGCAACTTACGAAAAAATCAGCCAGATTCAACTCTATCCCACTGAGTTTGAAAAGACTCCAAAGCGTAGTATCAAAAGATATCTTTATAATAGTATAGCAGTAAATTAATATGTTGTAAAACATAGGATTAAGTAAAAAAAGTGCCCATCTTCAAAAAAAAATATAAAAAAAAGTTGGGTTTTCGAGAACAACATATTGAAAAAGTGCATACCTTTGCATTGTTTTAATAAAGCAATTGATTGTATTACGTTTTAAAAAGCAAAGAAAATGAAAAAATTAGTTTTGATGGCAGTCGCTATCGCAGCAGTATCATTCGCATCATGTGGTAACAAAGCAGCTGACGCTCAGAAAGCTCAACAAGATTCTATCCGTATCGCTGACTCTATCGCAGCAGTACAAGCAGTAGAAATCGAAGCAGCTGCACAAGCAGAAGCTGACACAACTGCAACTGATACCTTAACTGTAACTGAAACTGTAGTAGCTGAATAATAAAGAAACAGCCTAGAGAGAATTGAAAGTCTGACATACGAAAGTATGCACAGACTTTTTTTTTATTTTTTTTGCCGTAGACACCAAATTCTATATGGGATATAAGACTAATTAAACATAAACGCATTATATATTATTTTTCGATTAAAAACTCTACTTCACTCAGATTATTATTACACACAAAATTCCTCCATAAAAATAAAAACTACTTAATTAGCTCAGACTACAAAAACAGAGAATCTTTAGGATTCTCTTAGGAAACAAGCATTCTCCCAATCAACTTACATAAATTCTTCCACTACTTCACACTAAAACAGATAACGCTTCTCAACCTGTTCTCAATTTATATAGATTAAGTGCACAACCCCTATTACAGATTATAAAAAACAAAAAAACGGTTTACCCTTATAGGATAAACCGCTTCAATTATATTATGATAAAAATTATTCAGCTACTACTTCAAAAGGAACCTCTACAGAAACCTCCTTATGCAATTTCACGATAGCTTTATAATTACCAATTTCTTTCACAGCGTCTTTTACAACGATGATCTTTCTGTCTACTTCGTGACCCAATTTTGCCAAAGCTTCAGCAATCTGGATATTACCAACAGAACCGAAAATTGTACCAGTTGAGCTAACCTTAGTTGCAATAGTCAAAGAAACGCCTTCCAACTTAGCAGCCATAGCCTCAGCATCTTTCTTGATTTTCTCAAGTTTGTGAGCACGTTGTTTCAGTTCTTCAGCCAACATTTTCTTTGCAGAAGGAGAAGCGATGACAGCTTTTCCTGTCGGGATTAAGTAATTGCGACCGTAACCAGACTTAACGTTTACGATATCATTCTTATAACCCAAGTTTACTACGTCTTCTTTTAATATAATTTCCATACTTTTCCTCCTTCTTATTTCATCATGTCAGTTACATATGGCAACAATGCCAAGTGACGAGCTCTCTTCACAGCCTGCGCAATACGACGTTGGAACTTCAAAGAAGTACCAGTGATACGACGCGGAAGGATTTTTCCCTGCTCATTCAAGAATTTCTTCAAGAATTCAGGATCTTTGTAATCGATGTACTTAATACCGCTTTTTTTGAAACGGCAGTATTTTTTCTTTTTAACGTCTACTGAGGGCGGAGTTAAATATCTGATTTCTGATTGAACTTGTTGTGCCATGATTAATCCTCCTTTTTGTTTGATTTAACACTTCTTCTCTTAGCAGCATATTCTGCAGCATATTTATCCATTCTGAAAGTCAAGAAACGGATTACACGCTCATCACGACGGAAGTTTACTTCCAACTTGTCTATTACAGTAGGAGCTGCATTGAACTCAATCAGTTGATAGAAACCTGTAGACTTCTTTTCAATTGGATAAGCCAATTTCTTTAGTCCCCAGTTCTCTTCATTAATAATCTCAGCACCTTCTTCTTGAAGAATACCTTTGAATTTCTCTACCGCTTCCTTCATCTGAACATCAGATAAAACGGGAGTTAAAATGAAAACGGTTTCGTATTGATTCATACTCGTTTAATTAAATAAATAAATTATTTGATTTTAAAATGCGGGTGCAAAGTTAGGCATTTTATTTTGAACTACAAACATTTAATCTTTTTTTATACCCGAATATAGGAATTATCCAATAAGTAGTTTACCTTTGCAAGGTTGTTTAAACAATAATTTCATGATAGAGCAATTCAACTTTGATATCCGACTTATATTTGCCATACTTAATGGCAAGGTTTCGGCGGCCATTAACCGGAAGTTATATCGTAATTTCCGTCAGAATGGACTGGAAATCAGTCCTGAGCAATGGACAGTACTGATCTTCCTATGGGAAAAAGATGGTGTTACCCAACAAGAGTTGTGTAATGCAACTTTTAAAGACAAACCTAGCATGACACGTTTAATAGACAATATGGAACGGCAACATTTAGTAGTACGCATTTCGGACAAAAAAGATCGCCGCACTAACCTTATTCACTTAACTAAAGATGGAAAAGAGTTAGAAGAAAAAGCACGAATTATTGTTGGGCAAACTCTGAAAGAAGCTCTTCAAGGCATTACACTTGAGGAGTTAAGTATTGGACAGGAAGTGCTAAAAAAGGTTTTCTATAATACGAAAGATTAAGCTGAAAACGAATTATATAATTCCTAAAATCCACTAAATCTGTCTCAATAATGGATTTTTCACCTAATTTATTTCGCCCGTTGAAGAATTATGCTTTAATTTGTGACTATTATATAATCTAGCATTAAATAATAATCTATTTGACAATAAACAACTAAATAATAAACTGTTAAATACACACACATGAAAGACTTATTAAAGAATCTGGGATTGATTTTAATCTTGATCGGAGTAGTCATCTTACTGGCTTGTTCAATTACAGGAAATGTAAACAACAACGTCGTTTTAGGCACATCGGCAGTATTCGTTGTGTTAGGACTCATCTCTTATATTGTTATCAATAAGAGGATTACTGATTAAATTCGTAAAAATCAATAAAAAATCCCGAGAACAGATGTTTCCGGGATTTTTTATTGATTTTTATCAAGAGATTATTATGATTCAACTTCCGGAGTAATTAGCTTATAACCTTTTCCGTGAATATTAATAATCTCAATTGAATCATCTTCTTTCAAGTGTTTACGTAATTTCGTAATATACACATCCATACTGCGAGCATTGAAATAGTTATCATCAATCCAGATAGTCTTCAATGCAAAGTCACGTTGCAGAATCTCGTTAGCATGAGCACAAAGCAATCCCAGCAGTTCTGATTCCTTAGTAGTCAGCTTTGTCTGTTTACCTTCTGTAGCCAAAATCTGTTTCTGGGTATCGAAAGTAAACTTACCGATTTTATAGATATTGCTTTCTTTATTCTTCTTTCCGCGAACACGTCTCAGGATCGCTTCAATTCTGAATGTCAGTTCTTCCATACTGAATGGTTTGGTAATATAATCATCCGCCCCAATCTTAAACCCTTCCAGGATATCTTCCTTCAGTGTTTTCGCAGTCAGGAAAATAATAGGAATTTCAGCATTGGCAGCACGAACATCCTGCGCCAAAGTGAAACCATCTTTCTTAGGCATCATTACGTCAAACACACACAAGTCATATTTATTCTTCAGGAAAGCTTTGTAACCAGCTTCTCCATCAGGATACAACTCAGCAGAGTAACCTTTTGCCTGTAAATATTCTCTTAAAAGCATGCCAAGATTTTCATCATCTTCGCATAATAAAATACGCAGTTTCTCGTCCATATCAATTATTTTTTAATAAAGGTAATGCAATAATAAATTTAGTTCCAATATTCACGTCGCTTTCTGCCCGTATGGTTCCCTTATGATCCATAATTATCTTTTTCACATAAGCCAAACCCAGACCAAAGCCTTTTACATCGTGCAGATTACCTGTATGCACGCGATAGAACTTTTCAAATATCTTTTTCAGGTTCTCTTTCTTAATACCAATACCGTTATCTTGTATCGATATCATCAGTTTACCCGGTTCATTCCAAGTCTTTACTTTCAGCTCTAAATCCTCTTCCGGCTTCTTATATTTCACCGCATTATCCATCAGATTGAAAATCACATTTGTAATATGCATTTCATCTGCAAATATAACAGGATCAGTGGCCTCAAGGTTCGATGTGATCTTACCATTATATCGTTCCACCTTCAAAGCAAAAGTATTAATCACTCCCGTTATCAGTTCGTTCGCATCAATTTCCTTCATTTTTAAAGTTGCCTTCTGTCTATCAAACATCGACATCTGCAACACTTTCTCCACCTGAAAACGCAAACGCTTCGTTTCATCATTAATCACTCCAGAAATATGCTGAAACATCTGTGGAGATTTACCCACCGCGGGATCTTTCAGCATCTGTGCTGCCAATGAAATGGTCGATATCGGAGTCTTAAATTCATGCGTCATATTATTGATAAAATCATTCTTCATCTCCGTCAGCTTCTTTTGGCGGAATACAATATAAATTGTAAATATGAAAGTCACCAACAATACTATTGTAAATATCAACGACGGAATCATAAAGTTGATGGAACCAAAGATATAGTCCTTCCTACCTGGAAAATGCACTTTTAATATACTCATCTTCGCAGGTGGGTCATTGGTGAACAATACCTGTTGATAAGATTCATCACTCCCTTTTGGATCGTAATCCGCACAACGATATACTTCCCGCCCATCTCTGTCAATAACAGAAAAATGATAAGGCAACTCAATAGCATTATTGAAAAAACTCAATTTCAGATAATCATCTAAATCCCTAAATCTGACTCTATCTCCTATTGCCCTGTCACTTGCCTGATAAATCATCTGTAATGCTACTTCATCGATCAATCCCCGCTGATATACAAACCGATTTTGTATAGCTTCTGCTAACGACCTCGAAGTTTCCGGAATTGTTTTCGTTCCTCGGTATGGAGAAATCAATGCTTTCGGTAACTCTGACGGTTTGTTAGTTATTATATTTATTCTAAAACCCGAAATCTCTTTTCCATCCTGAGATTTCATAGTAAAACCATGTACTTGTTGACGCGGAATATCTTGTTGCATAGATGAGCTATTAGCAGTCAGCGCTTTTCTCTCCGTTTCAGATACATCTTCAATTAGCCATCGTTGCGTTTCTGCAAACTCCACATCCTTTGAAACTTGACTCAAACTGTTACGTACAGCAGAATCAAATTGCCCTTTACGGGTTTTAATCATTTCCTCTATGTAACTTACCTGTAAATACAATAAGCTCAGAAATGAAAGCCCCATTACTATACCTAATATCCAAATTGTCGACTTTTTCATAGCAACAAAATTAACACTCCCTAATTAACACTCCTAACCCATTAACTTGATTTAACCGGAAGTCTCGTAAATTAACCGATAGAAGCTATTTAAGTAGTATTCTGATGACTACAACAAAAAACACACTACTTTGGTTTGCAAATTTAATAAAAAATTAAATCTTTTCCTTAGAAATTTCTATCTTTATTAATCATAGTTAAACAAAAACCGCCATCTTTTACTTAAAAAAGACGGCGATTTTAACATTATTACGAGAATTACTAGCTAATCTTCAGTTTGCTTAGCTTCAAAATCCTTAATTAATTTATCTTGAACATCTGTCGGAACAAGCTCATAACTGGAGAATTTCATTATAAATGAAGCACGTCCACCAGTAAGTGAACTAAGAGCTGTAGAATAGGATGACATTTCTTTCAATGGAACTTTAGCTACTAGTTTTTCAAATCCTTTCTCACTACTCATACCCATAATCATAGCACGACGTCCTTGAAGGTCTCCCATTACATCCCCCATCTTATCTGACGGAACAAATACTTCTACGTCATAAATAGGTTCCAAAATCTTCGGTCCAGCATTCTTAAAGGCTTCACTAAATGCATTACGTCCTGCCAGCATAAAAGAAATTTCATTCGAATCCACCGGATGCATCTTACCATCATATACAATAACACGTACATCGCGAGCATACGAACCCGTCAATGGCCCTTGTTCCATACGAGACATGATACCTTTTAAAATAGCAGGCATAAAACGTGCATCAATTGATCCCCCCACGATACCTATTGATAAATACCAGTTTGCCACCCCATTCCAATGGGATTTCTTCTTTACCTTTTACATTAATCTTGAATTCCTGCCCATTGAATTTATAAATCTCCGGTATGGGCATACCTTCTTTATATGGTTCGACAATCAGATGCACTTCACCGAACTGACCGGCACCACCGGATTGTTTCTTGTGACGATAATCAGCACGTGAAGCTTTCGTAATAGTTTCGCGGTAAGGAATTTTTGGTTCTTCATATTTAATCTGAAGTTTCTCATTATTTTCCAAACGCCATTTCAATGTACGTAGATGAAACTCTCCCTGACCATGAACTAACGTTTGTTTCAATTCTTTCGATTGTTCAATGACCCATGTAGGATCTTCTTCACGCATGCGGTTCAAAATAGTCATCATCTTTTCCACATCAGCCTCATTGATCGGTTTGATGGCACGTGAATATTTCGAATTTGGATACTTAATAAAGTTAAACTTATAATCGCAATCCTTACCGTCTAATGTATTGCCAGTTTTCACATCTTTCAGTTTTACAGCAGCACCAATATCACCTGCTTGGAGTTCTTCCACTTTCACACGGTTACCACCCGCAACCACATAAATTTGTGCGATACGTTCTTTCGAACCGCGGTCAGCATTCAATAAATCGTCACCTTCATGCACTTTTCCGCTCATTACCTTAAAATAAGAAACTTCACCGATATGCGGTTCCACACTCGTTTTAAAGAAATAAAGAGATTCAGGTCCGTTAGAATCCGGAGCTACTTCCTTACCCTCTGTATTCTGCACTTTCGGCATTTCAGAAACAAAAGGAACCACATTACCCAAGAATTCCATTAAACGGCGAACCCCCATATCTTTGCCTCCGCACACACAGAATACCGGGAACATTCCTCTTGCAATCAACCCTTTACGGATACCTTCACGCATTTCATCCTCTGACAAAGAATCTTGTTCGAAGAATTTCTCCATCAAACCTTCATCATTTTCAGCAGCTGCTTCAACCAATGCTTTGTGCATTTCCATCGCTTTATCCATTTCTTCAGCCGGGATATCTTCAATGATTGGAGCACCACCTTCAGGTTTCCATGAATATTTCTTCATCAACAAGACATCAATCAGTGCATTAAAATTAGGTCCTGTAGAAATAGGATATTGAATAGGAACGATTTTCGGCCCATAAGCCTCCTTGAGTTGTTCCAAAACATTATCATAATCGCATTTCTCATTATCAAGTTGATTAACGAGGAAAATGACGGGTTTATTCAGTTTTTCAGTATATCGGAAATGATTTTGTGTACCGACTTCGACTCCGTATTGGCCGTTGATAAGAAGAATTGCTGTGTCGGTCACATTCAGTGCAGTTACAGTACTGCCTACAAAGTCGTCCGAGCCCGGACAGTCTATAATATTAAGCTTTTTATTATTCCATTCTACATGGAGAACGGCAGAGAAAACAGAGTAACCATACTCTTGTTCAACAGGGAAATAATCACTAACAGTGTTTTTTGCAGCAATAGATCCACGACGTTTTATAACACCACTCTCGAAAAGCATTGCTTCCACGAGAGTGGTTTTCCCAGAGCCAGAACTTCCCAATAAGGCTATGTTCTTAATTTCATTAGTCTGATATACCTTCATAATATATAAGATTTAAATAATTACTCAGTATGTTTCTCACATACCATTAATTTAGTGAGCCGCAAATTAGGGATTAATTAGGGGAAAAGCAAGTTTTATGTCAGTGTTACTAAACAATGTTATGTAACATACTATCATCCTTTTCCTTCCATATCATCAAGAGATCTCTTATTATCAGCAAGCTACACAAGCACTATTCAATCTTATTTATGATATACATCAGTCACAATCACCTATAATTTAGGAAATCTCCATGGTTTGCGATAATCCGGCTTAATGAGCTTATTTGCTTCATTATTATTAAAGGACTTCTTTACATCATCATACACAAGAGCCGATTTAACTCTTGCGGATATATTTCCTAAATGAGCATATTTTGCACAGAGGCTACCATTTTCAATAGTACAAGCTGTATTCATTTCACGTTTCTTCATACAATCTAAGAAGTTAGTGACATGGTCCTTGTGGTCTTGATAATTTGGCATACTTTTAACTGCCTCTATTCTGTTTTGGAATGGATACACTTCCCAACTTTCGCGATTAGCAACCAACGTACCGTTTGTTCCGACAAATTCAACTCCATAGTTTCTGCCATAAGGCCCCATCTCTACAGTAACATTGCTCCATTGAATAGTAAAATCATCATATTCGTAAATGACGGACATCGTATCAAATGTTTCAGCATAGTTGTTCGGGAAAGCAAAATTTCCACCGGAACTTAATACTCGTTTAGGCATACCTTTCACATTCATGCCCCATAAAGCCATATCTATCAGATGTACTCCCCAATCTGTCAACAATCCGCCACCATAATCCCAGAACATCCTCCAGGAACCATGAAATCTCTTTTCATTAAAAGTCCGTTGAGGTGCCGGCCCGAGCCATGTATCAAAATCTACTCCCTCAGGAGCCGAAGAATCAGGAACTGAATCGAGAATTGCTGCGTACCCAAAATTAGCCCAAACATTTACTTTAGCAATTTTGCCCAGTTTTCCACTGTCAATATAACTTTTCATTTCGTGCCAATGATTTCCACTACGTTGTTGTTGTCCCACTTGCACCACCCGGTTGTATTTTTTGGCAGCGGCAACCATCACATCACATTCAGCAATTGAATTCGCAAGTGGTTTTTCTACATATACATCTTTTCCAGCAGAGCAAGCATCCACTAATTGTAAACAGTGCCAATGGTCAGGTGTACCAATAATAACCGCATCTATATCTTTTCTATCCAACAGTTTACGATAATCGCCATAAAGTTCGGGCTTTTTGTTAGTTCTCTTCTCTAATTCCGAGGCTCTATTTTCCAGAATACCTTTATCTATATCGCATAAAGCAATACAATTAATCTCGGGATGAATCAGAAAATCATTCAGATCGGACCAACCCATACTTCTACAGCCAATCAATGCAATATTTACTTGGTCATTAGCAGCAACAGTCCGAGCAAACAAACTGTTATCAGTTAAGATAGAAGGAATAACCAACCCGGTTGCTGTCATCACTCCCATCTTTTTTAGAAATTCACGTCGTGTAGTCATAATATTATTATCTAAAGTTTCACTTTAATAAATAAAAGAGTTTGGAAATAGCAGCCCCTTAATAATTGCTTGCCAAACACCAATTGTCAAACAAATGACTGAGTTCCAAATGATAGCAATAGTTCTAAATCATAAATGCAAAATTAGATAATTTACCGAACTCCCACAAGTGTATCTAGTATTTTTTGATTATATGACCTGTTTCCAAGACATTAACAAGTACAATATAAACGATCCATTCTTGCATTTTTTTGAATCAACCCGATCTTATTTCTGCCATCTTTCAAAGCACATCCAATAACAAAAGAGCCAAGACGTATTTCAATGTTCCAGATCTTTCCTCCAATAAAAGTTTGTTGTTTGCAAGTATCGGAATATTTATCTAAATTTGCCAACCACATCAACCAACTGATTTATATGGCAGGCATCTATCTCCACATTCCTTTCTGCAAAACCCGGTGTATTTACTGTGATTTTTACTCAACTACGCATAGTGAGCTCAAAACGAGCTATGTAAAGGCACTCTGTCGTGAACTGGAAATGCGAAAAGAATACCTGAAAGGAGAGCCAGTAGAAACGATCTACTTCGGTGGAGGAACACCTTCACAACTGGAAGAAGATGATTTTCAGCTGATATTCAATACTATCCGTACACATTACAACATCGACAACTGCAAAGAAATTACATTGGAAGCCAATCCCGACGACCTATCCAACGATTATCTTCAAATACTTGCTTCTTTACCTTTCAATCGTATCAGTATGGGAATACAGACATTCAATGAATCAACTCTCAAACTATTAAAACGACGACACAGTGCTTCTCAAGCCATAGAAGCAGTAAAGAGAAGTCGCGAAGCAGGATTTAAGAATATAAGCATTGACCTAATTTACGGTCTGCCCGGTGAAACTGCTGAGCAATGGGAACATGACTTACAACAAGCCATTGACCTACAACCAGAGCATGTTTCTGCCTATCACCTGACTTATGAAGAAGGTACACCTATATATATTATGTTGCAGCAACATCAAGTGCAGGAAGTAGACGAAGAAAGTAGTGTAAACTTCTTCTCTATTTTGGTGGAGCGATTGAAAGCTGCGGGATACGAGCATTATGAGATATCTAACTTTTGCCAGCCGAGAAAGTATTCACGCCACAATACTTCTTATTGGAAAGGTATCCCCTATTTGGGTTGCGGTCCGTCAGCACATTCTTTCAACGGGAACACACGTGAATGGAACGTAGCCTCCATCAATGATTATATAGAAGGGATAGAAAATGAAGCACGACGTTTTGAAACCGAAGTACGTGATAAAGCCACTGCTTACAATGAACTGGTCATTACTTCCATCCGCACCATGTGGGGTATACCATTAGACAAGCTCGAACAAGAATACGGTCCGGAGTTCTTGAATTACTGCCGGAAGATGGCTGTTCCTTATGTAAAAAGTGGAAAGTTATCTGAACGAGACAACACTCTGCGCCTCACCCGAAAGGGAATTTTTATATCCGACAGCATTATGAGAGACTTGCTTTTTGTCGAAGAATAAACACCATAAAAAGAACCGCCGATGACCGAATCAGAAGTCAGAAAGTTATTACGGCAAATAAAGGAGCAGAACTCACAAAGTGCCTTCCGCGATTTTTATAACATAACATACGATCGGCTCTTCCGTATAGCTTACTACTATGTAAAAAAGGAAGAATGGTCGCAGGAAATTGTACTCGATGTATTTCTGAAACTTTGGAAACAACGTAGTACTTTGCTTGAGGTGAGAAATATCGAAGATTACTGTTTTATCCTAGTCAAAAATGCCTCTCTCAATTATCTCGAAAAAGAATCCAAACATACAGCTATTGAATCTGATACTCTTCCCGAGCCCCAAGAGCAAAGTTGTTCCCCGGAAGAATCATTCATTAGCGAGGAACTTTTTGCTCTGTATGTAAAAGCTCTCGACAGACTCCCTAAACGTTGCCGGGAAATATTTATCCGTATACGTGAAGAAAACCAAAGTTATGCACAGGTAGCGGAAGAGCTAGGGATTAGTACAAAAACAGTAGACGCCCAGCTTCAGAAAGCAATTAGCCGGCTTAAAGAAATAATCAGTCATGCTGATATTAATTAACACTTATTTATAAATAAAGAATAGGGAATATCTTTCATTTTCCGGTCTTCATCAATAAACATACCTAATTAATCACTAAAAATGAATGAAATGATGAAAAAGTTGAATGATGTAGATCCCGGACCAATGGTTCTCTTACTACCATTGCAGATTCTATTCTCAAGAAATAATATTATGAAAGATATCCCCGAAAAGTATCTAATACAGAGAGAATAATGAAATATACCGATACAGAAATAGACAAAATACTAAACCGGCTTGTAGCCTCCACCCGTTCACCGCGTGGAAAGTTTTCGGCATCTGCCAGTTACTCTAAGTTGGAAAGACGATTGAAGCCACGCATCCTACATATTCCGATTCAATCCTTTAGGGTAGCTGCAGCTGTAGCTCTACTCTGTCTATCGGTATGTGCAGTTTATTGGTATGCTACGTCCACATCCACACAAACAGTTTCGACATTAGCTGAAACTCGCTATGTACGCCTACCTGATGGAACATCAGTCACTCTTAACCATTTCTCTTCTCTTACTTATCCCAAGGGCTTTAAAAACGCCAATCGGGAAGTATCCCTTACAGGAGAAGCCTATTTTGAAGTGACAAAAGATAAAAAGCATCCTTTCATCGTGCAAGCCGGACCTGTTAATGTACAAGTCTTGGGAACACATTTCAATATTGATGCATATCCCAACAATCCGGATATAAAAACAACATTATTAGAAGGTTCGGTAGCAATAAGCAATACCAATAACGCAATTCGGTTAGTACTGGAGCCCAACCAAATGGCTATATATAATAAGGTGGGAAATAGCCTCATCCGCAAAGAGATTAAAAACTCCGGTGACGAAATATCCTGGCGACAAGGAGAGCTAATATTCAATGATACATCTTTGAAAGAAATTGTACAGGAACTATCTAACTCATTCAATGTCAATATACAAATTCAGGATACAACATTGCAAAACTATTGTATCACAGCTCATTTTCCGAAGAGCGAAAAGCTGGAAACAATTCTGACCGTATTGCATCAAACCGGACATTTCGATTACTCAAAAACTAACGACCAGATTATTATCACCACTAAACAAGACTTAAAATGAAAATAATATACTCAGATAATCTACATATCAGAACCTACCTTCTGGTATGCCTGCTCACTTATGCCATCAACAATATGGCACAAAATCCAGACTCACAACTGACATTTACTTTACGCAACGCCAGTTTGAAAGAATTTGTTAAACTAATAGAGAACTCTACTGGATATTCCTTCGTTTACGGAGAAGAAGTAAAGATCAGGAAAAAAATCAATTTAAGTGTCCAAAAAGATTCACTTCATAATGTACTTGATAAAGTATTCTCACATGAGGATATCACTTATCAGTTTTCCGGACGCTACATCTTACTAAAGAAAAAGAAAGAATCTCAAATCAAATCCCGAAAATTTACAATTAGCGGATATGTCACTGATGCTATTTCCTTTGAGACTTTGATAGGAAGCAATATTATGGAAAACAACCTGAAACAAGGTACGAGTACTAATCCATACGGTTACTACAGCATCACTTTGCCCGAAGGACAAAACTTCCATACGTTTTTCTTATCTAGGATATACTACCGAACTACGTACATTCTTTCTCCAACAGGATACCTTACTGAATATACGGATGAAAGATGCCAACCTATTGAATGAGGTAGTCATCGTATCGGACAAAGCAGAAAGTGGAAATTTAGCAACACAGATGGGAGCTATCGAAATCCCGATTACTCAAATAAAAAAGACTCCCAGCATATTGGGAGAAGCCGATGTAATGAAAGCTATCCAAATGATGCCCGGAGTACAAGCTGGAGTAGATGGTTCGGCCGGATTATATATACGTGGCGGAGGTCCTGATCAAAATCTGATTCTATTAGACGGAGTCCCGGTATATAACGTAGATCATATGTTTGGATTCTTCTCTGTCTTTACTCCTGAAGCCGTCAAAAAGGTGACTCTCTTCAAAAGTTCTTTCCCTGCCCGTTTCGGCGGACGATTGTCTTCGGTAGTCGATGTACGTACCAATGACGGAGATATGGAAAAATATCATGGAACATTCAGCATCGGATTGCTGACCAGCAAAATAAATTTGGAAGGCCCTATTATAAAAGGAAAAACTTCCTTCAATATTTCTGTCCGACGTTCCTATCTGGATTTAATAGCCAAACCTTTTATGCCCGACGATGAGAAATACAGTTATTATTTCTATGACATAAATGCCAAGATTAATCATAAATTCTCCGACCGTAGCCGTTTATTTCTAAGTGTCTATAATGGGAAAGACCACTTTTCCTCCAACTTTGACGACACGACAAATTTCAAAGATGGCAACAATATGAATTGGGGAAATACCATTATCTCAGCAAGATGGAATTATATTTTCAACAATCGACTGTTTAGCAATACAACTATTGCTTTTAACAACTACCAGATGGATATCAATACATATACCCATAATCAATACCCTAACAATCAAAACATTCTTATCAACCGATACTCTGCCAACTATAGTTCCGGAATCTCCGACTGGAATTATCAAATAGACTTTGACTACAATCCTACTCCGATACATCATATCAAGTTCGGTACAGGCTATCTCTATCACCGCTTCCGCCCGGAAGTTATGACTTCCAAAATAACTGATCAAACAAACGAAACCGTACAACGGGACACCATATATAATAGTATTTCCAACAGTCAGATCGAAGGGCATGAGGTGTCCGCTTATGCAGAAGATAACCTCCAAATCAATTCTCATTTAAGAATTAACTACGGCTTACATTTATCCCTGTTTCATGTACAGAAACAAAACTATTTCTCACTACAACCACGACTTTCAGTACGTTATCAACTCAATAAATCAATAGCTTGCAAAGCCGCCTATACCCAAATGAGTCAATATGTACATTTGTTATCTTCTACTCCTATTTCAATGCCTACGGATCTATGGCTTCCCGTCACACAGAACATTAAGCCTATGCGTTCAAATCAATATTCGTTAGGAGGATATTATACAGGAATTCAAGGATGGGAATTTTCTGTAGAAAGCTATTATAAAGATATGCGTAATGTACTCGAATATAAAGATGGCGTCAGCTTCCTAGGTTCTTCCTCCGGATGGGAGAATAAGGTGGAGATGGGGAAAGGACGTTCGACCGGTATTGAATTTATGGTTCAAAAAATAACTGGTAAAACTACTGGTTGGTTATCCTATACTCTCTCCAAAAGTGACCGTAAGTTTGCCAAGGGCGGAATTAATAATGGCGAACGTTTTCCATATAAGTATGACCGACGCCATAACATCAACTTAACCATCAATCATCAATTCAGTGAGCGAATTGATATTGGAGCTTCTTGGGTATTTTATACAGGAGGTACAACTACGATTCCCGAAGAAAAAACATCTGTGATATATCCGGGCAACGGTTCACATAATAGCGCATTTAGCAATTATTTTCCTGATGGTCTTCCTAATATAGGAGAAGCCTCTTACATTGAAAATCGTAATAACTACCGGTTACCCTCCAGCCACAGATTAAATATAGGTATCAACTTCAACAAAAAGACTAAACATGGTATACGTATCTGGAATATTAGTTTATACAATGTGTATAATGCAATGAATCCCACCTTCGTTTACCGTAGCAAAAACAATGCCCAACATGCAATCATAAAAAAATATACAATCCTACCATTAATTCCGTCTTTCACTTACACTTATAAATTTTAATCAAAATGAGAACTCATATATATTATTTACTCATAATAACGTCAATACTCACAACAGTCTCTTGTGAAAATGAACTTCCTTTCGATTTCAATAATAATCCTCCGAAGTTAGTCATGAATGCGCTGATAGATATGACTCATCCGGAAAACATACTTTATCTCAACTTTACAGGTAAAGAGTATGCCACTAATGTCCAAAATGCCACAGTAGAAGTGCGTATCAACGGACAACTAGCAGAAAGTTTACGCCCTCTCCCGATTGAGCCGGAAGAAAATGAACAATGCCGCTTCAAGATAACAAGTAAATTCAATCCCGGAGATGTAGTACGTATTGACGCTTTAACCGATGATGGTAAATATCATACATGGTCGGAGGTCATTGTTCCGCAACCTCTCAAAGAAATTGAAAAGATTGACACTCTTAGTGTAGAGATATCAAAAAGTGGCTTCACTTACGATCGTCTTCAATATAAAATAACATTCAATGATTGCCT
>NZ_BAKK01000010.1 GCF_000614145.1 Bacteroides faecichinchillae JCM 17102 | reverse complement strand
AGTATGAGAACTTTGTGTAGCCGGAAATGGGGAATCGGTATAATTTTAATTTTTCCTTTTTTCATAATAGCTTGTGTGAATCATTTTTCAGAAGATGAAGATAATAAGACCGATATTGATAATATTCCGTTGAGGTTTACGGCTGATATTCATAAAATAGTTAAAACACGTATTTCAGATAATACTTTTGAGAAGGATGATTCAGTTGGATTGTTTGCATTGGCAGGTTCTACGACCTTAACTGAAGAGAGATATGCGGATAATCTACTTTTTAAACGATCAGAAAATGATATTTTTGAGACAGAAGAGACTGTGTATTATCCTGATGACGGAGTAGCAGTTAATTTAATCAGTTATTATCCATATAATGAAGAGGGAATAGATATGGGAAAAACGACTATGCAAGTATCTGTGGCGACAGAACAGGAGCTTCCTGAAAATTATTCTTATTCAGATTTTTTAGTTGCAACTTCTAGTGATTTGAAAGCAACTTCCGAACCGGTCGCTTTATTTTATAATCATAAATTTTTTCGATTAAATATAGTTCTTGTTCCGGGTAAAGGGATTACTATTGAAGAATTGCGGGATGCTAATCCGCAACTTACTATAGAAGGTTTCTTTACGAAAGCCGTTTATGATTTTCAGAATGATTCTTATGCAGAATATGCTGATGAAAAAAGCATAATTCCTATGGGCGAATGGACAATAAAAGAAAATCGTCTGATTGGTAAAGAGGTTATACTGATTCCACAGAAAACCAAAGATGATTACCAGTATATAACATTGAAAGCCGATGGAAAAGAGTATCGTTGCTTATTATCTTCTGCTTTGGAAATGGAAAGTGGGAAACAGCGAGAACTTGAAATAACCTTTGTTCCTGTACAGGATATTTTGATTGGTAGTGTAAATGGGGAAATCGGTAATTGGGAAGAAACAGGCATGGATCAGTCAGAAGCAGGAATTGTATATGGTTGTGTGGACATATCGAAATTGACTTTCGAAGAATCCAGTGTGTATAAGGTCATGAAAGGCGGGCAACAAGTTGCAGAGATTTGCAAAGAATACATCTCAACTTCAGATTTTGCTTCTCCTGCGATTGTAGCCTATCCTATGAAATCTGATTATACGGTTGATTTGACAAAGGGAATTGTTTTACAATTATTGGGACATACGGGAAATGTACATGGAGGAGCGATGGTATGGAATCTGGAAAATCATTCATTGTCATATAAGCCTGGTACATTGGAATTAAGAAATTATCTTTTTGTATTGTCTGGTGGACAAAATTATATGTCTGTAACTCCTGCTGAGAATTTATTATCAGTTTCTCCGGATTTATTTTGTGATGTTCGTGGAGAAACGATTCATAAATATCCCATTGTGAAAATTGGAACACAATATTGGATGAGAAGTAATTTGGAAGCTATACTATATACCGATGGGGATGCTATTTTAGAATTAATGAATATGGTGGAGGGTGCAACTGGATATTTGTCAAATAATGGAAATTATTTTTATACATCTAATGCAGTTCTTACTGATAAATTATTGCCTGCCAATTGGAAGATTCCTACTTGGAATGATTGGAATTTGTTAAATACATATTTGGGAGAAGATGCTTCTTTGTTGAAATCAGGAGAGTGGAAACTTATAAAAGATGAAACGATCTTGGGAGAAGCATCTAATTTATCTGGTTTCAATGCACTGCCAGTAGGTCTGTGGTGGACCAAAGGTAAGATTGCCGATTATGAAGGAAGATATTTGGGATATTGGACTTTGGATAATACTGGATTATCGGTAGATGAGGCATTCTTACTGAAAAGTAATAGCGACACGTCTTCTTCTGGAAGTATTAGTACGGAAAAAGCCTATGCCCTTCGTGCCCTCCGAAAGTAAATTGATGAAAAATTGTTTTCATTTTTATATTTTGCTTATATTTGAGAGATAAAACCTAAATGAACTAAGAGTAAGTATGAAGAAAATAATAAATCCTTGGAAAGGTTTAGAGGGATACAATTGTTTTGGGTGTGCTCCAAATAATGAATCCGGAGTGAAAATGGAATTTTATGAAGATGGTGATGAGATAGTAAGCATCTGGAAGCCGCGTCCTGATTATCAAGGCTGGATTAATACATTGCATGGTGGCATTCAAGCCGTCTTATTAGATGAAATCTGCGCTTGGGCGGTGCTTCGTAAATTACAGACAACAGGTGTTACTTCGAAAATGGAAACGCGTTATCGGAAACCAATTGATACACAGGATTCTCATATAGTATTGCGTGCATCCATAAAAGAAGTAAAGCGGAATATTGTAATAATTGAAGCGAAATTATATAATAAGGATGGAGAACTTTGTACAGAAGCTGTTTGTACTTACTTTACTTTTTCTCAAGAAAAGGCTAAAAATGAAATGCACTTTTTGCAATGTGATGTAGAACCGGAAGAGATACTTCCTTTAATTTGAAATGAAAAACGAATTTTTTGTGATAATTGTTTGGAAGTATCAAACAAATGCTATACTTTTGTCGCAGTAACTAAAGAATATGAAATATACAGCTACACATCATCATCATCATTTTCCTAACGAATAACTCGGTGGGCGTGGATGATATTGTGTATACTTTATAACGATAACGAAGGCTTGCCGAATACGGTAAGCCTTTTTTATTTATCAAATGTAATTTATAAATTCATAATAAAATAAAGTCATGTTAAGAATCGCAGTACAAGCCAAAGGACGTCTCTTCGAAGAGACTATGGCACTTTTAGAAGAGTCGGATATTAAATTGAGTACAACCAAGCGTACCTTATTGGTACAATCTTCCAATTTTCCTATCGAAGTTTTGTTTCTTCGTGATGATGATATTCCTCAGACAGTAGCTACAGGAGTAGCCGATTTGGGCATTGTAGGTGAAAATGAGTTTATGGAAAAAGAAGAAGATGCTGAGATTGTAAAACGATTGGGATTCAGCAAATGTCGTTTATCACTAGCTATGCCGAAAGATATTGAATATCCAGGTTTATCATGGTTCAATGGTAAGAAAATAGCAACCTCTTATCCGGTCATTTTGAAGAATTTTTTGAAAAAGAATGGAGTAAATGCAGAAATACACGTAATTACCGGTTCAGTAGAAGTATCTCCGGGTATTGGATTAGCAGATGCAATCTTTGATATTGTAAGCTCCGGATCAACATTGGTTAGCAACCGTTTGAAAGAAGTTGAAGTTGTGATGAAGTCCGAAGCATTGCTAATTGGCAATAAAAACATGAGCGACGAAAAGAAAGAAGTGTTGGAAGAATTACTATTTCGTATGAATGCAGTGAAGACTGCTGAGGACAAGAAGTATGTATTGATGAATGCACCGAAAGATAAACTGGAAGAAATTATAGCTGTTCTGCCTGGCATGAAAAGTCCTACTATTATGCCTTTGGCACAAGAAGGCTGGTGTTCTGTCCACACAGTATTGGATGAAAAACGTTTCTGGGAAATTATCGGGAAGCTGAAAGGACTGGGAGCAGAAGGTATTTTGGTATTGCCAATTGAGAAAATGATAGTATAAGAATGAAATTAATAAAATATCCCTCAAAGGAACAATGGTCGGAACTGCTGAAACGTCCGGCATTGAATACGGAGAATTTGTTTGATACAGTTCGTACCATTATTAATAAGGTAAGAACTGAAGGTGATAAGGCAGTTCTGGAATATGAAGCTACATTTGATAAAGCTGTTTTATCTACATTATCTGTAACTTCACAAGAGATAAAAGAGGCAGAAGGCAAGATTAGTAATGAACTAAAGGCAGCTATCTCTTTAGCGAAGCAAAACATCGAAACGTTTCATGCTTCCCAGCGTTTTGTTGGAAAGAAGATAGAGACAATGAATGGAGTTACTTGTTGGCAAAAAGCAGTAGGCATTGAGAAAGTCGGACTTTATATTCCCGGCGGAACAGCACCACTTTTTTCTACTGTGTTGATGTTGGCTGTTCCTGCTAAAATTGCGGGATGTAAAGAGATCGTGCTTTGTACTCCTCCTGATAAGAATGGAAATATCCATCCGGCCATACTTTTTGCAGCTCAATTAGCGGGGGTAAGTAAAATATTCAAGGCTGGTGGAGTTCAGGCTATTGCTGCTATGGCTTATGGAACTGAGAGTATCCCTAAAGTCTATAAGATTTTCGGTCCGGGTAATCAGTATGTAACAGCTGCCAAGCAGTTGGTGAGCTTACGTGATGTAGCGATTGATATGCCTGCCGGCCCTTCCGAAGTAGAGGTATTGGCAGATGCTTCTGCCAATCCTGTTTTTGTTGCAGCAGATCTTCTTTCGCAAGCTGAACATGGAGTAGATAGCCAAGCAATGCTGATAACTACTTCTGAAAAACTTCAGGCAGAGGTTGTTCTTGAGGTTGAGCGCCAATTAGCGAGACTTCCTCGTAAAGAAATAGCTGAGAAATCATTAGAAAATAGTAAATTGATTCTTGTCCGTGATCTGGAAGAAGCATTGGAATTAACAAATGCTTATGCACCGGAACATTTGATTATAGAAACTGAAAACTACCTGGAAGTAGCTGAGCGTATAACAAATGCAGGTTCAGTTTTCTTGGGATCATTGACTCCTGAGAGTGCCGGTGATTATGCTTCCGGTACCAATCATACATTGCCAACTAATGGTTATGCAAAAGCATACAGCGGAGTAAGTCTCGATAGTTTTATTCGTAAAATAACCTTTCAGGAGATTGTCTCAGATGGGATACAAGCAATCGGCCCTGCTATTGAGGAGATGGCAGCCAACGAACATCTGGATGCACATAAAAATGCAGTAACAGTTCGTTTGGATTCCTTGAAATAAAGATTTAGTGATTGGTAAAGTAGATTCAGTAATTAAAAGAATAATAAAGTGAAAACGTTACAAGAGCTCACCCGGCCGAATATATGGAAGTTGAAACCTTATTCTTCGGCACGCGATGAATATAAAGGAGTTACGGCTTCCGTCTTTTTGGATGCGAATGAGAATCCGTACAATTTGCCTCATAACCGCTATCCGGACCCGATGCAGTGGGAACTGAAAACTCAATTGTCGAAGATAAAGAAAGTATCTCCCGAACATATTTTCTTGGGAAATGGTAGTGACGAAGCTATTGATTTGGTATTTCGCGCTTTCTGTGAACCCGGCAAAGATAATGTAGTAGCCATTGATCCTACTTATGGTATGTATCAGGTCTGCGCAGATGTGAATGATGTAGAATACCGCAAAGTTCTGTTGGATGATAATTTCCAGTTTTCAGCAGATAAATTGTTGGCGGCTACTGACGAACATACCAAACTGATTTTCCTTTGTTCACCCAACAATCCGACAGGGAATGATCTACTCCGTACTGAAATAGAAAAACTGATTCGTGAATTTGAAGGTTTGATCATTTTGGACGAAGCTTATAACGATTTCTCGGAGGCTCCTTCTTTTCTGGAGGAATTAGATCAATATCCTAACTTGATCGTTTTTCAGACATTCTCTAAGGCATGGGGATGTGCTGCTATTCGTTTGGGAATGGCTTTTGCTTCCGTAGAAATTATTGGTATTTTGAGCAAAATCAAATATCCGTATAATGTTAATCAGCTCACTCAGCAACAGGCTATTTCTATGTTACATAAATATTATGAAATAGAACGTTGGGTAAGAACCTTAAAAGAAGAAAGGGATTATCTGGAAAAGGAGTTTGAACAACTTTCTTGTACGGTTAAAATGTACCCTTCTGATGCAAACTTCTTTCTGGCTAAAGTTACTGATGCTGTGAAAATCTATAATTATTTAGTTGGCGAGGGAATCATTGTGCGTAATCGAAATTCCATTGCATTATGTGGCAATTGTTTACGAGTAACAGTCGGTACACGAGTAGAAAATAATATATTGTTGGATGCTCTCAAGAAATATCAAGGATAATTTATGAAAAAGAAAGTACTATTTATAGATAGAGACGGAACGTTGGTAATCGAACCGCCTGTTGATTATCAACTCGACTCTTTAGAGAAATTGGAATTTTATCCTAAAGTATTCCGAAACTTGGGATTTATCCGTAGCAAACTTGACTTTGAGTTTGTGATGGTAACTAATCAAGATGGCTTAGGTACTTCTTCTTTTCCGGAAGAGACTTTTTGGCCTGCTCACAATTTAATGATGAAAACTCTGAAAGGAGAAGGAATCACTTTTGATGAAATTCTGATTGATCGTAGCTTTCCTGAGGATAATGCTCCAACACGTAAACCGCGCACCGGAATGTTGAGAAAGTACATTGACAATTCGGAGTACGATCTGGTAGGAAGCTTTGTAATAGGTGATCGTCCTACTGATGTGGAACTGGCAAGGAACTTGGGTTGTAAAGCTATTTATTTACAAGATTCTGTTGAATTATTGAAAGAAAAAGGACTGGAAGAAGTCTGTGTATTGGCAACAAAGGATTGGGATAAGATTGCAGAATTTCTATTTGCAGGAGAGCGAAAAGCTGAAGTGCGTCGTACGACAAAAGAAACAGATATTTATGTAGCTTTGGATTTGGACGGAAACGGTATTTGTAAGATTTCTACAGGTTTGGGCTTCTTTGATCATATGCTTGAGCAGATAGGAAAACATTCCGGTATGGATTTAACTATACAGGTGAAAGGTGATTTGGAAGTGGATGAGCACCATACAATCGAAGATACGGCTATTGCTTTAGGTGAATGTATTTATCAGGCATTAGGAAATAAGCGAGGTATTGAGCGATATGGTTATGCTCTTCCCATGGATGATTGTCTTTGTCAGGTTTGCTTAGATTTTGGAGGACGTTCTTGGTTAGTTTGGGAGGCAGAATTCAATCGTGAGAAAATAGGGGATATGCCCACTGAAATGTTTCTTCATTTTTTCAAATCATTGAGTGATGCTGCGAAAATGAATTTGAATATCAAAGCGGAAGGACAAAATGAACATCATAAAATAGAAGGGATTTTTAAAGCCCTTGCCCGAGCTTTGAAAATGGCGTTGAAACGAGATATTTATCATTTTGAACTGCCTTCCAGTAAGGGAGTACTTTAATTCGAATCCGGTGCGTTGATTTATGCAGAAACATCTTTTATTATGCTTTTGGGGACTTATATTATCATTGGCTATTTATGGTCAGAATGTCAAAGCTGAAAAAATTATTGTTCCCGGTAGTAATCTGATCAATATGTATAAGATTGATACAGATATATATCGTTCGGAACAACCTACAGAAATTGATTTTAAAGCTTTGCAAGAATATGGGATTCATGAAGTTTTGAATCTCCGCAGATGGCATAGTGATAATGATGAAGCGAGAGGTACAACATTACAACTACATCGTTTAAAGATGAGAGCTGGTTCTGTTAATGAAAAGCAATTGATAGAAACATTACGTATTATTTATAATCGTAAAGGACCAATATTGATTCACTGTCACCATGGTTCCGATCGTACAGGTGTTGTTTGTGCGTTTTATCGTATCATTTTTCAGGAAGTTTCTAAGGAGGATGCAATCGATGAAATGACTGGAGAAAAGTATGGCTTTCATAGAATTTATAAGAACCTTATACGGATAATCCAAGAAGCTGATATCGAAGGGATTAAAAAGGCTGTAATATCGAAATAAAAATAAATGAGTGCCACGATTGTGTCCTTGTGTTGGCACAACTGTTCCACCGGGATGGCACAGTTGTGCCAATATAAAGACACAGTTGTGCCATCGTAGTGGCACAGACTCCATCTATAATAGAATACTATAAGTTCTCTATTTCCTTCAACCACATTGCTGAACTGGCATCACTCGGCATTCGCCAGTCACCACGTGGACTGATGGAAATACTTCCTACTTTAGGTCCATCAGGCAAGCAAGAACGCTTGAACTGTTGATTGAAGAAACGGCGGAAGAAGGTAGACAGCCACTTTTTAATTGTCTCTTCGTCATAAATTTCTTTGAATACAAGATTAGCCAAAAAGTAAATTTTAGAAGGACGGAATCCGTAACGCAAAAAATAATAGAGGAAGAAATCATGTAGTTCATAAGGCCCTACCAAGTCTTCTGTTTTTTGTTTTATTTCTCCATTCTCATCAGCAGGAATAAGCTCCGGGCTGATAGGGGTATCTACAATATCTAATAAAGTTGTTTTTGATTCTTCATCCATTCCATTTTCGGCTACCCATTGTACCAAGTATTTTACTAAAGTCTTTGGAATACTTGCATTGACACCGTACATAGACATATGGTCTCCGTTATAGGTTGCCCATCCTAACGCAAGTTCAGACAAATCTCCTGTGCCTATAACCATACCACAAGTTTGGTTGGCGATATCCATCAGTATCTGTGTCCGTTCGCGTGCCTGTGAGTTTTCATAGGTAACGTCATGCACATTGATATCATGATCGATGTCCTTGAAATGTTGGATACAAGCTTCCTTTATACTGACTTCACGAACTGATATTCCTAACGATTTCATAAGATCGATGGCATTGTTGTAGGTGCGGTCAGTGGTTCCGAAACCAGGCATTGTAATTCCCAGAATTCCTTTTCGTGATAATTTGAGTTTATCGAATGTCTTTACACACACTAATAGAGCCAAAGTAGAATCCAATCCTCCGGAAATGCCTACTACTGCCGTTTTAGCTCCTGTATGTAACAGCCGTTGTGCTAATCCGGCTACTTGAATAGAAAATATCTCTTCACAACGTTCATCCAGTTCAGCTCCTTGCGGGACAAAAGGATGAGGATTAAAACTACGTGTGAGCGTCAGTTCTTTGCTATTGACAAATTCTGTAGTGATACATATTGCTTTCTTGTCTCCTAAATTGGCTTGGTTGGCGGCAAAAGTGGTGTTAATCCTTCGTTCTGCACGTATACGCTCTACATCGATTTCACTGATAATCAACTGTTCTTCCATGCTGAAACGTTTACTACGTGCCAGCAGTGAACCATTTTCATAAATCAGTCCATTTCCGGCAAAAACTACATCTGTAGTAGATTCTCCGAAGCCACAGGATGAAAATACATATCCGGCAATACATCGGGCAGATTGCTGGCTGATCAAAGAACATAGATAATTGTTTTTTCCGATACCTTCATTATCAGCAGATATATTGAACAAGATTTCTGCTCCTTGCAGAGCAAGTGAAGAACTAGGAGGAATTGTAGCCCATAGATCTTCACATATCTCAATTCCAAATGTTGTATCAGAAGTCTCAAAAAGCAGGTTAGCACCTATGGGAACCATTTGCCCGCATAAACGTATATTGTTGGTTGTCAATTGGAGAGCAGATGTAAACCAACGTTGTTCGTAAAACTCCTTGTAATTAGGTAAATAAGTTTTAGCTGTGACGCCCAAAACCTTCCCTTTTTGAATCACTACAGCAGCATTGATTACTGTTGAATTAACAACAACGGGTAAACCTACAATAGAAATAATATCCAATTGGCGAGTATTATTAAGAATCTGCATGAGCCCATTTCTGCTTGTTCAAGCAAAAGTTGCTGTCCGAACAAGTCACCACATGTATATCCGGTGATACTCATTTCGGGGAATGCAATAATTTGTACCCCTTTGCCTTCCGCTATTGCAATCAGACCTTCTATCTTCTCTGCATTGAATTTACAGTCGGCCACTTTGACGTGCGGCACAGCTGCTGCTACTTTTACGAATCCGTAGTTCATTCTTATACTTTGTTTATATATAGTGGTTGCAAAATTAGGAAATAGTTTTGAATTTCTATCTTTTCTACTATGAATCCTCAAAATGTGGCGATAAAGAGAAATAAAACTTGTTGAAAAAAACTCGATTTTATTTGCAAATAAAATAAAGTCTTTTTATCTTTGCATCAAATTTATAATTGTAATGAGTACAAATTTGGAAAGAAGAAGATAATGGGTGCATACGAACAATTATTAGAGTACAACATAAAACCTTCCGTGCAGCGTATTGCCGTTATGGAATATTTGATGAAACATCGTACGCATCCGTCGGCTGATGAAATATATACGGCTTTGTCCCCTTCTATGCCTACATTGTCAAAGACTACCGTCTATAATACCCTGAAACTTTTTGCAGAACAGGGGGCAGCATTGATGCTTACCATTGATGAAAAGAATGCCAACTTTGATGGAGATACTTCAGCACATGCCCATTTTCTCTGTAAATCTTGTGGACATATTTATGACTTGAAATGTCCGGAAGCAATTAAATCGGTAGAAGATCAGGAAATTGATGGCCATCATGTATCAGAAATACATTATTATTATAAAGGAATTTGTAAGAACTGTTTAAACGAACAATAATATACGTATTTGACTAATTAATTTAAAATTGAGAAGAAATGAAAAAATTTAGATGTACTGTTTGCGGTTACGTTTATGAAGGTGACGCAGCTCCTGAGAAATGTCCTTTGTGTAAAGCTCCTGCTAGCAAATTCGTTGAAGTTGTTGAAACTGAAGGTGCTGCTTTGGCTTTTGCTGACGAACATGTTATTGGCGTAGCTAAAGGTTGTGACGAAGAAATGATCAAAGACCTGAACAATCACTTCATGGGTGAATGTACTGAAGTAGGTATGTATTTGGCAATGAGCCGTCAGGCAGACCGCGAAGGTTATCCTGAAGTAGCTGAAGCTTTCAAACGTTACGCTTGGGAAGAAGCAGAACATGCAGCTAAATTTGCTGAATTGTTGGGTGACTGCGTATGGGATACCAAGACTAACCTGCAAAAACGTAAAGATGCAGAACAAGGTGCATGCGAAGACAAGAAACGTATTGCAACTCGTGCTAAAGCATTAAACTTGGATGCTATTCACGATACTGTACACGAAATGTGTAAAGACGAAGCTCGTCATGGTAAAGGTTTCGAAGGATTGTACAACCGTTATTTCGGCGATAAGTAATCAAACCTTATAAATAACTCTAAAAAGGTCTGCATCCCGTTGCGAATGCAGGCCTTTTTTCGTTTATTTGTTCATCAACTTTTAAATGTCACAGATATGAAAAAAGTACAACTAATTTTGATGTGTTTATTGTTTACAGTTGCAGCTTCTGCTGCTGACAAGGTAATTAAGTTACCAAAGCCTGATTTGAACCGAAAGGGTGGTACAGTGATGAAGGCTTTGTCCGAACGACATTCTACTCGTGAATATGCTTCGAAAGCATTGAGCTTGTCCGATTTGTCGGATTTATTGTGGGCGGCAAATGGAATCAATCGTCCTGACGGCAAGCGAACGGCTCCTTCTGCATTGAACAAGCAAGATGTGGATATTTATGTGATCCTACCTGAAGGCAGTTATTTGTATGATGCAAAGGCTCATCAACTAAATTTAATAAGCGAGGGAGATCATCGTGACGCAGTGGCAGGAAGTCAAGCATTTGTGAAAGTAGCTCCGGTATCTTTGGTGTTGATTAGTGATGTTTCCCGTTTCGGTGATGCAAAGAATACGCGAAATCAATTGATGGGAGCTGTCGATGTAGGTACTGTTTCCCAAAATATCTCTTTGTTTTGTACTACAGCTCATTTAGCCACAGTTCCACGAGCTTCAATGGATATTGATAAATTGAAAACTGTATTACAGCTGAGAGATACTCAGATTCCGATGATGAACCATCCGGTAGGGTATTTTAAATAAACATTGTTAGACATAAAAAAGAGTGACGCTATACCATGCATATAGCGTCACTGTATCTTTGCGATAGTATAAGTATCCTAAAAGGATAGCTACACTCTTTTTTACTTCAAAAGAAATTCGTCGATAGCCTTCTTATAAGTCGCCTTATCTGCCGCTCCGCGAAATAGTTGCGGCTCTCCTTTCATGGGGATGAATACGAACAATGGAATGCTCGTTGCATTGAAAAGGGCAGCCAATTCTTTTTGTTTATCTACATTTACTTTATAAATAACGATTTTTCCGGCATATTCCTTAGCCAATTCTTTCATGATAGGAGCAGTTTGACGGCAAGGCCCACACCAATCAGCATATAAATCGATGATGGCAGGTTTAGTGCCTTTGTACTTCCATTCTTTTGATTTCTCAAAATCGAAGATATCTTTTATGAACATTGCTTTGTCCATGACGATGACTTCACCGTTACCTGTTACTTCTTTTTTACCTTGATTGTTTTCTTCTCTGTCATTGAAAGCATAAACGATTACGCTTACCATAACGAGAGCTACCATTAATAATACCTTTTTCATTCGTTCTTTTTTCTTGTTTTATGAGTAATGTTTTTCAATTACTCCTTTCAATTCACTACTGTGGATTACTCCGGAATGTCTCCATACCGCCTCTCCGTTCTTAAATAAAATAAAAGTCGGCACTGCCTGTATACGATACTGAGTGGCTAAATCTTGATATTGGTCCACGTCAATTTTGATAATACGGGCTTTATCACCAACGATTAATTTTAATTCTTCCAGAACAGGTTTCATTGCCTTACAGGGGCCACACCATTCTGCATAGAAATCAACTAAAACGGGGGTAGGGGATTGTATTAAATCTGCAAACTTTTCCATAATCTTTTCCTTTTTTAATTATAATACTCAGCCTCTGAGGACTGCAAATATAGAGTCTTTTTTTTATATAACGGCAAAATCCTGTTTTTGTTCATGAAATAGTAATAGTAGAGTCATCTTGTTGTAATGTGGAAAAGAGAACTTTGTGTATCAAAAATAGTAAAATTATGCATCTACACACTAGCGAACACTGCATTATCATGGAGTTTGAAAAGGTATTAAAGTCACAATCTACAATACCAACCTTTACAAATTATTTGCCGATATGAAACTGAATAGAACAGGTTATGTACTTGTACGTGCGTCGGACGGTGGATTTTGTTTAAATGAAGAATGATGAATGAAGAATTTCTATGCAGTATATATAGCATAGCCAATTCTTCATTCTTCATTTTTTATTCTTCTATTGTCAGCTCGTCAATGATATGTGAAGCACCCGCGAATTTATCAATGATAAATAGTGTATAACGGATATCTACACAAGCAGCACGCTGTGAAGAAGGGCGGAAGGCAATGTCACCTGTCAGACCTTCGTAATTACGGTCGAAAGCGGTTCCGATTAATTGACCTTTGCTGTTGAATACAGGACTACCTGAATTTCCGCCGGTATTATCTGTATTTACTATAAAACATACAGGCATTTCACCGTTTTTGCCATAACGTCCGTAATCTTTGGCATTATATAAATCCTTTAATTTCTGAGGAACTACAAACTCCCAATTTTCGGGATCTTCCTTTTCCATCACACCTTTGAGAGTGGTATAGGTATTATAGACCACGCCGTCGGCAGGTTCATAAGGGAGTACCTGACCGTAAGTTAGTCGCAGGGTTGAGTTTGCATCCGGATAGATTGGAATACCTTTTTCCTGTTTCATGTCCATCATGCCTTTTACCCATACTTTATGGGCGGCATCATAATTTTGATTTGCTTCTTTCATGGCGATGACTGTCTTGAGGATTCCATCAGTAATGGAATATTTGAATAAGATCATCCAGTCATGTTCGATCTTGTATAAACTCGGCTTTGCAATGAACTTAGCAAAGTTTTTCGGACTGCCAAAGATCGAGTATTCAAAACAGGCATCCACAAAAGCATCCGTATCTCCTTTGAAGCGGGATTTGATGATTTCGAATATGTTGATACGCTGATTTTCAGGGATATATCCTGCATATGTTTTCAACATTTCTTTTGCAACCATCCGCTCTACTTCAGGGAAAGGGACCGATGCAAAATATTTCTCGCCTTCCAGTTTCAGTCTTAAAGTAGCTTCGTTGATTCTTTTTTTATCTTTGGATTTGAGAGCGGATACTATTTCTGTAGTGGAGGGAAGTTTCATAAAGTCGAGTGCGATGCCCAGTGCTTCATTAATAGCTTGTTGGTGATAGATAGCGTCACGTCGGTGAGCTACTATCGAGCGTATTTCATCGAATGCTTTTTGGTAAGAATCATCTCCTTTTTCACGTCCACGAGCAAGAAGTTCCTCTTGTTGTGTACGTTTCGTATCCAATACTTTCAAACGGACCAGACCTTCGTTCATCCCAATCGCATTTTTCCAATAGTTAGCGGATGAAGCATATTTACTAGCATAATGAATACGTACAGCAGGATCTTTCAGCATTTGTTCCATGAGAACTTTCTGACGTGCTCCGCGTACATGCTGACGCATGAAATTCGTTGTCTGCATACGTTCTACCACTTCGTCGGAGATCATGTACCGCCAGTTACGTCCCGGAAATCCCATTGCAAAAGTGAAATCACCTTCTTGTACTCCGGCAAGACTGATAGTCAGATGCTTTTTCACTTGTAGGGGGACATTATCTTTAGAGTATGCTGCCGGTTTTCCGTTTCTATCTGCATAAATACGGAAGAGTGAGAAGTCACCGGTATGGCGTGGCCACATCCAATTATCAGTATCTGCTCCGAATTTACCAATAGAAGAGGGTGGGGCACCTACCATACGGATATCACTATACACCGTTTTAATAAACAGGTAATATTTATTGCCGCCGTAGAAAGCTTTAAGCTCAAGTCTGGTTGCAGGAGTGATTTCGATATTCTCATCTTTGGCAAAACGCCCTGCTACAATAGTCAGGTAGCTAGGAGACAAATAGTTTGTTCCTTCAGGGTCTTTATCCTTCTTTAATTGTTCCTGGACATAACTCGTCACATCAAGGATACGGTCAATGAACGTGACAGTTAGCCCCGGAGTAAGAAGTTCGGCATCACGGTTCATAGCCCAGAAACCGTCAGTCAGATAATCATGTTCCACATTACTGTGTTGTTGGATAGCTCCATAGCCACAGTGATGGTTAGTAAGAACTAGTCCTTGTGAAGAGATAACTTCTCCCGTACATCCTCCACCGAAATGCACAACAGCATCTTTCAGAGAAAGCCCGTTGGCATTGTACACTTCTTCTATAGGGATCTCAAGACCGAGTTCCCGCATGGCAACAGCGTTTTGTTCTTTTAAATCAGTTAGCATCCACATGCCTTCGTCGGCGTGGGCGCTAAAAGTTGCCAATGAAAAAAGGGCAAATATAAATTGTTTTTTCATTTATTCTACGATAGTCATTTCATTAATCAGATGTCCGCAGTTTCCTAATTTTTCAAGAATGAATAGGACGTAGCGGATATCCAAGTTGATACAACGTTGCAACTTATTGTCAAAGTTGATATCACCACTCAGAGATTCCCAGTTGCCATCGAAAGCACAGCCGATTAATTCACCGTTCTTGTTCAAAACCGGGCTACCGGAGTTACCACCGGTGATATCGTTGGTAGACAAGAAGCAAACGGGCATATCGCCATTTGGTAATGCATATCGACCATAATCTTGTTTTTCAATCAGCTCTTTCAGTTTGGCAGGTACAACGAATTCACGATCTTCCGGATTTTCTTTCTCAAGAATACCTTTGGTTGTAGTGTAATAGTTATAATGTACACCATCTTTCGGGTCGTATGGTTTCACATTACCATAAGTGAGACGGAGTGTAAAGTTTGCATCCGGGTAAGAAGGAACAGGCAGTTTCATTTCACCCAGTCCGCGGATATATGTTTTGTGCAATAAAGCCAATTCTGTCTGAAGTGAACTTATCTGTGAAGCTAATTTCTCAAAAGCTTCATATTTGGACTTGGTATATTGCATTGACAAATCCTGATCGATGGCTTTAACTGTTGGTTTTTTGAGGAATTTTTCAAAATTCGTCCGGTTGGCAAAGATGGAATTGTCATACATATCATCCACAAACTTGTTATAATCGCCTTTGTATTTTTGTTCGATCACTTGATAGATAGACGGACGTTGTTCGGCCGGAATCATTTCAGCATAAAGAGGTAATAAAGCTTTGGCCACTTTACGGTCTACTTCATGATCGTAATCTTTATTGTGGATTCTTTGGTAACTTTGTTCCAGACCTTTCAAGCGAATTTTGATCAGAGAATCATTCTTTTCTTCAAGTGCTTCGCGTGTTTTGTCCAATTGGATATTGCCAAATTCAATCCCTCCGAAGAACACTTCGCGTAAGCAAGTCATTTGATAATTGAGAGGCGATGTTTTAGCTACTACATCATCGATTTTATTGACTACCGTAGCATATTCTGCATTGTTCTGTGCTTTGGCAAATTCTGCAAATTTAGCTTCCTGTTCCGCTTTTGTTTCCAACACGTTATTGTCGATGATTGCCTTATTCATACCAATCGAGTTTTTCCAATAGTTGCTGGAACCGGCATATTTGTTGGCATATTGAATGCGAATTTTATCGCTGGCATTCATTGCTTCTTTCAATACATCCTGACGTGCACCACGAATGCGGATACGTGGCTCATTGAGTGATTCCATACGTTCTTTCACTTCCGATACGGTCAGGTAGCGACTGGTACTTCCCGGGAATCCCATAATCATGGCATAATCCCCCGCTTCCAACCCCTTGATAGAGATGGTCAGGTGTTTTTTAGTTTTCAGAGGAACATTAGCAGGATTATATTTCGCAGGTTCTCCGTTAGCATCAGCGTAGATGCGGAACATTGAGAAGTCACCGGTATGACGAGGCCACATCCAGTTGTCTGTTTCGCCACCGAATTTTCCGATAGAAGAAGGAGGAGCAGCTACCATACGTACATCTTCATATACTTTCAGATAAAACAAATAGAATTTATTTCCGGCATAGAAAGGAAGAGCTTTCGGCATAATTCCCTTTTGACCTTTGAGATCACTCTTGTTATAAAGTTCCATTGCCAGTTTATTAAGGAACTCTCCCCTGAAAGATTCTATTTCGGAAATTTCTTTGGCGGCAATTTTGGCATTGACAAGATCCGTTACATCTTCGATACGCTCTACAAATGTAAATACTAATCCCGGAGTCGGGAGTTCTTTGTCTCTGGAAGTAGCCCAAAAGCCGTCAGTCAGGTAGTCGTGTTCTACGCTACTATGTTGCTGGATCGAAGCATATCCACAGTGGTGATTGGTCAGGATCAAACCTTCCGGTGAGATGATTTCTCCCGTACAGCCTCCTCCAAAGATACCGACAGCATCTTTCAGAGAAACACCGTTAGGATTGTATATATCCTGTGCTTCCAAGTTTAGTCCTTGTTTTTTCATCATATCGATGGAATGCTGTTGTTGCATCAATTGCAATAACCACATACCTTCATCCGCTTTTGCGGAACACGCAATCAGCGCGGTCAGCGCTAATAAATAGAATTTTAATCTGTTCATTTATACTAAGAAATTAGAAAATATATTTGATGTTTGATAATTAACTCTCGATATTTAGCTTACCACTCTTCAAAGCCTCCATAATATTGGCAGGCGGACGTTGATTCATTAATTCATTCTTCATGAAGTCCATGTAGGGAGCCACATGTTGGAAAAACTGGTAATATCCTTTGCATAAATAGTTCAACCCCGGTTCCCCTTCAGAAGTCCGGCTGAACCTGTTTTTAGGACATTCACCGTTACAGGCAAACAAGAAATTACATTCTTTGCATTGAGTAGGCAACGACTGGTGTTTCATCGCTCCAAAATTATTCTGTCGTTCGCTGTGCATCATTTCAACAAGCGTTTGGCTGTAAATATTGCCGAGTTTATATTCCGGAAAAACAAAGTGGTCGCATGAATAAACGTCTCCGTTGAATTCCATCACACCTGCATGGCCACAACTTTTTGCCATGGTACATACACCGGGCTGTTGCCCCATCCAATTGGCAAGTGTGGAGTCGAATATCTGTATGTAGTAATTGCCGACGTCTTCTTTCACCCATTCATCAAAAAGTGTGCAAAGGAAATTTCCCCATTGCTCCGGGCTGACTGAAAAATCGGCGAGTTCACCTGCTTTGTTTTCTGCGAGAGAAGCTAAGTGACGTCCGTCCTCATGCGGTATGATACGTTCTACAATGGGAGCAAACTGAATGTAATGACAACCTATTTCTTTAAAGAAGTTATAAAAATCAAGCGGATAGTCCGCATTGAAATCATTGACTACTGCCATAGCGTTCCATTCCACTCCATGTTTTTTCAGAAGGTTGATACCTTGCATAACTTTCACGAAGGAAGGTTTCCCCATTTTGTTTTTGCGATATTCGTCATGAAACTCCTGCGGACCGTCAATAGATACGCCTACCAACCAATTGTTTTCACGAAAAAAATCGCACCATTCGTCGGTGAGCATAGTTCCATTGGTTTGGATACAATTGTCGATGGAGTGTCCACGTGCATATTTCTTTTGAAGTTCCATGGCCTTTTTATAGAAAGAGAGTGGACGCATCAATGTTTCTCCACCGTGCCAAGTGAAAAGTACCTGAGGCATGGTTTGTGAATGGATATACTCATCAATAAACTTCTCCAGAAGCTCATCACTCATTACGTGTTTTGGATTTTCTTTATAGAGATTTGCCTTTTCCAGATAGTAGCAGTACTTGCATGCAAGATTGCATACAGCTCCTACAGGCTTTACCATGACGTAAAGCGGTTTGGCAAAGGGGGCATAAGTTGTTGTGTTCATACCTGCAAATTTAGATAAACTAAATGAAATAGAAGGTTTACTACCTTAGTTTATAAGGATTATTAAAGAAAAGAGTATTACAAATTTTAAATATTGATAAAATGTTTCTTTTGATTCTGAATCAGTTGTACCTTTGTACCCAGATATAATAACACATAGATGAACGTGAATAAAATTTTGCCTATATTGCTTTTACTTCCTTTTATTGCATCATGTACACATACGTATAAGATAGAAGGAACTTCATCGGTGAACAGCTTGGATGGAAAAAAATTATATTTGAAGACGGTCCAAGATGGGGAATTGCTTAAAATCGATTCGGCGGAAGTAATTCATGGTTTGTTTTCGATGAAGGGTAAAATGGATTCCGTACAGATGGTAACTCTTTATATGGATGATGAAAGCATTATGCCTATTGTGTTGGAGAGAGGTAAAGTTACCGTTACGATCAGTAATATGGAGATAAAAGCGGAAGGTACACCTTTGAATACTGCTTTATATGAGTTTATTCGTAAGAAGAACGAATTGGAAGTAAGTATCGAAGAGTTGGAACAGAAAGAGACTCGTATGGTAATGGACGGTGCTGACTATGAAGAAATACACCGACAAATGGTTTCAGAAGGAGATTCACTTGTAAATGAGATGAATAAGTATGTGAAGAAATTCATTTCCGATAATTATGAGAATGTATTGGGACCGAATGTGTTTATTATGCTTTGTAACTCACTGCCTTATCCTGTCATGACTCCACAGATTGACGATATTATTAAAGATGCTCCTTATTCTTTCAAAGATAACAAAATGGTGAAGGAATATCTGAAGAAAGCGAAAGAAAACATGAAGTTGATAGAGGAACATCAACGGATGGAGCAGAATAGTTTGATGAAGAAATAAGGAAATCGGAAAGATTTAGAATATGTTTGAAAAAATCCATGTATTGAATTTATGCTTTCAATACATGGATTTTGGTTTCTACTAGTCTTGATCTTCATTTTTAATCATTCCTTTATGTTTCTCCGGCAACGCACTTTCTACGGCTGTATAAGCTTCTGCCATTGTCGCTTTGATGTTTTCTATCCCTTTCCCTTTAGGAGGAATTGGATCGTGGATAGTCAAAATCATCCGATGACGATGTATCCATTTGCCTGTACGCGGAAGTATTTCGAATGAACCATCTATGGTGACAGGAACTACTGCCAGTTGCAAGTCATCCGCCAGTTGGAAAGCCCCTTTTTTGAAATATCCCATGTGTCCGGTAAAGGTACGTGCACCTTCGGGGAATACTACCAGAGATACTCCATCTTTCAAAGAGTCCTTTGCCTGCCGAATTGTTTCCAATACTTTTTTGGGGCCGGAACGATCCACAAAAATATGTCCTGCACTTTCACAAGCTTTGCCTACGAAAGGTAGTTTGCGGAGACTTTTTTTCATCATCCACTTGAAGTTTCTTCCAATAAAACCATAAATTAGAAAAATGTCAAAAGAACCTTGGTGGTTGGGGACAAAGATATAAGAAGTTTTATCATGTAATTTCTCACGACCATAAACTTTTACAGGGATAAGAAGAAAAAGACAAATTAACTGCGACCATATTTTCCCCGGGTGATATCCCCAGAAATGAGCTCCTCCCACTAAAGAGCCTACAATGGTAACAATTGCAGTAAGAATCGTTAATACTAATAAGATCGGTAAAGCTATACAAATCTGATAAATATAATATAGTATTTTCATGGGTTGTATTTTTTATACATTGCAAACTTACGAAAAAATCCTTGATTTCAATGCCAATCCAATAAAAAACCGAACTACTTCTCTTTTTGTCATGATGATAAAAAATAATAAATACAATAATTAAAAACGGATTGGCTTACCGCTTTTAGCACTTTTGATAGAAGACTCAAGTATTTTAACAACGACTAAATTATTTTCCAACGAGGACAAATCAGTAGGAAGCACTTGGATTTCTTTACGGACGGCGGCTTTTAGATAATAGAAAGAATCATTGTATGGAGCTTTCAGTTTGGGAGGCTGTGAAGTTGTCTCTTTCCGGTTGGTAAATATACGCATGGATGTAGGTGTATCCTGATAAATATATCCCTTACTACCGTAAATATGCATATCTTTTCGTCCTTTGGGCCAGTTCCATGATCCCATAATTTGTACGGTTGCCGAAGGATATTCAATTAGGATCGTTGCATCATCATCTACTTTTGGATATTTATCCGGCTTTAACTGTTTCAGAACGGCATAAACGCTAACAGGCTTTTCTCCATCCATTAGCCAGGTAACCAGATTGGCGCCATAACAACCGAAATCGATCACAGCACCTCCACCATTTAGCTTGGGATCAGTCAGCCAGTCGGTAAATTCTTTTCCACAACCAATCTCAATGGGACCTTCATGCCCATCATATATTTCTATACGATTTATTCTGCCTATCGCATTATCTTTCTTTATTAAACGATAAACTTCATGATTTGTATTATACCAAGTCGTTTCATAATTGGTGAGTAACAATGTATTGTTTTTACGTACTAGTTCTGCCATTCGGTTGGCGTGTTTCATATTGACTGCCAAAGGTTTTTCTACCATCACATGGATACCGCGTGGAGCGCAAGCTTCTACTACGGCAAGATGATCGTAAATAGAGCCGTAAGCAACAACAACTTCAGGTCTTGTCTTATCAAGCATTTCTCCTAGATCTGCATAAAAAAGGGAGGAGTCCAGTTTTTTTTGAAGTGGATTATTCGCTCTTAACTGTTCATCCGGTTCTGCAACTCCTACAATTTCAAAATCACCCCTATCCATACGGATAATTACTTCATGAAGGTGTCCATGTGATACACCTGCTACTCCTAAACGAAGTGGCTTTGAATCTTGAGCCTTTAATATAAAAGGTAGGCAGATTACTGACAAAAATAAGAATGTTCTGATCATTTTTTGTGGATTCATTGCTGTACAATAAAATTATTTGTAACAAAGATACTTGATAAATCGGTAAAAACCATAGGTAGATGCTATATAATCTTTTTGTTTGTGCTATTTTTGTCTATTATTATATGAGAAGTAGAATGATATGATACGTATATTACATACAGCTGATTGGCATTTGGGGCAAACTTTCTTTGGTTATGACCGTACGGAAGAACATACTATATTTCTGGATTGGTTGGCAAAAGAGATCCGTGATAAGGAGATCGATGCATTGATTATTGCCGGAGACGTGTTTGATGTTTCCAATCCTTCTGCAACTTCGCAACGAATGTATTACCAATTTATCTATCGGGTGACAGCTGAAAATCCAAACCTGCAAATTGTTATCGTAGCTGGAAATCATGATTCTGCGGCACGATTAGAGGCTCCTTTGCCACTGTTACAGGCTATGCGGACAGAGGTAAGAGGAGTGGTGCGGAAACTGGATGGAGGAGAGATTGATTATGACCATTTAATAATAGAATTAAAGAATCGTCGGGGGGAAGTGGAATTGCTTTGTATGGCAGTTCCTTTCTTGCGGCAAGGAGATTATCCGGTTGTACAGACGGATGGTAATCCTTATGCAGAGGGAGTTCGTAAGCTTTATACACAACTATTGCAAAGAGCATGGGAGCGTAGGAAGGGGGACAGTCTATTATGGCAATAGGACATCTACAGGCTACAGGTTCGGAGATTGCGGAAAAAGATTATAGTGAACGGACAGTTATTGGTGGTTTGGAATGTGTGTCTCCGGAGGTTTTTACTGAGCAGATAGCTTATACTGCTTTGGGGCATATTCATAAAGCACAACGTGTCTCCGGCAGAGAGAATGTACGTTATTCAGGAAGTCCGATTCCGATGTCATTTGCGGAGAAATATTATCATCATGGGGTTGTGATGGTAACCTTTGATGAAGGTTGTACAGTTGATATAGAGCGGATTGAGGGTCCGAAATCGGTTTCTTTGGTGAGTGTACCGAATGGAGAAGCGGAGCAGCCGGAATCAGTGTTGAAGACTTTACGAGAGTTGCCTGTAATAAATGGTGAAACTCCTTATTTGGAAGTAAAAGTCTTGTTGGATGAACCTGAGCCTATGCTCCGTCAGCAAGTTGAAGAGGCACTGGCAGATAAGAATTACCGTTTGGCTCGTATTGTTTCTACTTATCGTCAAGATGAAGGTAAAGTAGAAAAAGAAAATGATGTTTGGATGAAAGGCTTACAGGAAATGTCTCCTTTACAAATAGTACAATCTGTGTTTGAGAAGAGCTATCAGACAGATATGCCTGGTGAATTGACTGAATTATTTCAGGAAGCATATGTGTCGGCAACTCGTAAAGAAGAGGAGGAAGAAGGATGAAGATAATAGCGATTCGATTGAAGAATCTTACTTCGATAGAAGGAAGTGTAGAAATAGATTTTACGGAAGAGCCTCTTCGCTCTGCGGGAATATTTGCTATTTCCGGACCGACAGGTGCAGGAAAGTCTACTTTACTGGATGCTTTGTGTCTTGCCCTCTATGATAAAGCTCCTCGGTTTGCAAATTCGGTAGAGAGTATTCCTCTTTCAGATGTGGGAGATAATCAGATTAACCAGTCTGATGTAAGGAACTTACTTCGTCGGGGAACGGGAGAAGGATATGCGGAAGTTGATTTTCAAGGAGTGGACGGACATCGGTATCGCTCTCGTTGGTCGGTTAGGCGGACTAGATCTAAATCGAATGGTTCTTTGCAGCCACAGGTGTTGGAGGTGAAGGACTTGGATACGGATCAAGAATATCAGGGCACTAAAAAAGAACTGTTGGCCCAGTTGGTAGAGTTGGTAGGATTGACTTATGAGCAATTTACCCGGACGGTATTATTGGCTCAGAATGATTTTGCAACTTTCTTGAAATCCAGAGGTACGGCAAAAGCTGAATTGCTTGAAAAGCTTACAGGTACAAGTATTTATTCCAGAATTTCGCAGGAAGTTTTTGCGAAGAATAAGGCTGCACAGGAGGAAGTGGCTCTCATTCATAGTAGGATGAGTGTGATTGAATTAATGCCTGAAGACGAACTCCTCGCCTTACAAAAAGAGAAGGAGCAATTGACAGATAGACGTGATGCAGGAATTAACTTGTTAAGAGACTTGAATACTCAATTAAATATAGTTCGTTCACTGAAAACACAAGAGGAGCTATGGAAGAAAAAAGAGGAAGAAGAACAGTCCGGACAAGAGAAAATAGTGGCTTTGCAAAGATCGTTGCAATTGCAGGAGGAGGGATTGATTCATTTTAAAACACAGTGGGAGGCGATACAACCAGATTTGAAGAAAGCTCGTCAATTGGATATACAGATTCAATCGCAACAAACCGGCTATGCCCAGTCGCAAAAGATATTGCAGGATGCACGCCTACGGGTAACAGAATATGGAAAGGTAGTTCAATCTGCTACAAGTCAGTTACAAATGTCATATCATTCGATGAATCTTTTATTGAACCATGCGAAAGGAGAGACTTTGGAATTGGAGCAAGTAGAGAGATTCTCCAAAAGGAAGAAGATTTATTGGAGAACCGTCTGAAAGTGCATGAGGAATGCCAGAACCGATTAAATGCTTTCGGCTATCCGTCGCTGGTAGATACTCAAAGTAAGCTGAAAAATGAATTAGTACGGCTACAGAATATACGGCAACTGACTGAAACTGAAATGAAAACCAAACAGGATATAGGGAAGTTGGATAAAGAGACTATTGTCTGTGCACAACAATTGGCTGAACAGGAGGTTGCTTTAAAAACAATTCAACGCCTTTATGAAAATGCTCGTATGGCAGTAGGGAAGGATGTAAAAGCTTTGCGGCAACAGTTACAGGAAGGAGAGGCATGTCCGGTTTGTGGTAGTACAACGCATCCATATCATCAGGAGCAAGAAGTGGTAGATACTCTTTTCCGAAGTATGGAACAGGAATATAATGCGACGGTTGCAACTTATCAACAAATCAATAACCGGAACATTGCTTTGCAACGGGATTTAGCTCATTTGAAACGTGTGGAAGAGCAATTAAAAACACAATTAGCAGCTTTGCAACAAGAAAATCCGAAAGGTGGGAATGAGGAGCAGATAAAGAATCAGTTGAAGGAGCTGGCTGAACGAATTCTTGAATATGGTAATCTTTACGCAGAATGGCAACGGAATGATGAAGAGATTAAACAGATGCGCACTCATTGTACAGCTTTACATGAGAATGTCTCTCGTTACCGTTTGGCGATCCAGAAAGCTGTTTCTGCCAAAGAGCAGTTGGCTATTTTGGAAACTGCTGTTACTACTGAACAGGGTAGGTTCGATATAATTGCAAAAGCATTGGAAGAACTTCGGTTGGAAAGATCACAGTTATTAAAGGGAAAGAGTGTGGACGAGGCGGAAGCTGCCGTTATCAGAAGAGAGAAGGAACTGAATGCAGCTTTGGAAAAAAGCCGGAAAGAGGTGGAGACGGCACAGAATCGTCTTGCCGGCTTACAAGGAGAGAAGAAACAACTTTCTATCGTAATAAAGGAATTGCAGGAGCAACAAAAACATATCGAATTTCCCGATCAGTTGCCGGAAACTATTGCAAAGCAACAGAATGAAAATTCGAATACTGAGAGTAACTTGGCTTCTGTTACAGCAAGGTTACTGCAACAAGCAAAAAACAAAGTAACTGCTGAACAAATAGCAAAAGAACTGGCGGAAAAACAACTGAAAGCTGAACGCTGGGCAAAACTGAATAAACTGATAGGCAGTGCTGACGGTGCGAAGTTTAAAGTAATTGCACAAAGCTATACCTTAGATTTATTGCTGTTTCATGCTAACCGGCATTTATCTTATTTATCTAAACGATATAAATTACAGCAAGTACCGAATACTTTAGCACTTCAGGTAATTGATTGCGATATGTGTGATGAAGTCCGGACAGTTTATTCGCTTTCCGGAGGAGAGTCGTTTTTGATTTCTCTTGCGTTGGCTTTAGGATTGTCTTCCTTATCGAGCAATAACCTGAGAGTAGAATCACTCTTTATTGACGAAGGATTCGGTTCGCTCGATGCAGATAGCCTACGGACAGCAATGGAAGCATTGGAACAATTGCAGATGCAAGGGCGGAAGATCGGAGTCATTTCTCACGTACAAGAAATGAGTGAACGTATTTCTGTTCAAGTACAGGTGCACAAGAAAGTCAATGGAAAAAGTGTGCTTACCGTCGTAGGGTAAGCACCGTTATTTCCGGCCAGGCACCGAAACGGAAAGGCAATCCGACGTATCCGATTCCTAAATTTACATACAATCCTCGTGTCTTTTCCAAATACATTCCGCACCATTCCGGATAGATATAGGAAGCAGGAGAGTAATTCCCCAGTTTCATTTGCATGCCATGCGTATGTCCGGCTAACATTAAGTCTACATTCGATTGAGGAAGTACTTCTCTTCTCCAATGTGTCGGGTTATGGCTCAGCAAAATCTGGAACATGCCTTCAGTACCTCGCATTGCTTTGGTTAAATCACCATGTTGGGAAAAAGGAGGTTCGCCTTCGTTCTCAACTCCTATAAGTGCAATGCTGTCGTTACCTTGTTTCAGAACATCATGTTCATTATTTAATAATTTCCATCCCATTGCTGCTTGCCTTTGTTTGAGGTCTGACAGATTTTCTGCTTCTGCATGCTTATCTTTCCAATGATAATAAGGACCGTAATCGTGATTTCCCAATACGGAGTAAACTCCATCTTTCGCTTTTAATCCGGTTAGTATTTCCTGAAAGCCATCCAATTCAACTGTACGGTGATTAACCAAATCCCCGGTAAAGACTATCAAGTCGGGGTGTTGCTGATTCACCAGATCGACTAGCTTCTGAATAGCAGAAACATTTCCATGCCAGCTTCCGATATGAATGTCGGATAATTGAACAATGCGATATCCGTCAAATGCTTGTGGCAAACGGGAAGAAGTGTAAGTGACTTCTTTGACATCAAATTGTGTACGTCCGATAAAAGAACCATAAATAATAATGATGATAGAGATAAGTCCTAATGTCAGTCCGGTACATATAAATGGAGTTCGGGGCCAGCGTAGCCATTTATGAAAAGGTACTCCAACCAGTGTACATAGGGCTAGTATCAATTTAGGAGCTGTAAATAGAAAAAAGAAAATGGAGAACCAGCCGATTACTAACTGGAACTGTTGCTCAGCTTGTATATTTTTGGCAAAATATCCCAGATAAGTAATTCCCATAGTCAGCAAGATACATGGAAACCAATAAAGAATGCGTAACCAGCATTTAGTCGTTAGCTTGACTATAAATCTGAAATACAGATAGATGTCAGGTAGAATCAGAAAGATTAATAAAAAGATAAATAAACGTTGTAGCATATTCCGCGTATTTGAGAATTATTTATTCTCTCATTCTGTGTAGAATGTATTTAATTTAGGTTTTAGTTATGCGAAAAAAAGTAAATTATGAGCTAACTCTTGACTATTGCAAATTGGCAGCCAGGAATTTGCGCATTTCTTCAATACTTTTCTTTCGTCTTCGTGCATAGTCTTCGAGTTGGTCTTCTCCAATTTTCCCTACAGAGAAATATTCGGAGGCGGGATGTGCAAACATAAGGCCGCAAACTGAAGAATGAGGATGCATAGCCCCATTCTCAGTGAGACTGATTCCTATTTGTTTCATATCCAGAATTTCGTCCAACAAGAAATTGACTGATTGATCGGGAAGGGAGGGATAACCTACGGCAGGACGGATGCCTTGATAGTTCTCTATCAATAAGTCAGGTATTGTCAGATTCTCATCTTTGGCATATCCCCAGAATTCTTTACGTACATATTCGTGCATTTTTTCTGTGGCAGCTTCTGCCAAACGGTCTGAAAGAGTTTGAACGAGTAGATGTTTATAAGGATCTTGTTCGTATAATCCTTCCATGTCCGCGTCAATACAGGAAGCAAAAACACCCATTGTGTCCGGAATACCGGTGGATAGAGGACGGATGAAATCGCTCAGACAGATGAAAGGACTACCGTCTCGTTTAGGAGATTGTTGGCGGAGTAGTGGGAAAATAATTGTTTGATTTTCTTCTTTCTCGATCACCAGATTATCTCCGTCTGAATTAGTTTTGCAGAGTTTGAAGATTGTTTTTACTTCATAGTCTGCATCGAGCATATCGAGCATCCGGTTTGCTTCTTTGAACAGTTGCATGGCTTCTGAAGCTTTGTTTCGCTCTTCCTCTGGAAAAGTTGTCAGCCAAGAGGCCCGGCATACGTCACAACCGTGAATGTTGGCAATGGCTGCATAACGTGGTTGGAATCCCCAGGCATGGAAAAAGTAAATCCAATTAATGTAGGGGGCAACATCATGTATTTTATAAGATAATATCATAAACTACTGTATTAAACGAGTTAAGACTGATTTATTCGTTTCATTCCAATTCTTCTTCTACATAGGAAAAAACTGCATTTTCTCTATCAACTATCACCAATGTTCTGAATCTATTTGTTCATCGGTGTTTCAAGTGGTGATAGGTTGATAAATAACCTATCACCCGATCTATCACCTATCACCGGAAATTGGGAGATCTATAATGATATTATTGAAATGAACGAATCGGGATATTAGTTTCAAGGTTTGGGACTTATGGTTTCAATGGCTGAAACACTTAGTTTAATAGGGTGAAACTATTTGTTTCAAGGCATGAAACACTTTGTTTCGCTATATGAAACAGAGTGTTCATCTATATGAAACACTCAAAAGCTATTTATCTTTCAAAAAATAGTTCTTGTCCGCGATACTCTTCATCAATAATTCCATTGCTGTATAACAGATGTCCGTTTACAAAAGTTTTTTCAACTTTCCAATTGAAAGTATGTCCTTCCAGTGGGCTCCATTTGCATTTACTCAGAATGCAGTCATTGGTAACAGTCCATTCACTTCCAGGTCGTACTAGGACAAGATCAGCGAAATAACCTTTCCGGATAAATCCACGTTTTTGTATCTCATACATTTGTGCAGGAGCATGACACATTTTCTCAACTACCTTTTCGATAGTAAAGATTCCTTTATCCACAAACTCCAACATACTCACCAGTGAGAACTGTATCATCGGCATACCGGACATGGCTTTGAGAGCTCCTCCTTCTTTCTCACTCAATAAATGCGGAGCGTGGTCGGTAGCAATAGCATCAATCAAACCACTATTAACGGCTTCTTGCAATGCTTTCCTATCTTTGGCTGTTTTGATGGCCGGATTACATTTGATACGTGCGCCCAAAGTCTGGTAATCATCTTCCGTAAAGAGCAAATGAGATACACAGGCTTCCGCAGTAATTCTCTTTTGTACTAAAGGAGTTTTTTCAAAGAGGCTTAGTTCTTTGGCAGTAGAAATGTGCATGATATGTAAACGTGCATTTGCTTCCTTTGCTAATTGTACTGCCAATTCAGAAGAATGGTAACAAGCTTCTTCCGAGCGGATGACAGGATGCAATTCTAAAGGAACATCGTCTCCGTATTCTTTCTTATATTTATCTGTATTTTCTTTGATAATTCCTTGGTCCTCACAATGGGCGGCAATCAACAAATCAGTACCTCCAAAGATATTACGCAAACTAGCCAATCGGTCTACCAGCATATTACCTGTACTGGACCCCATGAACAACTTTACACCACAAACCCGGTGTTTGTCCAATTGATCAAATTGAGTGTAGTTATTGTTGGTAGCCCCAAAATAACAGGAATAATTGACTGCAGACTTTTCCGCTAGCAGTATGAATTTCTCATTCAAAGCTTCTAAAGTTGTAGTTTGCGGATTCGTATTTGGCATGTCCATGATGGAAGTAACGCCTCCTGCTGCTGCTGCACGACTTTCAGTGGTAATATCTGCCTTATGTGTCAGCCCCGGATCGCGGAAATGGACGTGCTCGTCGATAGCACCCGGGAGAAGATAGCATCCGGTTGCATCAATAATTTCATCACAAGGAACAATCGTTTTTTGGTCGCCTACCAATATTTCAGCAATCTTATCGTCTTCGATGACCAGAGAACCTAATACATTTCTTCCTTCGTTAATTATAACGGCATTTTCAATCAGAGTACGTTTCATTTCTTTTGTGGGAATTTATGGAACCAACTATTAACTTTTAACTTAATCACACCAAATATGGCTTCACCAAAAATACTACTATTCATCTTCGAAGTCCCTAACTCTCTATTGATGAAAATAACAGGGACTTCAATGATTTTAAATCCACACTTATAAGCGGTAAACTTCATCTCTATCTGGAAAGCATATCCTTTGAAACGGATATTGTCCAGGTCAATCGTTTCGAGCACTTGGCGACGATAACAAACGAATCCCGCCGTAGTATCATGTACCGGAATGCCTGTAATGAAGCGTACATATTTGGATGCAAAATAAGACATCAATACCCGTCCCATTGGCCAATTGACCACATTTACCCCGCTTACGTAGCGTGAACCGATAGATACATCTCCTCCTTCTTCCGAACAAGCCTTGTATAAACGGGGAAGATCATTGGGATTGTGGCTGAAATCGGCATCCATTTCGAAGATATATTCGTAAGCATGTTCTAAAGCCCACTTAAAACCGGTAATATAAGCGGTCCCCAATCCTAATTTTCCTTTGCGCTCGATCATAAAAAGGCGTTCGGGAAATTCTTGTTGCAGAGTTTTTACGATGGTTGCCGTTCCGTCTGGCGAACCGTCTTCTATGACTAAAATGTGAAATATCTTGGAAAGTCCGAAAACGGCACGAATGATATTCTCTATGTTTTCCCGCTCATTGTAAGTAGGGATAATTACGATGCTATCCGATGTTTGCATATAAATACTATAAATTTTAAAACAAAAATAGTTCTTTTCCTTTAGTTATGAATGAACTAAGGATAATTTAACGCGATGATATTGGGAGATATCTGTAAAAAGGTTCCTTTTTTATTCTAATGTATATTATTTAGTAGAGTTTGAGAGCCTGTTTAATTTTATTGGTTTAAACTAAAAAAAAATGTTTCTTCTTTCCTTCGAAATGATTGTTTTTAGTTACCAAGCTTCAAATAATTATGTATTGTACGGATTTAGAAGAAATACAGTGGCAAGTTATCAAGAAAATCTAGAACCTGCAAAGAAAGGAGATGAAAATATGATTTGCATGAATTATGGAATTAGTAAATATACTATCTTACCATCCTTGATTGGGAAGGGAATTTTTTATATCCTATGGATTGTAGATCGTCTCTTTATAGAAGCGGGTCAATTTGGATATATTGATAAAAATATAACTTTGAAAAGGATAAATGGCTGTGAAAACAGACTTTATTTGTTCAGTTTTCACTGACTTAGTTTTATATGGTATGCATAATCTGCACATTTCGTGTGAGATAGATTCATGTAAAATTCGTACTTTTGCAGAGTAATTTTTTAGATATGACAATAACCGAGTTACAACAACAATATGCCGTTCATCCTAATACGGCCGTTCTTAAGCGTTTATTAAAGGATACTTCGATTCAGACCATATATTGTGGTGGATTGTGTGCTTCCGCTACATCCTTGTTCTCATCCGTTTTGGTAAAACAAGATATTTGTCCTTTTGTCTTTATTCTGAGTGATCTGGAAGAAGCAGGATATTTCTATCATGACCTGACACAGGTATTGGGAGCAGAAAGTGTATTGTTTTTCCCTTCTTCATTTCGCCGTTCTATTAAGTACGGACAAAAAGATGCTGCTAACGAGATTTTGCGCACCGAAGTTCTAAGTCGTTTGCAAAAAGGAGAAAAGGGCTTGTGTATTGTTACTTACCCTGATGCGTTAGCAGAGAAAGTAGTATCGCGAAAGGAATTGAGTGACAAAACCCTTAAACTAAATCTCGGAGAGAAAGTAGATCTGACCTTTGTAACTGACATTCTGCATAGTTATGGTTTTGAATATGTAGACTACGTTTATGAACCTGGACAGTATGCTGTCCGTGGTAGCATTATCGACGTATTTTCTTTTGCTTCCGAATATCCCTATCGTATCGACTTTTTCGGAGATGAGGTCGAGAGTATCCGTACGTTTAAAGTCGAATCACAACTTTCACACGAAAAGAAAGAAGGGATAGTAATTGTCCCGGATTTGGCAGTGACAGGTGATGTAACTACTTCCTTCCTTGACTTTCTTACGAAAGATACTGTTCTGGCTATGCGTGACTTCCTTTGGTTGCGTGAACGTATTCAGGCAGTACATGACGAAGCGCTTACTCCACAAGCAATTGCTGTACAGGAAGCGGAAGAAAATGGAGGAATCACTTTAGAAGGCAAATTGATAGACGGTAGTGAATTTACATTGCGTGCTCTTGATTTCCGCCGGATGGAGTTTGGTAATAAGCCGACAGGAACACCGAATGCTAGCGTGATGTTTGAGACTTCAGCACAACCTATCTTCCATAAGAATTTTGATCTGGTAGCTTCTTCTTTCAAAGATTATTTGGAGAAGGGATATTCACTCTATATCTGTAGTGACAGTGTGAAGCAAACTGACCGCATTAAAGCGATATTTGAGGATAGGGGAGATAAAATACAATTTACACCGGTAGTACGTACGCTCCACGAAGGATTTGTTGATCGTACATTGCGTCTTTGTATTTTCACTGATCACCAGTTGTTCGACCGTTTCCATAAATATAATCTGAAAAGCGATAAAGCCCGTTCCGGAAAAGTGGCTCTTTCGCTGAAAGAATTGAATCAATTTACTCCGGGTGATTATGTTGTACATACTGATCATGGTATCGGACGCTTTTCAGGGTTGGTGCGTATTCCGAATGGAGATACCACACAAGAGGTCTTGAAGTTGGTTTTCCAAAACGAAGATGTGGTCTTTGTTTCTATTCATTCTTTGCATAAAGTTTCCAAATATAAAGGAAAAGATGGAGAAGCTCCCCGACTGAATAAGTTGGGAACCGGTGCATGGGAAAAGCTAAAGGAGCGTACCAAGAGTAAAATTAAAGATATTGCTCGTGACCTGATCAAGCTCTATTCCCAACGTCGTCAAGAAAAGGGGTTCTCTTATAGTCCTGACAGTTTTTTGCAACGGGAATTGGAAGCTTCGTTTATTTATGAAGATACCCCTGATCAGAGTAAAGCGACTGCCGATGTGAAAGCAGATATGGAAGGAGACCGCCCAATGGATCGTTTGATTTGTGGAGACGTAGGTTTTGGAAAGACAGAGGTGGCAATTCGTGCTGCTTTTAAAGCTGTAACCGACAATAAACAAGTGGCTGTTTTGGTCCCGACTACTGTTCTTGCTTATCAGCATTTTCAAACATTTCGTGAGCGTTTGAAAGATTTACCTTGCCGCGTGGATTATTTGAGTCGTGCACGTACGGCAACTCAAGTAAAAGCTGTGCTGAATGGCTTGAAGGAAGGAGAAGTGAATATCCTGATTGGAACTCATCGCATTTTAGGAAAAGATGTCCATTTTAAAGATCTGGGATTGCTGATTATCGATGAGGAACAGAAGTTTGGAGTTTCCGTTAAAGAAAAACTGCGTCAACTGAAAGTGAATGTGGATACACTGACCATGACGGCTACTCCTATTCCCCGTACACTCCAATTTTCTTTGATGGGAGCACGTGACTTGAGTGTGATTTCTACTCCGCCGCCCAACCGTTATCCGATTCAAACGGAAGTACATACGTTTAATGAAGAAGTCATTACGGACGCAATTAACTTTGAAATGAGCCGTAACGGACAAGTATTCTTCGTCAATAATCGAATTGCGAATTTGTCGGAATTAAAAGCAATGATCGAACATCATATCCCTGATTGTCGTGTAGCTATCGGTCACGGACAGATGGAACCTGCTCAGTTGGAACAGATTATATTTGATTTTGTCAATTACGATTATGATGTATTGTTAGCGACGACTATTATCGAAAGTGGAATTGATATTCCGAATGCTAATACTATTATCATTAATCAGGCTCAGAATTTTGGATTGAGTGATCTTCACCAGATGCGAGGGCGTGTAGGACGAAGCAATAAGAAAGCTTTTTGTTATCTGTTGGCTCCGCCGTTAGGCAGCTTGACAACGGAGGGCAAACGGCGTTTGCAGGCAATTGAAAACTTCAGTGATTTGGGTAGTGGAATTCATATTGCTATGCAAGACTTGGATATACGTGGAGCCGGAAATCTGCTTGGGGCCGAACAAAGTGGCTTTATCGCTGACTTGGGATATGAGACTTACCAAAAAATCCTATCCGAAGCTGTTCATGAACTAAAGAACGATGAGTTTGCCGATCTGTATGCAGATGAAATTAAGGGAGAAGGACAAATCAGTGGTGAGCAGTTTGTGGATGAATGTCAGATAGAAAGTGATCTTGAATTGTTGTTGCCGGCAAATTATGTAACGGGAAGTAGCGAGCGTATGTTGCTCTATCGTGAACTGGACGGATTAACGCTGGATACAGAAGTGGAAGCTTTCCGCTCCCGTTTGGAAGACCGTTTCGGTCCTGTTCCTCCGGAAACAGAAGAGTTGCTTCGAATTGTTCCTCTTCGTCGGTTGGCGGCACGATTGGGAGCAGAAAAAATATTCTTGAAGGGTGGGCGTATGACGCTTTTCTTTGTGTCCAACCCTGATAGTCCGTTCTATCAAAGTCAGGCTTTCGGCAAGGCTATTGATTATATGATGAAATATACTCGCCGTTGTGATTTGAGAGAACAAAATGGAAAACGGAGTATGTTGATTAAAGATGTGTGTAATGTGGAAACTGCGGTTAGTGTATTGAAGGAGATTGTGGCGTTGCCAAGTTCTTCTACAGTCAATCCGTCATAATAAGATATAATATCATAGCCTGGAAATGGAATATGTCTAAAAGTAATTTCAGCGTTTATTTCCAGGCTTCTTTCCGTATAATTTATCTATCAAATCTTGTCGTCCGATACGCCGGAGTTCATTGATTATATTTTTCCGTTCTTCCGGTTTATACCAGAAGAAAAATTGACGTTGCGCTAATTTTTCCCGTTGAGTTTTGGCACTGAATACTGGTTCTAAAGTGTATGGGTGAAATCCTGTATACCATGCTTCGGTGGCGACTGTCATTGGAGTCGGAGTAAAGTCCTGTACCTGCTCCAAATGAAAATCCAGTTGCTTGGTGATTACAGCGAGTTCCGCCATATCTTCTTCTTTGCACCTGGATGGGAGGATATGAAATAAGGAATGAGCTGTTGGCGCAAATTTTCTTCTCTGTTGATACGGTCGAATATCTTTTTGAATGTTTCAAATTGACTAAAAGATGGTTTGCGCATAATCGACAATACCCGGTCACTGGTATGTTCAGGGGCAACCTTTAATCGCCCGCTAACGTGGTTAATGATCAGTTCACGAGTATATTCGGCAGTACTCTTATTAGTTTCAGCGTCTTTACTCTGATGGAGAAGTAGGTCATAACGTACTCCGCTACCGATAAATGACTTCTTGATACCGGGCAAAGTGTCTACTGCTTTGTATATATCTAATAAAGGTCGATGATCTGAATTTAGATTCGGACATACTTTGGGATGAATACATGAAGGACGTTTACACTTCTTGCAGACTGCTTCATCTTTACCTTTCATCTGATACATATTAGCAGACGGACCACCCAAATCACTCAGATATCCTTTAAAATCCGGTAATTGCATTACCTCTTTTATTTCTTTCAGAATGGACTCTTTACTACGACTGACTATAAACTTTCCTTGATGTGCGGAAATAGTGCAGAATGCACAGCCACCAAAACACCCCCGGTGAATGTTTATTGAAAACTTGATCATATCGTAAGCCGGAATCCGCTTTCCTTTATATTTAGGATGAGGCAAACGGGTATAAGGAAGATCAAACGAATGGTCAAGTTCTTCCTGACTCATCGGAGGATAGGGTGGATTGACAACTACGATTTTATTGTCTACAGCCTGTGTGATACGGGAAGCTGCATATTTGTTAGACTCCTCTTCAATATGTCGGAAATTGCTGGCTTGCTTCTTTTTATCAGCCAGACATTCTTCATGTGAATAGAGTTGAATATCATCTGATGCAGGTGTCCATTCCGTAGCACGACAGAGATAGGCTACCTGAGGAGTGTTTTTTACTATCTTTTTAAGGTCTTTACTAGTCAAAGGAGTTTCATCTTCGGAAAGTAGACATTTCATCTGTCTTACTAAATCTACCAAAGGCTTTTCTCCCATTCCATATACCAGTAAGTCAGCATTACTATCACACAAAATACTTTTTTGTATTTTGTCCTGCCAATAGTCATAATGACTCAGCCGTCTCATACTGGCTTCAATGCCTCCTAAAATGACAGGGGCATCCGGATAAAGTCTTTTTAAAATCTGACTATAAACAATGGAAGGATACTCCGGACGCATGTCTGGTCGTCCGTCGGGAGTGTAAGCATCTTCACTGCGCAGGCGCTTGTTAGCAGTATATTTATTGACCATGGAATCCATGCAACCACCGGAGATACCGAAAAATAAACGTGGACGTCCCAGTTTCTTGAAGTCACGTAGATCATCACGCCAGTTAGGTTGGGGGATGATAGCAACTTTCAAGCCTTCGGCTTCAAGGATACGTCCGATAACGGCAGCTCCGAAAGAAGGATGATCCACATATGCATCACCACTGAGGATAATAACATCCAACTCATTCCATCCGCGAAGTTCCACTTCTTTTTTGGTAGTCGGTAACCAATCAGTCAATCGATATTCTTTCATGCTACAAAGATAGTCATAATAAAAAACATCCCAATGATTTTTTTATTCATTGGGATGTTTAACATCAATCATTAGGAAGATTTAAAAGAACTTCTTGTTGATTGTAAACTGTAATGTCATCTGTTCTCCGTCATAAATCTCCCGAAATCCGGTTCCTTGTTCGGATAAGTATTCTTTCAAATCCTGAAAGGCTTCGGCATTGTTCATGATAATTTCGAGCATCTCACCGGGAGAAGCATCACAAATCGCTTTGATTGCCGGAATCAATGGACTATAAGCCGTTGTTTGGCAAGTGTCTACAGTAGTCATTATTCCTCCTCTTCTTCCGTATCCTGAGAAGTAAGCCAAGTGAGGTAGAGCTTAATCAACTGTTGCAGGCCGAATGCTTTCATGTTATTATGATAAATAACATCGATACAAAGGTCTAGCAGATCTCTACTGTCTTCTTCTTGACTGGCTATCAGGGAACGGACATTAAGTTTTAGTTTATCCAATACGTCTTCATCTACAATACCATTACTGTCGATAAGATGGCGGAACAAAGCATACTTTTCGATAGTTCTCAGATTTTCATTAGATACTTCTATGCTGCGTGTTCCGCTGGGATTTGCTTGTATAGTATACATTGTTTTCTAGTTTTAAAGGTTATTACTAGGAGCAAAGATAGAATTTAAAATGAAAAAGGGATTAAAAAAATCTGGATATTTTTGGTGAATGTGGAAAAAGTGATCTAAAAATTACGTTTATTTTTGCATAAGGCGTCATGAATACGGAATGGATGATACCATAGGCAATACGATCATGGCGATTCCAATGAAACTGATCGTGTTGATAAAAATCTTTCATAATGGAATGGCTGGATATATCGGCATAATTTACATAAACTATTTGTGATATGATAGTAATGTGATTATTAAACAAATAAAAGATTGCTCAAACTAATTTTTTTACAATAATATTTGTGTTTATAAGCTGAAAAACATATATTTGTAATTGTTAGCTATTAATATTTAATTTATGCGACCTCCGTGATATAAAATAGCGTCAAAGAGCATGTCGTTTGTTAGTCATAGGCTAGCTTACTGGTGTTATTCCTTAAAGAGTATGTTTAACGTTTTGATAGTAGGGAGTCTTAATATAATTTGCATATGAAAAAACGAATACTTTTTCTTTTTTTTCTGTTGTTTGGATAAACTTTATGTTCAATAGTTGTGAATATGGAGATGATCATTTCGATGTATTATTACCAATATCAGAAGTGAGGAATCATTATGGAATTTTTTTTCTGAAACAGTTGCAGAATCAAGCAGGAGCTTATGAGCAATTTGCAACCATGCTCTCATCGGGACAAGAACCTTTGTATGAATATGTTCAAATGATGAGTAATGCAGATTATGGGGTGTACTATTTTATTCCATACGGCAAAGAGAATAAAGTAGAGGGAGCTATTTATTATCCATTTAAAACAGCAGTCAAGGATAGAGTTTATATAGATACTCCATTAGGTACCCCTATCAAAATGGATGCTTATCATTTGAATAATGATGTAGATGTAGCAAAACGTTTTTTATATTCCATTCCTTTCAAAGAATTGAAGAATAAGCATTTGGAAGTGAATCCGGCATTGGTGGAATTTGCAGATAAGTTGGAAAATAAATATGTAATGCTTTTACCGGAAGAATCTTCTTCATTACAAGAAGTGGCAACAAGAAATTCTTATAAAGAAGTTGTAGCTTTTAATATTGAGTATCAACTTGAAAGTTTTAGTACTATAGAAGGAAATGAAATCGTTGTGTCTGCTCTTTCTCCTGATAGAGTATATCAAACAATGAAATATGTGCTTGCACAGCATAATATTAGGTTATATGAGTTCGGTGGTATTGAATATGGAAGAATTTGTTTTTCTATTCTTATGTCTCAGACAGGAAATTCTCCTGGGGATTTTATGAAACATTTTACAGAAGAAGTTCGGCGGGAAATATCTTTTCTTGGATATGATATCAGTTTCCAATATCTTTTCCATATTTACTATATACCGGTAGGTGGTGATGGAGGTAGTACTGGAGGAGGTAGTAGTGGGACAGGAGGGACTAGTGGAACAGGAAGTGGTAGCTCAGAAGATATTGTCGCTCCTTTGGCTAAAAAAATATTTCGTAATTCGAATATGACTGAGCAAAATTGGGTGGTATTGGAACGAATGATTGAAAAGATTAGAATGAATTGTATGGGTAACGCTTTATATAATGAATTGAAAGAGGTGCTTGGCGGAAAAACACTTTCTATTCAATTCATAGACAGTGGAAACAGTTCGTTTAGTTTAGATGGTGGAATTAGGTTGAACATCAATGTGGTTAGTGGAGATTTTTTGCATGAGATGTTACATGCATATCAAGCATACAATGAATCTTATGAAAGCATGATGGGGGCAAAATTAAATATGGAGATTGAAACTCATTATGCACAGTATCTTTATCAAAGTAGTCTCCCGGAATATCAGGTGAAGAATAATAAATGGAAGAAAAGAGATACAGTCAATGCTCGCTGGACGGAAATAGTTAGATTGAATATGTTTCTGGATGGAAAAGGAAATTTATTGCCAGGAATTAGTAATTCTAAATTGGAGAATGTACTTCTAAATCGTGTAATTCCAACTTTGCAAGCTAACGGATATCCTTTAAATAGATATTCTATAGACTATGATAGAATCGGAAGCATAAGTTTTAAAAATATAAAAGTATTAACTACAAATTGTTGATTATGAAAGCTGTAATATTGTTTGCAAGTATGTTATTCTGTATGGAATCAGTTTTAGCTCAGACTAATTATTATACAGAAACCAAAACTTTCTATGAGAATGGATACACTTATCAATGTGATGTTGAAGAATCAGGAACTGTAACTCTTTATAATAAATCCAGTAAGTGGATATATAAACAGATGATATATAAAGATACCGGTAAACAATATATTGCTGATTATGATACTCCTGATATATATGAAGAAATCAGTGATGAATTTTCCCATCAATGTGATTCTATAATAAATAACGCTTTTTCTACAGAAGAGAAACGCAGGATAAAGGATAATTTTTTTATATTGGTTCTGTATGCAAACTCAGAAACAGGTGTGATTGAAGATGTTGATTTTGAATTTGTCACATTCAATCCGTATGCTACTGTTCCTGTCTCTGTTTATCGTAAGATTGAAGTAGGAATCAAACAGAAATTGCGTCTGGTTCCTACTGCTGAAGGTCGGAGATTAAATTATTTATTCTGTTGGAATCATCTGGTACCGGAGTAAACTGTTTTAAAAATAACATGTCAATACTGTTCTGTTGAGTATTAATAGATGGGGTGTGGGAATAATATTCTCATAAATGGACTATGACAGGAGACTCCCCTAAAATTATGAATTATAGGAAGAATCATAATCTTGTTTAATGCCATAATTAATGTGATAAAAACTTTAATATTCCTGCCATGATAGTAGCTCTATCGACCTCCGACTGAATACTCTCGAATGGGAATCCTAAAACAAAAGTTTTATAATCTCCTTCATAAGCGATACCTGCACTCTGATTTCCGGATGTATATACAAATACTGGGAAGGCAGGTGCTATTGGTACAATACAATCCGGTGTGCTAACAGCATAACTGTTTTCATTCGGTAGACGTGGAATGGTTACAGTACGTCCCATTCCGTTAATTTGTCCCGAAGTCTTATCTGTCAGACTCCCTTGAAAGCCATATTTTAGTATTTTCTCTGTAAATTCCCGATTCCCCTGTGTTCCGCTCATATCACTTCCTACATAAGCACCACTGACAAACAGATTACCTCCTGATTGACAGTAGCTTGTAATAGCTCGTTGCATCGGAGAAGAGAATGTTTTATAATAGGCTTTATCTGTCGGAGACTCTTTTTCAAGTCCCAGAATATAATCTACAATCGGATAATCTTCTAAAGATATGATACCATTCTCAACTGCTTCATCACTGCAGGAAACAAAGCTATACTTTCCTGCTGCTTGAATAGCCTTTCCATGAATAAAAGGATAATCAAACGTATTTCCAGCTATTTTCATCCCTTCCAACTCATTGCCGCTGTGCCCCAGACTACCGGGACCTTCTTTGCCTGCTTGTTTGCGATCGAATCCGATCTGTGCTCCACATAAAGAGATATTATAAAGGTAAGGAACACCCGGATCTTGGTTTAAATCAAAGCCCGCTTCATCGGGAGTATTGACAATAGCCGGACCGCTGATTCTGTCGAATCCATTGACAATCAATATTCTTTCACGTTCACGTTTAGCTTTGTAAGCTGATAAGATCTCAGAAGGAAAACTCTCGCCACCTTTATTTACAGCTGTTACCTTGAACGAATATACGAGTCCCGGTTCTATTTTCATTGTGTAGGACGGCTTGCTGACTAATGTTCCGTTGTCAAAACCTCCGTATCCGATACGTGTGTAAACGATATAATCTTTAGGACGAGCTGTTGGTTCCTGAGGATCGTATTCTCCTTTCCAAGAGAGTTCCAATGTGTTTTTCTTTTTTCCGAAACGGACTGCAAAGTTACTTACGGGTAGGGGTTGCACTACGTATTCGTTGCCATGTTGGCTGCTCAGGAATTGTAGTACACCTTTATAAATGGCACGTCCCACTGTGAACTTGAAATTCGGATCATGTCCTAATTGTAGATCTGCAAAGTTTTGATGGGAGAGCAGTTCGATAATAGTAGACGGATTGGCAGGAAGTCGTGTTTCACTGTAGTTACGGTTCCACATACTACGGCGTGTCCATGGAAGATTGTAATTGGCATGAATATCTTTTTGAATCTGAGTCAGCAAAATATCTGCTAAGTCACGTGAAGCATATCTATCCACACCATTATTTAGCTTCCCATTATTAAAATCAGTTGTATAAATACCGAGAGAGCCAATAATTTCATCTGTTTTACTGCATCCGGCATCACTATGTAGTGCCATTGTCATTTCCAAAGGAACACCCAGCCCCTGCTGACTTGGATTATAGACAGAACCTCCTGAAAGATAGTTGATTGTATTAGAACGTACGTTGATGTCATCCGAATAATCATTCTTTCCTTTGTATCCGGCATAAACATCATAAGGCATTCCTGACCACTGCGCTGAATATCGTGCTCCTTCCAGATAACGGGGAAGACCGCTAATACTTCCTCCACGAGAGATATTCCCCATTCCCCCTCCGAAACGAACTGCATCGGCACAAACTACGCCATGTTCGTTACTCTCATTGCTGAGTATGACCATACCATAGTCGTTGTTGCCTTTATCAAAATCGAAAGTACCAAGATATACCCAAGTACCACCACCTATCTTTTGATTCACTTTAAATTCTGTGACTCCTCCATTATGAAATACAAGATATTTGGCATCACTCACACTGTTGGGTAATGTTTGGTATGAGACATACACTGCATATTTCCCAGTTTCCGGTAGGGTAGGAACCCATTCGGCAAATGCTTGGTCTTTATTTTTCTTTTTCTTTTTTTCTGTTTCGATTATTCGGCATGTCCCTGTGACAAAAGGGTTCTCCCCATCTTGATAAATAGCTTTCTTTTGTGCAAAGCCATTCACAGGTGCAGGTGTCCAGCGAGCTTTTTTACTTCCAACTTCCAGATAGAGAGAAGCGTTGGGGGTATCATTATCTACAATGATCTCATTCTTTTGTGTATCCCGTTCGCGGGGAGTATAAACAATGGCTCCGGCATTTTCTAACATCGGGATGACATAAGGAAGAATGAAAGACTGTGTGAATTGGTCCTCCGTCGTGCAGAACAATCGGGGGCGTTGCCACCCCCATTCACCTTTGTCGTTTTTGAAATAACTTCCATGACTTTGCCATAATCCAATATGCCGGTCTTGCAGTCCGCGGGAGATCTCGTAAGGACGTGAATCGTTTTTCACCCAGGGAGCACCTTTGTATTCAATATCCAGAGACATCCGCTCTTTATCTTTCTTCTTGCGGTAAAGATTAGGGACTAACTCTTCAATCGGCTTACCATCGGCATAAATTGTGATTTTATAATAATGTACGGGACCGGGCAGAAGTGCTATCACCTGATTATATATTAATTCTACGGCTTCAGGTGTAAATGGTTGATAGGCAAAACTTTCTGAAACATAGATATTCATTGTCTTGTGATCGTAGTCGATATCAAAACTATTCAGTTTGGGAGTACTGATTTTCGTTGTAGTGGTGTATGTATTGAAATAATTTGTAAGCCGCTCTTTTACATTTCTTTCAATGTCCTGTGCAAAAAGGAAATTTACACCCATTGTCAGGCATAAGACAAGTACTATTATTTTTTTCATCATTCAATTTTTAGGTTCTCACTATAGCTATCTTCATTAGACTCTGAATCCATTTCTTGGATTTACACTGAATAGTTTAATCAGTGCTAATCCATAGTGAACTTCTCTGCAAAAATAAACAAAAAAAGAGTGAGAAGTATAGAACTCCTCACTCTTCTATTTTTTTAATACATCTTATAGTGGAATGTATTCTACAAATGCTTCCATAGCTTCGTAGGAAGCCAATCCTAAACGGTCATACAAAGTAGCTGTACCACGGTTACGGTCTTCACTACGTTGCCAGAACAGACGTTCGTCATTACCAAGGAATGGAGCACTTTCCATTTGCGACTGGTGTTTCAGGATAGAATTACGTTTTGCACGAAGTTCTTCCGGACTGATAGGCACAGCCATTTCAATGTTTTCAATTTCCCATTCAGCCCAAGCACCACGATACATCCAGATACGACAGTCTTTCAACCATTTGGCGTTCTCTTCTTTTTCAAGATCGATAGCTGCAAGTACAGCGTCCGTACATACACGATGAGTTCCATGCGGATCGGCTAAGTCGCCTGCTACGAAGATCTGATGAGGCTTTACCTCACGCAACAGATTGCGTACAATTTCTACGTCTGCCTCACTAATCGGATTCTTTTGAATCTTACCGGTTTCGTAAAATGGCAAATCCAGGAAGTGACAACGATCCAACGGGATATTATTGTAAGAACAAGCGGTACGTGCTTCTCCACGACGAATCAACCTTTGATAGTCAAGATATCCCGGCTGTCTATATCCCCGTCTTTTTTCTCTTTCAAGAATTTGCGGATTTCTATATATTTTTCATTAATAACCTGATCTTCGCTATTATTGAAAATCTGGTTGAATCCATTGATGAAATGAAGGAAACGAACAACTTCTTCGTCACCTACTGCAATGTTACCCGAAGTTTCATAAGCAATATGTACCTCATGTTTTTGCTCAACCAAACGGCGTATGGTTCCTCCCATAGAGATAACGTCGTCATCAGGGTGCGGAGAGAAAACAACAACGCGCTTTGGAAATGGTTTTGCACGTTCCGGACGATAGGTGTCGTCAGCATTCGGCTTACCACCCGGCCACCCGGTGATAGTATGTTGCAGATCGTTGAATATCTTGATATTTACATTGTAGGCAGAACCGAAGAGAGCCAGAAGTTCACTCAGACCGTTTTCATTGTAATCTTTGTTAGTCAGTTTTAGAATCGGCTTTCCTGTCAGTTGGCATAACCATACAATAGCACTACGAATAAGCTTATCATTCCATTCGCAAGAAGTCACTAACCATGGACGTTGGATACGTGTCAGGTTCATGGCAGCCGAAAGGTCGATAGCTACATGTGCATTGTTGTGAGTCTGAAGATAAGATGCCGGAATGGTATCGGTGATAGTGCCTTCCACGCATTCTTTTATCATTGCGGCTTTATCTTCACCCCATGCCAACAAGAATATTTTCTTTGCACCGAGAATGGTTGATACACCCATTGTGATGGAGCTGATTGGGGTATTTTCCATCGTTCCGAAAATTTTGGATGCTTCGTTGCGTGACGCATTATCCAACAAGATCAAACGAGTATTGGAGTTCAGACGTGAACCCGGTTCGTTGAATGCGATGTTACCAACACGACCGATACCTAATAATGCAATATCAATACCTCCGAAACTTTCGATTCGTTGTTCGTACAAGCGACAATATTCAAAGATAGTGTCTTTGGCAATAGTACCGTCTGGGGAGAATATATTCTGTTTATCAATATCCACATGATCCAGCAACATTTCCTTCAAAGCGTTAAGGTTGCTATTGATCGCATCAGTAGTTAATGGATAATATTCGTACATATTAAACACAATAACATTGCGGAAGCTAAGACCTTCTTCTTTGTGCATACGGATAAGTTCCGAATAAACGTGGCTGGGGGAATTACCTCCGGGGAGTGCCAAAACGCAGAAGCGTCCGGCTTTTTGTTTTTCGCGGATGGTTTGTGCAATTTCACAAGCAATGTAGTTGGCACCTTCCTCTACAGATTCATAAATATCTGTGGGGATTTTCTCGAGTCTTGTCAATACTGATTTTTCAAATGCATTCTCCGGTCTGTAGTATCTGGGGGAGACCCGATGGAGAGTGATTTGAGAACTAAGATTTGTTTTCATAAAGTTGTTAATTAAGTTATGTAAGATTAAAGTCCTTACGAGTGCATTTTTCTAACGACAAAGATACAAAAGAAGTCTATATAATTAACTACCAACTTTTAGGTATTGTTGCTGTAATAATTCGTTTTTAACATTTGTTTTATTAAGATTCATAGTTGGAACAAGTCTGCATCTTTCCAGACTGGAAATTTTTTTCTGAATCTCTGAAGAGTTGTTAGATTGATGGTAACGGTAGTGCTGTCGTCCTGTCCGTCAGGAAGCGAAGTAATTTCTTCACCAAGAGCTGAATAAACGACACTGCCTCCATTATAATGAAGATGATATCCGTCTGTACCTATTCTATTGACACCGCATACATAACATTGATTTTCCAATGCCCGCGCACGCAGCAATACATCCCAAGCCAGACGACGGGGGATCGGCCAGTTTGCTACATATATCAGTAAATCGTATTCGTTATTCACGTTCCGGCTCCATACCGGGAAACGTAAGTCATAACATACAAGCAGACAAATATTCCATCCTAAATAAGGAATTATAAGTCGTTTATTTCCGGCGGAAAAATGTTCACTCTCTTGTCCCATACGGAATAAATGGTGCTTATCATAATAATATTCTTCTCCTTCGGGAGTAAGAAAAAAAGCCCGGTTGTAAAAGTGTCCTTTGTCTTCTGCTATGTAACTGCCGCAGATAGCTACCTGATATAGAGAGGCCCATTGTTTGAGGCTAATTATAGTAGTACCGGTAATAGGCTCAGCCAGAAGCTCGCTTTGCATGCTGAATCCTGTGGAAAACATCTCCGGTAAAACAACAATCTCCGTTGTTCCACAGAGACTTTGCAGTTTCTCGTGGAGCAAACGGAGATTTTCCTCTTTATTTTCCCAAACGATAGTGGTTTGTATGATAGAAATTCGAATGGAATCCATGCCATTGGTTTATTAGTAATTTCCCTTCAAAGTTTTCCATAGCGAAATTATATCTCTCCAAGTGCAAAATTTTCAGGATGTTTCCCTTTGAAATCTTTGAAATAGAGTTTAATTTCCTTCATATCTTTATTAATGTCTCCCGATGGCATGATTGCTTTCGTTGATGAAATGGTTTTCTTCTCATAGTCAATACCGATCAATACGATGGGTACTTGCGCTTTGAGAGCGATATAATAAAATCCTTTTTTCCAATTCGGATTTGCCTTACGAGTTCCTTCGGGTGTGATAGCCAAATGAAACTTTTTGCTTTCGGCAAAACGTTGTGCCATTTGGTCTACCAATGAAGTCTTTCGTCCACGGTCTACAGGAATCCCGCCTACTGCCTTAAAAAGAAGCCCTAGTGGGAAAAAGAACCATTCTTTTTTCATCATAAAACTAGTTTTACGGCCAACAGCTCCATAAAACAGTTTTCCAATAAATAAATCTAAATTCGTTGTATGTGGTGCGGCACAGACTACACATTTATCGTAATTAGGAACTGTAACGTTTGTCTTCCAACCTAAAAGGCGGTAATAGATAAAGCTATAAATGGCTTTCTTCATTCTGTCTTTTAGTTCAATTTTCCGATAGCGTCAATAATCTCGTCCGTTTTTGCATTAAAATCTGCTCTGAATTTCTTGTAAAAACCTTTCACATTTCCTGGCTCGGTATGACTGATGCGGCTGATAAATTCATCCTGTATTTTCAGAATATCCGCCATCACCTCATCGGCCTTAGCCTTGTCGGTACCAGGGATAAACATGCTGTTGATCAAACATTCGGTGAATAATTCTCCAGCGATATAATTTACGTTTTTCTTGAGCTCTCTTCTACTTGCCATAATATTTACATTTAGTAGTGAATAATAGAAAATAATTTGTGTAAAGATAGAGACTTTCTTTGATTCTGACGAATAAATAAAGTAAAATGTTCAAAAAGCCATTCAACTCTTCACCTTTTTCCTGTATCCTTTATATTAGGTAGAGAGCGGGTGAAGGGTTGTTCCTTCATCTGTATTTTATGGCTGCGGACACCCTGTAATTACCTGGTACCGGTGTGTAAATGGGGTGGTGGGTAGTACCTAAATTTTGGAGTTTCTTTTCTGCAATCAGTCTTTTGATATGCCGGTATGCCGTAATTTGTGTCATCCGGCAGAGCTGTTGAAAGTCTTTCCGGGTGATAATCTGGTTGTCTGCAAAATATTCCGTTAGTTTCATGTCTATTTCTATAGGAGACAGTTCGGCGGAATGGGGCTTGTATTTCGAACGTTGAAAGTGTATGTCCGAAAGCTCAGCTTTTAGTTCTTTGTCGGCTTTGAACTTGACTGATTTTAATTTTACTTTATGCACTCGTTTGGCTTTGGGATCCCGTATCTCCTCTTCACATGAAAGGGTTATTTGTAAATATCCCAATCCGTCGATATGCACTTTCTTCCCTTCTTTGAGGCATTGTGCCACTTCATATTTCAGTTCTTCCAGGGTGGCTATTACGTCCGACGGGCTCAACGAGCAACGGCTGTGGATACGGTAAATCAGGTCTTCGGTATCCACTGTTTCATAACTGACCGGGCGTGCATGATATCGCACTTTGTTTTTCTTTTCCTCCGGCATGGGAGTTTTATATAATTCAAATTGTACTGCCATCTTCTTTTTTCATTTAGATGTTTGTTGGTTATCTATGGGATATTTGTTGATTTTGTTCCTGATATTCCTTACTTATCATTACTGTGATAAGCATTTATCATTTTTGTGATACGTTTTTATCACAGTTATGATACATACTTATCACAACTGTGATAAGTAATAAATATCCGCATCAAAGATAAGGTTTAATTAGAAGATAAACAAGAAATGATGGGATAAAATGCTAAGTTCATTATTCTGAAAATGAATCTGTTGAAAAGTTGCAGATCGTCTATTTGTGACAGTATATTCGCAGCCGTTAATGATTAAAAACAGAGGAAGATGAAAAGGAGAAATGTATTGTTTGTTATTTGGCAAAAGCTAATGGGGCGTCTTTTCCGGAAAAAGGAAGGACACAAGGAAAGAAGTTCAGAGAATGCATCTTTGAAAACAAAAGTACTAACCGAAAGTGTGGGGCTTTTCTTAAGATCCCGCTATGACTTTCGTTATAATGTATTGACTGAAGAAACAGAGTACCGCCCGTTGATACGTTTGGAGGAAATATTCAGGCCGATCAATCAGCGTGTCTTGAATACCATGTGTCTGGAAGCTCATGAAGCCGGAATTGCTTGTTGGGATCGTGACCTTTTGCGTTGTGTCTATTCTACCCGTATTGCTGAATATCATCCGTTTAAACTATATTTAGACGAATTGCCTGCATGGGATGGTACTGATCGGCTGGAAGCTTTGGCACAACGGGTTTCTGCCAACGGTTTGTGGAAGAAAGAATTCCATACCTGGATGTTGGGGATGACAGCACAGTGGCTTGGTATTACGGGTGCTCATGCCAACAGCGTAGCCCCTTTGCTTGTCAGTAAGGAGCAGGGGTTTCAGAAATCTACATTTTGCAAGTCTTTGCTTCCTGCGGAACTCCAACGTTACTATATGGATAAGGTAGATTTGACTAGCCGTGGAAATGTGGAACGGAGATTGGCGGAGATGGGGCTTCTGAATCTGGATGAATTTGATAAGTACGCTGCCACGAAGATGCCGTTATTGAAAAATCTGATGCAGATGTCATCGTTAAGCTTATGTAAAGCCTACCAGAAAAACTATCGTTCCTTGCCACGCATTGCTTCTTTTATCGGCACATCCAACCGGATGGATTTGCTGACTGATCCTACCGGTAGCCGCCGGTTTATTTGTGTAGAGGTGGAGCGTCCTATTGATTGTGATGGCATTGAACATGCACAGATTTATGCACAACTGAAGGAGGAACTATTGTCAGGTAGGCGGTATTGGTTTACAAACGAAGAAGAGCAAGAGTTAAATCAAAGTAATTTATCATTTTATCGTCAAAGTCCGGTAGAAGATGTTCTTCGTACCTGTTTCCGTGCAGCGGGTAGGGAGGAGGAATGTGATCTTCTTTCTGCCGCCGATATTTTTCAGATATTGAGAAAAAAGAACCCGGCTGCGATGCGTGGAGCCAATCCGATTGCTTTAGCGCAGATATTGGTTGCAGTGGGGATAGATCGTAAACATACGAAATGGGGAAATGTATATCGGGTGGTATCGGTCTGAAATGGTGGTGAAGTGGAGGGTGAAGAGGGAGTCTTCACCCTCTGTCGCCTTATTGGAAGTGGGTGTGAAGGGTGAAGGGAAAGCTTGGTTTTTCCGTTTCCACTTGTTCCCACGATAACAGTTACTTTGTGTTCCGGTATGGCCACTTTAATGTCTTCAAGCACATAATCGTGTTCTGCACCGTCGTAACTAAAATATAGTCTTTCGATATGTATATCCTTGTTGTTCGGGCAGTGTTGCTTGTTTTAGGACAATGTTTTGCTCTTTGTCTTCTTTCTCGTGTATTTCGTTCAACCGTTCCAGGATGCTAAAATCATCCTGGAACGGTTGAGCAAATCCAATGAAAGCACCTATTGGACCGTTTAACTGTCTGATAATATAAGTCATTGACATCATCATCCCTAATGTCATTTCACCGCAAACTACCGGTTGGGCAGCTAGAAAAGAGACTAGGTCCCGTCCTCTTTGATGGAAAACCAACATTTTTCGAATTCCTTTTGAGGATAGGTTACCAATTGTGAAGCGGGGTCGGCAATGTAAAACTGATATCCTTCCTTTTTTCGTATCTTGTAACAGATTACAAAGTGATTTTGGTTATAGTATAAGTTTAATCGTAGGAGTGGCTTTTAGCAGAAATCTATCATTGGTGTGAACTTTATATATGGAAGCATCTTATAAATAATATAATTTTATATTGAGCTCATGGTTAGCTTGTTTGGGTAAATGTGGTTGTTAATTTTGATTAAATTTAAAAAATAGCTTTTATTTTTAAATAATTTGCTTTAATATTGCAATGAGTAATCATAATATCAATATTAATGAAAACACTGTCTAGAAAATTAAAAGAAATCATAGACAACCAAATATTAAATGGAAGTTTTAGTACTGATCAAAGTCTGTTGAATGGAAGGATGGGGCTCTCTCTCTTCTTTTTTCATTGTTCACGTCTTCTTCACAATCGTTTTTATGAAGATTTTGCCGGAGAATTATTGGAAGATATTTGTTTGCATCTGCCTTTTGATCTAGCTGTTGATTTTGCCGACGGTTTTTGTGGCATTGGATGGGCAGTGGAATATATGAGGCGGCAGGGCTTTGTGGAGGGAGACACTGATGAGATTCTAAAAGAAATAGACGGCAAAGTAATGGAGCGTGATTTGAGACGCACGGCAGATACTTCATTTGAACATGGATTGGAAGGGATTGTGTCTTACGTACGAGCTCGTCTTGATTCTCCGCGAAGAGAGTCGAACGAATTACCTTTTGATACCGATTATTTGGAGGATCTGAAAAATGCATGCCAAAGAACAGGTGTTGATTGGCAATCGGAAGACTATATACCGGAGAAAGTGTGGAAACGGGTGGTGGACTGGTGGCGGCAAGAAGCTGCCATAGCCGAAGTCTACAATTGGAAACGTGGCATACCTTTACTTGAAACATATCAAAACACGTAATAATTATTTGCTTGAAGAACACATGAACAAAACCATAAAAGTTAGTATTTTGATACCTGCTTATAATGTGGAGGCTTACATCGATGAATGTTTGATTTCTGTTCGGCAGCAGACATTGGACGAGGTCGAAATTATTGTGGCAGATGACGGTTCTACTGATGCCACATTGCAACATATTGAACGTCATGCGGCAATGGATGCTCGTATTCGATTATTACATTTACCTCATCGAGGTTTCACCTACACGAAATGCTTTGCTTGAAGCGGCAAAGGGCGTTTATGTTGGCATCGTGGATAGTGACGATACAGTGGCACCTGATGCATTCGAACAGCTTTACCGTTGAGCGGAAGTTTGTCATGCGGATATGGTAATCGGTAGCGTATGTTACTGTGATGAAGATGGTACCTCTTTCCGGATGGGAGACCGTTCGTATACATTTCCCACTCAGACGGAGGTGTTCAGTGGCAAAGAGTGTTTCTGTCGGTTAATAGAGAATGGCGAATACATTCCGATGACTTACAGCAGTCTGTATCGTCGTTCGTTGATCGAAAATAATGGATTGCATTTTGAGGGAACTACCCATGATGATGAATTTTTCACTCCCTATGCTTTTTATGCTGCTGAACGTGTGACATACTATCCAAATGATTTTTATTTCTATCGTTTGCACGATGCTTCGATGATGCATGTGATGGAACGTTTTCGTGAACGGGCGGCATCGTTATACTTTATTGCTGAGAAATTGGAGTCGTTTATCGACGACCAGTTGGTAGAAGAAGTGAAGCAGGCTTACCGTTCGCTTGTTGAAGATTTACGAAATCAGTCACAGCGGGTCTATGAACAGGCATTAGCTGCTTCTACACGTCATTGTTTGTTGATCATTTCTGGCGAAAGTACGGGAAACCAATATGGAGTAGGAACATATGTTAACCAGCTTGCAAACTGTTTTGACCGTGATATGTGGGATGTCCATGTGGTTATTCTCTATGCTCATCAGCAACAGAATGTAAAGTGGAGATACGAAAATGGCATTGCCACTTATGACATACCTATTCCTTATGAATTTCAAACCGGATGGACAAAGAGTAAAGAAAATCAGTATTATCGAAATGTATTCTATTATATAGCTTCGCGCATTCCGACCAAGCGGACAGTGTATTGCCATTTTAATTTTACTAATCATTATGGGCTGGCAAAGTTGTTTCGAGAGAGAATTCAGGCTAAAATATTGTTTACCTTACACTATACGGAGTGGAGTTTCAGTCTGTTGGGCGATCGGCAACAGATGGAGCGAATTTTGGTGGAGCCCAAGACACAGTGGCAAAAAATAATTGTTAGTCGATTTGAGGCTGAAAAAAAATTCATGACTGATTGTTGTGACAAAATCATTGCCATAGCCCGTCATTCTTACGACATGTTGCGGGATTTGTATGGAATTCCGGAGACACAACTAGCCTTTATTCCCAACGGTTTGCAGGACACTTACGTTGAACGTAGCCACGAGGAACGTGATGCATTGCGTGTAAAATATGGCTTCGGTAAGCAGGAACGGTTGATTATTTTTGCCGGTCGGCTGGCACCTGTGAAAGGGGTGACTGAGCTTGTGGAGGCTTTCGGAAGAATTCGCAACTTGTTCCCACAGTTCAGACTCATTGTGGCAGGCAGTGGAAATATTATGGGTTGTTTGGAGAAGGCCAATCCGTTCTGGTCGCAGGTGACTTTTACCGGTTTCATTCCTAAAACACAACTGTTTGAATTATATGCTATTGCTGAGTTTGGTATTGTACCTTCTATTCACGAGGAGTTCGGCTACGTAGCGGTAGAGATGATGATGAATAAACTTCCGGTGTTGGTGCATCAAACTACCGGATTGCGAGAGATTGTGGCAGACGGTGCATTTGGAACAATGTTTCGCTTCGACAATGTGCATAGGGTAGAGTCGTTACAGGTTGCTTTAGAGGCATTGTTGTCTGGAAAATATTCACTAGGTAACTTAGAAGTTGGCAGAGAACGGATGCTTAACTGTTACTCGTTGGAGGATTTTCGAGAACGGATAGGAACGGTTTATCACAGTGTCAATGCTTTATAAGGTTATTATATTTTCTTTTATAATAATACCGTGCGGATGAGTTGTGCGGTTAATTCCTATTATTAATTAAAATTTTATTGTTTATGAAATTGAGTAAGATTTCGTTGTAAAATCTCAGCCAAGCTGAGATGACGAAGAAAGAACAGAGTCTGCTTCGTGGAGGAGGCGAGAAGCTTTGTCCTTGTGCAGGTAGTTGTGCGTGCACAGGGTATGCTACTTCAGAAAGTTACTATTATGAAGGATCCAATATGATTGGACTGGATTTTGATGAAGTAGGTGTGATAGGACAAAGTAACAAGACTACAGGTTACTCTTATTATTAATTGTTAGTAATTATCCCTAATGTAGCATGTTTATAATTAAATGTATAGGGAAAAATTGATGTCGGCTATGAGGGTATGTAGATTCATACCTTCATAGTTTAAAAGCAAGTAAATATGTATAGATCAATAAATATGAGCATATTAGGAATTATTCTTTTGACGCTATTACTCTCATGTACTGGTCCTTCTTCTCAATCGTTATCCAATGAGTTGATAGAGATAGATGTCAAAAAGGAATATCCAAAGAAAGATATTGTATTGAATGATATAGCGGAAATTACTTATATTCCGTTGGAAACTAATGACAGTTCAGTGATGCATCCTAACTTTGAAATGAGTCTGTCCACTGATATAATAATTGCGGGTGATAATTTTCAATCAAAACTGTTTTTTTTCAATAAAAAAGGAAGTTACTTGGGTGGTTTTAAGCGTTGTTGCGGGCAAAGTGGAGAAGAATATAATAGATTAAGTTTATTCACAGTTGATTACACTCAAAAGGAATTGTATGTTTATGATAGATTCTTTCTTTCTCGCATATTGGTATATGATTTTTCCGGAAATTTTAAACGGAGAATAAGATTGCCAAAACAGGTGTGGCTTAGACATTTGTATGTTTATGATGATAAGAATTTGATAGGGTACAGTAAATGGTCATGGCATGGAAAATTTGATGGTAAAAGTGATATTGTTGAACAGAATCCCTATTATTTTATTGATAGACAGACTGGAGCTATGCGTCCGGTTCCTATTACGATAAAAAAGCGTATTTGTGATGATGTAAAGTTCCGTGATGAGAAAACAGGTGAGATTATGCTTACTTCACTTTATATGGATCCTATGTTAAAGACAAAAGATGGTTTCATTATTGCAGATCCTTCGTTGGATACAGTATATCATTATGTAAATAATGTATTGATTCCAGTGGCTATTTTTAAGAATAGGGATATGGAGGAAAATCTGGTGGATTTACATTCGGTTAAATTTTGCACCGACCGTTATCTGTTGTTGGAAGTTCAAAAAAAGGAGGTGGATTATGATCACAAAACCTTGGTTGAGCATCCTAATCGTTTATTGTTTTGTGATAGAGAAACGCAAGAAATATCTGAAGCAACGTTATATATATCTGATAAAATATCAAAATTACGTACTGATTCATATGATGTTTCAGAGGTACCGGATAATATGTTTGTGACTCTTTTTGCTGTCGATTATTTGAAATGGCTTCTTGAACAAGGTTCTTTGAAAGGGGAATTGAAAAAGATTGCGGAAAGTTTGGATGAAGAAGCAAACTCAGTGATGATGGTCGCTAGGTTTAAACAATAATTTTAAATTTAATATGAAAGTCTCAGCAGATAATATCAGGTACAACTTGAATCATTTATTTCAGTTGGTTTTTGAGGTAACAGATATGTGTAATCTTCGTTGCAAATATTGTGGTTATGCAGATTTGTATGAAGGGTATGATGAACGTGAGAATCTGAAGTTTCCTTTTCAAAGGGCTAAATTGATTATAGATTATCTTTATTCATTGTGGAGCAAAAACCAATGTGAAAATATAGTTCAACCTATTTTAGTCGGCTTTTATGGTGGGGAACCTCTGCTTAATGTCCCTTTTATTCAGGAGGTAATTGCGTACATTGAAAGTTTAAAGCCTGTGGGTAAAGTTTTTCGTTATAATATGACGACTAATGCAATGTTATTAGATAGATATATGGATTTTTTGGTGGAGAAAAAGTTCAATCTTTTGATTAGCCTTGACGGAAATAAAGAGGGACAAGGGTATCGAGTAGATGTAGCTGGACATGACTCATTTGATCGTGTGTATTCTAATGTTTGTCTTTTGCGAGAGAGATATCCTGAGTATTTTAAGGAATATGTGATGTTTAATTCTGTACTTCACAATAAAAACTCAGTTGAATCCATATATAGTTTCATAAAAGGTACATTTAGAAAGGAACCTATCATTTCTCCCCTGAATGGATCAGGGATTCGTAAAGATAAATTAGAAAACTTCTTTCAAACTTATCGGAATTATTCGGAAAGTATTCAAGAAGCATCCAACTGTGAAGCTTTTAAAAATGAATTATTTATTCGGAATCCGGAAACGAGACAATTATTGGATTATATTTATCAAAGGTCAGAAAATGTGTTCATTTCATATAATGAATTACTTTTTCCAATTAATCAGTCAAGCGAAATCACATCCGGAACTTGTACACCTTTCTCCAAAAAGATGTTTGTAACGGTGAAAGGTAAGATTTTGCAGTGCGAACGCATTAATCATGAATTTGCTTTAGGGCAGGTAACCGATAGCGGTGTGGAACTGGATTTAGAAAAGGCTGCACAACAGCATAACGATTATGTGTCTCGTTATGCGCGTCAGTGTAAAAGTTGTGGTCATCGGAAGGCTTGTGTTCAATGCGTTTACCAGATAGATGACATACACGAGGCGACAAGCTTATGTCGCAGTTATTGTTCGGATGGGCAGATAAAACAGGCGGATGCACGTAGCTTAGTCTATTTAGATCAGCATCCGGAACTTTATAGAAGAATATTGAAAGAAGTATCTGTAAGAGGATGAATACAATGAAGAAATATTGGTTAGTTTTATCTCCGAATACCTTTATGTGGTTGAAAGGAGAGGAAGGATTACTGTATCATGCAGTCAGTCACGCACAGGTCTCTTTTAAGAATGTGGGAGCGTTGCGGTTATTGACAGAGTGGATAAATGATATCGACAATCTGTATCGGGTGGAGCTAACAGAAGAGACGTTGCGACAGCCGGAGGTGAACGAGTGGATTCGGCAAGTGGTAGACAAAGAATGCGGTAAATTGGTGGAGAATGATGACGTTAATAATTGCCCTGTGTCACTGAAACCTGTGCTGAAATTGCAAGACGGAGTGCAGTATTATGAGTGGTTACATCGGCAAGGCACTGATGGGAGTGTGATACAGAATTTACACAATATTGTGTTTTATCTGAATGGGAGCGCGTCCGGAGACGAATGGCTGCATAGGCAATTAATATATCCGTCGGCAACTGAAACTGTTGCAGACGGATGCGGGTCGTGCATTTTGCCCGGAATGCCCGGCAGTCGCCGTATCTTTTGGAAATCTCGCTAGTGGGCAATCTGTTCGCTATTCCTCAGTTGGCAGAAGAGGTGGAGGCATTGCAGACGATCTGTCCGGTAATGCTTTATGTCACTGTTGAAGATGCGTTGCATGCATTGCCACAAGTGAAAGTGTGGGCAGACAGGCAGGCAATCCGAATCTCGCATTCCTTTATACGTCAGACACTCAATATTGCTGACTTTGGTAAGCTGTATATAGAACCGGATGGTAAGGTGTATGCTAATCTGAACGATAAATCGATAGGTATGATTGACAATTCTCCCATGATCTAGTGTATCGGGAATTGACAGAAGGGAACGCATGGTTACATATTCGTAATGAAGAACCCTGCTGTGAGTGTGTCTATCAGTGGTTGTGCCCATCGCCTTCTAATTACGAACGGGTGATTGGTAAACCGAATCTTTGCACAAAGATTAAAAAATAATTAAAAACGTTTCGGAATTCTATTTCGGACATTAGTGTTTGTGATTATGAATTGGGTGCAGAACCAAAGGGCTTGAAAGGTTATTGCGTTGTTAATGTATGTTAATCATCGTGTTTGTTGCCTGTGTTATGTAAATAAAGTCTATCTTTAGCGGCCATTACAACATAGGACAACAAACACGTCATGAGTATTACTATTAAAAACCTCAATAAAATATATCCTAACGGAAACCATGCATTGAAAGATGTGAATTTGGAAATCCCTTCAGGGATGTTCGGACTATTAGGACCTAACGGTGCCGGCAAATCGACTTTAATGCGTATCCTTGTAGCTCTTATGGAACCTACTTCCGGGCAAGTTGAAATTTGTGGATATGATTTAATGAAAGATAGGAAAGAGATCCGTGGTATTTTAGGGTATCTCCCTCAGGATTTCCGTTTTTTTGCTAAGTATAAGACGTATGAATTTCTTGATTATGCGGCACGTCTGTCCGGAATGACCCATAGCAGACAGAGAAAGCAAGCAGTGGATGAAATGCTCGAAAACGTAGGACTGTTCGATGTTCGTGAACGATATGCCAATAAATTATCGGGAGGTATGAAACGTCGTTTAGGAATTGCGCAAGCTTTGATACACCATCCCAAAGTAATTATTGTAGATGAACCTACTACCGGACTTGACCCGGAAGAGCGTATTCGTTTCCGTAATCTTTTATCTGAAGTCAGTGAGAATGATGTGACTATTATCTTGTCAACTCATATTGTAGGTGATATTTCAAGTACCTGTAATGATATGGCGTTGATGAACCGGGGACAAGTTTCTTTTAATGGTTCTCCGCAAGAAATGCTGAAGATAGCAGAGGGTAAGGTATGGAGAATTAAAGCTAATGGTGACCAGTTGCATGATATTGATAAAAAATATCCGGTAATCTCTACTATTCCGTCAGGAACGGGGTGGGAGGTACAAGTAGTTACAGATAAAGTGGAAGGATACGAAGCTGAACCATTTCCCCCAAATTTGGAACATGCCTATGTATATTATATGGAGAATCAATTAAACCTTTGGACAAATGACTAAACATGATATGCTGTTATGACTTTTATATCTAATATACAATCGGTAGCAAAATATGAAAGTAAATTATTAATAAGAAGTTGGTTCTTTAGGGTGTTTACGGTACTTGCCGTAGGAATCATTAGTTTTTTAAATTTCATGTTGTTCGTATCCGAAGATATGGGAGAACTTTGGATTGCTACTTCCATACCCTCGAATATACCTTATTTAATTTTATTGTTGTTGAATACAGGGCAGGCGGTTATTGCCATCTTTCTGGCTTCTGATTTTCTGAAAAGAGACAAAAAACTGGATACATCAGAAGTTTTTTATGTCCGTCCTTTAAGTAACGCAGAATATGTTATTGGTAAGATTTGGGGGAACTTACGGGTCTTTTTGATTTTGAACCTGATTGTTATCGGTATTACAATAGCTTTTAACCTGACATCTGGGGAGGTAGACTGGATGGCATACATCATTTATTTCTTTTTGATCAGTGTGCCTACCCTTGTCTTTATTATAGGTCTGTCTATTTTCTTAATGCTAGTGCTGAAAAATCAAGCATTGACATTTGTCATATTATTAGGTTATATCGGATTGACCGTATTCTATATTGAAGATAAGTTTTATTATCTTTTTGATTATATGGCTTATAGCTTCCATTAGTAAAATCGACTATTGTCGGTTTTTCTAATTTGGGGGTGATCTTGAATCACCGGGCTATCTATTTGTCTGCCGGATTGGCTTTTATCTTTGCTACCATTTGTCTCTTCCGGCGATTGCCTAATTCGTCAAGGAGTAATTACTCATGGCTGTTTCTTTCTATCGGTATCATTTTATTGAGTTTCACATTTGGTTATTGGCATATACATTCGATTTTATATCAAGGTAACATACGGACTATATATACGAATATTAATAATCAATATGTTGATACACCTAAAATGGCTATTTATCAGTATGATCTTTCGATAGAACAGTATCCTGACGGATTTTCGTCGGAAGTTACAATGAAGGGAATAGCTTTGAAATCATCTGACGTATTTACATTTTGTCTGAATCCGGGTTTAAATATTCATTCCGTTCTTTCGGGTGAACAACCGCTCGAATTTAAGCGCGACAGACAAATTGTATTAGTGGACTTTGGTACAAATATAGCAAAAGGAGATACTGCTACCGTTATATTTAAGTATAATGGACAAATAGACAACTCTTTTTGCTATCTGGATATTCCTCCTGAAATGTTGCAGGCTTCTAGAAAGAAGTTCCTGTTTAATATTGACAAGCAGTATAGTTTCCAAACAAAAGATTATTTGTTGTTGACTCCTGAAACTTATTGGTATCCTCGTGCGGGAACAAGTTATAGCGACAAAAGTCCGGATTGGCAACAAACCTATTTTAGTAATTATCATTTGAAAGTAAAACCTCTTCCGGGATTGATCCCTCTATCTCAAGGCGAAGGAAAGAGTGATGAACAAGGCGTGTATACATTTAAAGGAGATTTTCCATCTCAAACAATATCATTGATTATAGGAAACTATCAGCAGAAAAGTGTCTATTCGGACAGTGTGTTGTATAGTATCTGGCATATAGAGGATCATGACTATTTTACTGCGGCATTCGATTCCATTCAAGATACAATTCCTTCACTTATACGTAACTTTAAAGAACAATTAGGGCGGGAATATAAGTTGGAATATCCTTTCAAAAGATTTTCCATTGTTGAAATACCCGTACAGTTTGCCAGCTATGAACATGCTTGGTCCCAAGCTCAGGAAACTGTACAGCCTGAAATGGTATTGTTGCCTGAAAAAGGGGCTTTGTTGAATTTGGATGTGAAAAAAGAAGTGAAGAATCATATACGTTGGTCAAAATACAGCGATCGCGAAATCGGTGAAGTGGAAGCTCAGATGCGTACTTTTAATAATTTTGGCTGGACGTTCATGCGATCGGAAGGTAATTACAACTTTTCATTAGGTAGCAGGGGGAGAACTAACCTTTCGACGGAAGCAAATCCTTACTTTCTTTTTCCACAAATTTACAATTTCCGTTATAATATATTTTCTTCTGAATGGCCGGTAGCCAATCGGGTCATCGAGTTATATCTCCAGAAAAAATCGGAGAATAGGGGATGGGAGCGCGAAATTAATGGTATCAGTAATAATGAAAAAGCCATTTTATTGTTGGAAAAGCATACATTCAAAGAATTATTGTCCGATGTTGAACTACGTGATTTACAAAATAATATCGTTGGATTGGAGGCAAGTCGCCTTTTTGCCGTTCCTGAGATAAATATAGGTGTAGAAGCTTTTAGGGATTCACTGTATTCATTGCTGAAACGCAATACGTTCCTGAATATAAAGTTCGAGAATATGCTTGACACACTGGGAAATATAAGTAAAGCGGATATCCGCTCATTTTTGAAAGAGTGGGAAGAAGCGACTCCGTTGCCTTTTTATTCTATAGGGACTCCTGAACTGACAAAAGTTGTCAATAGAGGTGGGGAGGAATTTTTTGTTTTGAAAATGTTGATTAGTAATAACTCGGATTATGATGGAATTATTCATATCAATATTCGTCAGAATGACTGGTGGAACCAAGCTGTGGAAGATCCTAGAGCAAGTAAGAAGGTAGAGATGCCTGCCCACACAAGTAAAGAGTTTGTATCAGTATGGGAAGAACAGATACGTAGAGTTGAAGTTAATACGATGGTTTCCGGAAATCTTCCTAATGTGATTGATCAAGCCATCGGTAACGTCAGACAAGAGCAAAATAGAATAGTCAAAGATAGTATATATACATTGCCGGAATCTTCGTTTGAATTGCCGGGAGAAGTCATTGTGGATAACGAAGATTCTACTCTTTTTGCACTTTCCACTCCTGCCGTTGTGGGACTTTTACCTAAATGGCTGGATGAGGTAGAAGATACATCCTTTAAATATACCGGTATACCTTGGTGGCGTCCACCCTTGCAATGGACAGCTACTACCAATGACCGTTATTATGGGAAATATGTTCGATCGGCTTATGTGATTAAAAGTGGAAATGGTAGTCAGACTGCTACATGGAAAGTTCCTGTGCCGGAATCCGGTCAGTATGATCTATACTATCATGTGTTCAAAGATAATGAATTGCGGTGGAATGATCGTGCCCGGGGAGAATATCACTTTAAAGTAATGTACGATGACGGTGTGGAGGATGCTTATATTAATCTGAGAAAAGCCAATGAGGGATGGGAGCAAGTCGGAACCTACTTTATCAATTCCGACACGATTCATGTGGTGCTGACAGATGAGTGTAAACTGAGATCTGTCACAGCAGATGCCGTGAAAATAGTAAAACGATAATTATTAAAAAACAGCAAATTATATGCAAAGTGACTTACAACTATTAAAAAGGATGCTTTTGTCTATCGTAATTTTTATGGGACTTGCCTTGCCATCGCAAGGGCAAATCCCCTTGACGATTGACAAGGCAATGGAGATTGCACAGGAGAACAGTCCTTCTCTTCGTAGTTCTCATATGAATTTGGAGAGGTATAAACAGAATCTGTTAGCTCAGAAAGCTTCTTTGAAATCGAAGTTCTCATTGGATTTAATGCCGGTGAGTTATAGTAAAGACAGGTCTTTCGATAATTATAATTCGAAATGGTATACAGGTGAAACTTTTAATACTAATGGAACCTTCAAGATTGATCAGCCTATTCTATGGACGGATGGTACTATCTCTTTAATTAATAAATTTGGTTGGCAGGACAATAGTTCAATTCGAGATGATAAAAAAGATAATAGTCAAGTATTTAGTAATAATCTTTATCTACAATTAAGCCAGCCTATTTTCACTTATAACAAGCGGAAGATGGAATTGAAGCAGATTGAGTATGATTACGAAAATGCCAATATTAGTTATGCTTTGCAACGTCTGAATACGGAGAAAAGTATTACTGATCAGTTTTATGCAGTTTATATGGCACAAAGTAATCTGGAAATCAGTCGTGAAGAATTGGTTAATGTCCAGCAAAGTTATGAAATTAAAAAAAATAAGGTGGAAGCTGATTTAGCTGCCAAAGATGAGCTTTATCAAGCTGAATTGAATCTTGCTACGGCACGTTCGTCTGTAGATGAAAGACAGGTTAGTCTGGAGAATGCAAAAGACAAACTTAAACAGACACTGGGAATGAATCTGGATGAAGACATTCTTGTGTTTGCTGAAGTTGATATTAAACCGATTCAAGTTAATTTAGAGCAAGCTATTACGCATGGTCTAGGTTCACGCCTTGAACTTCGTCAGCGTGAGATAAAAACCAAGGAACTTGAATTTGATATGATCAAGACAAAGGCTATGAATGAATTTAAAGGAGATATATCTGTATCTTTCGGACTGACTGGTGATAATAAGAATTTGAATAAGATGTTTGATAATCCGACGCAAAATCCGCGTGTCTCAGTTAGCTTTTCTGTTCCTATCTTTGATTGGGGTGAGAAAAAAGCAAGAATTAAAGCACAGCAGATAGCTCAACAGATCAATGAGCTTGAGTTTCACGAAGAGAAAGTGGATATTGAACTAAATATCCGTCAGGTATGGCGTAGTCTCGAAAATCTTCGGACACAAATTAAGATTGCTGAGCAAAATGTGAAAAACGCTCAATTGACATATGATTTAAATCAGACCAGATACCGTGAAGGAGATATTACCGGTATGGAAATGAGCCAATTCCAAACTCAGCTTTCAAATCAGAAAATCGCTTATACGCAATCATTGATTAATTATAGAATAGAATTACTTAACCTCAAAATTCTTTCATTGTATGACTTTGATACAAATAGTCCTATTGTTCCAATGAAAGATATGATCGATAAAAAATAAGCAGGCCATGAAACAGTATCACATTTTAATTGCATCTACTTTATTAGCAACTATATCATTAACTAGCTGTGGTGAAAGGCCACAAAATGCACCTAATGATATTGCTACTCCGGTATCTGTCATCGAATTGAAAAAAGGTTCGATCAGTAAATTAATAAATACAACAGGGACAGTACAGCCTACTTATGGGGTGACTTTGAATTCAGAAATGAGCGGGAGTTATAAACTTCAGAACAATCCGAAGACTGGGAAACCTTTTAAAATGGGTGACCGAGTGAGTAAAGGGCAACTGATTATAAAACTGGAAGATAGAGAGTATGAAAATGGAATTGCTATTGATGCTAAGAAGTTAAGCCTCGAAATAGCTGAACAAGAAGAAACCAAGCAAAAAGCTCTTTATGAAAAAGGAGGGGTTACCGTAGGTGAGATGCGGAATTCGGAAGTAAAAGTAACCAGTGCACGTTACGATTATGATAATGCTCAGCTCAATCTGGAGAAAATGAAAGTAATAGCTCCGTTTGATGGTGTTATTGTTGATTTACCTCATTATACATCTGATAGTAAGGTCGAACAAGGTAAACCAATGGTAGGTTTAATGGCTTATGACAAAATGTATATGGATATTAATCTGCCGGAAAGCAGTATTCGCTATGTTAAAGAATCACAACCGGTATATGTCACTCATTATACCATACCTGGTGATACACTAAAAGGGAAAATCAGCGAATTATCTCCGGCAATTAGTACGGAAACGCGTACTTTTAAGGGAAAAGTCCTGATTGATAACGATCAACTGAAACTGCGTCCGGGTATGTTTGCTAAAGCAGATATTGTGGTAGATAGAGCCGATAGTTCTATTATTATTTCCAAAGATGTGATTCTGTCTAACCGTCGTCGGAAATATGTATATATAGTTGAGAAAAATACTGCAAAGATACGTAATTTGGAAACTGGACTGGAGGATGAATACAACATTGAAGTTGTATCCGGTCTGAATGTAAACGATAATCTGGTAGTGAGAGGTTTTGAAACATTGAAAGAAAACGCAAAAGTAAAGATTCAAAAGTAAATCATTAGTCTGATGATAAACACACCTCTCGAAAATAGGAAACACGTATGAAAAATATAATCAAATTTGCAGTAGGCAATCCGGTTACAATTTGTATGGTTGTATTTGCCCTCTTGTTGTTGGGAAAAGTATCATACGATCAATTGAGTGTAGACTTATTGCCCGATCTGAACAATCCCCGCTTGTTTATCGAGCTGAAGGCTGGAGAACGTCCACCTGAAGAAATCGAAAAACAATTTGTAAAAAACATGGAGGCTATGGCTATCCGGCAGAGTGACGTTACACAGGTTTCTTCCGTGATAAAGGCAGGGACGGCCCGTATTACTGTAGAATATACTTGGACAAAGGATATGGATGAAGCTTTCCTCGATTTGCAGAAGGCAATGAATCCGTTCGCTCAAAACAAAGATATCACTGAATTGAAGATTACCCAGCATGATGCGAATCTATCACCGGTAGTTCTGGTAGGTATGTCTCATCAGAGTATTACAGATATGGCGGAATTGCGGAAAATAGCCGAAAGCTATATCCGTAATGAGCTGATCCGTTTGGAAGGTGTTGCTGAAGTAACTCTTTCGGGGGAAGAAGTGAGTACGTTGACCATTCAAACAGATCCTTATAAGCTAAACGCATTTCAATTGAAAATAGAAGATGTTGCTTCCCGTATCGAATCCAACAACCAGAGTATATCCGGGGGACAAGTCAGTGAATTGGGTTTGCAGTATTTGGTGAAAAGTTCGAGTTTGTTCACAACGGAAGCTGATTTTGAGGATTTGATTGTTGGGTATAAGCCGGTTCAGCAACAGGGAACTTCCGGAAACAATTCTTCCGAAACAACTGATGCTAATAAAGCTCCTATCTTCTTGAAAGAGATAGCAACTGTGCAGTTTATGAATGCTCGTCCGGAGAATATCGTACGTATAAATGGTCAGCGTAGCATTGGCTTGTCTATTTATAAGGAGATGCGTTTTAACACGGTGAAAGTGGTGGATGAGGTGACTCGTAAATTAGCTGTGATAGAGAATGCGCTTCCCGGTTATCATTTTCAGGTAATCTCCAATCAAGGTACGTTTATAAAGAGTGCGATCGGAGAAGTGAAAAGCAGTGCTTTATTGGGTGTAGTTCTTGCAATTGTTGTATTGTTCATATTCCTTCGTCGAATGGGAACAACATTAATTGTCAGTCTTGCTATTCCCATCTCGATTGTGGCTACTTTCAATCTGATGTTCTTCAATGGACTTACACTGAACATTATGACATTGGGTGGACTTGCTCTTGGAGCGGGTATGTTGGTGGACAATGCTATTGTGGTTATCGAAAGTATATTTCGAAATCAGGAGAAGGGACTGAGTGTTAAGGATGCTGCTATTACCGGAACGGCGGAAGTTGCCAATGCGGTGATTGCTTCTACCTTGACGACTATCGTAGTATTTCTCCCGATAGTTTATCTTCACGGAGCTTCGGGAGAATTGTTTAAGGATCAGGCTTGGACGGTTACTTTTTCGCTTTTATCTTCTTTATTTGTAGCTATTTTGGTGATTCCGATGCTATATATTCAACTTTCCGGTAAGAAAGTGAAAATGGAAGAGGTGAAATCAATCCGTATGACGGGATATAGTAAAATACTTCGTAAATTGGTATGGCATCGTTGGTGGGTGATTGGAGTGGCAGTATTATTACTTGTTGTGACGGGGTTACTGACTCCATTCATTGGAACCGAATTTATGCCGCGGGCTGAGAGTAAGGCTTTTACTGCTGTCGTTAAAATGCCAGAAGGTACACAAATGGAGCGTACTTCTGCGGCTGTTGGTAATTTGGAAGAATTGCTATATGCTATTGTTGGAAGTGATTCGTTATGTACAATATATAGTCATGTCGGAGAAGGAAGTGGATCTGAAAATGCTATTTTTGAAGGAGAGAATACGGCAATGATGAAAGTAAAACTATCTCCTGAGTGTACTCTTTCTTCGGAAAAAGTTATAGCTCAATTTGTTGAGTCTGCGAAGAATCCCGATGGTTTGGAAGTAACGATCCGACAGGATGAAAATTCTCTGAGTTCGCTTTTAGGTAGTGAAGGAGCTCCGATTGTTGTGGAAGTTAAAGGAGAGGAACTGGATGAGATAGCGGTAATTACTGAGGAAGTAAAAGAAAAAATGCTCGGAGTAAATGGAATCTACGATGTAAGTACTTCTATTGAAGATGGTGCTCCGGAAGTCGTGATTTCCATCAACCGTACCATAGCCGGCATTAATAACTTGAGTGTTGCTACGGTAATTGAACAGTTAAAGCAGCAATTAAGTGGTAAGGAAGTTGGTAAAATGGAATATCGTGGTGAAATGCGTGATATCGTAATTAAAGTTCCTGACATACCTTTGAGTTCTCTCGGATCGCTTGTTATCAAAAGTGGTACGCAGGAATTTTTATTGCAGGAAATAGCTACAATTACTCATGGACAAGCTCCTAAAGAGATATTACGCCGTAATCAAAGCCGTATTGGTAAAGTAATGGCAAATATGGATGCCAGTAAATCATTGGATAAGGTGGCGGAGGAAGTACGTCAAACGGTTAAGGGAATTGATCTGCCTGCTAATTATACCATCACGGTTACCGGAGAAGAAGAGAAGCGGCAAGAGTCTATGAATAGCTTATTGTTTGCTTTGATACTTTCTGTCGTACTAGTTTATATGGTGATGGCTTCTCAGTTCGAATCATTGTTGCATCCTTTCACGATTTTGCTGACAATTCCATTGGCGGTGGTAGGTGCTATCTTACTTTTCTTCATCACAGGAACGACCATTAACATGATGGGAGTTATTGGTATTGTGATGCTGGGAGGTATTGCTGTTAATAACTCTATCATTTTAGTAGACCGTATCAATCAGCTCAGCCAGGCAGGAATGGAATTGACCGATGCCATTGTAGAAGCAGGACAACAACGTATCCGCCCCATCATTATGACTACGCTGACTACCGTTTTGGCAATGCTCCCAATGACATTCGATTTTGGTGAAGGTGCTTCTCTGCGTTCCCCAATGGCTATTGCTGTGATTGGAGGTTTAATTACTTCCACCTTGATGAGTTTGATGGTTATCCCTTGTGTATATTATGTCTTGGAAAAACTTAAAAGACGCATAAGTCACCGAACTAAAAATAGCTAAAGATGAACTTTTTACTAAATAGGAGAATTACGATTTGTATGTTGTTTATTGCGCTTAGTCTATTAGGCTATGTGTCATATAAACAGCTTCCGGTGGAGTTATTGCCTAATGCGGAACTTCCGGTATTGTTTATTCAGGTGTCGTCGCAGCAAGATATGGATCCTTCATATGTAGAATCGGAAGTAATTATTCCGCTTGAGGGAGCTGTAAGTGCGATAGGAGGAGTAGACAAGCTGCAATCTAGAATTGACAGGAGACAGTCCAGCATACAAATTGGCTTTAAAAAGAATGTCAACTTTAAGATGACCTCTTTAAAATTGCAGGAAAAGGTGAATGAAATTGCCGCCTCTTTTCCTAGTGGTTTTACCGTACAGGTGCAAAAAGTTGATATTGCTCAGATGAGCAATAACTTTATGGTACTTCAGGTGCGTGGTTCCGGTGGAACTGACAGAGTAAGAAATTTAGTGGACGAGAATATTCTTCCCGATCTGGAGAATATTGATGGAGTTGCTTCTGTCAATGTATATGGTGGACGACAGAAGGCCATTGAAGTGCGTCTCAATACGGAGACATGTAAAGCACTGAACCTGACACCTTCAAGAATTAGCAATCTTCTTTCGCAAAATACGCAGGAAAAAACATTTGTTGGTTTTGCCGATGAACCGGACAGTAAGAATTTTGTCCATGTCAATGCAATGTATACGGAAGTATCTGAGTTGGAGAATATTGTGGTAGCTCCTGGTCCTATTCTGTTGAAAGACGTGGCGACCATATTTTTTGATTTGAAAGATGAAACCACTTATAGTCGTGTCAATGGGAAAGAGGCAGTTTCGGTTTCCTTGATTAATGACTCACAGGCTAACTTGATTGAACTTTCCCATCGTGTATCCGATGTGGTAGATACGCTCAATGAGAAACTTATCCCGCTCGATTTGGAAATAGTAGTTCAAGAGAATAAGGCGGAAACAATGGAGAATAACATCAATCAAATCATTAATTTGGCCTTAGTGGGTGGATTATTGGCGGTATTTATTCTTTGGCTTTTCTTGAAGAATATGCGGTTGGTATTCTTTATTGCGCTTTCTATTCCAATTTCTGTTTATACGGCTTTCAATTTCTTTTATGCTTCAGGTATTACTATTAATAGCCTTACATTGGTAGGAATGGCGTTGGCAATCGGAATGTTGTTGGATAATAGTGTGGTGGTACTCGAGAATATTTATCGCTTATCGGGAAGTGGCTGTACACCAGAACGTTCGGTTACACAGGGAACGAAAGAAGTGTGGCGTTCTATTGTAGCGGCTACGCTGACAACGATTACAGTATTTTTGCCATTTGTCTTTTCTGATAATTTTTTGATTAAATTGATTGGACATCATATCGGAGTATCTATTATTTCCACTCTGACTATCTCTTTATTTGTGGCTTTACTTTTCATTCCGATGGTTACTTATCTTATTTTGAGAAAGAAAAACGGAAATAGTATCATTTATGAAAAGGTATCGATTGTGCAACGTCCGATGCAGATTTATTTGGTTTTATTGAAAACCTGTATGCGTAATCCGGGAGTCACTATATTTGGAGCTGTAATTTTGCTTTTTACGACGCTAATTTTGTCTTTGACATTAAGTGTGCAGCAGATGAAAGAAGTAGAATCGGATCGGTTTGATATCAGTGTAATGATGCATACCGGAAGTACGCTTGAAAATACGGATAAAATGGTAAGAGTATTGGAGGAGCGTTTGGCTGATGTGCCCGAAAAAAAAGATTTGATCTGTCGTGTTCGGGATAAAGAGGCAACTCTTACACTTGTTTTGCAGAAGGATTACCAGAAGATAGCTAAGCGGAAAATAGCGGATATTAAGTCGGATGTACAGAGTAAGGTTTCGAACATGAACGGTGCTGAAATATATGTTTCCGACCCTATGGGAGGGGGAGGGGATAATTCTGCTCTAAGTAGTCTCGGTGGTTTTATGCGTTTATTGGGTATTGGTGACAATCGTGAACGGGTAGTTATCCGTGGATCGGATTTTGAAACGATGCAGATGGTAGCCGAAGAGATACGTTACTTATTGGATGGACAAGATTTTGTACAAGGTACTCGTGTCTCGTTCACTCCCCGGCAGGCAGAAATAAATTTGAATTTTGATCCGATTTTGCTGACCACTTATGATATAAACCGTAACAATATTACTTCAGGTTTAGCGTCGCTTAATCGCGAATTTTCTTCCGAGGCTACTTTTAAAGTGGGAGATGAGACTTATGATATTATCATTCGTGACGAAATACCGGAGGAAGAAACCGAAGAGGAAGCAAAAGAAAAGGCTCAAAAAGAAAGAACTGTAGATGATTTACGTGCTGTTCAAATAGAGAATGCTAATGGTGGTATACATAATCTGGAAGATATATCAACGCTTAATTATGGTAGAGGACGCTCCCGTATTATACGTGTTAATCAGGATAAACAAATCGAAGTATATTATAACTTCCCAAGGGATGTTCAATCTTCCAAAGATTTGTTGGAAGGCTATCGGTCTGATATCGACCAGTTGATTGCTGGTTACAACCTTCCTGCCGGAGTAGCTGTGCAAGTATTTCATGAAGAAGATGAATTCGGAGATTTTAAGTTTCTCATTTTAGCAGCTTTTATCTTGATCTTTATGATCCTAGCATCTGTTTTTGAATCTATGGTGACGCCTTTTGTTTTGCTTTTTACAATCCCATTGGCTGCTATCGGTTCTTTGTTGGCACTGCTCCTCTCGGGTAATAGTTTGATGAATGCGAATACATTAACTGGATTCCTGATTTTGCTGGGGGTGGTTGTTAATAACGGAATCATATTAATAGACTATTCTAATATTTTGCGTTCAAGGGGATATCGTCGTAACAGAGCGTTGATGACTGCTGGTATGTCCCGTATCCGTCCGATTCTGATTACCTCTATTACAACGATAGCTGCTATGCTTCCGTTGGCTATGGGAGATACAGAATATGCAGGAGCTATCGGTGCACCATTTGCCATTACAGTAATCGGGGGGCTCTTATTCTCTGCTTTATTGACACTGATTTTGATCCCTACTGTATGTATGGGGTTAGAAAATGTACTTCAGTGGTATCGTTCTTTATCCCGTAAGATATGGATTACTCATTTCATTCTTTTTATAATCGGTATAATCGGTATTTGGTTGTATGCTGATGGAATGCTTTGGCAATCAGTTTATTTAGTAGCATTGATTGCGGGTATCCCTGGTATGACTTACTTTGCGCAGACTAGTCTCCGACGGGCTAAATCGAAGGTTATTGATCCGAATGACGAGATACATATTTCTGTTCGGAATTTGGTTAAAATCTATGATTGGCCGGGGCGTATCAGTCGTCAGTGGAACAGTGGATTGCAAATTCGTAAGCGTTTGGGGCTGAATAATGAATATCATTCGTTGAAGGATTTTGTGAATTTATTATGGCAATTGGGAATTCTTGTATTCAGCATTTATTTTACTTATTTCTTTATTCAGAATAGACTCTGGATATTCTTTTTCTCATTTGCAATATATGCATCTGTTTTGTATTTGTGGCGGAAAGTGCGTTCTTATTTATATTATCGTTACGAGGATAGTAAATGGGTAAAAATATTCAATCGTGTGATATTCTGGAGTCTCCCACCCCTAATTTTGTTTGGACTATTTAGAAAAATGGATAATAATGGTCTGGTGATTATGATTGGACTATTATGGTTTATAGGTATTGCCATTTATGTTACTTCTCAATATTTATATGATCATAATGTGAATATTGAGCGTATAACCGGGCGTTTTGCTGGATTTCGACGATCCTATTTCCGTGTGGTGAAGAGTGTTCCTTTGCTTGGAAAACGGCGCAAACCTTTCAAGGCATTGCGTGGAGTATCATTTGAGATTCAAACAGGTATGTTTGGACTGTTAGGACCGAATGGAGCCGGAAAATCAACCTTGATGCGCGTAATTTGCGGTATATTCGAACAAAGCTATGGAAGTATTTGGATCAATGGGTTAGATACTCGTATTTACCGGGAAGAATTGCAAAGCTTGATAGGGTTTCTGCCGCAGGAATTTGGCACTTACGAAAATATGACATCATGGGAATTTCTTGATTATCAGGCTATATTGAAGGGGATAGTCGATGGGAAATTGCGTAATGAACGTTTGGATTATGTGTTGAAAGCAGTACATATGTATGAACGGAAAGACGAAAAAATCGGTTCATTCTCAGGTGGTATGAAGCAACGTATTGGTATTGCGCTTATCTTGCTCCATTTACCACGCATTCTGGTTGTAGATGAGCCTACGGCAGGACTTGATCCACGTGAGCGTATACGCTTCCGTAATTTATTGGTCGAATTGAGTAAAGATCGTGTTGTCATTTTCTCTACTCATATTATCGAAGATATATCCAGTTCCTGTAATCAGGTGGTAGTAATTAATAAAGGAGAACTAAAGTATTTCGGTAATCCTTCGGATATGGTGGAAATGGCTAATGGTAAAGTATGGCAGTTTAATATTGATAAGACAGAATTTGAAAAAGTGTTGGATAAATCATTGGTTATACATCATATTCAACAAGATGACACTATTCTTGTACGTTATCTTTCTATTGAACAACCATACGAAGGAGCTGTAGAAGTGGAAGCTAATCTAGAAGACGCTTATCTCTGTCTGTTGAAGAATATGAATTAAAATAAAAAGAAGGATATGACATTGAATCAAATCATACAGCTGTTGCCCAAAGTAGTAAAATATAATTTGAAGATTATATTTGCTGGAAAATTTATCTGGTTTCTTTTGGCTGCATTTATCTTTTTTGCCTTTTTTATGTTTCAAAATGCATGGAAACGAGAAGAGATTAATGAAGGGCTTATCTATAGTATTCTTTTATTTCCATGTATATTGCTTATTTTCTACCCGGCTGTGTTCGGTATCCAAAATGACGAAGATAGTCGGATACTGGAAATCCTTTTTGGTATTCCGGATTATAAATATAAAGTTTGGGGGGTGCGGCTACTTATGATATATGTAGCTATTTTTGCTATTTTAATTGTTTTTTCATATATAGCTATCATTTTATTGTATCCGGTCAATCCTCTTGGCATGTCTTTACAGTTGATGTTTCCGGTTCTTTTTTTCGGTAATATGGCTTTTATGCTTTCTACTATTACGCGAAGTGGAAATGGGACAGCTGTACTAATGATTATCATAGGTATTGCGCTAATCTTTATTAGTAAAATGAATGGTATGGATCGTTCTTTTTGGAATGTTATGTTGAATCCATTTGGTATGCCTGAAGGTTTTCATCCGATGATATGGGAAAGTGTCCTCATTAAAAATCGTATATTTCTTTTTTCTGCTAGTTTAATTTGGGCGATGATTGGCTTGCTGAATTTACAGAAAAGGGAAAAATTTGTGTAGTAAGCAAATCTAAAAACAAAAACACTCATAAGAACAAATCTGAAAATAACACAAACGTTCTGGACAGCGAACAAATCGCTGTTGGAGAATGGATTCGGATGGCCTCATCCGCAGTATCATCTGATGTCGTGGGCATTAAGTTGCCTGAGTCTTCGTAAAAGCTATGATAATGTAGTGCTTTATACGGATAGCAATGGGTATAAGGTCTTTATCGAGTTGCTGCAACTTCCTTATACGGAAGTAGTGGTGCAATATGACGACTTGCGGTGTCCGGACATCCATTGGGCTTATTCCAAAATGCTTACTTATTCGTTGCAAGCGGAACCGTTTATCCATGTGGACGGAGACGTGTATCTTCCCCATCGTTTGGATGTTTCTATCGAGTCCGGTGGATTGATAGCCCAAAATATGGAAATGGGAACTCAATATTACAAAAACATGATGAACGACCTGTTGCGAAGAAATTACCGGATGCCGGAATTTCTGCACAAGGTGTTGGAGCGTGATCTCATTCCTTCGTACAATGCCGGTTTCTTGGGTGGAAACGACCTTGAATTTATACAGGAGTATTGCCGGATTGCTTTTCGGTTTATCGAGGATAACGGTTTACTCGATTATCATAGTCGGAATCTGGGTGTGAACAACAACCTGCTTTTCGAATAGACACTGTTTGCAGCCCTTGCCGAAGAGCGTGGAAAAGAGGTGGCAAGTGTGCTGGGATATGTAGTGCCGGACAATGGTTACGATTATCACCGCTTTTGCGATTTCTACCGTTTCGATGATGTCAAGTTCCTGCATCTGCTGGGCGGACACAAACGCAACCAGCGCGCCTGCGAACTGCTTGGCAGGACATTGCTCGACCGTTATCCTGATTACTACCGTCGGATTGTGGAACTCTTTCCGCAGAACAACAAGCGTCTGGGAGGTATCAAGCAGGAACTTCCGGACATGACTGTCCAGCAATGTATTGCGTTGTATCAGGATTATCTGTGCGACCGCATAACCGAGTGGAAGGAATTGCCTAACGAAACGCTGTATGATTGGAAGCACCGCCTTTCCTCTTATTCCCACTTTATCAATGCCAACCGTGAGCAACAGGCGGTTTGCAAGGTAGGTAAGAATCCTTACGCATCCGTTTTCGAAATTCCTTCCCATTGGCCTGGTTTGGCAAAACACCTGCTTAAGGAACGTGTCAGCCGCGAACGCTGCGGCAGAAACGCGGATGTGGTGTGTGTGCCTTGCTTGTTGGGTGAGGGATACCGGGAAGCATTGCTGAGCGATTGGGGATATAACATCTTGGCTTTGTTAGAGAATGAGATGAGTTTTGAAGTATTGCTTGCTGAATTATGCTCTACCCTTTCTCCGGAAATCCGTGACAACGGTGAAGGTGTCTACCGTTCGATGCTTGCCGAGTTGGAATATCTGTGTTATAATGGCATTGTTTATGTAAAACTGGAATCAGAGAAATAATAATAGCTTTTAAATATTAAAAATTTAAGATTATGAAGACTGAAAATAAAAAACCAAAATTGAAAGAGATTAAACACCTTTCTCCGGATGCGCAGAATTATAGTTATGGTAGCTGCGGTTGCGGATGTGGATGTGGTAGTTGTGGCTCGTGTGGTAATAGTAGTGGTTGTGGGGTGTCAAGGGGGACTGGTGATGGTAGTAGTCCGGAAAATTGTATGTCGGAGCAGCGTTATTGGGAACTTTGCTTAAAAGGAGAATTAACATCATCAGTCTATGTCTGCGGTTGGGGATATACAGCTCCAAGTCCTATAATTACAGGCTGTGGTTCAGGTGGTTGTGTAGAAATAGATCTTGGGGGATTTAGGTAGTGGACCGGATTGTTGTATGCCTTTAGATCTTTTTTTAGATTTAGATAATCGGAATCTTCTAAAATCAGAAGTTTATGTCTGTGGCGAAGGATGGCGGCAGCCTCGTTTTATGAGTTATGGTTCTTGGGAGAGTTCTTGTGGATAGGATATAGTGGCAGTTTATTTAATATTGATGCTGCTGTAGATTATTTGATTTCTAATGCTCATTCTTCTTCTGTAGGAAGTTGCGCGATGTACGTGAGGCAGGCACTTGAAGCTGGTGGCTTTTCTACAGATGGTAGACCGGCATCAGCTTGTGATTATGATACGTATTTAGAAAGTCGTGGATTTCATAAGGTTTCTAATGATAATTACGAACCCCGTAAAGGAGATATAGTTGTTCATGAAGCAACAGAAGGGCATCCTTATGGACATATTGCAATGTATAGTGGAACTCAATGGATTTCGGACTTTGTGCAGAGAGATATGTTTGGAGGGCAGTCCTATTGAGAGGCACAGAATTATACAATTTGGCGCCAGTATTAGAAACTGTTTTGATTTTATCATTCGTTGTTTTGAGATGCATTTTCGCGGGATATTTTTTGGTTTGATGAGGAAGATAACGGTCTATCTGACGAAGAAAATCGGGAAACAGCACCGGAAAGTCGCTCAAAATAGGAATGAAAATCCTAGCAGTTCTAGAGTAAAAACAATGTAGAAAATCAAAACAGTTTCTTAAATTAATATGTATAAGTTTGAAGTTTTTATATGTATTCAGCTTTTATTGATATGTGTATCTTGTGGTAAGCATAATAAAGTAGATAAGGCTGATATAGGTGTAAAGAAAAATATTTCTGTGGTTGTTGAAAACCAAGAGGATTTGTTTCAGCAATCATTGAAAGATACGGTTGAGAATGTAGATTCAGAAGCCGTGAGTATGTTGAAAGAATTTTATGCAACTGAACTTAAACCTATTATAAGAAAGGAGAAAGAACTTAAAAAAGATTATGCCAAGTATTTTACGAAGGCAATGAGAAGTAAGATATGGAGAATGACTTGGGATGCGGGTGCAAGCATGGTAATTCGCGCACAGGATATTCCGGAAGACTCGTGTGAAACGTTAAAAATAGAGCCTTTGGGGAATAGTTGGTATATGGTGCATTATGCATATAGTAGAGGAACACCTTACGAGGGAACAAAAGAAATCCCTGTGAGAGTGGTAAAGGAGGACGGGGAATATCGTGTGGGATACATCACACCGGAGTCGCTCGGGCAACAGTTTGGCGATAGCTTGTGGTACAGTGGCGATACATTTCCTAAAGTGGACCGTAATGAACCGCTCGATTTTGTGAAGAGCTTCTATGATTTTTATACATTGAAACATAGCACGCTATCCGAGAATCTGTTGCAGGAATTGGCTGTTATCCGTGCGGAGTATTTAACTCCCAATGCTTTGTTTCGTTTTAACAAAATGGAGGAATTAAGCAGAAATGATGGTTATCCTGAATATGATGCATTAATAGGACGGCACGATTTTGAATTTCCGTATCGTAATAATGTTTGGGTACATCCTACCGATAAACCGGATGCATTTCAAGTTGGTGTAACAGGTGATACGATTCTTATTAATGTTGTGAAACAGGAAGATGAATATTATATTAACGATATTTACAACAAAGAGTTTGAATCTTTCTTGCCGATAGAGTAACAAAAACTGCCATTATGAAAAAGAAATCTTTTTTACTATTGTCTTTATCGTTTCTTACGTTTGCACCGTTATCAGCGCAGCGTGTAAACGAGAATTACCCCTTCTTGAGTTACTGGGATTTCAAGTTTAGAAATGTGCCTGACTCAGTAGATTACCGTTATAATCCTAAGAATAATAAATTGTATCTTTCCGGTTTTGATACTGACGGCAAAGGTACATTCTATTTTGCCGGAGGCAACCCGCTCAGCGTCTTTTGCTTTAAAGGAACTACTCTGCAATGGCGTCGCAAAGTATCTGACACACATACCAAGTGTGCCCTGTTTCGCTTGCGTGGGGATAGCTTTTATCTTGTGCACGATTAGACGCATGAACTTATTATCCTGAGTAAGGATGGAATAGGTGATGTGCGTCGTGTGAAGCTGGCAACGAACGATATAGACGAGGAAGTGGTGCACCGGAACTATTTTGTAGTTAGAGACAAGGGATTCAGAGATAAAAAGTTCAATTATATACATAATTGGGAAATACGTCAGTTTAAAGTAAGTTTCTTCAACTATCAGGGAGAGTTGGTATGGACGGACGAGATGAAGCGGGAATATTGTATGAAAATGATGCACTCTATGCCTTACTTGCCGATGCCTGATAAAAATATGGAGATTATATATTATAAAGGGATTTTTCGGGATATGCATTTGTTTGCGAATGTACTTGGAGGACAGTTCTTTCTGACCAGTTTCGGAGACGTTCAATATTCTTACAAGATTTCAGGTGATATTTATTTTAGTGTTTTGCCTTTATCTGCATTGAATGACGAGATAGATATAGAGAGCCATTTGCCTTCTTCGGAGGGTAGTATTCTTCGTGGGACGCATTGTTATTATGTTGGCTTTGAAGGTGCTAACAATCGTTTTATGGTAGTTGATATCGACCTCGACAAGATGTTTCCGGAGGCTGCGGATTGGATAAAGAAGATGATGAATTGAGGGTAGATGTTACTTGTATAAATAAATGCTATGCTTATGATAAATTGTTGTATTTCGGATAAATGGCATCGGATAAATGGGAATTTCTTTCTTGTCATGATTTTTTCTGTTTGCTTTCGCTTCCTGTGTCAGTGTTCCTAAGGCTGCTGTAGGAATGTCGGTACAACTGGAAGAGCAGCTTTATGTGCTGCAACAAGCCACTAACAGTATTGTGGAGAAAGCCTATCAGGAGAAAGAGAAGAATGTGGTAGCCTATATAGACAACGTCTGGTATACCCGGTATGTAGAGGAACTGTTTCAACAGCCTGTTATTGTGGAACTTTGGGATGAGGTGGTATGTACCGACAGTTTAGTGAACAAGATGGAGCTGATAAAGATGCTGACTCAAAGCTGTATGACAGAATATTTGTCTTACAAGAAATCGTTGTTGGCTCCGGTTGAAGAAGAGAAAACCTCTATCTTGAAAAACCTGAACGAGAGTTACGAACTGGCTATCTGGATGAATGGGGGTCTATTGCAAAGAATCTTGCTTCGAGCCGTGCTTTGTAGGATGAATACAACAGCTGTTTGTTGAAAGTGACTTCACCGGAGCGTCTTGATTCTGTGATAGTCTCTTCTTTTGAACGCATCGGCTGCGAGATAGAGAAGATAGAGAAAGGAATAGATAAGCTTCGGGATGCCAGCGAGAAGGTGAAGGAATTTATTGATTAAGTAATTCACTAATTTAATTTTGAGTTTTATGCTTTATATTGTACCTTTATAATTGTATAACTTCAAACATCCAGATTATCAAAAAGATACAGGCCATATCATTGGCCGAAGAAGAACGGTTATCTTTAGAGGATGGGTACCGAAACGGTTCCAAGCCCCAGTTTCGTATGTGCTGCCAAGACATTTTATTGAAGAGTACAGGAAGAAGCAACGAAGAAATATCCTCAATACTGGGTTGTACAGCAGCTTCTGTGTACGATTTGCAAAAACGATTCGAGGCGGGTGGTGTATTAGGCCTGAAGACTAAAATTGTACAACACCGCAAACCTTCGCTGACAGCCTCGGACGAGACTTCTGTACGCAAAGCCATCGAAAACGACAGGCAGAGCCTGCGTGTAGCCAAAGCAAACTGGGAAGCGGCAACTGACCGCACAGTGAGCGAATCCACACTGCGCGTATTTCCAAAACCTAAGTTAAAAATAATATCCCAGATTTACATAACAGCTTCCTTTATCGGTTCGATTGGAATATCCAAATGTGATTTCCAACGGACCGAAGATGCTGTCCATACCATATCCCGCACTGATTCCATACAGTTGCTTGCCTCTTAGAATATCGAAGAAGTTGCTTTCTGTTAATCCATAATTGCCAGTCAGGGTGAGATAATGAATACTTCCCATTCGTTGGCGAAATTTTACTGAGGCAATCATAATAGAGTTATTCATTAACTCTATATTCGTAATTCCTGCAAAAGGCAATTGCTGGGGAATATACAGGCCATATACTTCGCCGCCGATTGCATTTTGTATCGGATAAGGAAAATCTTTCCCTATCAATATACGTCCATAGATGGAAGGAATGATAGAAAACCGGCGCGTAACGGGGATAACGCTAGCCCAAGAGCCTTTTAATGCAGAGAATGGCGCATGTTCATTATATTGTGCCATATTATCTGTATAGAGTGAATAGGAGGCACTGAAATCACTTCCTTTAGAAGGAAAATATCCCTTATCATATGTATTGTAGTGGACTTGAGCAAAGTAGCTCAAGAAATGTTCTGATTCAATATCTAAATCGGCCAACTCAGGTTTTTTAAACAAGAAGTCTTTGTATTTATAATATTCGAAGCGGAAACCGAGTCCGAATCGGAAATTCTTATACCAAACGTCTGAAAAACCAAATTCTGCCAGATGGTATTTGTAAGTTAGGTTATAGGCGCGGTCACCTTTATCATATATGTTGATATCATTATACTGAAACATATATGAAAAATTGAAGTTACGTTGTTGCATAGGTTCAAGGGTATAATCGATCCGCGCGGCATACCGTTTACCCAATCGTCCAGTAAGAGAGAGCCGGGAAGGTATATGAGTCTTAATATCTGCGGTGCCATTGACTAACAGAGAAGCTATCTCTTCCGAATCGAAGCGGATTCCAAGGTTGATTCTTTTTTCATATTTTTCTTCAAGCATGAAAGTCAGATGATATCCTTCAGAAGTATGCATCAGTTTGTAGCTGGCACTGGAATAGGATTGACTACCCCGTAACTGGAATAGAGCTTGTTCTATTTGTTGGGTAGTGATATCACTGTCTTCCTTTAGATTACATTTTTTCATCAGCCATTTCTTATCCTTTGTTTCAACGCCGGTGAAAGAGATTTTTGTCACGAAGATTGTGCGGGAGTTTGAGAGAGAGGAATAGGGACCGTGCTGTTTGGGAACATAATCGTCTGAAATCCCGATCTTCTTTTTTAGAGCAATCAGGGAATCCCATTGTGCCCGTGCTGCTTCTTCTCCGCGTTGCATCAGAGAATCAATAGCTGCCGGTGTGAAACTGGCTGAAGAATATCCGTCTACATTCACACGAATATAAGTATCTGTTAGGTCTACATTCTTTTCATGATTGGTTTGACATGTCAGATCAATAATTTGTCCAAGGATTTCAGGAACACTGTTGAGATTGTTAGCACTTTTCAGAACATTCTGCACATCCACTCCGATAATTATATCGGCACCCATAGCTTTGGCGACATCTGCCGGATAGTTATTGACGATTCCACCATCAACAAGTACCATACTATCTATTCGTACCGGAGTAAATACTCCGGGAATAGCCATACTTGCACGCATAGCAGTTGAAAGCACTCCTTCACGGAACACGACTTGGTCTCCATTAACAACGTTTGCTGATACGCAGGCAAAAGGAATGGGTAATTTATTGAAACTGATGGAATCATGATAACCTACCGTTAAATCGGAGAATAGATTGGCAAGGTTTTGTCCTTTTATAAGCCCACCGGCAATTTCTTTTGGATTCTTAGTAAATGGAATAGAGACAATATATTTTTCAGAACGCTCGCGATCTGTTAGCGACATGGAACTACGTTTGATACGGTCACTTAAAAGAAAAGTCCAGTTTTGTTTTCGTACCATACTGTCCAACTGTTCCGGAGTATATCCGATTGCATAAAGTCCGCCTACTATGGATCCCATACTAGTACCTACTATATAATCAATGGGAATTCCTGCTTCTTCGATGACTTTTAGTGCTTTTATGTGGGCTACTCCCTTTGCACCACCACCACTTAGCACTACACCCACCTTTTTTCGTTGTTGCTGAGCATGAACAGAAAAAGGAATTAATAAACCGATTAATAAAACCAATATGGAAAATAGTTGTTTTTTCATTATAACACGGTTTAAAATTAATGACCATCATATACAATACAAATGTAGGAGATAATTTGTTTAGTTGTTAAAATGTAAATCAGAAAAAATGTTCCAAAAGTCGTAATTGTGGATTAATTCTACATTTTTAAAGCAATTCCACATTTTTGTGTATAGTATGTCATTTTTGCAATATGTTGATTATCAAAGAATAAATGTTTTGCGAAGAAAATGGAATGAAATTTGTAAAATGCAGAGTAGACAAACATAAGTTAATTTAAATAATTGATTCGATATGAGATTATTTTTTTCGAAACGAGAGTTGAAACTGAGTAGAATAAGAACCATTGCTGCTATTATTTGTATGGTTTGCGTGTTAGCAACATATTGGATACTGACCCGCCCTCAGAAAGTAGAACCGGAGATTCCAACAGTAATATTGGAGCCAGCTGTAAAAGATGATGTAGAAATCTTTGGAGAGTATGTAGGACGTATTCGTGCCCAACAATTTGTAGAAGTACGTGCTCGTGTGGAAGGTTATTTGGAGAATATGCTTTTTGCAGAAGGTACTTACGTGAATAAAAACCAAGTATTGTTTGTTATCAATCAAGATCAGTATCGTGCAAAAGCTGATAAGGCGAGAGCTCAGTTGAAGAAAGACGAAGCGCAGGCATTGAAAGCGGAACGTGATTTGAAACGTATTCGTCCATTGGTAGAACAGAACGCAGCCAGTCAGCTTGACTTGGACAATGCAGAAGCAGCCTATGAAAGTGCTGTTGCAACGGTAGCCATGAGTGAGGCTGATTTGGCTCAGGCCGAACTTGAATTAGGGTATACAGTAGTTCGTTCTCCGTTATCCGGTCATATTAGTGAAAGAAATGTGGATTTGGGAACATTAGTAGGGCCAGGAGGTAAATCTTTGCTCGCTACCATTGTTAAGAGTGACACGGTATTAGTAGACTTTAGTATGACAGCATTAGACTATTTGAAAAGTAAGGAACGTAATATTAATTTAGGACAAAAGGATTCAACTCGTTCCTGGCAGCCAAATATTACTATTACTCTGGCTGATAATACCGTATATCCATATAAAGGATTTGTAGACTTTGCTGAACCGCAGGTAGATCCTCAGACTGGTACCTTTTCTGTACGTGCGGAAATGCCCAATCCTAAACAAGTATTATTACCTGGACAATTTACCAAAGTAAAACTTTTGTTAGATGTACGTGAAGGTGCAATTGTAGTACCGATGAAAGCTATTACGATTGAGAAAGGCGGAGCATATATTTATACGGTGCGTAAAGATGATACGGTGGAGAAGCGTTTTATAGAATTAGGTCCTGAAGTAGGAAATAGAGTGGTAGTAGAAAGAGGACTGGCCGTAGGCGAATTGGTTGTAGTAGAAGGTTTCCATAAGTTGACTCCTGGAATGAAAGTAAGATTCGGTGAGTCGGAAGAGGAAATAATGATTAATGCCAAAGAAGAATGATTTATGAAAGTTATCATTTTTTATAGATAGACCTGTTTTTTCAGCAGTAATTTCCATCGTTATTGTGATTGTCGGAATCATTGGTTTGACCATGCTTCCGGTGGATCAGTATCCACAGATTACGCCGCCGGTGGTAAAGATTAGTGCTTCTTACCCGGGTGCTAGTGCGTTGACTGTTTCACAGGCTGTGGCAACTCCGATTGAGCAGGAAATCAATGGTACTCCTGGCATGCTTTATATGGAATCTAGCAGTTCCAATTCCGGAGGGTTTTCGGCAACAGTCACTTTTGATGTTTCCGCTGATCCGGATTTAGCTGCAGTGGAAATACAGAATCGTGTGAAACTGGCAGAATCCCGTCTTCCGGCAGAAGTTATCCAAAATGGTATTTCTGTGGAGAAACAGGCACCTAGCCAGTTAATGACTTTGTGTTTGACTTCTACCGATCCTAAGTTTGACGAAATTTATTTGAGTAACTTTGCGACTATTAATGTGCTTGATGTGATTCGCCGAGTTCCTGGAGTAGGGCGTGTTTCAAATATTGGTAGTCGTTATTATGCTATGCAAATCTGGGCTCAACCTGATAAGTTGGCAAACTTTGGATTAACTGTACAAGATTTACAAAACGCCTTGAAGGATCAGAATCGTGAATCTGCTGCCGGTGTATTGGGGCAACAACCTGTAGAAGGTTTGGATATAACTATTCCTATTACTACTCAGGGACGTCTTTCTACTGTAGGACAGTTTGAAGATATTGTGGTACGTGCCAATGCTAATGGTTCTATCATCCGATTAAAAGACGTGGCACATGTCTCATTGGAAGCTTCTTCGTATAGTACGGAAAGTGGTATTAATGGTGAGAATGCTGCAGTACTTGGAATTTATATGTTACCGGGTGCGAATGCTATGGAAGTTGCAAGGAATGTGAAAGAAGCAATGGATGAAATCAGTAAGAATTTCCCTGAAGGATTAAGTTACGAGATTCCGTTTGATATGACGACATATATATCAGAATCTATTCATGAGGTATACAAAACCCTATTTGAAGCATTAGTACTGGTAGTATTGGTCGTATATCTGTCTTTGCAGAGTTGGCGTGCAACTCTGATACCGGTTGTAGCAGTACCCATTTCATTAATCGGTACCTTTGGTTTTATGTTGATATTTGGTTTTTCATTGAATATTTTGACATTGCTAGGATTGATCCTTGCTATCGGTATTGTAGTGGATGATGCGATTGTTGTGGTAGAAGGGGTAGAACATATCATGGAAACGGAAAAATTGAGTCCCTATGAAGCAACAAAAAAAGCGATGACCGGATTATCAAGTGCATTGATTGCTACTTCACTGGTGTTGGCAGCGGTATTTGTTCCAGTTAGTTTCCTGAGTGGAATTACCGGACAATTATATCGTCAATTTACAGTGACGATTGTGGTATCTGTACTTATTTCTACTATTGTAGCTTTAACTCTGAGTCCCGTTATGTGCTCTTTGATTTTGAAGCCGGATAATGGAAAGAAAAAAAATATCATTTTCAGAAAAATCAATGAATGGTTGGGAATTGGCAGTAATAAATATGTGTCTGCTGTGACACGTACAATCAAACATCCACGTCGGATATTAAGTGCTTTTGGAATGGTGTTGATTGCTATTCTACTTATTCACAGGATTATTCCTACTAGTTTTTTGCCAGTAGAAGATCAGGGTTATTTTAAGATAGAATTAGAATTGCCCGAAGGAGCTACATTGGAACGTACTCGTGCTGTAACTGATCGTGCAATAGCCTATCTGGAAAAGAATCCATATATCGAATATATTCAGAATGTAACAGGTAGTAGTCCACGTGTGGGAAGTAATCAGGGGCGTGCCGAATTAACTGTGATTCTAAAACCTTGGGAGGATAGAAAAAGTACTACTATTGAAAAGATTATGGATACGGTAGAGAAACATCTTAAAGAATATCCGGAATGCAAGGTATATTTGTCTACGCCTCCTGTTATTCCGGGATTAGGTAGTTCCGGAGGGTTCGAAATGCAATTGGAGGCTCGTGGTGAAGCTACTTTCGATAATTTGGTGGATGCGGCCGATACTCTGATGTATTATGCCTCTAAACGTAAAGAACTGACGGGATTGTCTTCTTCTTTACAATCGGAAATTCCTCAACTTTACTTTGATGTCGATCGGGATAAAGTAAAAATGTTGGGAGTACCTTTAGCTGATGTATTTTCTACGATGAAGGCTTATACCGGTTCGGTATATGTGAATGACTTTAATATGTTCAATCGTATATATAAAGTCTACATTCAGGCAGAAGCCCCTTATCGTGAACATAAAGATAATATCAATCTATTTTTTGTGAAAGCATCTAATGGAGCAATGGTACCACTGACTTCTTTAGGAAATGCATCATACACTACAGGGCCTGGTAGTATTAAGCGTTTCAATATGTTTACTACAGCTGTTATTAGAGGTGCTGCTGCACAAGGATATAGTTCAGGACAAGCGATGGAAATAATGGAGCAGATTGTTCGTGATCATCTTCCTGATAATATCGGTTTGGAATGGAGTGGATTGTCTTATCAGGAAAAAAAAGCTGGAGGTCAGACTGGTATGGTTATGGCATTGGTCTTTCTGTTTGTCTTCTTGTTTCTCGCTGCACAGTACGAAAGTTGGACAGTACCTATTGCAGTACTACTATCTTTGCCGGTAGCTGCTTTAGGAGCTTATCTCGGAGTTTGGGTCTGTGGTTTGGAAAACGATGTCTATTTTCAGATTGGATTAGTGATGTTGATTGGACTTGCGGCTAAAAATGCGATCTTAATTGTGGAGTTTGCCAAAGTACAGGTAGATAAAGGAGAAGATTTGATACAGTCGGCCATCTATGCAGCTCGCTTACGTTTCCGTCCGATTCTGATGACTTCATTAGCTTTCGTACTTGGAATGCTTCCGATGGTATTGGCAAGCGGACCTGGTGCTGCCAGTCGACAGGCGATTGGTACAGGTGTGTTTTTCGGAATGATATTTGCCATTGTATTTGGTATTATTCTTGTACCTTTCTTCTTTGTAATGGTATATAAAACAAAGTCGAAACTTTTAAAACATAAGAAATAATGAAACGAAAAGATCTATATATTGCCCTTCTATTATTTGCTGTAATCATGACTTCCTGTAAAGTTGGGAAAAACTATGTTCGTCCAGATCTTTGTTTACCCGATAGTCTGGAACAGAATCAGGACACCGTTAGTTTTGGTGAACGGGATTGGAGAGAAATTTATACGGATACAACTCTCTGTAATTTGATAGATCGTGCATTAGAACATAATAAAGATATGTTGATTGCTGCTGCTCGTGTGAAAGAGATGGCAGCTCAGAAGCGAATATCTACGGCAGCATTGCTTCCTGATATAAAAGGAAAAGTGACTGCAGAACGTGAATTAGAAAATCATGGTGGAGATGCTTTCAAGAAAGCTGATACATTTGAAGCTCAGTTTCTGGTTTCATGGGAAATTGATCTTTGGGGGAATTTACGTTGGGCACGATCAGCGAGTGTAGCTGAATATTTACAATCAGTGGAGGCGCAACAGGCTCTTCGAATGACAATTGTTGCTGAAGTGGCTCAAGCGTATTATGAATTGGTTGCTTTAGATACAGAACTTGACATCGTAAAACAAACGTTGAAAGCTCGTGAAGAAGGAATACGTCTTGCTCGTATCCGTTATAATGGTGGATTGACTTCTGAAATTCCATATCGTCAGGCACAAGTTGAGTTGGCACGTACTGCTACTCTAGTGCCGGATTTAGAACGTAAAATCTCTTTGAAAGAAAACGATATTGCTTTTCTTGCCGGTGAATATCCTAACAGAATTGTCCGTTCACATTTGCTTCAGGGATTTAATATTCCGGAAACACTTCCGGTGGGATTACCTTCTGCTTTATTGGAACGTCGCCCGGATATTCGTCAGGCAGAGCAAAAACTGATTGCGGCGAATGCTAAAGTCGGGGTAGCTTATACAAATATGTTTCCACGTTTAGCACTGACTGGAGGTTTTGGAACGGAAAGTACTTCTCTTTCGGATCTTTTAAAATCTCCTTATACAGTCATGGAAGGAGCCTTACTCACGCCTATATTCGGATGGGGAAAGAATCGTGCAGCTTTGAAAGCAAAGAAAGCTGCTTATGAAGCAGAGGTACATAATTATGAGAAGGCTGTACTGACAGCTTTTAAAGAAACCCGTAATGCGATCGTAAACTTTAATAAGATAAAGGAGGTATATGCTCTTCGGGCTAATCTGGAACATTCGGCAAAGAGTTACATGGATTTGGCACAGTTACAGTATATCAATGGATTTACTAATTATCTGGATGTATTAGATGCTCAACGTGGATATTTTGACGCTCAAATTGGTTTGAGCAATGCCATTCGTGATGAATTGATTGCTATTGTTCAACTTTATAAGGCTCTTGGTGGAGGATGGAGAGTAAATAATTGATGAAAGGTTGTGTAATAACATTCGTTGGATATCCCGAATTATAGAACAGAGTTCTGTCAATCGCGAATTTACAGATATAAAAGTTTCTTTGCTTCTTTTGTATTCCAGAAAAAAATGCGAAATTTGCAACGCTTTTCAAGTTTAGCAAGAAACTTACTAACACCTTTAATAAAAATAAAGAAAATGACTAAAAGTGCATTGCAAATCGCAAGGGCTGCTTACCAGCCCAAACTTCCGAAAGCCTTGGCATCTGGAGCTGTAAAAGCTGTAGAAGGCGCAGCTACTCAGTCTGTGGCAGATCAGGAAGCTATTAAAGCTTTATTCCCTAACACTTATGGAATGCCGTTGATTACATTTGAAGCAGGAGAAGCTGTGAAACTTCCTGCAATGAATGTAGGTGTTATCCTTTCAGGTGGACAGGCTCCTGGTGGACACAATGTAATTTCAGGTTTGTTTGACGGTATCAAAAAGTTGAATTCGGAAAATAAATTGTATGGTTTCATTTTAGGCCCTGGTGGTTTGGTTGATCATAATTACATGGAACTGACTGCAGATATCATTGATGAATATCGTAATACAGGTGGTTTCGATATAATTGGTTCTGGCCGTACTAAATTGGAATCAGAAAGTCAGTTTGAAAAAGGTTTTGAAATCATCAAGGAGTTGGGTATCAAAGCACTGGTTATTATCGGTGGTGATGACTCTAACACAAATGCTTGTGTGCTGGCTGAATATTATGCTGCTAAGAAATATGGCGTACAGGTAATCGGCTGTCCTAAGACTATTGACGGTGACTTGAAGAATGATATGATTGAAACATCTTTCGGCTTTGATACAGCTTGTAAAACTTATGCAGAAGTAATTGGTAACATTCAACGTGACTGTAACTCTGCACGTAAATACTGGCATTTCATCAAATTGATGGGTCGTTCGGCTTCTCATATCGCATTGGAATGTGCTTTGCAAGTACAACCTAACGTATGTATCATTTCTGAAGAAGTAGAAACTAAAGATATGTCTTTGGATGATGTAGTAACATACATTGCTAAAGTTGTAGCTGATCGTGCTGCGCAGGGACATAACTTCGGTACTGTTTTGATTCCTGAAGGATTGGTTGAATTCATTCCGGCAATGAAACGTCTGATTTCTGAGCTGAATGACTTCTTGGCAACTAATGCTGAAGAATTCTCTCACATTAAGAAATCTCACCAACGTGATTATATTATCAGTAAGCTGACTCCGGAAAACTCTGCAATTTATGCAAGTCTGCCAGAAGGTGTAGCTCGCCAGTTGTCTTTAGATCGTGACCCACATGGAAACGTTCAGGTATCGTTGATTGAAACAGAAAAACTGTTGTCTGAAATGGTAGCTACTAAATTAGCTACTTGGAAAGAAGAAGGTAAATATGTTGGTAAGTTTGCTGCTCAACATCACTTCTTCGGTTATGAAGGACGTTGCGCTGCTCCGTCAAACTTCGATGCTGACTATTGTTACTCTTTAGGTTACACAGCTTCCATGTTGATTGCTAATGGTAAAACTGGTTACATGTCATCTGTACGTAACACAACTGCTCCTGCTGCTGAATGGATTGCAGGTGGTGTGCCTATTACAATGATGATGAACATGGAACGTCGTCATGGCGAAATGAAACCGGTTATTCAGAAAGCTTTAGTGAAACTGGATGGTGCTCCTTTCAAAGCATTCGCTTCACAACGTGATCGTTGGGCTACTGAAACTGATTATGTATATCCAGGGCCGATTCAGTATTTTGGTCCGACAGAAGTATGTGACGAGCCAACTAAGACTTTACAGTTGGAACAAGGAAAATAAATTTGTTTCAGGGGGACTGTGGTGAAAAGCAGTTCCCATGAAGAACCACTTAGACGCGGATAACGCGGATAAATGTAGATTTTTTAGAATCCGTATTATCCTCGTAAATCCGCGTCTAAGTAATATATCATAAGGCTTTTAATCTAATTCCTAAAATTATTTGCCGTTAAAGAAATAATGCCTTCACGTAATAATCCTGTTTCTGTTGTTCAAAAGAGGAAACCTGTTTCTTCCACTAAAAAAAAGAGAGTTTCTTCTAAAACTTCCCGTACTTTCCGGAAGGTAGAAAGTAAGCATAACCGTCCAATGTCAAATTGGCTTCGAAATGTGTTGGCAGTAATTATTATTGTTTGTTTTTCCATTATTTTCTATTATTTCTTTGTCCGTCCCTATACTTATCGTTGGCAGACTTGTCATGGCCGTAAAGAATATGGAGTATGTATTCCCTGCGGATATGATGTTCATGGTATTGACATTTCCCATTATCAAGGAAAAATAGATTGGAGCAAATTGTTGCAAAATAAAGATACGGATTTTCCTTTGCATTTTGTTTTCATGAAGCGACAGAAGGAGGAGATCATGGTGATGATACCTTTGAAGCCAATTTTGCTGATGCACGTGATCATGGATTTATACGTGGAGCTTATCATTTTTATATTCCCAATACAGATGCACTCAAACAAGCTGACTTTTTTATCCGTACGGTAAAATTAGATTCAGGTGACCTTCCTCCAGTACTTGATGTCGAAGTAAGCGGAAGCAAGGAAAAAAAGGAATTGCAAAAAGGTATTAAGCGTTGGCTGGACCGTGTGGAATCTCATTATGGAGTGAAACCTATTTTATATACCTCTTATAAATTTAAAACCAAATACTTGAACGATTCTATTTTTAATACATATCCTTATTGGATTGCCCATTATTACGTTGATTCTGTGAAATATCAAGGTAAATGGGACTTTTGGCAACATACTGATGTAGGAAGCGTCTCCGGTATTCCAGTGAATGTAGATCTAAATGTATTCAACGGAACGTTGGAAGAACTTAAAAAGATGACGATTAAATAGTTATACTTCTTCTCTCCAAAAACTAACTTCTTCTTTTATTTGTTATAATCGTATTATTAATAAATAAGTACGATTATGAATTTTGATATAGCTATTATTGGTGGTGGTCCTGCTGGCTACACGGCTGCTGAGCGGGCTGGTGCAAATGGTTGAAGGCTGTTCTTTTCGAGAAAAAAGCGATAGGTGGAGTCTGTCTCAATGAAGGATGTATTCCGACTAAGACTTTGCTCTATTCTGCAAAGATACTGGATAGTATTAAGAATGCTCCTAAATATGGAATTTCTTCCGATACTCCTTCTTTTGATTTAACTAAAATAATGAATCGTAAAGATAAGACAGTGAAAATGCTGACGAGTGGGGTGAAGATGACGGTTAATTCTTATGGAGTGACGATAGTGGAAAAAGAAGCTTATATAGAAGGAGAAAAAGACGGGTTGATTCGCATTTCTTGTGACGGAGAAATTTATCAGGTGAAATATCTTCTGGTATGTACCGGATCTGATACAGTCATACCTCCAATTCTGGGATTATCTGATATTAAATATTGGACTTCCAGAGAAGCGTTAGAAATTAAAGAACTTCCAGAGAGTTTGGTGATTATTGGTGGTGGAGTTATAGGTATGGAATTCGCTTCTTTCTTTAATAGTATGGGAGTGAAGGTCTCTGTAGTAGAAATGATGCCTGAGATCTTGGGTGCTATGGATAAGGAGACAAGTGCTATGCTTCGCTCGGAATATGCAAAGCGTGGAGTTACTTTTTATCTGAATACTAAAGTCGTGGAGGTAAAACCTACTGGCGTTGTTATTGAGAAAGGAGGGAAGACCTCTACAATAGAAGCAGAGAAGATTCTCCTTAGTGTGGGACGTAAGGCAAACATAGCTAATGTTGGATTAGATAAACTTTCTGTTGAACTTCACAGAAATGGAGTACAAGTTGATGAACATCTACAAACTTCTCATCCTAGAATATATGCTTGTGGAGATATTACAGGATATTCTCTTTTAGCACATACAGCCATTCGTGAAGCTGAAGTAGCTATTAATCATATTTTGGGAATAGATGACCGGATGAATTATGACTGTATTCCGGGAGTTGTCTATACCAATCCTGAAGTTGCAGGAGTGGGTAAAACAGAAGAAGAACTTATAAAACAAGGTATTTCTTATCGAGTAATGAAACTTCCAATGGTATATTCCGGTCGTTTTGTAGCAGAGAATGAGCATGGAACAGGAATCTGTAAGCTGATTCAGGATGAGTTTGGGCGCATTATTGGATGTCATATGTTGGGAAATCCGGCATCAGAGTTAATTGTAATAGCAGGTATTGCTATCCAAAAAGGATATACAGTAGAGGAATTTCAGAAGAGTGTATTTCCACATCCTACAGTAGGAGAGATTTATCATGAGGTATTGTTCTCATAAAGTTTAGTCTCTGTTTTCAATATTACAAATATAATAATCTGTATTTATGTCCCGTTATATTTATAGTCCATTTGCAGACATTTACTTTCATTTGGCTGCGGAAGAATATCTGTTGAAGCAAAGTACTGATGACGTGTTTATGCTTTGGCAGGATACTTCTTCTGTGGTATTGGGGAGACATCAGCGAGCCTGTGCAGAGATTGATTGTAATTGGGCAAAACAACAACAGATTCAAATAGCAAGACGTTTTTCAGGTGGAGGAACAGTATATCATGACTTGGGAAATGTTAATCTGACTTTTATAGAAACCGTTTCCCGTATTCCCGATTTTACCGTATATCTACAACAGACATTAGATTTTCTAGCCTCATTGGGTTTAAATGCTCAGGGAGATGAACGTCTGGGAATTTATCTGAATAAACTAAAAATATCGGGGAGTGCACAATGTGTCTATAAAAATAGGGTACTGTATCATTGTACATTACTTTATGACACTGACCTCGATATTTTAAATAGAGTTCTGAATCCACAGGAAGAAAATATAACTAATACTTCTCAAATTAAATATGCTATGTCTTCGGTCAGAAGCGAAGTTACCAATATACGTAATAGTAACTTTACAGAAACTGTTGATAGTTTCAAGGAGATTGTTTTTCAATATTTCAGTCGGGGAGAAACGGAAAGTATTTTCAGCAAAGAGGAATTAGAAGCGATTGGGCAACTTCGTGAAAGTAAATATATGCAAGAAGATTGGGTATTCAGTCGCTGACATCCGGTTAAAAATACTTTAACTTAAAACTTTCTTTTTCAGCGGCTTGTTCTACAGTATCATAGTTGAATAATAAAATTATTGTTTATGTCAAGATTCGAAATAAAAATGCCTAAGTTAGGCGAGAGTATAACAGAAGGAACGATTGTTTCCTGGTCTGTAAAAGTAGGGGATACGATTCAGGAGGATGATATCCTGTTTGAAGTAAATACCGCTAAAGTAAGTGCGGAGATTCCTTCTCCGGTTGCTGGAAAAGTTGTGGAAATCTTATACAAAGAGGGAGATACGGTAGCAGTGGGAACTGTGGTTGCTGTTGTCGATCTGGATGGAGAAGAATCTTCGGAAGAAACTACTGCGAGCGAAAACACAGGAAAAGAAGAAGCTAATCCTTCAATGAACACTATATCTGATGTGAATGGAACAAAAACGTCAATAGAATCAGAAAGCCAACCTACTGAACCAAAAGATCAGCCTCAGGAGTTAAATCCTATTGTTGTGACAGAAGAACGTTGGTATTCTCCTGTAGTGATTCAATTAGCCAGAGAAGCCAATATTCCCAAAGAAGAATTAGATACGATACAAGGAACAGGCTATGAAGGCCGGTTGAGTAAAAAAGATATAAAAGATTATATAGACAAGAAGAAACGAGGTCTATCAAATACCTCTAAAATTTCTGCTGCCGCTACCTCTGTATCTTCTGTTAAGCCAGCCTCTTCTGCTTCAGCGTCTTCAGCTACAACTGCCTCGGTTGCTGCACCGAAACAAACTACATCAACGACATCTAATATACCGGGGGTAGAAGTGAAAGAAATGGATCGTGTTCGCCGGATCATTGCCGATCATATGGTTATGTCTAAAAAAGTTTCTCCTCATGTAACCAATATAGTCGAAGTAGATGTTACCAAATTGGTACGTTGGCGTGATAAGAATAAAGATGCATTTTTCCGTCGTGAGGGAGTGAAATTAACTTATATGCCTGCAATTACCGAAGCCGTAGCTAAAGCTTTAGCAGCCTATCCTCAAGTAAACGTATCAGTTGATGGATATAATATCCTTTTTAAGAAACATATCAATGTTGGTATTGCTGTTTCCTTAAATGATGGAAATCTGATTGTTCCTGTAGTACATGATGCAGATCGTTTGAATTTAAATGGATTAGCTGTTGCTATTGATTCTTTGGCCATCAAGCACGCGATAATAAACTAATGCCGGAAGATATTGATGGAGGTACATTTACCATTACCAACTTCGGTACGTTCAAAAGCTTGTTTGGTACTCCGATTATCAATCAACCACAGGTTGCCATATTAGGAGTAGGATACATCGAAAAGAAACCGGCTGTTGTTGAAACACCGGAAGGAGACACAATTGCTATTCGCCATAAGATGTATTTATCTTTATCCTATGACCATCGGGTGGTAGACGGTATGTTGGGAGGTAACTTCCTGCATTTTATAGCAGACTATCTGGAAAACTGGAAAGGCTGATAACTAATTGTTTCATTCATAAAGAACTCATTAACTATGAAAAAGTATGATATAAAGACTACAGATGTGGAAACCTTGAAAAAGTGGTATCATCTGATGACATTAGGGCGTGCCTTGGATGAAAAGGCTCCATCCTATTTGCTACAATCTCTGGGCTGGTCTTACCATGCACCTTATGCAGGTCACGATGGTATTCAGCTAGCTATCGGACAGGTGTTCACACTCGGCGAAGATTTTCTGTTCCCTTATTACAGAGATATGCTGACTGTTCTTTCTGCTGGAATGACTGCAGAAGAAATTATTCTGAACGGAATATCCAAAGCAACCGATCCGGGTAGTGGGGGACGACATATGTCGAACCATTTTGCCAAACCGGAATGGCATATCGAAAATATCTCATCGGCTACCGGAACACATGATCTTCATGCAGTAGGTGTAGCTAGAGCCATGGTCTATTACGGACATAAAGGAGTTGCTATTACTTCCCATGGTGAATCTGCCACTTCCGAAGGTTTTGTTTATGAAGCTATCAATGGTGCCAGTCTCGAACAGCTTCCTGTCATTTTTGTTATTCAGGATAACGGATATGGTATTTCTGTACCGAAATCGGAGCAAACAGCTAATCGTAAAGTCGCTGAAAATTTTTCCGGTTTTAAAAACTTGAAAATCATCTACTGTAATGGTAAAGACGTTTTCGACTCTATGAATGCAATGACCGAAGCACGTGAACACGCTATCAATACCCGTAATCCAGTTATTGTACAAGCAAACTGTGTTCGTATCGGTTCCCATTCCAATTCGGATAAACATACTCTCTACCGGGATGAGAATGAGTTGGAGTATGTAAAAGACGCCGATCCTTTGGCAAAATTCCGTAGAATGTTACTTCGTTATAAACGTCTGACAGAAGAGGAATTGCAACAAATAGAGGCAGCAGCAAAGAAAGAACTTGCTGCCGCTAACCGGAAAGCACTGGCTGCACCCGATCCGGACCCAAAAAGCATTTATGACTTCGTAACCCCGGAACCTTATCAGCCTGAAAAATACAAAGACGGTACTCACAACGAAGAAGGGGAGAAAACCTTTATGGTGAATGCCATTAACGAAACGCTGAAAACGGAATTCCGAAGAAATCCGAATACATTTATCTGGGGGCAGGATGTAGCTAACAAGGATAAAGGCGGTGTATTTAATGTAACCAAGGGAATGCAACAGGAATTTGGAGATGCACGTGTATTCAGTGCGCCGATTGCTGAAGATTACATTGTTGGTACAGCCAACGGAATGTGTCGGTTTGATCCAAAGATTCATGTCGTTATAGAGGGAGCGGAATTTGCTGACTATTTCTGGCCGGCTGTAGAACAATACGTAGAATGTACACATGAGTATTGGCGCAGTAATGGAAAGTTTGCTCCGAATATTACCCTGAGATTGGCTTCCGGAGGTTATATTGGTGGAGGATTATACCATTCTCAGAACATAGAAGGAGCGTTAACCACCCTTCCGGGTGCACGCATAGTCTGTCCCTGTTATGCGGATGATGCTGCCGGGTTACTTCGAACCAGTATACGTTCTAAAGGATTTACTTTGTTCCTGGAACCCAAAGCATTATATAATTCGGTAGAGGCTGCAACTGTTGTTCCCGAAGACTTTGAGGTACCTTTTGGTAAAGCTCGTATTCGCCGCGAAGGAACTGATCTGAGTATTATTACTTATGGTAATACGACACATTTCTGTTTACACGCTGCGGAACTATTGGAAAAGGAATGTGGATGGAAAGTAGAAGTCATAGACATTCGTTCGTTAATGCCATTGGATAAAGAAGCTATTTTCGAATCAGTGAAAAAGACAAGTAAGGCATTGGTTGTTCATGAAGACAAAGTCTTTGCCGGTTTTGGTGCTGAGCTGGCTGCAATGATTGGCTCCGAGATGTTTCATTACTTAGATGGACCGGTTCAACGTGTTGGTTCTACCTTTACTCCTGTAGGATTCAATCCACTTCTGGAGAAAGCCATTTTGCCGGATGAGGCGAAAATATATGAAGCTGCTAAAAAGTTATTAGAATATTAACTCTGTGAATTATGAAAAAGATAGGTTTATTTTATGCTACCAAAACAGAAAAGACATCCTGGGTAGCCGAGAAGATTGAGAAAGAGTTTGGGAAAGACAAGATAGACGTAGTACCTATTGAGCAAGCTTGGCAGAATGACTTTTCTGCTTACGATCGTTTTATAGTAGGTGCATCCACTTGGTATGACGGAGAACTCCCGACTTATTGGGATGAATTGATACCGGAGTTGCGTACGATGGACCTGAAAGGAAAGAAGGTTGCTATTTTTGGCTTAGGTGACCAAGTGCGTTATCCAGAGAATTTTGCTGATGGTATCGGTTTGTTAGCTGAAGTTTTTGAAGGTGACGGTGCTATTCTTGTGGGGTGTACCTCTCCCGAAGGATATACTTTCGAACGTTCTCGTGCGTTGCGCGATAGTAAATGGTGTGGCTTGGTGATTGATTTGGATAATCAATCTGAACAAGCGGAAAAAAGGATAAAAGAGTGGTGTGTGCAGATCAAAGAAGAGTTTAAGTGAAACCACATATCGTTTTATATAAATTATCCCTACTATTAATTATCCTATTTAAATATAAAATGGTCGATTAATGGTAGGGAGTTTTATTTTTTGAAGAGTCATTAGAGTCAGTATCTGAATTTATCCGACAGGATAAATAAACTTTACTGCTGCCCAGCGATTCTTTTCTTTCTGGCTAACGAACTTCAATCCGTTCTTTTCTGCTTCTGCTCGGATAACCGGAATGTCATCAACGTAAAACCCGCTCATCAACAATTCCGATCCCAATTGCATACAAGCAACATATTGTTTCATATCGTTCAACAGAATATTTCTGTTGATGTTAGCGATAACAACGTCGAAAGGACCTAGCCCGTTCAGTGAAGAAGCATCTCCTTGTGAAACGGCAATATCATCTACATGGTTCAGTTCTATATTTTCGATAGAGTTGCGAACACACCATTCATCGATGTCGATAGCAGTACAAGGTTGTGCTCCCCGCATACGTGCGAGTATTGTTAGAATAGATGTTCCACACCCCATATCAAGTAATGATTTTCCTTTCAGGTCACTTTCCAATAATTCGCTGATGATAAGACTTGTTGTTTCATGATGTCCTGTACCAAAAGCCATTTGGGGATTGATGACAATGTCATACTCTGCTGGGGGAATATCCTGATGGAATGTACTATGAATCACACAACGGTCACCAATAACAATTGGCTGGAAGAAATTCTTTTCCCATTCTTCGTTCCAATCTTTATCTTCTGCTTCTGTATATGTATAGGTAATTTTTGTATCCGACAATGGAAATTCAGCAATTGCACTCTTCAAAGTTGATTCGTCATATAAAGCTTGTTGGATATAAGCAGTCAATCCTCCTTCACATTCTACAAAACTTTCAAAACCAACTTCCCCTAGAAAGGCAGCCAATATATCATTCATTGTATCAGTGCAAGGGAGAGTGGTAAATGTAAACTCAAAGTATTTCATAATTATTATCTAATCTAAATTAAGTGCAAATATAACCGAAAAATGAGGAAATCCCTAACATTTTATCTATGATTCATTGTGCAACAGATATCTTCAGTCTGATATATATGAAGATTCGTTTCATGCAGATTTTTCTTTCTAAAGAGATGTTTTGAGATGCTACATGAAATAATTATTAAATTATTTGCTAGTGATTTGAACTTTTTTGAAATTCGTTAGTAATAGTTTTTGTTTATGTTTCCAATCCTTTCCCTTTTAATATTCCACCTTATCTTCCTTTGCACTCCATTCTTCAAAAGCCTTGATAGCCTCGTTGTGTAGTAACACTTCTGAAGGAAGTTTTCTGTCTGCAGGTTTCAGCTCTAGTTCATCATATATAAAGGAATCATCAAAGCCGATATTTTTAGCATCCGTTTTATTGTTAGCATAATACATTTTATCCAGTCGTGCCCAGTAAATAGCACCTAGACACATCGGGCAAGGTTCGCAGGAAGTATATATTTCGTAACCGCTAAGGTTGAAAGTTCCAAGTTCGGTAGCTGCTGCGCGGATAGCACTAACTTCTGCATGCGCAGTAGGATCGCAGGATGCCGTTACACGATTGACACCGGTAGCGATAATTTCACCTTCTTTTGTTGCTATGACGGCACCGAAAGGACCTCCTCCGTTAGCAACGTTCTCTTTGGAAAGCTCAATAGCTTTCCGCATAAGTTCTTCTTTAGTCATCATACAAAAATATCGTTAGTTTTATTTATTTGCTACATTTTTCCTACAAATATAGATAAAACTAACGATATTCCTATCAGGTATTCATGCTTTTAATCCTTTTACCAATACCAACTCAATCCAAAAGAGAAGGGATACAATTCAGGACCTTTTCCTTTTTCGAAGATTCCATAAGTGGTGTAGCGTGTATAAACTCCCAAATTTCCGTATCCGGCTTGCGCCAACAGATTGATTCCTACAGGACGTCCGTGCAATCCTTTATCAAATGTTTCTTTCTTGCCGTTGATCTTTCCTTTGGATCTGAATCCATGACGGATTTCAGCTTCCGGACCGACAGAGAAAAAGACAGACCTTCTGTTGCTTAATCTAGTTTGCCATTCAATAGAAAGAGGAATGCGGAAGTAGAAATAACGTAGCCGACTTTTACTATATTCGGTAGATATTCCATCGGCAGGTTCGAGAGAACCGGATACTACTTGCGTTATTCCGTCAATGTCACGAAATGCATAATCGCCATCCAGACGCATACTGCGATATCCCCATCCTAGTCCGAAGGCAAATCCCCAATTCTTGGTCGGACCGAATGCATGAGAAGTGGTGAACAAATTAGCACCAATTTCCCATGAGTGACTGGTGTTGAGACTGACTTGATTAGAAGGATTGAATGTCCCGAAATCATTGGATACCATCAGGTAACCGAAATAAAGACCACAAAGATGCGGAGAGAACGTATTCCTTTTTTTTCGTTTATTAGAAAAGGGGAGAGCATCCAGAATAGTGCGGTTTTCTGTACTTCGTCCGTTCAGATAAACTCCTTCAAAAATTTGTGTGTTATTTACCAGGCTGTCTCCATTAGAAGACTTTTCGTAAAGTTTCACTTTTATCTTGTCACCTTGTTCTTTGATAACTATCTTCCGTCCCTTAGCGTAGAAAGTAGTATCTTGGGAAGTGTTCTCGTTTTGTGCTAGAAGGCTTATAGGAACCATCAATAGCAGTAATAATAGGTTTTTCATATCGTTTATAATTGTAAAGAATTTATTCTTTCTTCATAAATAGCATCGTAATCAGATCATCGGCATCTAGTTCACCTTCTATGTAAATAAGAGTGGCTGCCCCTTTCTTTCCTGTTTTAAAAAGGATGAAACGGTTTATGTCTTCTTTGATCTGAGGAAGTTGGTAGTATCCCGATTGTATTTTTCCGCCGGAGACAACTTCCTTTACTTTCTTAGCTTTCTTTTTGTCGGCTTCCAGACAACGCAGGATGGTAGGTAATGCCTTTTCTGCATCTTTGAATACAAGACTTTTGTAGAGGTTCATCTGGTAAGTTTCAAGCATTTCGTTGGATAATTCAACCATAGTTACTCCTTTCTCTTTACCGTACTTCTGGAAGACAGTCGCAATCTGTAACCCCTGTTGGGCGACAGCAGATGCAGCAGACATAAGGAGCAGAGTAATAAATGTGGTACGAATGATTCTATTCATCATATTCTTATGCTTTATATATTATTCTTCATCTTCAAATAAGGTATTGAAAACATCTTCTTCACTTAGGCTGACTTCACGAAAAGCAGCTACTGCCTGCTTGCGTACGAAAGCAGCATCTGTATATCTTTTTCCGTCAATGATACATAATTTGTCGGTGAGGGAGCTAGTTCTCTGAAGGTTCCCGTTATACCTAGCAATAGCAATATGACTGCTGCTATTCCTGAACTGTAAGTGATATATTTCCTGCGTGTTTTAGTCTTCTTTCTGAGGGGAAAAGTCTCTACTATCGGTTCGGAGAACTTTGTATGCTCAGTTTCGAAGTATGAAAACATCGGGCGATATACTTGAAGGTGATCCGGTACAAGACCTCCGGTAAAGAAATGGCGTAACTCGCGTTCCTCTTCACTGGTCGTTTCTCCTTCAAAATATTTATTTAACAGCATTTCTATGTCTTTCATGCTTCATTCCTCCTTTTACGTTCCTGTATGGTTTGCAAATAGATTTCTCTTATCTTTTTTCGGCCTCTTGACAGATTACTACGAATGGCTTCCGCAGTACATCCTGTTATTTCTGCAATCTCTTCCGTTTCGTATTCTTCGATGTCTTTCATCCGAATAATGGTACGTTGAAGTGTAGGCAGACAATCAATAATCTCTTTCATTAGTCTGAACTCGTCTTTCTCTTCTAGTAGACACTCCGGACTAGCAACAGTGGCAGATAGTTGTAACCCCTCAAGCGGGAGATTATTCAGTCGCTGGGTACGCCACATATCCATACAAAGATGATGAGTCATTGTCATGGCTACAGCTTCGATACTTCGATATTCTTCAAGTTTCTGGCGTAGATTCCACAATTTGAGCATCACTTCTTGTACAGCATCCTCGGCATCTGAAGGATTATCTGTCATTTTCCGTGCATAGTTTAGTAGTTTGTCACGGAGTGGTAATACTTTTATTTTAAATTGATTGAGTTCCATTTACACAGATAAGACGTAGGAAAATGAAAAACGTGACATCGAAAAGATGACTTTTTAATTTCTATATAGAATTATTTGTTGTTAGTCAGGAGGACTGTAAGATTACTCGATAATCAGAATGTTGTTTCAGGGAAAACAATTTGATTGACTCTGATTATAAATAGTTTATTATAAATAAATTATTTAGATATGGATAGTGCGAAATGATATAAATTTAATTCTTTAATTCGCACAATCCATATCTACAAGATATACTATTTTCAGTTAGTTTTATAGGAAGGATACTTTCCAAATCTACTTTTAAAGTTTCCCGAGAATTTTGTCCATCACCCAGTTGGTTAATGTTGCACTATTTCCGTCGCAGGAGCATGTGGACTTGCCAAGCAGATGATCGACTACAGCCTGAATAAGCGGCTGTTGCACATGTTCCGGGTTATCGATACAGAATTCTTCACGTCCGCGTTCGGTATGCAGAGCTATTGGGGCATACGTAAATACGGAGAAACAAATCATTCCTTTATCTCCTATAATCTCGATGCGGTCTTCACGGGCTGAATCGTGTGCTACAAAACACCAGGAGCCACTACCCACCAATCCGTTATCAAACTGGAAGCAAGCACTTAGGGTATCTTCCGCCGGATAAAGTCCTCCCCGGTTGCTCTTATATCCGCTTGCTTCAAGAATACAACCGAACATATCCTGTAATAAATCTATCTGGTGGGGAGCAAGATCATAAAAATATCCGCCTCCGGCAATATCCGCTTGTACACGCCATGGAAGATTATCACGATTGTAATCCAAATCACGTGGAGGTTGTGCAAAACGAATTTGTACATTGATAACATTACCGATAGAACCATTTTCTACCAACTCTTTAACTTTCTGAAAATACGGGAGATACCGGCGATAATAAGCAACAAAACAGGGCACACCTGTCTCTTGTGAAATACGGTTAATACGGGTACATTCTTCGTATGTTTGTGCCATCGGCTTTTCAATATAGGCCGGTTTACCGGCTTTCATGGCCATAATGGCGTAAGTAGCGTGTGAAGAAGGGGGAGTTGCAATATATATCGCAGTAACTTCAGGATCATCAATCAGTTCCTGTGCATCGTCATACCATTTTTTGATACCTCTTTCTTTTGCATAAGTTTTGGCTTTAGTGTTGTCACGACTCATTACGGCTACAACTTCTGAATGGGCTACTTTCTGAAAAGCCGGACCACTTTTAGTCTTCGTTACTTCTCCGCAGCCAATGAAGCCCCACTTGATAATCTTTTCGCTCATAAATACCTATTCTATTTTTACATCCGAAAAGACAAAGATAGGGCTATTTTTTATTAAGAGCAACTTTATTAATTGCTTTTAAGCTGTGTAGAATTATTATTTGTAGTATTTACGATAGATTTCTTGATACTCTTTTCCTTTCTGGAATTTATCCAGCCAAGTGTTCAGACTATCCAACAATACAGGAGATTGTTTGCTAACGGCCCAGGAGTAAAACTGAGTAAAACTGATATCCGTATTAATATCTATCTGTGGTAATGAATCGATAACTGCTTCGGCAATGCTTTCGTCACAGACCACGTAATCTATATCTCCATGGGCAACCATAGAGATGAGTTGTTCCGGCCCATATTTCTCAATTTCTTTAATGTAGATGGTATCTCCAATTTCATTTCCGAGGTTACGAATACGAAGGATGGAGGGAGAGCCTTTTACTACATGGAGGGTACGACCTGCCAGATCCAGTTGATTTTTGATGTAAATTGAGTCATTTTCTCCAACTTCTTTCCGTTGTACAAGTATTTGTTTATTGAGAATGATAGGAGAGGTCAGCAGGAGAGAATCCTTAAATTCACTGGTAGCTAATATTCCGTGAGCTATTACATCGTAACGTCCCTCACTGAGTCCTTTCAGACGTTCATCAAAACTCATTTCGGGGGTAATCTCAGCTTTCAGTCCTTTGTTGTGTGCAAAGGCTTGTATTAGTTCGTAGTTGAAACCGGAAACGGTATCTCCGTCTACATAGAAACTAATGGAATTGTATTCGGTAGCTACGCGCAAAACTCCTTCTTTTACAATGGCGTCATAATCACGGGGATGCCCTATAGCTGTTTCTTGTTTGCTACAGTAGCGAAAAGCGAAAATGATTGCCGATATGGTTATTACCGGCAATAAATATTTGTGGACTTTCGATTTCACTTTTGATTCCATAACCTATGCAAGTATTAATCATAGAAATTCCATGAAAGACCGAATTTAAGCACACGTGGATTGATCGGGTAGTGGGGGGCTAAGAAATAGTCCGGTTTGCTTATACCTTGGTTTACATGATACATCATTACATAGAAACGGGTACGTTTCAAGTGCAAGTTGGCATATACATTCACGATTGGATAACCACCGATCTTTACACGATCATCGTCCGGTTGCAGATAGAACTGTTCAGTAGCAGGCATATATGCCGGTGCAAAATATTTAGTAAAGTAACGTACATCAGCACCCAATTCTACACTAAGTACCTTTTTTGCCAGTTTAAACTGCATATAGAAGTTATGATATAACGAGAAATCAGGTAAAGGAAGTACATCCTGGTCACTGGATTTCTGCCAGACAATCTCATTATCCAAGTGAAAGATACCTAATTTGAAGTCTTGATTGAAACGGGCTGAGAGTACTTGCAGGCTTCCGCTCTTTTGGGCGGGCAATGCTTGTTGGTTGAAATAAGTATAGTTTTTAATATTCTCGACACCAACATTTAGGCGAGTTCTCCAACGGGCAATGTTTAATTCGCCTTCTACTCGAGTATGGAATTCTTTTGCCATATCATCATCCCACCAGAAATGTTTAGAATGATAATGACGCATATAAAATGGTGCCATCCGATTGCTGACTTCTCCACGAACTACCAGACCTACCGTATCTTTCCACAATGGGAAGTTCAGATCAATATCTCCTTTTACATTGAATTGACCGATTGCTGTTCCTGCAAGTCCCACTTCACCAATTGCATGGTAGTGTAGAATATTACCTTCTCGTTTGGATAGTTCACCACCCACGAAGATTTCGTTTTCGTTGTAATGATCAGATTTCAAACCTTCCAGGTTCATCAATGAGTATTTACTCAACTTATGCGAAGCAAATGCAGTCAGACCGGCTTTGGCATATTTATTAAAGCCTTCCAGCAATGCAATACCTACTGTATTTTTTACCCCTACATAAATCGTGCTATCTTTTACAATCGGATCTTCGGGATTTAAATATGTATTTTGGTAATAGTCTTTGACGTTGTCTTTTGAACGGAAAGTATGTCTTGACCGCTCCACTTGAAAGGTATGTATAAAACTTGTAACCGGTACAAATTCTTGTTTGGTAGGTGTCGTGTCGTTCTCAGCCTTAGGAATATCACGCCGGAATCCCAAGTTGTAACGCTGAGTCATGAAGACATAAAAATTATGATTACGATTTGCACTGGCATCCAGTACGGTTGGTATGTTTATTGATTCATATTTCCTGACTCCATTTGCTATATCTTCGGGTGCAGTAATATAACGATCGTCTGTGATACCTCCATTCTCATTCGTTTTCAAGTAGTTATTGCTGTATATAGCTTGTATCTGATAACGGTCGCTGATATAACTGCCAAAGAAAGCAGCGTTGAAGTATGAAGTCCCCTGATTATTATAATATCCTCGTCCATATAAATAATCAATATTAAATCCGAAAGCTAGTTTCTTATTTACATTTACAGAGAAATATGAGTTAAAGCGTTCTTCTCCATTTACCTTATTACCTGCTTTATGATACGTCAGATTAGTATAGGGTACATTACTGTTCGTAAAATTAAATTCTGTGGGACGAATAAAAAAGCTTGAGAAGGGTTCCATGAAAATCGTTGGCTCCGGATAACGGCGGTCAAAGAAGATACGGGATAAACGGGGGGAACCCATATTGGCTAAATAATTATAATGACCTGTAAGTCCTTCTGTGAGATTGGAGTTTTGGAAGTGATGAAAAGCGGTATCTGCCGGAATCATGACTCGGTCACCCAATTCATTTTTGATACGCCACATATAGAGTGTAGGTGGTAATCCTTGTACCTCTACGTTTGCACTATCTAGCTTATCAGGAAGCATGGCGGGGTCAATCTGATTACCATATTGGTCACGACCGTTTTCGTCATATTGTCGGTTACCTTGATTGAACTGCGCATGGGCAGTAGTCAAGCCTATAACGAAAAGTAATATATATATAAGTAAAATTCGTCTCATAATTGGAGGCAAAGATACTTACTTTAATTGATTTAATGATAATGGATAATTGAAAATTATGTTGCATCCGCAGTTTGCGTAGCTAATAATTATCAATTATCCAAGATCTATTATTCTTTGATCAAGCTTCGCGGATAAGTTCCATGCCTTTCTTGATCGCTGCTTCATTCATCGGAATCAAGTGGTGATGACGTTCCGGAAGTGTTTTCTTCAGACCTTTGATGACATTGTCTAATGTGACCATAGGAAGAAGTTTTAGCAAACCGCCAAGTACGATCATATTAAATGCTTTGGCATTGTTCATTTCGTTGGCTGCATCCATAGCGTCAATGCGGTATACCTTGATATCTTTGCGTGTAGGAGGGTTAATGATTCCGTATCCATCGTATATAAGGATACCACCCGGTTTTACTTTATTCTCAAATTTCTCAAGTGAAGGTTGGTTCAGGATGATAGCTGCATCATATTTACTTAAAATAGGTGATGAGATCTTGTCATCACTTACAATTACAGTTACGTTGGCTGTTCCACCACGTTGCTCAGGACCGTATGCCGGCATCCAGCTTACTTCCTTACCTTCCATCAGTCCGGAATAAGCCAAAATCTTACCCATAGACAATACGCCTTGTCCACCGAATCCTGCTATAATAATTTCTTCTTTCATTGTTCTGCTGACTTTTAGCGTTATTCTTTATCTTTTAAATCACCTAGAGGATAGAATGGGAACATGTTTTCTTCCATCCATTTATTCGCCTTTTCCGGAGTCATTTTCCAACCGGAGCTGCAAGTAGATACAATTTCTACAAGGTTAGATCCTTTACCACTCATAGAATTTTCAAAAGCCTTACGAATCGCTTTTTTCGCTTTACGGATGGCAGGAACTGTGTGTACGGACTGACGGGTAACGTAGGCTGTGCCTTCCAATTGAGCTGCAATTTCTGTAATTTTTAGTGGGTATCCATGCAACGCTACATCACGTCCGTAAGGACAAGTTGAACTTTTCATGCCAACTAATGTTGTAGGTGCCATCTGGCCGCCGGTCATACCGTAGATGGCATTATTGATAAAGATAATAGTAATATTTTCACCTCTATTCAGTGCGTGAATTGTTTCGGCAGTACCGATACAAGCCAAATCACCATCACCTTGGTAAGTGAATACGAGACGATCGGGCCATAATCGTTTGATAGCTGTGGCTACTGCGGGAGCACGTCCATGAGCTGCTTCTTGCCAGTCGATATCCAGATAATTGTAGATGAAGACTGCGCATCCTACCGGTGAGATACCGATGGTCTTATCTTCCATACCCATTTCCTCAATTACTTCGGCAACGAGTTTATGTACTACACCATGACTACAACCTGGGCAGTAGTGCATGGAATTATTGTTCATCAGAGTCGGTTTCTTATAAACCAGATTCTCGGGCTTGATTATTTCTTCTTTAGTCATAACTTCTTCTCCTTATCTGTTGGTGAACCGTATAAAAAACTCCATTATCTTAACGAACACAGCAGTACCGCATACGTAGATAAATAATTTAAAGTCGTCTCTCGCTACAAAGTAGATAATTACAGATGCTATAGCCAGAATAATAAAGACGATGTTTAGAACGTTTCTTATCTTATCGGGATTCATCGTTTCGTTATTTAATTAGTTTTTCTACCAGTGCTTCTACGATCTCGTCCGGATCGGGAACAATACCGCCGAGACGTCCGAAATGTTCAACGTTGATTTTACCGTTTACTGCCAGACGGACATCTTCAATCATCTGTCCTGCATTCAGTTCCGTTACGAGCATACCTTTTACTTTATCGGCATAAGCTGCAATCGCCTTAGTTGGGAAAGGCCATAAAGTAATAGGACGTAAAATACCTACTTTAATACCTTTTTCACGTGCAATTTCCATTGCTTTCTGACCAATACGTGCCATTGAACCAAATGCAATAATCAGAAATTCTGCATCTTCGCAGTTGATTTCTTCAAAACGCACTTCGTTTTCTTCAATTTCACGATATTTAGCTTGGAAACGGAGATTGTTGATCTCCATTGCTTCTGGTTTCAGTTCGAGAGAAGTAATGATGTTCGGTTTCCGATCTTTTGTTTTTCCAGTAGAAGCCCAAGGACATTGTTCGATTACTTCAGCTTCTGTACGACGTTGCTTTTGAGCAGGAAGAACTACTTTTTCCATCATTTGTCCGATAACTCCGTCGGCAAGAATGATAGCAGGGTTACGGTATTTGAAGGCCAGTTCAAAACCCAAACTAACGAAATCTGCCATCTCTTGTACAGACGCTGGAGCAAAGGCGATTAATTTATAGTCACCATGACCACCCCCTTTTACAGTCTGGAAATAGTCAGCCTGACTTGGCTGGATCGTTCCCAAACCGGGACCCCCACGCATTACGTTTACAATCAAACAGGGGAGTTCCGCACCTGCAAGATAAGAAATACCTTCTTGTTTCAAACTTACACCCGGGCTGGATGAGGAGGTCATGACCATTTTTCCGCTTCCTGCACCTCCATATACCATATTGATAGCTGCTACTTCACTTTCTGCCTGAAGTACTACCATGCCAGTGGTTTCCCAGGGTTTCAGTTCGGCAAGTGTTTCCAACACTTCCGATTGGGGAGTAATAGGATAACCGAAGTACCCATCCGCACCACAACGGATAGCTGCATGAGCAATGGCTTCGTTACCTTTCATTAATACTACTTCTTCTGCCATATTCGTTTCTTTTATTCACATTTAACTTTATACACTGAGATACATCCGTCCGGACAAACTGTCGCACAAGAACTACAGCCGTTACAGGTATCTTCTTTCACTTGGAAGGCATAGTTATAGCCTTTCATATTCACCTCTTTATTGAGGGAGATTACATCGAGCGGACACGCTACTACACATAGGTTGCACCCTTTACAACGCTCTGTATCGACTAGGATTGCTCCTTTGATTTTTGCCATATTCTTTAACTTTATTACGTTACCTTTATTTCGATTATTGATTGTACATATCTTTGTGATAGAAGTTCAGGATATCTATCGCCATCTTTCGAGCTTGTACGGCAGGACTTTCGGGGTTAAGATCGATGGCGTGTTGGTAGTTATCCAAAGCCTGTTTCCAATCTCCCTTTTTTCGGTAGGCATTTCCCAGTAAATAGTAAAGAGCATCTTTCTTTGGTTCGACAGAAATATCTTGGAGGAGTTGATTCAATTGCTCTATTGCTTTATCCACATCTCCCCGATTAATAAGCTCTTTTAAAATATCTATTTGCTCCATTTTTTCTTATTTCGGGATTCTGACTCGCAAAGATAGCTTTTATTTGAATAAAGATGGCAAATAAACTCGGAAATTTGCACCCTTTTGTTTTTATTGGAATAAAAATGCAGCATAAGCAAATGAATGCTTATGCTGCAACAACTAAACTATGGAATAAGAATAATGCTTATTTCAACTCTTTAATACGGATATTTCTAAACTTGACTGGAGAACCATGTCCTAAGAAACCGATATGTCCTTTTTTGTTGAATAGTCCCGGATGTTTCTTATGATCGGCTGTACCGTTCTTAGTAGCTTCGCGAATATTACCTTCTGTGATAACAACACCATTCACTGTTACGCGGATGTTGTCACCGTTTGCTACAATTTCTTCCACATTCCATTCGCCGACAGGTTTGAATATACCATGATGATCAGGCTTTGCCGGAATAATACCATATACAGAGCCATGATGTTGCAAAGGAGTGATGTCCTTATAGATAGGATGTTCGCAATCCAATATCTGAATTTCCATTCCTACATAAGCAGCGTCTCCTTTCATTGGAGTACGTATACCAACACCATTGTTAGCACCGGGAGTCAATTGGAATTCGAAGCGGAAGACAAAATTGTCATATTCATCCTTTGTATACAGATTACCACCGAAGCTTTTACTTGGGTTCAGGGAAATACAATTATCTTCCAATGTATAGTCTACTGTATTTCCGGTCCATTCATGCATATTGGTACCGTCAAATAATATCTTGAAACCTTCTTTCACTTCCTCTGCGGAAAGTTTGAATGGTTCTTTACGTTCCAGCTCTTTTATATAAATGTTTCGGTAATATACCTTGCTTCCATGTGCTTGTAATTCAATTTGTTCTATTGGGAAAATTGGTGATTTACGATCCCAGTAGTTTTCGAGGATTACATCATCTACTACCTTTTCTCCATTTAGAATTACTGTTACACGGTCGCCCACCATCTTAATATAGAAACTGTTCCATTCTCCCAACTTATTGTCTGCAACTTTGGACGGTTTACTCTTGTTCACCTGGTTGTTATATAAGCCACCAGAACCTACTTGGGCACCTACATTTGTACGGGAAGTATCCCAGATTTGTACTTGAGGAGTGCCACGCAAATAGATGCCGGCATCTGCTTCGGGACCTGCCGGATCAAGCATCCAGTCTACGTACATTTCAAAGTCACCATATTGTTTTTCCGTACACAGATTATCAAAGCCTTTGCCTACAAATGCTAATAGCCCATTTTCTACTTTCCAGTCTCTGCGCATAGCTTCATCGGCTTTTTTCTGGGCCTCTGCCAATTGAGCAGGTTTCATTTTAGCCCGGACAATTGGATTTTCTACCAATCCTTTCCAACCGGTCAGGTCTTTGCCATTGAAGATAGATACGAAACCTTCACCTTGAGGCATTTCAGCTAAATGCTTCTTGATAGCCTCTTTTTGATAACGTGCATCCGGATTGTCCAATACTTCCAATACTTTATTTAGTAAATCGCGGACATTGGTTCCTATATATTCTTTGTTACCTAAAGCAATGTTCATGACAGCATTGGCTGCTGCTTGCTGTACAGGTTTCTGATCAAGGAATTCGCCTGCATACAGCATTCCAAGGAATGTATCAGTCTTTTCGATCTGTTGCAGAATTGCTTTTTTCTGTGCATCTGTTTGAGCAATTTCCATTGCCTTGCGTAGGCTTAACAAGCGTCTTTCACCTGTGAATGCAGGATTAGATACTAATTTTATGTACGTTTTAAGTCCTGGTTCGAAGAATTTGGAAGATGGATTCTGCTTACAGATATTATACAATTCATCAGCCACTTGGCTGTCTTTCCAGTTCAAAAGAGCTTCAAATGCAGCGTCCTGTTTAACACCTGTGTTAGAGTGGAAACCTTTCACAATGGTTGCCAATACTTCTGACTGACCAGTGGAAGATAGTACTAGATAGTAAAGATATTGTTTATCACCCGCTTGTGACATACGGCTATTCACAGTCTTAACCTGTTCCTTTACCGGTAATGAAGAAATTGCAGAAATCACAGCACGCTGCATAGCAGGAACTGTTTGTACATCGGCACTTTCCAACATTTTACACATGGTGTCAATGTCTTTATTGCTTACTACATCTTTCAGTGTTGCATAAGCTACTTTTTTAACTTCGGGAGAACCGGATTGTATTTGTTCTAATACTGTGTTTAAGTTATTGCTAGCTTTACGCATAGACAATAATTCAATTCCGGCAATTTTACCAGCGTCAGTGGAAGAGGGGATAATTTCTGCTACTGCGTCATTAATATTTCCAGGGAAAGCAACTAAAGCATCTTGTCCTAATAATACGATTTGCTTGTCGTTATCCTTCAATAATGCTGCAATAGAAGGAATACTTGCAGGATTACCCATTTTAACTAATGCCCATACAGCAGCTTGTTTTACATCAAAGTTTGTATTGGCTATTTGTTTCAATAAGACCTGTTGGAGAGGAAGCCCAGAACGAATCTCTAGATTCTGGATGGTTTCATGCTTAGATGTTTTTTTTGCTTCACGTCCTATCCAGCTCAGAATATCTACTTTCACTTCAGGCTTCGCCTTTTCCATTGCTTTTGCCAGCTCAATATATAAATTCTTATCTGCGTAGTGGGAAGCGTAATTTAAAGCAGCGTTCCGATAATTCCTACTTGGACTCTTCATTGCAGTTAGAATTAACTTGGTAGCATTTGCATTGTCGCTCTGTCCTTTGGCTAATTCGGCGTGTAGGAGAGTCTGTAGTGCTGCTTCGCTTGTTTGTTCCTTACCTGCTTTAGCTGCATCTTTTTGTAATTTTTTGGCAGCTTTCGTTACCTCTTTTAGATGTCCTTGCTCGATCAGGCGGTTTAATAATATAATATAAGCCTCGTTGGCTCCTTCTTTAGTCATTGTATATCCATCTTTCGCTGCGGCGTTTGCCAATGCATTCAATGATTTCAGACTTCCTATCTGGCTTAATGCATACAATAATTCAGTTTGTATTTCCGGGTTGGAAGTTTCTAACAATGTAAGTAGAATATCTTCTGCCTCTGTAACCTGCACATCTCCAATTGCCTGGATAATATTCTTTTGCGTTTTTGGTGAACCGCTACGGCTTTTTAAAGCAGTAGTTAGAATTGCTCCTGCTTTAGGACTGCCAATAGAAGCTAGTGCACATGCGGCAGGACTGCTTAATGACTCATCGTTGAGATAAGTGGCAAGAACATCCACACATTCATCTTTTCCTAGAATTTGAAGTTGGCGAATGATAAAAGCTTTTTTCTCACGTTCACTTGCTTTATCCAAGGCTTTCAGATATGCATTAGCGATGGTCAGACGTGCCTTTTCTTCCCCTTTTGCCATAACATAATGGCTTAAACCACTTAAAGCATAATCCACATTTGAGTTACTACCTTTGCCCGGCGGATTGATTCTGTCTATTAACATCAAAACGCCCTCTTCACCAGTAGAACTCAGTTCTTTAATTAGTTTATTGTACTCTGCTTGTTTAGCTGCTGGCATTTGAACCAACACATCGGCTACGGTAGTTTTTGCCGTACGGTTGGCTGGCGATTGTGCCATTAGCATGCTTCCGCATAATAACAAAGTTGCTATCGATATATATACTTTCTTCATGTGTTTTCAATTTTTTGAATGACCTAAATATTCCACGGCGCTCTCGACGGTTGATCCAACAAACGGTTAGCTGCTTCGTCATCCACAAACTCAAGTTTTACAGGATCAAAGTTTAACGTTCTGTTTAAACGAAGAGCAGCGGCTCCCATATTGACTATTGTTGCCGAACGGAATCCGTTTCGTTCGTTCAATGCAAACGGCTGACGGGATTTAACACTCTCAAGGAAAGTTGAAATCTGTGGCTCAGGCTCTGGGTAATCAGCAAGTTTCTTTTCCCAATCAGGTATGTCACATACGAAATTCTTATATACATTACCATTAGGACCTGCAATATATGGAGTGTTCGGATCACCAAAGTCTCCACCCCAAAGTACAATCTGACAGCCATCGTCATAAGTATAAGTAATCGAACGCCAAACCCCGACTGCATCCGGATGTTGTTGAGGAGCATCTACTTCTACTTTCACCGGGCTGGTGTCATCTTTACCTAATATATATTGTACAGGTCGATATAGTGTTGTCCCATATCACCTAAACCACCACTATCATAGTCCCAATATCCGCGGAAATTCTGATGAACACGGTGAGCATTGTAAGGCTTATAAGGAGCCGGGCCCAGCCACATATCATAATCTAGTTCAGCTGGTATCTGTTGTGGCTCTAGATATTCTTTACCTACCCAGTAGAATTTCCAATCAAAACCTGTATGCTTGCTGATTGTCACTTTCAATGGCCATCCTAACATACCGCTCTGTACTAATTTCTTTAAAGGCTTCACCGGTGTTCCCAATCCGTAGAAGGATCTTTGAAACGGAACCAAGTGTTCAGACGGAACATACGTCCGTATTGTTCTACTGCTTCCATTACACGTTTACCTTCACCGATTGTACGTGTCATTGGTTTCTCACACCAAATATCTTTTCCGGCTTTTGCAGCTTCTACTGACATGATTCCATGCCAATGAGGAGGAGTTGCAATGTGAACGATGTCCACATTAGGATCTAAGATCAAATCACGAAAATCATGATAAGCAGCAATCTGATCTTTTACTAGTTTTTTGCCTAGTTCAAGATGCTTTTTATCAACATCACATACGGCAACCAAGCGTGTGCCTTCATAGTTTACATGACCTCTACCCATGCCTCCAACACCAATAATACCTTTGGTCAATTGATCACTTGGAGCAATATAACCGTGTCCCAATACGTGACGTGGTACAATTGTGAAAAGAGCTAGTCCTCCGACAGTTTTTAAGAAGTTTCTTCTGTCCATTCCCATAGTAATAAAATTTATATGATTATTTATCTAATAGTGCCTGCAAATATTTACGAGTCTTAATTACATAATCTCGATTGCTATCCCCTAACTCACACTCAATGGTTAAAGCTCCCTGGAAGTTTTGTTTCTTCAATTCTTCAATTACAGCTGGAAAATTGACATCTCCTTCGGGTATATTTACTTCTTTGCCTAATACATAAGGATTATTCGGATCAGGATATTTTCCGTCCTTTGCATGAAATTCTTTAATCAAACTACCGAATAATTTTACAGCATCAAGTGAATTTGCTTTTCCGTACATTAATAAATTAGCTAGGTCGCAATTGATAAAAAGATTTCCTGTACCTATGTCTTTAATCGCACGAATCAATGTAATTGGGGTTTCCTGTCCTGTTTCAAAATAGATCATGACATTACGTTCTTTAGCGTAATTTGCCAATCCTTTCATTACTTCAATAAAACTTTTGTATTGCTCAGAAGCTAAATCTTCCGGGATAAAACCAAAATGAGAGTGCATGGCTGGTATGTCTGCCATTACGCAAAAATCAATCATTTTGCGATAAACTGCTAGTTTTTCTTCACGCCCATTTTCAGGGACTAAACCGATTGTTGAGGGACCTTCCTTGAAATTCCAAACACAATGTCCGGGAACCGAAACTACTGTGGTAACTTTAATCTGATGTTTTTTAGAGGCAGCCTTTAGTTTTTCAGCGAAGTTTTTATCCATTTTCTGGCTGTATTGGAGTTGGCAAGAACCAAATCCGGAATCATGTAGTTCTTTGAAGCTTTTATCAATATCACTCCAATCATATTGAATAACACCTATAGTGATTTTATTCTCTGCTTTTATTCCGCAAAGGGGAATTAGGATGATTAACAATAATAAGTTAAATCGTTTATTCATTGTATAAATGTTAAAATTGGCTAACACAGGTATGGTTTTAAAATTAGGATAATAATATATGTTATCCATGATATCGACGAAGGAGTAAAATAAAGTTTTTACTAAATCCTTCTAATAGCTGCTAAAAAATTAAGGTCCTTTCTTTTTCATTGTATTAGTGTTTCGTTTCTGGTAGATATGGTTGTTTTTCTATTTTGCAAAGATATTCTTTTTTTTTCTAATAGTATGTAATGTTTGAGATAAAATAAATGAAAAAGTTAATGTAATATCGATTTTTTTGAAGATATTTTTATTTCGCCCTAATAGGTTTTATGTAATGCTCGCTATAAATATGCTTTTTGTTATCTTTGATGCAATTTTAGATTTTAGTATATAAGGAAATGGAAATAAGAGAACGTATACAGTTATTATTGGCTGAAATGAACCGGGGAGTCTACGAAAAGGAAACGGAAATAAACTTGTCCTTGTTGGCTGCTTTAGCCGGTGAAAGTATTTTGTTGTTGGGGCCTCCGGGAGTGGCTAAATCTATGGTAGCACGACGGTTGAAAAGAGCTTTTGTCAATGCAAAAGCTTTTGAATATTTAATGTCTCGCTTTTCCACACCTGATGAAATCTTTGGCCCGGTAAGTATTAGTCGGTTGAAAGAGTCGGATAGGTATGAGCGTATTGTCGAAGGATATTTGCCTGTGGCTGATGTGGTATTTTTGGACGAAATATGGAAAGCGGGTCCGGCTATTCAAAATACTTTATTGACAGTAATCAATGAAAAGTTGTTTAGGAATGGAGATTCAGAATTAAAGTTGCCTTTAAAATTATTGGTTGCCGCTAGCAATGAATTGCCTTCGAAAGGCGAAGGTTTGGAAGCTTTGTGGGATCGTTTTTTGCTTCGTGTGATTTGTACCTGTGTAAAGCAGGAAGATACATTTTATAAAATGTTATTGGATGATAATGTCGAATTAGAAGATTCGGAATGTCAATGGCAGATTTCGGACGAAGAATATGCGGAGTGGCAAAAAGAAATACGTCGGATAACTGTTCCTACTGAGGTTCTGTTATGTATTACTGAGATTCGTAAATGTTTAGATAAAGTTAAAATAGAAGCTTCCGAAATTCACCGTAATGTGTATATAAGTGATCGACGTTGGAAAAATATTGTTCGTTTGTTAAAGACCTCCGCTTTTATACATGGATGTTCCGAAGTTCGTATAACTGATATTTTACCTATTTATCATTGTTTGTGGAATGAACCGGACGAATATACAAATATCCGTCAAATTGTGATTCGTGCATTGTTTGTCTCTTATATGAAGGAACTTTCATCTATCACTTTATCTCTTAAATCAGATTTGAAGGTAAGTCGTGTACGTGAAGCATTAGAGAAGGCCAGGCAAAAAGGAGATCGTCGGGATGACGATTTGTTGATTATAGATCATTTTTATTATCAGGTGGAAAATCATGGTACTGGTAATACCTATATTTTTATTGTGGATTATAAAAATATGAAAGAGTATAGTACAAAAGATACGCCAACGGTAGGAGTGATGTACACCGATCCCTTAAATCCGAAACGAACAATTATCCGTGCTTTTTCGGGTGTTCCTGACGAACAAAATGCTGAGCGGGTTTCGTTGTTCAGAGATAGTAGACATCTGTATATTAATGGCGTACGTTTTCCTATGAAGAGACTTAATAGAGGGGAGCAACAACAGTTGTGGCTGGGAAATCTGTCTGTAACAGATAGAGATTATGAAACAGAACTGGAGATCGTTAATAAAAAATAGATAAGCAAGTGAAAGGTTTGCGGGAAAATATATTTGTGACAGAAGAAGATAAAAAAGAAATCGATCAATACATAGCCACTATCCGTAAAGAAATTGCATGGGCACGTGTGGATGTACGTAAATTGCGGTACGGAGATGAATAGATATACTTCGGCTTTTTATATCCAGGCATTGGATAAGTACATGAAAACTGGAGAGTGTGCAGAAACAGACTCGGAACCGTTGTATGCCTATTTATTGTCTGTTATGAATGATCCGATTATAAAAATACAGGTTTTGAACAATGATATCTGTGCTTGTATTTTTTATGATACAATGGTTCAATTTATTAAGTTGAATTTAGAGAAGGAGAGATATAATTTGCAGAAGAGTCAGTCGGAGCAGGAGGGAATGGAACTTGCGTTGGAGTGGTCGATAGAACGACGCAGGCATGGTTGGCAGGCACTGCTTAAACAATTGGATGATGTATATCAGGAATATGGCTTTGATCATCGTTTCTACAGAGGGCAGTTTGGGCAGGAGGGAAAGTATGCTGATGACAAGTTATGGGAGAAAATGGTGGATGATTGGAAAGAAGCTTTTCGTCAGAAAAATCAGAAACAAAAGGAGGCAGAAATAGAACTGCGTAAAGATAATCTGGAACAGAGGATGCGCTCTAACTTTAAAAATATTCCGGAGTATTTGGATAAGAATAAAGTAGAGAAGGATGAATTTTTTCAATCATGGGGATTAATGAATGGTATTTGGAATACAATTGATTTTGAACGGATACGAAAGATTGTACGTATTCAGAGAGAATTTCCGGAGATACTGAAAGTAGCAAATAAAATGGGGCGTATTGCTGATGATGACGGTCAAGAGCTGTTATCTGTGGCAGAAGGGGATATTTATAAAATGGAACATGCTTCTAAATGTGATATATTGGGTATTACAATCGGAAATGATTTAAACTCACTGTTGCCTACAGAATTGGTCCATTGTGCCGATACTGAGTTAGAAGATTTATTTGTTTATAAATACCTTACCCATAAACTTCAAAACTTCCGTTATAAATCTGAGATTATGCAACCTGCCAGAAAATTGGAAGTGAAGCCGGCGGTATTGAGAGGACCGATGATCGTTTGTCTGGATACTTCCGGAAGTATGGTCGGGAAACCGGAAAAGATAGCTTACTCATTGATGGTGAAACTATTGGAGATAGCCGATAGGCAAAAACGTGATTGTTTTTTAATTGCTTTTTCTGTGTCTATCACCCCAATTGATATTCGAAAAGAACGGGCGAGACTGCTTGAATTCTTTTCTACTACAGCTTGTGGAGACACAGATGCAACACAAATGTTGAAAGCTATGTTTCAATTGCTTCAATCAAATAAAGTATATATGAATGCAGATGTATTGTGGATCAGTGATTTTAAAATTCCCCTTTCTTCGTCCGAACTGACCCGGCAAATTCAAGAATACCGGAATGCTAATACACATTTTTATGGTTTGCAGATTGGTATTGCTGAGAATGAGTGGATTCCTTTTTTTGATCGCATTTATCAGATTAATTATACTCCGATAAGGCGTTATTGATATTATTTTGTTTATATAATAAATAGGAAATAAAATGGTAGATGTTATTCTTATTATATTTAGTGCTGTATGTATGATTACAGGTTTGATTGGTTGTATCATTCCGATGCTTCCCGGACTTCCGATAGCTTATGTCGGTTTGTTACTGCTTCATGCAACAGATAAGGTTCAATATACTACTACTCAATTGTTGGTATGGTTATTGATTGTTGGCGTTCTGTTGGTCTTGGATTATTTCACTCCGATGCTTGGTAGTAAATATGGTGGAGGTAGCAAGTGGGGAAGTTGGGGCTGTATTATCGGAACCTTTGTTGGATTACTTTTTCTTCCGTGGGGAATCATTATTGGACCATTTCTGGGAGCTGTGATCGGGGAATTGTTGGGAGATCGAGAATTTCATCAGGCAATAAGATCGGGTATAGGCTCGTTAATCGGTTTCCTGTTTGGAACAATCTTGAAACTGATTGTATGCGGATATTTTTGTTATCAGTTTATTGTTGGGGTATTCCATATGTAGAATTTTTAAGGCATTATTTATAATAATTGCAGATAATGCCTTAATTTCACTTTCTTATTTAATGATAAAAACACTATATTACTCTTGGACTTTACAAGGATTTTCTAATGTTAAGTATCCAAGGATTTTCGTATGTCTCAATACTCTTTTTTCCGATAAGTGAGGCCATTGTTTTACCCATTAACTTGAAATCAGTAGATAGGGTTGTTATTCCACCTGCAAGAATTTCTTTTAAGGGAGTATCATTATAAGATATAATGCCAAATTCCTGACCAGGAGTTAAATCCTGCTTTTTAGCCTGCTTTAACACGTCTACTAAATCTCTGTCATTTACAAGTATAAAAAGATCTCCATTCTTAATTTTTTTACCTGTTATATTATTCAGATATTTATGTTCGAAACCATGTTCCTTGCTGAATCTTTGTAAACCGTCATACCGTTCATAAGGTTCTTTAGCTTCACTTTGCACCATAAAAATCCGCTTGTATTTCTCTATATGCTTTAATTCAAACTTCAATGCTTCGTAAGTGTCTTTCTCGAAATTTTGTGTTACAGACGAATATTTCCCTTTGAGTTCGTTATGACAATGATCCAATAGAAATACTTTTCCGGATAAAGATTGCAATAATGGATCTAATCCCTGGAATTTCCCTGGCATTAATATATAAGAAGTATATTTACCATTTGCATCATTTACGAGGGTTTCAAATACTTTCCGATTATAATTGTGGAAATAAATTTCTACAGTAGTAGTTTTATCTATGTTTTCAATAAAGGAATTATAAAGTTCTTCTTTAAACTCATTGAACTCATTGAATAAAAGTAGAATCCGATGTTTTATAGTTAGTTTTGTACTTGCGATATAATATCCTACACCAGGAGTAGAATCGATGATTCCTCTGGATTTTAATTCACTGATTCCGGCAAAAACAGTATCTCGTGATAAATTATATTTTTTTCTAAACTCGTTGATGGAAGGAATCCAATCTCCTTTTCGGAAATCTCCTTCGTTTATTCCTTCAATCACATAGTTTACTACTTGTTTATATTTAGATTCATTGAGTTTCATTGATTCTATAATTTGTTTCCGGCACAAAGGTAGCTTTTTTAGTAATTGGCTAGTATGAACTGGTCTGTGTTTTATAACATAAATATAATCGTACCAGTTCGTACCAGTATTTGTTTTTTTATCCATATCTTTGCAGCGATCTTTCAGTAGGACAATAATCGCATCTTATGGAGATTGGAGTGACCCAATATTGTGTTGTTATCTTGAAATTAGAAAGGAAAGTTATCTTATGGAAGAAGGAAATATGTAATTTGTATGGGACAATAATATAACTACTAAATTAAAATATAGGATGGAAAATAAGCTTTGGTGTTTTGTTTCAATGGCATTAATTGCGGCAGGAAGTGTTACAACATCTTATGCAAAAGATGATGGTAAAACTCCTATTCAGTTTATTCCGGTTAAGGATGTGCAGATTAATGATGCGTTTTGGACTCCGAAATTTAACCGATGGAATAGTGTTACAGTCCCTGATGTTTTCAATAAGTTTGAAGGAAAACATTTAAAGACTGCCGAAGAGCAAAATAATAATAATATTTTTATGGATTTCGATGAAGTTGCTGCCGGAAGAAAGGGTACAGGGCATAGTGCCGGTCTTCCTTGGTTCAACGGGCTGGTTTACGAAACAATTCGAGGTGTATCTGATTTGCTGATGCAACATCCTGATAAAAAGCTGGAGGACAGAATTGATAAATATATAACCCGCATAGAAGCAGCTCAAAAGATTGATTCCAATGGTTTTATAGATACTTATACGGACCTTGTGCAACCGGAATATCGGTGGGGAGAGAATGGAGGTTTTTTGCGCTGGCAGCATAATGTATATAATGCCGGTATGCTAATTGAAGCAGGTGTTCATTACTATGAGGCTACAGGAAAAGTGAAATTACTAGAAGTAGCAGTACGGTTGGCAAATTATATGTGTGATTTGATGGGGCCTGCTCCAAAAAAGAATATCATTCCTTCACATTCCGGACCTGAAGAGGCCGTTATTAAATTATATTGGTTATTCAAACAAAATCCTGATATTAAGAAGCAAATTAACCTTCCGGTAGATGAGACTGCTTACTGGAAATTGGTTACTTTCTGGATGGAGAACAGAGGAAAACATTGTGGCTATCCATTGTGGGTTAAGTGGGGAAATGAGAAATCGGAGCAATGGATTCGGGAACAAAAATATAAAGATCCTCAGTTTGGGGACAATGCTCGTCCTTCATGGGGAGATTATGCTCAAGATTCTATTACTATTTTTGAACAGAAAACTATTGAGGGACATGCGGTGCGTGCTACTTTGTTAGCTACGGGTGTTGTTGCTGCTGCTTTGGAAAATCATTCCCCGAAATATATTCAGACAGCTACTGATTGGTGGGACAATATGGTAGGCCGGCGTATGTTTATAACCGGTGGTGTGGGTGCTATTCATTTTGATGAGAAATTCGGAGAAGATTATTTCCTTCCTACTGATGCTTATTTGGAAACTTGTGCTGCGGTAGGAGCAGGCTTCTTCAGCCAACGGATGAATGAGCTGACAGGTGAAGGTAAATATATGGATGAGTTTGAACGGGTATTATATAATAATGTATTAACAGGGATTTCTCTTTCCGGTGATAAATATACTTATCAAAATCCGTTGAATTCGCATAATCATTCTCGTTGGGAATGGCATTCTTGTCCATGTTGTCCTCCGATGTTCTTGAAAATAGTATCGGCAATGCCGGATTCATCTATGCAAAACAAGCTGATCAATTGATGGTTAATCTGTTTGTTAGCAGCCAAGCTACGATAGAATTGGATCATAATACAGTCCATGTTCAGCAAGAGACTGGATATCCTTGGACAGGAAAAATTAATGTAACTCTTCAGCCGGAAAAGAGAGGCAAATTTTCTGTGAAAATAAGAGTTCCGGGATGGGCACAGGGAGTTGAGAATCCTTATGGACTTTATCAATCAAATCTGATTTCGCAAATAACTTTGGCTATCAATGGAAAATTGGAAAAGGTGAAAGTAGTCGATGGTTATGTTGAGATCAACCGTAATTGGGGAAAAGCGGACCGAATAGAATTGAATTTACCTATGCAGCCCCGCATCATTACTGCCTGCGAGCAGGTTAAGGATCTTAAAGGAAAGATAGCTCTGGCTTCAGGTCCTGTGGTATATTGTCTGGAGGAAATAGATAACGCGGGGTTGGATCATTTGAGAATTGATACTAATTGTTCTATGGAATTAGTACCTGAAAAAGGTCTTTTGGAAGGAGTTAATGTGATAAAAGGAGTGGCCGTTGATGATAAGAAACAACAGATTAATTTTACTGCAATTCCTTATTATGCTATGGGAAATCGTAAACAAGGAGCTTATGAAGTTTGGATTCCTATTAATAAAGATGAACTCATTGAGATAGATGCGTCAAAAATAGAGAATACTATCCCTGCTTATCTTTATGGATCTTGTATAGAAGATGTGAATCATGAAATATACGGAGGAATTTATAACCAACGCATATTCGGTGAAAGTTTTGAAGAACCTACTCCCGGAATTACTTTTGATGATTTTTCAATATATGATGGTAATTGGACTACCTCTCATGGAGAACTTCATGCAACAAAAGCGGCAGGTTCTAAATTTATCTACAATCCTATTGAATTAAAAAATGGTGTGGTAGAAGCTGAAATTAAATTCGATGACACATCAGGGGATAATGCAGGATTAATTACGCGAGTTTCTAAAGAAGCGAAAGGTGCTGATGCTTTCAATGGATATGAAATAAGTCTTGCAGCCAACGGGAAGAAAGTGGTGATTGGAAAACATGAAAATAATTTTAGCCATATCCGTGATATAGAAGTAGATTGTAATCCTGCTGAATGGAATCGGTTGAAGGTTGTTATGAATGATGGAAGAATGGAAATCTTTCTAAATGATAAAAGCCTTTTTGTGCATAATGAAAACAATCCTATTCTTGCTACTGGTAGAATTGGATTGCGTTCATGGAATTCTAATGTGAAATTTCGTAATGTCAGAATGAAGGCTGAGAATATGGACAAGATATTGAAATTCAATATAACTCCTCAACCAGAGGTTAGTTTTCATTGGACACCCATTCAGACTGGAAATGTTAAAGCTGTTTTTATACATGATAATAAAGATGCTTATAACTCAACTTGGTCACAGATGATCAGCAAAAATGGTGGCTCAGGTAAAGTGGGAGTAGCTAATATGGGGCTTAATGGATGGGGGATTGCTGTGAAAGAAGGACAGAAATTTGAAGGACGGCTCTATTTGAAAGGCTCCTATAAAGGAGTGGTGAAAGTTGCACTACAGAGTGTAGATGGAAATAAAGAATATGCAATTCAAGAGTTGAAAGGAGTGACAGATAAGTGGCAAAAGTTCCCATTCGAATTCATTTCAAATGTTACGGATACCAATGCACGTCTGGCTGTTTATATAGAGAATAATGGTAAAGTCTGGATAGACCAAGTGGTCCTGATGGGTACTGGGGATGACCTATTTCATAATTTGCCATTACGCAATGATATTGCTAAAACAATGGTTAATCAAGGTTTGACATTTTTACGTTATGGAGGTACTATGGTTAATGCCCCTGATTACAAGTTCAAAAATATGATTGGTGACAGGGATAAACGGCCGCAATATAGAGGTCATTGGTATCCTTATTCCACCAACGGATTCGGTATTGAAGAATTTCTTCAGCTTTGTGAAGCGGCAGGTTTTGAACCTTGTTTTGCAGTGAATGTGGGAGAATCAGCACAGGATATGGCGGATATGATTGAATACCTGAACGGGCCGGTAACTTCCGAGTGGGGAAAGAAGCGGGCAGATGCTGGACATCCTAAACCCTACAATGTGAAGTATATAGAGATTGGCAATGAAGAAGTGATATGGGGAGATATTCGTAAAGATTATGAGAAATATATTCAGGATTTTAATCGTATCTATGATGCTATTAAATCAAAAGACCCGAATATAGAATTTGTTTCTGCAGCTTGGTGGCGTCCGGATTCACAGGAAAATATGAAAATGGTATTTGATGCACTCAATGGAAAAGCTGCTTATTGGGATTATCATCCATGGGCTGATGATAACATTTTGGGATCCCAGGTAGAAGGAGAGTTGAAGCAGATGAAAGATTATTTTCAGAAATGGGACCCGAATACAAAGATGAAATGTGCTCTATTTGAAGAAAACGGAGTAACTCATGATATGCGGCGTGCATTAGGGCATGTGACAATTCAGAATGCAGCCCGTAGGATGGGAGACTTTTTATTAACGACTTGTGCTGCTAATGCGCTGGAACCTTATCTGCAAAATGATAATGGCTGGAATCAGGGACAAATCTTCTTTACCCCTTCACAGGTCTGGGGAATGCCTCCTTTTTATGCTAAGCAGATGGCTTCAAATCATCATAAACCTTTCAGAGTGTTTAGCGCAACTCACGGAGAACTGGATGTAACGGCTGCTACAGATGAAAAGAAGGAAGAAGTAGTGGTTCATGTCTCAAATATTCATGACTATGTTATTACCGCTGATATTTGTTTGAAAGGATTTGATTCGCCTTCAAAAATTAAAGTTATTACATTGTCTGGTGATCTCAAAGATAAAAATACACCGGAACAACCGGAAAGAATTGTACCGCAAGAGAAAGTCCTTTATTATACAAAAGACTTGAAATACGAATTTCCTGCTAATTCGTATACAATTCTAGTATATCAGAGGTAGTTTAATAAGGTATCTATATCTGTAGAAAAAGGTTGCAAGTTATGGATTATTTCCATTCACTTGCAACCTTTTTTTATTTAAATTGTAGGCTTTATTTTACTGGAATTTTATCGATACGTTTCTGATGACGACCTCCTTCAAAATCTGTAGAGAAGAACTCGGTCAAAATCATATCTGCTTCCTCTGTACTGATAAAACGCCCTGGCATTACAAGTATATTGGCGTCATTATGCAGACGGGCTAAATGCGCGATTTCTGCATTCCAGCAGAGAGCGGCACGAATACCTTGATGCTTGTTTAAAGTCATATTGATTCCGTTTCCACTTCCACAAATAGCAATTCCCGGATAACATTCTCCTGCCTCTATGGCGAGTGCCAAAGGATGTGCATAATCCGGATAATCTACACTGGCAGTTGAATTAGTACCAAAGTCTTTATATGCCCAGCCTTTTGCTTCCAGCCATCCGCGAACATATTCTTTTAATTCGTAACCGGCGTGGTCACATGCTAATCCGATTGTTTTCATTAGAGCATTGTTTTTACCTGATTATATACATTCTCGGCAGTAAATCCAAGCTTCTCATCCAATACTTTGTAAGGAGCTGAGAAACCAAATGAATCTAATCCCCAGATCTTACCGTCGCAACCTACCAAACCTTGGAGAGTCACAGGAAGCCCTGCTGTCAGACCAAAAATCTTAGCTCCTGTTGGCAGGATTGATTCCTGATATTCTTTAGGCTGACTACGGAATAATCCTTCAGATGGAGCCGAAACAATACGAACTTTTACTCCGTCTTTGCGTAGAAGTTCAGCGCCTGCTACCAAGGTCGAAACTTCAGAACCGGAAGCTACCAGAATAACATCCGGATTTTCGTCTGAACCTGCAACAATATAAGCACCTTTCTCAGCTTCTGCATAATCAGTTCCAGCTGGTAAGTTTGCAATATTTTGACGGGATAAAATCAAACCTGTCGGAGTATAGACATTCTCCATTGCAAGTTTCCATGCAATAGTTGTTTCTTCTACATCTGCCGGACGTAGTACCAGCATAGAGTTATGACCTTTATGATTTTTAAGTTTCTCCATCAAACGTATTTGAGCTTCCTGTTCAACCGGTTCGTGAGTAGGTCCATCTTCACCTACACGGAAGGCGTCATGTGACCAGATGAATTTTACAGGTTGTTCCATCAAAGCTGCCATACGTATAGCCGGCTTCATATAATCAGAGAACACGAAGAATGTTCCACATGCAGTAATGACACCACCATGTAATGACATACCAATACAAACACAAGCCATTGTCAATTCGGATACACCTGCCTGGAAGAATGCCCCGCTGAAATCACCTTTTTTGAAGGCATGAGTTTTCTTTAAGAAGCCATCTGTTTTATCAGAATTTGAAAGGTCGGCAGAAGCAACAATCATATTTTCAACTTGTGTGGCAAGTGCTCCTAATACAGTTGCTGAACCAACACGTGTAGCACCACCTGCTTTTTGTTCTATAACAGTCCAGTCTATTTTCGGTGCCTTTCCTGCAAAGAAAGTTTCCAATTTAGCAGCCAGTTCCGGATTTGCGTTTGCCCAAGCTGCTTTTATTGCATATTTTTCAGCTATGATTTTCTTTAATTCTGTAGCACGTTTTGTATATAACTCGGCAACTTCCGGGAATATAACAAATGGATTAGTAGGATCACCCTCCAGATTCTTAATCGTATTTACGTAAGCATCACCGCCAAGTGGAGCGCCATGAGTAGCGCAATTAGCTTCGTAACTACTACCATCGGCTTTACGTGCACCTTTACCCATTACTGTTTTACCAATAATCAGAGTCGGACGTTCTTTTTCAGCTTTTGCTTCTTTTAGGGCCATGCGGATTTCATCTACATCATTACCATTGATGCTAATCACTTTCCATCCCCATGCTTCGTATTTCATAGCGGTATCTTCAACAGTCACATCTTTTGTTTCGGTAGAAAGCTGAATATCGTTAGCATCATAGAACATGATCAGATTATCCAATCCCAATGCACCGGCGATACGTCCGGCACCTTGCGATATTTCTTCCTGTATACCACCATCAGAAATATAAGCATAGACTGTTTGATCCATTACCTCATTAAAACGAGCTTTCAGGAATTTGGCAGCGATAGCAGCACCTACTGCAAAAGTATGTCCTTGTCCTAACGGACCTGAAGTATTTTCCACACCGCGCATGATATCTACTTCAGGATGTCCTGGAGTAGGGCTTCCCCATTGACGAAATTCTTTCAGTTCGTCCAGTGTGTATTTACCGGTCAAAGCAAGGGTAGAATAGAGCATCGGAGACATATGACCGGGATCAAGAAAAAAGCGGTCACGTCCCTCCCAACGGGGATTTTCAGGATCGTATACTAAAAATTCAGAGAAGAGTACGTTCACAAAATCAGCACCACCCATGGCGCCACCCGGGTGACCGGAATTGGCTTTTTCAACCATTGAAGCAGCAAGAATACGGATGTTATCCGCTGCACGATTCATAAGTTTGTTATCGTTCATATCTTTATATTTAATAAATTCCGTTTATATTTTTTGCAAAGATAACTCTTTCTCTGTAATTGGCAATGAGAAAGGGCTTTCTTCTTCTTTCTTTTCGTTTCCATTTTTGATGATTTTTTCTTTCGATTATAGTAACGATTCCTCGTGGTACTACTAGTACACTAGTGCAACTCCAATGTAACAATTGATTTGGCAGGTAGTTTTACTTTCAGTACTCCTTTATTGATTTTTACCTCTTTGAATGGAGCTAATTTGACATTATTAGGATTTTCAAAAGAATTATAATCAGTTAGGTTTGTAGAAGTTAAAATTTCTCCGGTTGCTTTTGAAGCCTTTACATCAGGTAAGTTAATAGTAACTTCTTGAGCATTGTCAGTGTCTACATTGGAAAGTGAAAGATGAATGATACCGTTTTTATCTTTTGAGGAAGTGGCGCTAATGGAAGGTACTACACGATTTCCGCGTACATTCATTATTTCACAATTCAGTTCAAGTGGCAGATACGTGGCGTCCTGATGAACCTTGTACATTTTGAAAACATAGTAAGTAGGAGTTAATACGATCTCTTTATCTTTTGTCAGTATCATAGATTGAAGTACATTCACTATTTGCGCTATATTTGCCATCTTCAAACGGTCGGTATATTTATGGAATACATCAAGACTTAAGGAAGCGACAAAAGCATCACGCAATGTATTTTGTTGGTATAGATGTCCTCTTGTAGTTCCCGGTTCTTCATCCCACCATGTTCCCCATTCATCAAGTATGAGTGCAATTCTCTTGTTTTTATCATATTTGTCCATGATAGCGCAGTGTTTTTTGATTACGTCCTCTACTTCAAGACACTTACCCATGGTCCAGTAATAGTCGTCTTTATTAAATTTCGTTGCAGCTCCTTTGCTACCACTCCACCCGCTTACAGTATAATAATGTAGGGAAAGACCTTGCATTTTGTGTCCTACACGATTCATTAGAACTTCTGTCCAGTTGTAATCATAATCGCTTGCACCACTGGCAATCTTAAATAAATAGTTACCATCGTAATTACGACAATAAGTAGAATAACGACGATACAGATCTGAATAATATTCCGGACGCATATTACCACCGCATCCCCAACTCTCATTTCCTACACCGAGATATTTGACTTTCCATGCTTTATCACGACCGTTTTTACGGCGAAGATTAGCCATTGGGGAATCTCCCTCTGAAGTCATGTATTCTACCCATTTGGCAAGTTCTTCAACTGTTCCGCTACCTACATTTCCACTAATATATGGTTCACAGCCCAACATTTCACAAAGATTTAGAAATTCATGTGTTCCGAAGCTATTGTCTTCAATAGTTCCTCCCCAATTGTTATTTACCATTTTGGGACGATTTTCTTTTGGACCGATACCGTCCATCCAATGATATTCATCGGCAAAGCAACCGCCCGGCCAGCGGAGAACAGGAACAGCCAAATCTTTTAACGCATTGAATACGTCTGTACGATATCCTTTGGTATTGGGAATCTCTGAATTTTCGCCTACCCAAAGTCCACCATAGATACATGAACCTAGATGTTCGGCAAACTGGCCATATATTTCTTTCGGGATAATTTCTTTACCTTGATCAATATATACAGTGATGGTTGCTTCCTTTTGTGCGGAAAGAGATATAGATGCAGCTAGAAAAGCTGTGCTGATTAATAATTTTGTTCTCATAATAATATTCTTAAAGTTTAAATTTTAGATCTTTATGGTATGTTCTGCTATTGAACTTATGCAAAGCAGCACCACGTTTAGAACTTGTTTTATCTATTTCATCAGTTTTTTCTATAAAATCCATTTCTGCAATTTGTTTACGGAAATTCTGTATATCCATTGGTTCGCCATAAATAGCTTCGTACAAACTTTATAACTGAGATAAAGTAAAAAGTTTCGGCAATAAGCTAAAGTCGATAGGTCTTATTGATGCTTTCTGTCTCATTAATTCGAAGTTATTATTGAGTTATCTTGTTTCGTTGACCGAATTTTCCCAATAACGATTATTTCTCTACGGAGAACTTATAAATACATTCACTGTTATAGGTCTGTCCTGGTTCCAAAACAACGGAAGGCCAATCTTTTTTGTTAGGACTGTCAGGATAGTGTTGTGTTTCCAAACATACTGCGGTACGTTGATTATAAATAATGCCTTTTTTCCCTGTTACAGTTCCGTTTAGAAAGTTACCAGTGTATATTTGGATACCGGGTTCATTTGTATATACTTCTAAACTGATTCCCGACTCTGGAGAAGTAAGCTTCGCAGCTATTTGGTTAATATCCCCTTTGGTATTTAAGACCCAGTTATGGTCATATCCGTTTCCGTTCTTTAGTTGAACAAAATCATTATTTATGTCTTGACCGATTACTTTTGGAATAGTAAAGTCCATCGGAGTTTCTTTTACAGAAGCAATTTCACCTGTAGTCATAGACGTACTGTCAATTGGAGTAAAATAATCGGCGTTTATATATAAAATGTCGTTAGTAGAAACTTTTGATGGATCGCCAGAAAGATTGAAAAATGAATGATTAGTCATATTAATGACTGTCTTTTTATCTGTAGTTGCTTTATAGTTGATGTGAATGGCATTGTCATTTGTTAGTTGGTAGATAACTTTTGCTGTAACATTACCGGGAAAATTTTCGTCGCCATCTGGTGAGAAGTAAGTTAATTCCAAAGTAGCAGAATCTATCTGTTGGGCATCATATACTTGACATTGCCATCCTTTGGGACCTCCATGCAAGCAATGTCCATGTTTGTTTTGTGGTAGTTGTATGGTGTCTCCATCCAAAACAAAACGTCCTTGAGCAATGCGGTTGGCATAACGCCCGATAGAAGCACCGAAATTGTTCGGAATATTGATATAATCATCAATGTTATCAAGACCTAAAGCTACATCCTGCATTTTTCCACTTTTATCAGGAACCATAATAGATACGATACGTCCTCCAAAATTGGTAATACATACTTCCATGCCAGTTTTATTCTTTAAAATATAAAGAGCTGTATGTGCATTATTTATTTCTGTTTGAAATTTTGTTGGATCAAGACCGGATAAGGTCAGTTTGGCGACTGGCTTATTATCACATGCGAATAGTATCGATAGAATAACTGCTACAAAAATAAAATGTGTTTTCATGGTACTGTTTTTTAATGTAAATGAGATACTTATCTTATTTTTGGTGTGAAAGTAACACTTTTGTTTAGTGTATTGTATACACTGATGTATGTTATATAGCATAAAGTTAAAAAATAGTTGAATATCAAAATAATAGAATTAACGATGAAAATAGTTGGCATAGTTGTATTTTTCATTTAAAAGGAGTAATATTGCATAGAAAAGAATAAATACCAATAGATGGAATGAAACGAAGTATCAAGAATTTACCTGAATCTACACAAGAAGAACTTAACTTTTTAGTCGAATCTATAACTCGCCATATCCCAAGGTGCGTAATGATCATTTTGTATGGAAGTTATGCCCGAGAAGAGTATGTGTTGTGGGACGAGAAGATAGAATTTGGAGTTCATACTTCCTATCAAAGTGATCTGGATATTCTGGTCGTAACCTTTGGGGCTAATGCTCGTGTTACTGAGTGGCAATTGGAAGAAAAGGTGGTGGAAAGTTATCATAAAGTATTTGCTTTCAGGCGCCATGCTGCACCTCAATTTATTGTGGAAGATATTAATAGTTTCAATAAGGCTCTTGATCAGAAGCGTTACTTTTATACAGATATAGTGAAGGAAGGTATTAAACTTTATGATAATAAGAAGTTTAAACTAACAAAACCTCATGAACTTTCTTATAAAGAGATCAAAGACATTGCTACAGAAGAGTTCAATAAATGTTATCCGTTTGCTATTGGATTCATGAAGTATGCTTATATTGCTTTAGAAGATGGGATGAATGAATTAGGAGCTTTCCAGCTTCATCAGGCTTGCGAGAGGTTTTATTATTCTATAGAACTTGTTTTTGTGAATTATCGCCCTAAAAGTCATAAATTGAAAGACCTTGAAAGTAAGTGTAAGAAATATTCTCATGCTATAGCTAGTGTATTTCTTCATCATACAGATTTTGAAAAACACTGTTATGACTTACTGTGTCGTGCTTATATCGAGTCACGATATAATAAGGATTATGTAGTTACAAAAGAAGAACTGACATATATGCTACAAAGAGTGGAGCTTCTGAAGGAGGTTACCTATACTATTTGTTCTGAGCAACTACTTTTTTATGACTCACAGAAAGACGCTGAGAATAGAAAGTCTACAGAAATTTATCAAACTATAAAGAAGAAGGATGTACCTAGTATAGCAGCTGATGATTTACAGGAATATTCGGAGGATGATTCTAAAGAAAAAGGTCCTGAAGATAAAGCTCCCGAAGATAAAGAAGATTGTGCCATATAATACTAGGAGGCTGCCCGAATGAAGTGAACTCATTTTTATTGTAAAAGTCCGAACTTTCACAAGTTCGGACTCAGGGCGAACCATAAACTAAGGTGGTATAAGCAACTGGCACGCGAGAAGCTCACTTCACCAAAAGGATTTGAACATAGGAGCAAAAGACCGGTGGAGGTGGAAGCGGTCTTCGGACAACTAAAATGGAATAAAGGTATAAGAGATTCAGACATAAAGTCCTGGATAAGATTATCATGGACTTCGGAATATTGGCTATTGCATTTAACATCGGAAAAATGATCTGCAAGCAGAAAAAGGCTAAGAAAGGGAGGGATGGAATGAATTATAAGACTGATAAAGGTAGAAAATGGAATTTTATGAGCGATACTTTTATAATTGGTTGGATTAATCACAAAAAAGAGACAAAAAATAAAAAAGTAAGAGGATGTCCTTTTCAGACACCCTCCTAGAAACATATAGATTGATATATATTATTCCAATCTGCGAGAACCGTCACCGATTACTACATCATAAACTTTCGGACTTCTGCCGAATTTAGCTTTGAAAGCTTCTTTTGTTTTTTCAATGAAGTTATCGTATAATTCTTCTTTCACCAAGTTAATGGTGCAACCTCCGAAGCCACCGCCCATAACACGAGAACCAGTTACGCCATATTCTTTAGCACAGTCGTTTAAGAAATCGAGTTCTTCACAGCTTACTTCGTATAACTTACTCATACCGTGGTGAGTTTCATACATCTTCTGACCTACAGTCTCGTAATCATCTTTTTCCAAAGCATCACATACATCAAGTACACGTTGGATTTCTTCGATCACATATTCTGCACGCATATAGTCTTCTTCACTGATCTCAGCTTTTGCTTCCTGCAACATTTCCATTGTACAGTCGCGTAAGAATTCTACATGAGGATGTTTTTTCTGGATAGCAGCAACTGCAGCTTCACAACTTTGGCGACGCTTGTTATATGCAGAAGAAGCTAATTCATGTTTAACAACCGAATCCAGCAAAACGAGGCGATAACCAGTCGGATGGAATGGGAAATATTGATATTCCAAAGAACGGCAATCCAAACGAATCAAGCTACCGGCTTTACCGAATACGGAAGCAAATTGATCCATGATCCCGCAGTTTACACCGCAGTAGTTGTGTTCTGTAGCTTGTCCTACTTTTGCCAATTCAAATTTATCAATTTTGTTTTCACCAAACAATTCGTTCAAAGCAAAGGCATAAGTGCTTTCTAAAGCAGCAGAAGAAGACATACCGGCACCCAAAGGTACATCACCGGCAAAAGCTGTATTAAATCCTTTTACATTTACACCTCTTTTGATCATTTCACGGCATACACCGAAAATGTATCTTGCCCAGCTGGCACGAGGAGCATCTTCTTCATTCAGACCAAATTCAACATAATCTTTAAGGTCAATAGAGTAAGCTCTTACTTTGTCAGTGCCATTTGGTTTGATTTCAGCGATCATGCCTTTGTCTATAGCTCCCGGGAATACAAACCCACCATTATAGTCAGTGTGTTCGCCAATTAAGTTAATACGACCTGGAGAGGCATATACAAACCCTGTGGTTCCGTCAAAATGCTTGATGAAACGACTTCTTACATGTTCTATATCCATGATAAAATCATTTTATAAGTTCGTTAATAATCGATTTATTATTCAACAGGAATATTTTTGTTCACATTCTTGCAACCAATCAATGCGTAATACAGTATATAGGCGACACCTGCGAAGATTACCCAGAAACTTGCCATATAACTACTTGTAGCATCTGCTACACCCCCTTGGATCAATGGAAGTATACCACCACCGCAAACCATTACCATAAAGATACCGGATGCCATTGCAGTATATTTGCCAAGGCCTTCTACTGCAAGATTGAAAATACCACCCCACATGATAGAAGTACAAAGTCCGCAAAGAATGAAAAACATAACACCAACAGGTACAACAGCCATTCCAAAACTAATGTCTGATTTGAATACAGGCATATTTACTGTTGCTTCAGTAGGAGCAAACATACCGATGAGTAAGAAAGCTAATGCGAACAGACAAACAGTTGTGATTTGAGCTTTACTGGAGAATTTAGCACCGAGAGCACCACCGCAAAGACGACCAATCATCATCAGGAACCAATATGTACCTACGATAGATCCTGCGATTGCAGTATCAATACCTAATCCTTGAGCACCTTCTGCAGTTTGTGAAGTAGTAAGGAATAAGTTTACAAAGTTAGGAATACCTACTTCTACTCCCACATATACAAAGATAGCTACTGTTCCAAGAACGAAGTGACGGAAAGACATCGGGCTGTAAGCATCTTTCACTTTGTGGTCAGCAGTGTGTTCCATGTGAGGTTCAGGAATGCTCATTGAAGCTAAAACAACGAATACTACAGCGAAAATACCCATAGCGATAAATAAAGCTGGATTAGCGTCACTAATTCTTGTATCCTGACTGATGGTACCGATCAAATAACCTCCTAGTACTGGAACGATTGTTGCTGAAATAGAATTTAAAGAACCACCGAACTGAATTAATTGGTTACCTTTCTTACCACCACCACCTAATGTATTTAACATCGGGTTTACTACAGCGTTTAACATACACATAGAGAAACCGGAAACGAAAGCTCCTGTTAGGTACACCCAAAATGGTCCGAATTCACCTGGTTGGAACGGCATTTGTCCTGAAAGGAATTGGATACCTACACCAACGAAACCTACTGCAACTGCAATTAATGCTGTCTTTTTATAACCAATTCTTTTCAGCATAATACCAGCCGGAAGTCCCATAAATGCATAAGCTATGAAATTGGCTGCATTTCCTAACTGGGTCATCCAGTTGGGAGCATTAAACTGTTCTTTTACAATAAGTCCGAGAGGATTAGTAAATCCTGTAACGAATGAAATCATAGCGAAGAGGGCGAACATCATTGCTATTGGCAATAGATAACTCTTTTTTTCTTGTGTCATGGTTTTAAATAAATATTAGTTTATAAATTTGATTAGTTATTCTTCTATTAAATTATTCTTCTACGTCAAACTTGTATACAGTTATTTGCTGATATTCATCACCTGGTAGTAATGTCGCTGATGGGAAGTGAGCAATGTTTGGAGTATCCGGGAAACATTGTGCCTCAAAGCATATTGCACTTCTGGCAGGGAATGTTGCACCATGTGCACCTTCGAATCCATTTAACCAATTACCTGTATAAAGTTGTACTCCATTTTCTGTTGTGTATACTTCCATGATTCGTCCGCTTTTGGGATCTTTGCAGACAGCTGCCAGATCGAGCGAACCGTTTTCATTCTTGTTCAACACATAACAATGGTCATATCCTGCACCGAAAATAAGCTGTTGGAATTTATCGTTGATGCGTTCGCCTACGGTGTGTGGCGTACGGAAGTCCATCGGCGTACCTTCTACTTTAAGAATTTCTCCTGTTGGGATGGATATTTCGTCGATAGGCGTATAGAAATCAGCATTAATAGTGACAAGGTGATCATTTATAGTAGGAGTTGGATTGGAAATGCCGGCAAGGTTGAAGAATCCGTGACTGGTTAAGTTTACTATTGTTGCTTTATCGGTAGTTGCACGATATTCAATAGTCAATGCATTTACTTCTTCTTCCAATCGATAGGTCATTTCTACTTCCAGATTACCAGGGAACCCTTCTTCACCATCCGCAGAAAGATAATTGAATTGTACGGTACACTCATTAATTTGAGTGGCATCCCATACACGTGCATGAAAGCCTGTAGGTCCGCCGTGCAAAGAGTTAGGTCCGTTGTTGATAGTCAGTTCATGTTCTTCGCCAAATAAGGTGAATTTCCCTTTAGCTATACGATTACCGTAGCGTCCGATAGTAGTACTGAGGAATGGTTCCGGGCTGTTGATGACATGGTCGATACTGTCGTGTCCTAAAATAACATTAGCATATTTTCCGTTTTTATCCGGTACCATAATTGAAAGAATGGCGCATCCGTAATTAGTTACGGCTACTTCCATTCCCTTCTTATTTTTAAGGATAAATAAGTCTGTTTTCTTATCATTTATATCCTTTTGGAAATCTTCGCGGCTGAGCCCAGATAGATTTCCCTTTGTTGGGAATGTGTTATTCATGTTTGGTATTAATTAAAATTTCTTGCAAATAAAGGGAAATTCTTTGTTACTCACAAATTATTCGGTCTAAATCTAAAGGGGCTTTTAGGAAAGTTTAGCGTAATTATCTGTCTCTTCTTTAGTAGACAAGAAAATTTTCATTTGGGCCGCATTGATAATCTGGATTTTGATTGAATTTAAATTTCATCTTTTATTTAAAATTGAACTATTTTTCGTATGTTTGTCCCCGGATTGTTACAATCCAGGCGAATTTAATCTAAGTTTATAACAAGAAAAACTAAAATGTATCCATTAAAATTCGAACCTATTCTGAAGCAGACGCTTTGGGGGGGCGACAAGATTATTCCATTCAAGCATTTGAATTCAGACTTGAAAGGAGTAGGAGAAAGCTGGGAGATTTCCGGCGTAGAAAATAATGAATCTGTTGTGGCCAATGGTCCGGACAAAGGTTTAACTTTAACCGATATGATGAAAAGGTATCGCGAAGAGCTGGTAGGCGAAGCGAACTATGCCCGTTTCGGTAACAAGTTTCCTTTGTTGATCAAGTTTATTGATGCCAAACAGGATCTATCTATTCAGGTACACCCGTCAGACGATTTGGCAAAGAAACGCCATAACTCAATGGGTAAAACAGAAATGTGGTATGTGGTAGATGCGGATAAGGGAGCTAAATTACGTTCAGGTTTTTCTGAGCAAATTACTCCTAAAGAATATAAAGAACGTGTGTTCAATAACACGATTACTGATGTGTTGCAGGAATATGAAATTCATCCGGGGGATGTGTTTTTCCTTCCGGCAGGACGTGTTCACAGCATCGGCGCCGGTTCGTTTATAGCTGAAATTCAGCAAACTTCTGATATCACATATCGTATTTATGATTTCAATCGTAAGGATGCTAACGGAAAGACTCGTGAACTTCATACTGATCTGGCACGCGAAGCTATCGATTACGATGTACTGGATGATTACCGTACAAAATACGATGCAGTGAAAGACGAACCAGTGGAATTGGTTGCATGTCCTTACTTTACAACATCTGTGTATGATCTGACAGAAGAAATAAATTGTGATTATTCTGAGCTTGATTCTTTTGTGATTTTTATTTGTATGGAAGGATCTTGTAAATTAAGAGATAATGAAGGTAACGAATTGACGGTGAATGCAGGTGAATCTGTTTTGTTTCCTGCTACTACACAAGATGTAACGATTACTCCGGTAGGTGGAAATGTGAAACTGCTGGAAACATACGTGTAAGTAAATAGTATACATTTTTATATAACAGTAAGAAGAGGTATTCCACCACTAAAGGGAATACCTCTTTCTTTGTTCAGTGTTAGATTATTCGGACCGTTAATGTTTGCCTCCCAATATGGAAATGATATACTTTCCAGGTGCTCCTATCTTGCTCCAGTTGGTATTAGCGAATATTTTCCAAACTTGTGTTCCCTTCTTCCCGTAGTCTGATAACATTAGAATCGTTTCTTTCTCTTTCCGGACAGTTACCTTATACCGTTCCATACTTTCTAGTAGTCCCGATAAATTGTGTGTGGCTTGATTGTATGCATATCCCGGAATTTCCACCGAAATGTTGTTTGATTCTTCTTCCTCTGTAGGTGTTTTAGTTTTGTTTAGTTTAGTTTGTCCGGAATTGTCTGCATTTTCCGAAGTCAACTCAACTTGAACAGAAGAATTGTTTGCATTTTCGTTGTTCATATCCTCTTTTTGCTTACAATTTTTGGAATTACCATTTGGTAATAAGTAAGGCAATTTAGAGAAATCACGTTTTCGCCGAACAGTAGCTTCCAGCCAAACCCTTTGTATTTGTTCTGAAGTTAGGATTCCATATTTCTCGTAGCTTTCTTTATCGAAAAATTCCTTTTCCAATAATATTTGAATAATCTTATCCATTGTCTTTTCATGTATTTCTCCTCCAGTTTTACGGATAAAAATAAGGCTTTGTTCTTGTCCCCAAGAGATATAATACCCTTCTTTATAAATTTTGCATAGCAACCTCATGACGATGTAAGAAGCTCGTATTCCATATTGAGCTTCTAACAATTCAATGACTTCCTCTTCAAAAAAAGTAGCGTATATTGGGAAATAAGGGATTCCTTTATGATCAATACTCATAGTTAATTTATTTTATTTAAAGTTAAACAATAGGTTTCCAATCCAGCAGGTTGCCGATCATAAATCTTCTCCATGCCTGTTGTTCTTCACTCCAATAGATAATTGATTCCTGTTTTGCCGTAAGAATAAACTTGCGATGAAAGAATTTTTCATATCCAATAAGGGTGCCTTGCTCCATGCAGAATGTTCCGTCTTGTTTATTGAATGCTATCATTGCATGTCCGTAAAGCATTCGTTCTGCTGCTTCTATGTTCTTTTTAACAATTTTTTCTGCTTCCTTTTCTGAAATTCCTTTTTCAGCCATAATACGTCTTTTCCATACTGACTTAAAAAAACTAATTGTACTTTTGTCTAATTTCTTATTCATGATTTCTTGTTTTGTTAATCTTTAATAAAGTTGATTGTTGGATAAAATATCCATGCAAGATAGTGACACTATTTTATTGATATAGTGTAGCTATCTCTTTATTATAGTGACACTATCGCATTTTGATAGTGTCACTATTTTTAGGGATATTATTTCTGATCTTCAGCCGGTTGAAAACGGCGACAAAAGTATGATTCCCAATTCATTTACGCAATTATTTTTTAACGTTTCCTTTTTGGGTACTTTTTGGTATTCATTTTACTCTCTTCTTTTTGTTCTTTCAATAACTTTTGTTCAGATTTACTTAAGGTAGAAAGTTCTGTTAGTATACTGCTGTATTCCATTAGTTTAAATCCGTTGTGTTTTGAATAATACAGCTTTTTTTCGTGGTAGATGTATAGAGCTAAATCACTCAAAGTTTTGAGATGATGATAGTAGAGATGTTTTTCGAGGAACTTTTTCAAATGCAGATTCAAATATTCAATTTTGCTTCCTACCAATCCTCCTCTATTTTCCAGTTCTTCTCTACTGATGATTTCGTTCTTATACTGTTTCTGAACGCGTTTTTTAGCCATTTTTTCAATCATTTTTGTTTGTTTTTTTGTCCCTTTGGGAGACGATTTTTTACTTACCATAATTTGCTAATTTTTAACATGGTTAATTAATTTTAAAATAATTCTATTTAGCGAGCGCTTGTTGAACGTAAAAAAGTATTCTTCTTTGTTTTCGCCAAATATTGTATATATATAAAATAACTAGTGATGCAAATGAAGAACAGAAATGGATTTAGCCGATGTGCCCAACAGTACATCGATCGTTTACAGGAAGAAGGTCGCTTTTCGACTGCGCATGTTTATAAGCATGCTCTATATTCTTTCTGTAAGTTTTGTGATACATCTTGGGTGTCTTTTAGTCAGATAACCCGGGAACGGTTGCGCTGTTATGGGCAATATCTTTATGAATGCGGGTTGAAACCTAATACGATTTCTACCTACATGAGGATGCTCCGTAGTATTTATAACCGGGGAGTAGAGTCGGGGAGTGCTCCCTATGTTCCCCGCTTGTTTCATGATGTTTATACAGGGGTTGATGTCCGGCAGAAAAAGGCTTTGCCTGTCTCTGAGTTACATCGATTGCTTTATAAAGATCCGGGTTCAGAACGTTTACGTCGTACTCAGACTATTGCTGCTTTGATGTTTCAGTTTTGTGGAATGTCTTTTGCCGATTTTGCTCATCTTGAGAAAACGGCGTTGGAACAGAATATTCTCCATTACAATCGTATTAAGACCAAAACTCCTATGTGTGTAGAAGTATTGGATACAGCTAAGGATATGATTGGCCGACTTCGTAATCGTATGCCTCCTTGTTCGGGATGTCCGGATTATTTGTTTGCAATTCTTCGTGGTGACAAAAAACGGAAAGATCAAAGAGGATATCGTGAGTATCAGTCTGCTCTTCGGAATTTTAATAATTGCTTGAAAAGTTTAGCTCGTACATTACAGCTGCGTTCTCCCGTTACTTCCTATACACTTCGTCATTCTTGGGCTACTACAGCAAAATATCGGGGAGTCCCGATTGAAATGATAAGTGAATCATTGGGGCATACGTCCATTAAAACAACACAGATTTATTTGAAAGGTTTTGAATTAAGAGAACGTACAGAAGTTAATAGAAAGAATTTATTTTACGTAAAAAATTATTTTGTGACTAAGTAAAATTATGTAAGTTGTTGATAAATAGCGAAAATATATGTCTGTTACTTCTTAGGTAACGGATGTGAATTCGACGCAAAGATAGACAAAATTATATATAGACAGCAAATAAAAATATCTTTTTCTTCTCAATATATGGCAAATAAATATCTGAACATGAAATAGTCTAATCTTCATGTTCAGTAGTTATATGCTTTGTTTTCAAAAGAATACCCTCGATCACTAAAGATTAATACTCTTTTATAGATACCCCATATTCATCCGTTACCTAAGAAGTAACGATGAATATGGGGTAAAAATATGATTTCATTAGAAAAGAAAACATTGATTGCTGGGCCTATTTATGGGACAGGGGAAGGCGTAGCACACCCTAAACGTTGGTACGTTGCAATGGTTCGTATGCACCATGAAAAGAAAGTTGCGGAGCGTTTAGGAAAAATGGGGATTGACAGTTTTATTCCTGTCCAACAGGAAATCCATCAATGGAGTGACCGTCGTAAAAAAGTAGAAGCGGTTCTTCTTCCCATGATGGTCTTTGTCCATGTCACCCCCAAAGAACGCATGGAAGTGCTGACTCTTTCCACTGTCAGCCGCTATATGGTGATGCGCGGTGAAAGCACTCCTACGGTCATTCCTGACGACCAGATGGCCCGTTTCCGTTTTATGCTCGACTATTCAGAGGAAGCCGTTCATATGAACAGCACTCCTTTGGCTCGCGGTGAAGAAGTTCGTGTGATCAAAGGTCCTTTGGCCGGTCTTGTCGGTGAACTTGTGACTATGGATGGTAAAAGTAAAATTGCCGTTCGCTTGGATATGCTGGGCTGTGCCTGTGTAGATATGCCTATCGGTTATGTGGAATCAGTCAAAGCCCCTGCTGTTTAAAAAGATGGATACTGTCGTTTTACAGGATAAAATAGATCACC